>DATCEO010000023.1:0-28947 GCA_036510065.1 Streptosporangiaceae bacterium | reverse complement strand
GCGCACCACCCAGCTGTGCGACGCCCCCGAGTACCGCACCGACCCCGACCTGCGTTACGTCGCCGCCGGCACCGTCAGGCTGTGGAGTGCCAACGCCGGCAAGTTCGCCGCCCGCCCGGCGTCCGAGCGGGCCACCTTCCGTGCCGAGTACGCCCTCCAGCTGCGGGCCACTCACTGCACCAGGAGTTCGACGAGCTGGCCGGCCTGGAGGCGATCAGGAGCCGGGTGGTCGCCGCCAGGGCCGTCGGGTAGCTGGCGGCTGGTTCTAAGGGCGACCCGCGGGTGGTGGCAGTACGGCGGGTGGCACGGCGGCGGGTGGCACGGCGGCGGGCGGCCCGGGCTTGCGCGGCACGTCCTTGCCCTGCGCAACGAGCGCCTCGTGCTGCTGCCAGCCCTGCAGCCACTTCCAGCCCGCAGCTATCGCGCTGACCGAGGCCGCGGTCATGAAGGCGACGATCTGATTCTGGTCCAGGTGCGCTCCAGGTACTACCTGCGCGATTAGCCCGGCGAACCAGCCAGCTGCGACCGCAAAGACAGGCGTGAGAATGGCGACAAATCTGCCGATCAGCGAAGCTTCGCTCGGCGCGGCCGCCGGATCAGCCGGAGTGGGAGGTGAGATGCTCATAGTGCTCCTGCCGATGTCAGACCGATTTCTTGATCGTGTTGTGCTCGGCCGGCAGCGCCTCATCGGCGGCGCGGCTTGCCGTGAAGATATCCAGTGCCGCGCAACTCTGTCTCCCCTCAGTCCCAGCGGTCTGGCGGGAGCAGCTTGCTGAGGCGTGGGGAAGTGGGCTGGCCGCCTTCGTCAGGCTGCCCGCTGCGCAGCGGGCAGGCAGCCCGTGATCGTCGTGCCCTGACCGGGCTGCGAGCGGATGTCGAAGGTGCCGCCGAGCGCGGCCAGCCGGTCCGACATGCCCTGCAGGCCCGAGCCGGCCCGCGCGTCGGCCACATTGAAGCCGGCGCCGTCATCAGTGACGGCGAACCGGAGGCTGCCGTCCGAGCCGGACACGCGGACCGTGACCCGCTCGGCGGCCGCGTGCTTGGCCACGTTCTGCAGGGCCTCGAGCGCGCAGAAGTAGACCGTGCTTTCGGTGTCCGGGGGATAGCGGCCGACGCCGTCGGCCTCGATCCGGACCGGGACCGAAGCCCTGGCCGCCTGCGCCTGCAAGGCGGTGATCAGGCCCTGCTCGGCGAGCAGCGGCGGGTAGATGCCGCGGGCCAGGTCCCGCAGGTCGCCGAGCGCGGCCCGCAGGTCCGCCCGCAGCCGCGGGGCCAGCTCCCGGATGAAGGCCGGGTCGTCGGCGGACTCCTCCAGCAGGCCGAGCTGGATGGCCAGCGCAACGAGCTGCTGCTGGGCGCCGTCGTGCAGGTTCCGCTCGATTTTGCGGCGCTCCGCGTCCTGCGCCTCCACCAGCCGGCGGCGCGAGGCGCGCAGCTCGTCGATCATGGCCCGCAGCTCGGCGGTGAGCTGCGCGTTGCGCAGCACGAGGCCGGCCTGCGAGGCCAGGTGCTGCAGCAGGCTGTCCTCCGTGGCGGTCAGCGGCTCGTTCCTGGGCTTGCGCAGGGACAGGGCGCCGAGCAGGTCGGTCCCGTGCCGGACCGGGACCGCGCGAGACGGCGGGTCCAGCACGGGCAGGTCGGCGCCGCCACGCAGGTCCACGGCGGCCGCCGGCGCGGACTCCCGCGGCCAGGCCGCGACCGGGCGCAACTGGGCGCCGACCCGGATCCACACCCCGACCCGGGTGGCCCCGGCCGCGCCGGCCAGCAGCGTGACCATCCGGTCGAGCGCCTCGCCCAGGTCGAGCTGCGCGGCCATGTCGCCGGCGAAGTCGGACAGGACCTGGTACGGCGTGGCCCGCTCGCCGAAGACCAGCCGGTTGGCCAGCTGCCGCGCCCGCTGCCGCAGCGGGTGGAACAGCAGGGCGATGGAGACGGCCGCCGCAATGGTCAGCACCGGGCCGCCCCGGTGCCCGGCGAACGTCCCGATGCCGATGACGATGCCCGCGTACACGGCCGTGATCGCCGCCGACAGCAGGGTGTAGACGAGTGCGCGGCTGATGATGACGTCGATGTCGAACAGCCCGTGCCGCAAGATCGCGATCGTCATGACGACGGGGATGCCGTACAGGGCGGCAAACGGCTGGATGATGTACGCGACCGACAGCACCGGCTGCCCGGCCGGGCCGGCCAGGGAGGCCAGGATCCCGGCCAGCTGGCAGGCTGCGATCACCGCCGCGGCCAGGGCCAGCCACTTCGTCTGCTGCCGCCGCCGGGTGTCACCCGTCCGGTACCCGGTGATCAGGGCTGCGAGCGCCAGCGTCCACAGGACCCCGGTCACCACGGCCAGGGCGGAGAAAGACCCGGTGCGGGCGGCCGCCAGGACTGGCCGGAGCGGCGGGATGGCCAGCGGGTTGGGGAACTTCAGCGACACGCCGCCGGGCGCGGGCAGGGCCACGCGCCGGGGGCTGACCGCGAACACGGCCAGCATCACGCCGGTCAGCGCGATGCCCGCGATCGCCACCGGGTGCCAGCGCGGCGACGGCAGCCGCCCGGACGGGAAGAAGAACAGCAGGCCGGCGATGCCCGCTACCACCAGGACGAAATCGGATTCGGCCAGCGCGCCGACCACAGCCGGGTCCGGGAGGCGTCCGGGGTAAGCCGTTATCCCGGCCACGCCATAGGCGGACCCGGCGGCGAGGAAGGCCAGCGCCGCGCCCTCGCCGATCATCAGCCAGCCGACGAGGTTGCCGGAGCGGCGGACGATGAGGACGCCGAGCGTCGTGTAGGCGACAGCCGAGACGGCCGCGCCCTGGTTGTCGATCGCATCGCTAGTAGCCAGGGCGCCCCAGGCCAGCCCGGTCAGGATCATCGCGGCGACGGCGACCAGGGTGACCGCCGCCCATGCCCCGGCGGTTGCCCGGGCGACCCGCGCGGCCGATCGGGCTGCGCCGGGCTCGGCCATCCCGGTTCTGAGCTCGTCATCCGAGGTGGCCGTCACCACGCGGCCCTTCCGGACGCCGTCGGCGCGACAAGGCGAGCATGACGCCCGCGCTGGCCACGATGAGCAGCCCGTTCAGCGCATGCAGGCCGCCGAAGGCGGACGCGCCGTCGGCCAGGCCGTCGAGCAGGCTCTGCAGCAGGCAGGTCTGCACCACCAGCAGGCCCGACAGCCAGAGGGCCAGCGTGCCCGGCCGGGCGATCAGGGCCAGGATGAGGATGATGAGCGAGGCTCCGGCCATGCTGAAGCCCAGAGCCATGTGCGCGCTGAACGCGCTGGAACCCTGCGCAGCCCGGCCCGTGTCGAGGCTGAACGCGCCGAAGCCGGCCAGGAAGATCTGGGCGCCCCCGGCCAGCAGGAACAGCGCCAGCAGCCACCGGTACGCGGTCAGCGTGACGCGGCGGGCACCGCCCGGCGCCGGGGCGGTCCGGGTCTCAACCGAGGAATCCATCTGAGCTCTCCTTCGCGAGGACGGGCAGGGCGGCCGGCGACCGGGCCGCCCGCAGGAGGGCCTGGCCCAGGAACAGGCACCAGACCGGGGTAAGCACCCAGGCGGGCGCGGCGATCAGGAGGCCGGCGCCGACGATGACCGGCTGCGGCCAGGACATCCACGGCAGCGGCAGGGCAATCCCCACCAGGACCACGCCGAACAGCAAGGCCACGCCGATGACCTGCCCGAACCGGGTGACCCACGGTCCGAACGGGGCGACGCCGCGCAGCATCCGGCTGACCAGCGCGATCCACCCGGCGACCAGGTAGCTGCCGATCGCTGACACCGGCGCCTCGACCGCGAAGCTGAGGGCGCCGGTGAACCAGCAAGGGGCCGCAGATCGCCGTGATGGCCATGAGAGTGATGCCGGCGGCCTGGAGAACCCGGACCCGTCGCCGGTCGGGGAGGTAGGCGCAGAGCGCGACCGCGCCGCCGCAGCCTCCTGATCAGCGGGCGGGACGGTCGTGACGGGCACTTACCTCACCCCTCGGCACCGGCTCCGGCTCACGGCCGGGACCCTGGTCACGCCCAGCTGACCGAGGACGCCGAGCAGGTCAGCGGCCCACCAGTGCTCGGTGAACCGCCCGTCCGGCCCGGCGCGGCTGATCCCGATGATGGCGAAGGCGACCTGCCGCCCGGTCGGCGCGATGCCCAGGAACTCGCCTGCGTGCGTGCCATAGCCGGTGATCAGCTGCGCGACCTGGTTATCCGCGGCGAATTCACCCTCCACGAGGGCATGAAAGTCTGGAAAGATGCGGTGCGCATGCGATAGCCAGTCACGCAGGCTAGCCGTTCCCGGCGCCAGCCCGTCGCCAGGAAAGTGATGCACGCAATCGGGGAGATGAGCTCATGCGCGACTGCGAGGTCGCCCTGGTTGAGAACCTCCTCGATCATGCGGCGGGCACGGATCTTGAGGTCTTCGGATGACATCTACCGGCCTCCGGCGGTCTCGGCACTGCGAGCTGCTCCCAGCGTCACGGCCGCCGCGGCGCGGCAACAGGACGAGCGCTCCCCGAGCGCTCCCCGTTTAGAGGATCCCCGGGGGTAGTTCGATGGCGCAGGAGACACGAGGCTTCGGCGAGCTGTTGCGGCAGCGGCGCCAGAGCGCCGGCCTGACCCAGGAAGCCCTTGCCGAGCGCGCCGGGCCGAGCGCGAAGGCCGTCAGCGACCTGGAGCGCGACCCGGCCCGCACGCCGCGGCTGGACACCGTGGGCCTGCTGGCCGACGCGCTCGGCCTGACCCCCGCCGAGCGGGCGGCCCTGCTGGCGGCGGCCCGGCCCGGTGCCGAGCGCACCCCCGGCCGGGTCCCGGCCAGCCGGCGGCCTGCGATCCCGCGGCCGCTGACTCCGCTGATCGGCCGGGCCAGTGTGGCCGCGGCCGTCGTCCGCCTGCTGCGCCGGGGCGACACTCAGCTGCTCGCCCTGACCGGACCCGGCGGCGTGGGCAAGACCCGGCTGGCCATCGAGGTGGCGGAGCGAGTGGCCGGTGACTTCCCCGACGGCGTCGTCTTCGCCGACCTGGCGCCGCTGCGTGACCCGGCATTCGTCCTGGATGCCGTGGCCCGGCAGCTCGGCGTCGACGAGCGGGACGCCACTCCGCTGCCCAGCCTCCTGAAGGCCGCGCTGCGCGAGCGGCGCGTCCTGGTGCTGCTGGACAACTTCGAGCATGTCCTGGCGGCCCGGGATGCGATCCTCGGCCTGCTGGAAGCGTGCCCGCAGCTCGCGGTGCTGGCCACGAGCCGGGTTGCCCTGCGCGTCCGGGGCGGCCGCGAGTACCCGGTCGCACCGCTTGCGCTGCCCGATCCCGGCGACCAGGACGGGCTGGCCAGCTCGCCGGCCGTACGGCTGTTCCTGGACCGGGCCAGCGCCGCCGGCGTGGACCTGCTCCTGGACGCGCCCACGACCGCGGCCGTGACGGGCATCTGCCGCCGGCTGGACGGGATCCCGCTGGCCATTGAGCTGGCCGCCGCCCAGCTGCCGGTGCTGCCGCCCGGCGACCTGCTGGCCCGGCTGGATCACCGGCTGCCGGTCCTGGTGGACGGGCCGTACGACCTTCCGGATCGGCACAAGACCATGCGGGACGCGATCGCCTGGAGCTACGACCTGCTCAATGAGCCGCAGCAGGGGCTGTTCCGCCAGCTGAGCGTGTTCGCGGGAGGCGGCACGCTGGACGCGGCGGAGGCCAGGGCGTCCGGGAAGGGCTGACCGCACTCGTGGCGAGCAGCCTGCTGCGGCTCGGCGACCAGCCGACGGCGGGCAACGACCCTGTCCAGCCGCGCGTGCGGATGCTGGAGACGCTCCGCGAGTACGGCAGCGAACAGCTGGCCTTGCGCGGCGAGGCCGGGCCGGCTGGCCATCGCCACGCCGCCTACTACCTCGCGCTAGCCCTGGAGGCTGCGGACGGGCTGGCCGGCCCGGAGGCGGCGGCCTGGCTGACCCGGCTGGACGCCGAGCATGACAACCTGCGGGGCGCTCTCCGCTTCGCGTGCGAGGAGCAGGACGGCCTGACCGCGCTGCGGCTGGCCGGCGCGCTGGGCCGGTACTGGGCGCAGCGCGGCCACCTGAGCGAGGGACGCCGGTGGTTCACCGAGGCCCTGGCCCTCCCGATCCGGGCCGCAGCGGACACGCCATCCGCCCGGGCGGGCTGGCTGGTCAGCGCCGCCCGGCTGGCCCTCGAGCAGGCTGCCTACGACGAGGCCGCGGCCTGGTGCGCGCAGGCTCTGTCGCTGGCCCGCGAGCAGGAGGACCCGGCCACCCTCGCCTGCGCCCACAACACCGAGGGCATGCTCGCCCGCGCCCAGGACCGATACGCCGACGCGGCGCGGGCGCACGAAGCTGCGCTGCCCCGGGCCCGGGCCGCGGGCCAGCGCGGCGAGGAGGCCACGGCGCTGCTCGGCCTGGCCTACGCGGCGATGTTCACCGGGAACGCCCCCGCGGCCAGCGCTCGCGCCGAGGAGAGCCTGGCGGTTGCACGGGCCGCCCAGGACCGGCTCGTCCTGGCCCGGGTGCTGTTCTTCAAGGGCTGGATCACCAGCAACGGCGGGATGCTCGAGGCCAGCGAGCCGCTTGTCGCGGAGTCACTGAGCCTGTTCGAGGACCTGGGTGATACCGGCGAGCAGGCCGAGGCCCTGTTTGTCCTCGGGACCAACGCGCTGTTCGCGGGGAACTACGAGCGCGCGGCGGCCTTTTTCGAGCGGAGCCTGGCGCTGCGCCGCGACCGCGGCGATGAGCAGCCCCTGGCCCGGCACCTCGGCGGACTGGGGACGGCGCTACTCAACCTGGGCGACCTGCCGCGGGCCCGGGCCGTCCTGGACGAGAGCCTGGTCGTGGCCCGCCGCTATGACGACCGCTGGAGCTCGTCGATGTCGCTGACCCTGCTCGGGCACGTCGACCTGGCCGACGGCGACGGCCCGCGGGCACGGGCCCGGCTGGCCGAGGCGGCAGCCCTGTTCCGGTCCACCGGCAACATGGTCTACCTGCCGTGGTGCCTGGCGGGCATGGCGGCCGCGCAGGGCCGCCACGAGCGGGGCGCCGAGCTCGACGGGGCGCGCGAGGCGCTGCGCGCCCAGATCGGCGTCTTCCTGCCGCCTGTCTATCCCGTCGGCTACGAGCGGACGCTGGCCGCGATCCGGGACGCCCTGACCCCGCAGGCTCTCCAGGCGGCACGATCCCGGCCGGGCAGCCTCTCACCGCCCCAGATCATCGCGATGGCGATCGGCGAGGCGGACGCGCAGCCGGCCTAGCCGCGGCGGCGAGCTGCGGCAGATGGTAGAGGCGGTCGGCGGCGGGAGAATGGCCCTCATGAACTGGCTGCGTGGCCACCTGAACAAGGACAGTCTGGACGCTCTCCGCCAGCACGCCCAGGCGTCGATCCTGGACATCAACGACGGCATTACGTCGGCTGCGGGTATCGCGGAAGGTTTTGTCAGCGTCGGCGCGTCGACCGGGACCCTGCTGTTCGCTGGAACTGCGGTCATCCTCGCCGGCGGCTCCGCGGCGGCGGGAGCCCGCTACAGCGAGATCCGCACCGAATGGGAGATGAACCGCGCGCTGCTGGAGGCGGAGCGGGCGAGCATCGAGGCGGATCCGGCAGGTGAGTTCGAGGAGCTCGTCGGAATTTACGAGGCCAAGGGTCTGGACCCGCAACTCGCGCGGCAAGTCGCCGACGCGCTCACCGAACGCGACCCGGTGGCCGCCCATGCCGATGCCGAGCTGCGTCTGGAGACACTGGGACCGACGAGCGGGGCGGTAACTGCCGCTGTGACGGCGGGCCTTTGTTACGGTCTCGGCGCCGTCGTTCCGCTCGCGGGGATGAGGTGGCTACCGCTGGGGGACCGCCTGACGCTGACTTTCGTCGCCGTCCTCATCGGCCTCAGCCTGACGGGCTGGTTCGCCGCGTGGTTGACAGGGCTGCCCGTGCTCAGGCTCGTCCGCCGCAACGTCCTGCTGGGGGGCGTCATCATGACGGCCGGCATCCTGGTGGGTCTCGCCCTGGACTGAGCTGAGCCTCGAGCTCGGCCGTCCTTACGGCCGCCCGCGGCGCCAGTGCGGCTTGCGCTTGTCCAGGAACGCCCGCATCCCTTCGCGCGCGTCGGGCAGCTGGCTGGTGGCGGCCATCACCTCGACGGCATAGGCGTACGCCTTCGGCTGGTCGAGGTCGATCTGCGCGTACAGAGCCTGCTTCCCGATTCCCTTGCTCTCCGCTGATCCCCGGGTCACCCGCTCCAGGAGGTCCATGACAGCGGAGTCGAGCTGCGCCGCTGGCACGACCTGGTTGAGCAGTCCCCAGTCGAGCGCGGTCTCCGCGTCGATCACGTCACCTGACAGCGCCATCTCCGCTGCCCGTTTCCGGCCGACGTTCCTGGCGATCGCCACCATCGGCGTGTGGCAGAACCAGCCGCTCTTGCCGCCCGGGGCGGCGAAGCCGGCGTCTGCGCTGGCCACGGCGAGGTCGGCGCTGGCGACCAGCTGGCAGCCGGCCGCCGTGGCGAGGCCGTGCACCCGCGCCACCACCGGCTGGGGCACCTGCTGCATCAGCGTCATCAGCTCCGTGCAGGTCGCCAGCAAGGAGCGGACCGCCGACAGGTCAGCATCGGCCACGTCGGCGAAGTCGTGCCCGGCGCAGAACACGGGCCCGTTACCGGCCAGGATGATGCCCAGGGCATCGCTGTCCCCGATGTCCCGGAACGCCATGATCAATTCGCGCATGTGCTCCAGGGACAGCGCGTTGCGCCGCTGCGGCCGGTTCATGGTGACGGTGGCGAAATCGCCCGGCCGCGTCACGAGGATGTGCTCGAATCCCATTGGCCTTCTCCTCCTGACGGCAGCTTACGCTGGCTCCGGGCCGGAGAACCTGATGAGCGAGGCGGGACTCGCTCACCTTTCCCCGGCACGTTGCAGCGCTGAAGGGAAGTGCGCCCGGATGAGCGAACCCGTACCGACGACCAACTTCAGTGCCAGCTGGACTCGGGTCGACCAGACCAGTGATCCCTCGTTCTATTCCGCGCTGCTCGATGCGACCCGCGCCCAGGGGCTCGAGCGGGCCCGGCGCGAACCCGACGCCGTGTTCGGCCCGCTGAAGCTGCGGGCCGGGCTCCGGGTGCTGGACGCCGGCTGCGGGACCGGCGACTACCTGCGGATCATGGCTCCCCTCGTGGCCCCTGGTCCTGCGGTCGGCATCGATCTGAGTGCGACGCTCATCGCCCACGCGCAGCAGCGCGCGCCAGCCGGCGAGACCAATGTGTCGTTCCGGGTCGGTGATGCCTACGACCTGCCCTTTCCCGACTGCTGTGCGACCAGATGCACAACGGCCTCATCGTCCGCGAGCTGCCCTGGCAGCTGACTCGCCTCGCATTCACCCACGTCACCGTGACGCCGCAGGTACGGCTGTCCCGCGAGCTCGACGCCGCCTACGAGTGGCTCATTGAGCCCGTCGCCCACGAACTCGTCCGGACTCAAGCCATCACGTCCGAGGAGGCCACCCGGCTCCTGGGCGACCTGCGCGAGCGAGCAGGAAGCGGCCGGTACTTCCTGGCCCGTACCTACTACTCGGTGATCGCCACGGCCGGCTAAGAGATCGCGCTAGACAGCGGGTCAGCGCGGCCCGGCGGCTGGTGAGACGCGGCCCCGCGGGCGTAGAAGATCAGCACGACGAGGAGCGCGAGGAGCGAGTAGCCGAACAGCCCGGCGCTGAAGCCCGTGTAGTAGGGGACCTCGGCCAGGGCGGTGACAATCCAGCCAGCCACCAGAGCTACCCCGAACGGCCGCGGCAGCCTGACCGCCACTAGCGGGACGATCACCGCCATGGCCGTGATCCAGATCACCGGGCCCACGAGCGTGTTGGTGCCCTTGACGTTCGCGCCGAGGCCGGGAATGTAGTCCCTGTTCATGACCTGGAAGAAGAATGCGGCTGCTCCCACCACGCCCAGTACGACCATGACCCAGGAGGCAAGGGTCATGGGTGGCCGCGGCACGCCGCGAAGGTAGTGCCGTCGTATCAGGGAGACCACGACCAGGCCGGCGGTCAGGAGGAGCAGGATCTCGGCGATGATTACCAGCCATACGCCGGGCCCGGGAGTGTCTCCCGACTTCTTCAGGGTGACGATGGTGAGGATGAGATCGCCCGGCGTGGTGGCCGCGGCGCCGAGCAGGAGGCCCGCGCTGGTGAGCCGCGAGACAGCGGGCACGAAGGTACTCAGACCTGCGACGAGGGCGATGGCCGAGCCGATGACGATCTGTGCTGTATCAGACGAGGAGGAGATCAGCCGGAAGTCCGCTGCATAGATGACATACAGGGCCGCGACTGCCAGGACCCCCGCGATGATGGCCAGGACCCCCGCGGACAGCAGCCACAAGTCCGGCGCCGCTGCCGGGACGGGCGAGGCAGCGGATACCTCAGCCGGCGCTGATGCCCGGGCGGGTGGCACATCCGGCACCTCGGCGGGTTCCGCGCCTGGCGGGGCCTCGCCCGGCTCGGTCTTGCCTGGCTCGGTCTTGGCTGGCTCTGCGCGCTCCACGACCGGCAGCTCAGGCCCGGCGGCCGCTGCTTCAGGCGCCGGCAGCTCAGGCTCGGCTGCCGGCACCGGCGGGTCCGCAACGCTTCCCATTCTCAGAGCGACTACCGCAGCGGCGGACACAGCCCGGCTGTCATCGGCCGCCAGCCGTTCCAGTGCCTGCCGGGCCCCCAGGGCCAGCCCGGCATGTGACCCGCCCAGCAGCCGCGCCAGCTCCTGAACCGCTCCCACCCTGATTCCCGCCAGCGGGTGATCGACCGCCTGCAGCAGCTCAGCCGGCACCGGTGCCGGCGTGGTCACCGGCCGACTACGCCGCGCGATGAACAGCTCACCCTGCATCTCAACGGCACGGCTCGGCGTCTGATGGGGGTTCCGCTCGCACACCTTGTCGAATACGTAGTCGTAGAGCTCGTTCAGCGAGACCCAGCCATCCTGGTCACGGTCGGCATCGCCGGTCGACAGGCCCTCGACGAGCGCGGTGGTGAATACCGACGGCCGCGGCTCCCCGTCGGCCAGCTGCTCTCCTTCAAACGCGTACTCCATCGCGCTGGAGGCCGTGATCACCGCCCGGCCGCGCCCGCTGCTCAGCCGTTCGTGCGGGAAACTGCCGAGTACGTCGATGTCGCCGGCCGCTCGCACCGTGACGCCGCGGGCGAACGCTCCGCCGTAGCAGCAGTCCAGGAGCAGCACGATGCTGCGCGACCGGGCGGTGCGCATGCAGCGCTGCACGAAGTCGGCCGAGACCGCCGTGGAGCCCAGCCGGTTAGGCCGGGTATTGGGCGCGGCGAAGAACAGCTCTCCAGACTCGCTCTTGAGGCCGTGGCAGGAGAAATGCAGCAGCAGCACGTCCTCTGACCGGCTGTCGGCAAACATCTCCTCGATGTGAGCCTGGATGACGTGCGCGGGCTCATTTCGAAGCACCTTCACCGCGAAGTCGCCGACGTGGCGATCGCTGAGCACGGCGCCGAGCGCCTCGGCGTCCGCCGCCGGGGCCAGCAGGCGGCGCATCCCATCGTGCTCATACTGGTCGTTAGCGACGATCAGGGCCTTGCGCTGCCCGGTCATGGCCCGCCCGCCGAGCCGGCCGGCCCGGAGCTCGCGCCTGGGCCGGCGTGCCGGCTGACGAACAGCCCGATCAGCCGCTCCTGGTCGTAGGCGCTTGCTTCCGACAGCTCCAGCGCGTCCCCGTCCAGCTCCAGCCGAACCGAGCGCCGGACGCCGTCGCCATGGCGCAGCCAGTCCCGGATCACTGCCACCACGGACCGCAGGCCCTCTGCCGAGTTGCCGAGCGTCACCAGGAGGCCGCCGATCACCCCGGCGTCGAGGGCGCGGGCGCCAGGCGGAGGCGGCCCGGCCGGCAGCGCGGCCACGTCCTCGACGTCGAGCTGGATAAGGCTATTACGCAGGTAACTCGTCACCGCGTCCACGCGCTCCGCGTCCGCGCCCTCCTCGGCCACCCGAAGTCGCAGCTCGCCGTCCATGCGCGCCCCCTTTCCCCACCAGTCCGTGCGCACCGGAAGAACCGAGGGGTACAGATCTTTACGTTATCTTTGCCTTTCCTTGAATACCTGTCCAGCCATTTCGGCGATCCGCTCTCAGGCTGTCACGTCGATGCCGTAGCGGGCCGCGAGGTCATCCACCGTCATGACCTGGCCGGTCAGGGTCAGCAGGTCCGGGTCACGGGTGAGGGCGGCGACAGCCCGGCCGACTCCCTCGGGGGATTGCGAGCGGGCCAGGTCCAGGTGCTCGGCGAACTGCAGGACCCCCTCGGTGCGGACGAGGCCGGGATGCACCGCGAGCGAGGTGACTCCGTGCGCACGCAGCTGCACCCCGGCGGCCAGGGCCAGGCGGTCGTCGGCGGTCTTCGCCATCGCGTACGCGGCACCGAACTGGCGCTGAGCGGACTCGGGGACTGCGAACGACACGGTCACGACCAGGCTGGCCGGGGTGGCGATCAGCAACGGCGCGGACCGGGCCAGCGCCACATAGTGAGCGCGCACCCCGCCCGCGAACATCGCGTCGAACAGCTCGAGCGGCTGCTCCCACAGGGGCGCGGTCCATTCGTCCCACGCCCCGGCGTTGAGCCGCTCGTACCCGCCCCACACGTTGTTGACCAGCAGATCCAGGCGACCCTCCGCAGCGGAGATCCGCTCGGCCACCAGCGCCACCGCCGTGTCGTCGCGATGGTCGCAGCGCACGGCGACGCCCTGGCCACCAGCTGCCGTTACTTCATCAGCGGTGCCGTCGGCGGTACCCGGCACATGCCCGGTCCGCCCGGCCGCGGACGACCTGGCGGTCACGTAGACGATCCAGCCGGCTCTCCCGAGCGCGACCGCGATGCCCCGGCCCACACCGCGGCTGGCACCTGTCACCCAGGCCACCCTCCGGGCCGCGCTGCCCGGGCTCGCATCGGTCATGCCCGGAACCGTAGCGCCGCCCCACGACAGTGCGGGCCGGCCAGGCAGCGCTCGTGCCGCCGCGGTGAGGAGTCGCCGACGCTCCTGCCGCTTGCCCTGGGTGCGCGCCCGGCGGTAAGAAGGCGATCATGGGGAGGCCTGTCCGGGCGGCAGCAACCCGCCCGGCGCTGGTTGAGCTGCGTCTGGCGGGAACGTTCGGGGTGATCCGGGACGGTACCGAGCTAGCCGGCGGGGAGATCGGCAGCCGGAAATCGCGCACGCTCCTGAAGCTGCTGGCGGTGCAGCGGCCGGCTCTGGTGCCGGTTGACCGCATCGTAGACATCCTGTGGCCCGGCGAGCCGCCGGCGGCCCCCGAGCAGAATGTCGCCACGCTGGTGAGCCGGCTGCGCGCGACGCTGGAGGCCGGCCTGATCCAGGGCGGCCGGCCGGGCTACCGGCTGGTGACCGGGCCGGGCGTCGTGGTCGACCTGGATGCCGCGGCCCGCTTCGCGGACCAGGCCGCGGCCCAGCTGGCCACCGCGCCGGCCGTGGCCCTGGCCGCGGCGCAGCGGGCACACGAGCTGCTGTCGGCCGGGACGGCGATCGATGACGAGCCGGACGCGACCTGGGCCGGCCCGGCCCGGGAGGAGGTGCGCGGGCTGCTGCGCCGGGTGCGGCTCGTCGCGGCCGAGGCGGCGCTGGCGGCGGGCGAGCCGCGGCTGGCCGCCCGGCACGCGGAGGCGGTCATGGCGGCGGATCCGCTGGATGAGGCGGCGCACCGGTGGTACATGTCCTCGTCGGTGGCGGCGGGGGAGCTGGCCAGGGCACTGGCCGCCTACGCGGAACTGGCCCGGCGGCTGAGCCAGGAGCTGGGCACCGACCCGGCGCGGCAGACCCAGGACCTGCACCTGGCCATCCTGCGCGGCGACGAGGGCGCCGGGGCAGGCGGCCCCGGGACCAGGACGGACGGTACCGGGGCGGGCGTCCCGCGGGCGGCGGCCGCGGGCCGCCCGCCGCCGCTGGCCGGGCGGGACAGCGAGATCGGGGCGCTCCGGGCAGCATGGCACGCGGCGGTCGGCGGCCAGCCGGGGCTGGTCCTGATCGTCGGCGAGGCAGGCATCGGCAAGACCGCACTGGGCGAGTTCCTGGCCGCGGAGGCCGCCGGCGACGGCGCGACCGTGCTGCGGAGCCGCTGCTACGAGACGGAGCGGTCGCTGTTCCTGCAGCCGGTCGTGGAGGCGCTCACGCCGGTCGTGGCCCGGACCCCGGCCCACGTGCTGCGCGAGCTGCTGGGCGGGCACGTCGCGGGAGCCGCGGCGCTGCTGCCCGAGGCGGCGGCTATCCTCGGCTCGCCGCCGGCGCTCCGGGCCAGCGTAGACATGGAGCGGCGGCGGGCCTTCGAGGCGGTCCGCGCCCTGCTGACTGGGCTGGCGGCCCGCAGCCCGGTGCTGCTGCTCGTCGACGACCTGCAGTACGCCGGGCAGTCCACGGTCGAGCTGCTACACTTCCTCGGTCGGCCCGCCGACGTCTCCCGGCTGCTGGTACTGGCCACCGTCCGCGCCGAGAACGACGCGCGGCTCGGTGCGGCGCTGGCGCCGGTGGCGACCAGGGTCGAGGTCGGGCCGCTCGGGCCCGCGGCAGTGGGGGAGCTGGCCCGGGTAGCCGGGCGGGGTGAGCTGGCCGACAGCATCCTGGAACGGACGCGCGGCCACACGCTGTTCGTCGTCGAGGTGCTGCGCGCGCTGGCCAGCGGCGACCCGGGCGTTCCGGCATCACTGCGCAGCGCCGTGCAGGCCCGGGTCCGGCGGGCGGGACCGGCCGTGGAGTCCCTGCTCCGGGGCGCGGCCGTGCTCGGCGCCGCCGTCGACCCGCTGACCCTCGGCGCCCTGCTCAGCCTGGTGCCGGCCACCGCCCTGGAGCTGTGCGAGGCGGCCCTGGAGGCCCGGCTGCTGGTGGTCAGCGGCCGCGACTACGAGTTCGCCAACGACCTGATCCGCGAGATCCTCTACGCAAGCACGCCCGAGCCGACCCGGCTGGCCTATCATCGCCGGGCCGCTGACCTGCTCACCAGTCAGCCCGAGTCGCTGGCCCGGCACGCCGCGGCCGCGGGCGACTGGCAGCGGGCCGCCCGGGCCTGGCTGCTGGCGGCCGAGGCAGCGATTCGCCGGCATGCGGCCAGCGACGCGGTGGCCCTGGCCACGGAGGCGTTCGGCGCGGCCGAGCGAGCCGGTGACGCCGAGGCCCGCGCCCGCGCGCTGGTCCTGCGGGGCCGCGCTCATGAGACCCAGGGCGCGGCCGCCGCGGCGCTGACCGACCTGACCGAGGGGGCGGCAGCCGCCCGCGCGGCCGGGGACCGCCGGCTGGAGATGCTGGCGCTACGCGAGCTGGGCGGGGACGTGCCGGTGTCGCAGGGCCTGCCGATCACCTTTTCGGCGGCCAGCCTGGAGAGCGGGCTGCGCATCGCCGAGTCGCTGGGCGACCGGGCCAGCGAGGCGGACCTGCTCGCCCGGCTGGCCATCGTCATGGCGAGCTGCCTGGAGCTGGAAACCGCGCTGGGCTACGGGCTCCGCGCGGTCGCGGCCGCCCGGGCATCGGCCAGCCCGCAGGCCCTGGCCGCCGGGCTGGACGGGCTCAAGCTGGCGTACCTGGGCCTGGGCGACACCCGCGGCCTGCGCCGGGTGATCGACGAGCTAGGGCCGCTGGCGCGAGCCCTGGGCGATCAGCTCCGCGTCCAGTGGGTCGAGTTCGAGTCGGCCTTCCTGTCCGTCGCCGCGGCTGACTGGCCCGCGGCGGAAGCGGCGATCGAGGCGGCCCTGGCCTCGAACCGGACGGCCGGGTACCCGTACTGCGCCGCCTGGTATACCGCACACCTCGGCTGGCTGGCCCGGCTGCGCGGCCGGGATGACGAGGCCATCGCGGCCGGCCGCCGGGCCCTGGAGCTGACCCGGGGGCACGGCTGGTGGGTGGCGGCGGCCTGCGCCATGCTGGGCGACACCCTGGCGCTGGCCGGCGCCCGGGACGAGGCGGTCGGGCTCTATGAGCGAGGCCTGGACGCGGCCCGGGAGGCGGGCGCGCAGGCGTACCTGCTGCGCTGCGCGGCGCCGCTGGCCGCGGCCACCGGCTCGGGCGCGATCCTGGACGAGGCGACCGGGCTGCTGGAGCGGGCCGGCCTGCCAGACGGCGGCGCCTGGCTGCCGGGGTATGAGAGCTACCTGTCGCTGGCCCGGGCCCTGACCTCCGCCGGCGACCCCGAGCGGGCCCGCGCGGTACTGGCCCCGCTGCTGGCCGTGGCGGAGCGGGAGCCGTGGCTGCCGGCCCTGGCGGCGGCCCTGGCCGCGGACGGCCGCGCTCTCCTGCGGCTGGGCCAGCCCGGGCAGGCCAGGGCGGAACTGGACCGGGCCGCCGGCCTGGCCGGCCAGCACCGCCTGCCGCACGTCCTGGCCGACAGCCAGGCGGCCCTCCGCCTGCTCCGGTAATCCGGTAGCCGGAGCTCAGATGAGCTCGGCCAGCAGAGCCGCCGCGCGGGCGGCGCCGTCGGTCTCGACCGGCTGATAGCTGACCGGGCGCCCGATCTCGGCCGCGATCGCCGCGGCCAGGGCCTCCGGCTCGGTCTCCTCGTAGGGCAGGCAGCGGCCCGCCCCGTAGCGGGCCAGGCGGTGTCGGACGTGGAAGTTCTGCTCGAAATGGCTGCGCAGCGGGACGTAAAGGAACGGCCGCTGGCTGGCGGTCAGCTCCATCGTGGTCGTCAGGCCGCCCTGCACCACGGCCAGGTCACAGGCGGCCAGGTGCTCATGCAGGCCGTGCACGTAGCCGCGCACGTCCAGCCCGTCGGCCGCGCGCAGTGAGTGCGGGTCGATCCGCGGCCCGGTCACGACGATCATCCGCAGCTCCGGGATGAGCTGGCGGGCCGCCGGGAACGCGGCCACCGCCCGGCGCAGCAGGTCCGTGCCGACGCCGGAGCCACCGACGGTGACCACGCAGACCTTCTCGCCCGGCTGGTAGCCGAGCCGGGCGCGCAGCGCCTCGCGGTCGGCGAGCCCGGCCGGGTCGAACCCGGACACGTACCCGGAAAACTGGTAGTGGCCCTCGACCCAGTCGCGGATGCCGGGCAGGCCGTCGCCGAACCCGTCCGGGACCACGTCGCCGGGATTCCCGACGAACACGGCCCGGTCCCGCAGCGCCGGGAACCGCGCGACCTGCTCGATCATCTCGGCGTTGTAGTCGGTGGTCAGGGCCCGCTCCCGGCCGCCGCCGCCGGGCATCGGCAGCCAGCCCACGAAGTCGGTCATCCAGGCGTAGGGCGCGCGCTTCAGCTCCGGGTTCTCGTGCAGGAAGTAGTCGATGTCCCAGGCCTCGTCGCCCACCCACAGGTCGAAGTGCTCGTCCTCGACCAGGTCCGCGAAGACCATGAAGTTGCTGACCAGGATCTCGTCCATGTCCCGGACCGCCTGGAACGCGTGCAGGTCGTGCTCGCCCGCCTGGCTCTCGACATGCCCGGACTCACTGGCCAGGAAGGCCGAGGCCGGGTGGATCAGCTCCTCGCGGCGCCGCAGCAGCTCGGTGACCGGGTGCTGCGCCAGCCAGTGCACCTCCAGGCCGGGCCGCAGAGCGCGGAGCTCGTCAGCGATGGCCAGGTCCCGGCGCGCATGACCCAGGCCGATCGGCGACGACACGTACAGCACCCGCTGGCGGCGATTCAGCGGCCGGGTCCAGCGCCGGGCGGCGGCCGGGGCCGGGGCCACGCGCCGGGCGAAGTCCGCGATCGCGCGGTTGACGACGACCGGCTCCCGGGCATTCATGATGTGGCCGGCGCCCTCCAGGACCAGCAGTTCACCACCAGTAACGGCGGCTACGCGCCCACCGCGTTCCAGCGGCTGGCAGCGGTCCTGATCTCCGTGGATGACCAGCACGGGGCAGCTCACCGCGGCCAGGATGGCCTCGGTCTCGGCGGGACTCGCCGACGACAGCGGGCCGTCCACGGCCAGCAGGTTCGCCTCGGCAGTGCTGTCCATGGCCCAGCCCACCGCATCCTCGTGCTGCTTGGTCGAATGCGGCTCGGACAGCAGCTCGCCGAAGAAGAACTCGGCGTAGCCCCGCCAGTCGCGCGGCCAGTAGTGCCGGTTGTCCTTGGCCCAGCCCTCGTCGGTGTCCAGGATCGCGTCGAAATCAGGGCGGTTCGGCAGCGGCGGGGTCAGGAACGGCGCCCAGCTGGCCATGCTCACGACGCCGAGCACCCGGCTGGGGTGCCGGGCCGCGGTCAGCAGCGCGGTCCATCCGCTCGTGCACAGCCCAATCAGCACCGCCTGGCCGATGCCGGCGGCGTCCATGACCGCGAGAGTGTCGGCCACCAGCTCGGTGTCGGCGTAGGCGGCGGCTGACCCCGGCCGGTCCGACCGGCCGTTCCCGCGCGGGTCGATGGTGACGACCTGGAAGCTGCGGGCCAGGTAGGGCACCTGGGCCTTCCAGAAGCGGGAGTGGACCAGCGGGTCGGTCGGGGGAAAGACGAGGGCCGGCTGGCCTGTGCCGAAGACCTCGTAGAAGACCTTGACGCCGTCGCGCTCGATGAACCCCTCGGTGTCCGGATACCTGGCTCGCATGGTCCCCTCCTCGCGCCGGCCGGGCCGTCACCCTCGAGATGGTGGGGCGCTGGGACGGCCCCGTTTCGCTCTGGTCTAGTGGCCCCCGTTGCAGCCGGGTTGCAACGCGGCTGCAATGCCTCATCGCAGTCTTGCCCCTGACGAGGCATTACGACAGAGGCGTTACGACAAGGGAGGGCGATCATGGCCATCGACATGGACAAGCTGCACGAGTTCCTGGGCAGGTTCGTCGGCGACCTGGGGGCGACGGCAGCGGCCGGGAACGTGGTGATCGGGCACCGGCTGGACCTGTACAAGACGCTGGCCGGCGAGCCGGCGACAGCCGACGAGCTGGCGGCGCGCACCCACACCAACCCGCGGTACGTGGCCGAATGGCTGCGCGGGCAGGCGGCGGGCGGGTACGTCGAGTACGACGCGGCGCAGGACCGTTACTCGATGACGGAGGAGCAGGCCTTCGCGCTGGCCAACCCAGATGGCGGCGTGTACCTGCCGGGGGCATTCGTGCTGGCGCTGGGCGCGCTGCGGGCCGAGCCGCGGATCACGGAGGCATTCCGGTCGGGCGGCGGCCTGGGCTGGCATGAGCAGGACGCGGACGTGTTCATCGGCTGCGAGCAGTTCTTCCGGCCGGGTTACATCGCGAACCTCATCCCGTCCTGGATCCCGTCCCTGGAGGGCGTGCCGGACAAACTGCGCGCAGGCGCTCGCGTGGCCGACGTCGGGTGCGGCCTGGGGGCGTCGACGATCCTGCTCGCGCAGGAGTTCCCGAACTCGCGGTTCACCGGGTCGGACTACCACGAGGGGTCAATCGACCTGGCCCGCAAGCACGCCGGCGAGGCGGGCGTGGGTGACCGGGTGAGCTTCGAAGTGTCGTCGGCGACGTCGTTCTCGGGGGACGGATATGACCTGGCGGCCACGTTTGACTGCCTGCACGACATGGGAGATCCGCTGTCGGCGGCCAGGCACGTGCGTCAGGCGCTCAAGCCGGACGGCACGTGGCTCATCGTGGAGCCGGCCGCAGCCGATGACGTGGCGGGAAACCTGAACCCGGTGGGGCGGATGTATTACAACTTCTCGACGCTGTTGTGCGTGCCGAACGCGCTCTCGCAGGCCGGGGGGTACGCGCTCGGGGCGCAGGCGGGAGAGGCGGCGATCCGGCAGGTAGTCACAGACGCGGGCTTCACCCGGTTCCGCCGGAGTGCCGAGACGCCCTTCAACCTGGTCTACGAGGTGCGCCCGTAGCGGAGAGCGGGGCATGTCCCGCGGCCAGTCCGGGAGATCAGCGCGAATCTGAGGCTCCCGGGCTGGCCCGGCGACCTCCCCTGGCCATGGCCGAGACCAGCTTCGCAACCCCGATCAGGCCGGCGGATGCGCCAAGATACTCCCATGGATAACCAGGAGAGCGAAGCTCCCGAAGGGGTGATATCCGGGCCAGTGCCCCACCATAGAGGCGAGCCACGATGGGCGATGGCGGTGACTGTGCTGGCCGCCGAGCTGCTGCACGTCGCGCTGCCCAGCCAGGTCCGCTCGCTCAGCCAGGCCTGGATCTACCCGGTCATCGGGATCGGGCTGCTCCTGGTGCTGGTGATCGGCGACCCCGGCCGGATCGACAACCGCGCCGCCTGGCTCCGCGTCGTCACCGGCCTGCTGATTGCGTCCATCACCCTCGACAACGCATTCGCCGCCGTCCACCTGGTCAAGCTGATCATCACCAACGCCAACCTCGGTTCGGCGATCCGGCTCCTGGCCGCCGGAGCGGTGATCTGGCTCGTTAACGCGATCGCGTTCGGCCTGTGGTACTGGGACCTTGACCGGGGCGGCGCCGCGGCCCGGGCGGCCGGGACCAGCAAGCGGCCGGCGTTCTTGTTCCCCGAGATGACCAACCCCGAGTGGGTCGAGGACGGGTGGTATCCCTCACTGATCGACTACCTGCACATGTCGTTCGCGATATCGGCCGCGTTCAGCCCGACCGACGTGTCCGCGATCAAGCACTGGTCGAAGATGATGATGACCTTCCAGTCCGCGGTCTCGCTGCTGCTGGCCGTGCTCGTCGTGGCCAGGGCCATCAACATCCTGCCTACGGGAGGATAGTGGGCTTAGCTCGGGGCTAGTAGCCCAGCAGGTCGGCGCCAAGCGGACTGATTGGCTGCTGTCAGGCGGCTGGGGCCACGCATATATCCGGGGTGACCGTCTCGGCGTCAGAGTCATAGTCCTGGGGATCGCCCTCGAGAGCAAACGCGATGGCGGACAAGCATTGGCGCTCGGCGTCGGCACGGGTTGACGTGCCCCCTCCATTGATGTGCAGGGCGGGTACCCGATAGTGCCAGTTGCTGGCTTCCTCGTCGTAAAACAACTCGACTCGTAGCGCACTCATAGGCAGATATTCCTATAGTTTCCGCAGTTCAGCAAGCATGCAGCCGTAGTCGCGCGCGATCCTGGCCATCGCTGGGCCACCTAAATCTACGCCGTCATGATAGGCCCAGATACGCTGCTGCTCGCTGCTGTTGGTCGTTGCCGGACGATCAGGTGGCGCTGGCCGCGTAGCGCCAGAAGTCGCGCATCGACTCGACGGGGGTGGGGCTGTCCGCCGCCACCTGGGTGAGCAGGATGGCGATCGTGCCGGTAGCGGGGGTGATGTGGCGGCCGGGACGCAGAACCCGGTGTCGGTCATGCCGAGCGGCTCGAAGACCCGCTCGGCGGCCATGAACTCGGGCAGCGGCTGGCCGGACACCCTGGCGATCAGCACGCCCTGCAAGGCGGAGCAGGTGTCGTAGAGCCAGGCCTCGCCCGGCTGGTACAGCAGCGGAATCCTGGACAGCCCGGCCATCCACAGGTCGGGCGCCGCGAAGCTCCGCGGCTCGCGGCCGTCTTTCTGCACCGAGAACAGCTGCTGGACGGCGGGCAGGGAGAAATCGGATGCGAAGCCGTACCCCGGCCGACGGCCGCCGCCTCGGCCCGGCCGCCGCGCGTCACCAGGCCTACCGCTCCCGGCACCGCGCCGCTGCTGACGTGGGTCTCCAGCATGTCGTTCAGGTCAGTCATCGGTGGTTGCTCCTCTGCGTCGCGATTTGGCGCTGGCAGTGTAGACGCGGCGGCGTGACATGGGCACTATGGGAGTCGACTCCAGGGGGGAATTGCGATGGCCGCTGATCTATTCGCGTGGGACAACCTCGCCACCTATAAGGCCGAGGGCCGTTTCCTGGATGGCTATCCCGATGACCAGCGGACATTCTTCGCGCCGCGGGACAACGTCCACGGCCTGCTGGTCGCCTTGGTCGGCAGCGCCCAGCATTCCATCGTCGTCAACATGTTCGGCTATGACGACGACGAGCTGAACAAGATTATCCAGGCCAAGCTGGCCGACCGGAACGTCTACGTGCAGATGAGCCTGGACCGCAGCCAGGCCGCCGGCGTGCACGAGAAGCAGATCCTGGCCGGCTGGAGCAACGACGCCTTCGGCAACAGCATCGCCATCGGCACCAGCTCGGTGCACAACGCCATCTCGCACCTGAAGATCGTGATCATCGACGGGGTGTACACGGTCAAGGGCTCCACCAACTGGTCGCTGTCGGGGGAGCAGGAGCAGGACAACGAGCTCACCCTCAGCCGCAACGCCGTTATCGCCGCCGAGACCCGGGCCATTCTGGACCTGAATCACGACTTCATGCTGAAGCAGATGGCCGGGACCAAGCTGGACACCCCGCTGGCCCCGACCACCGGCGGGGCCGTGCCCCCGCTGCCGCCCGCGCCCGCCGGAACGCTGCCGGCCCCCGCGGCGGCGCCCGTGGCCGGCTAGGAGCCTGGCCGCGGGGGCGCAGCCTGCGTCAGTGCAGGATGTTGACCGCGCGGGCGATGACCAGCGCGGTGGTGGACAGCGCGATCGCGGCCTGCACCGCCATCAGCAGCTTGGCCCAGCGGGTCAGCGGCATGGTGTCGGTGGGGGAGAACGCGGTGGCGTTGGTGAAGCTGACGTAGAGGTAGTCGGCGAAGCGGGGCCGCCAGTTCTTGCGGGCCAGGTGATGCTGGGTCATCTGCGGGAACAGGAAATCCGGGTACGGACTGCGGGCCGCGGCCCGGGCGAACGGGCCGCCGCGGTCGAGCTCCCAGTACCAGATGCCGAACGCGATCACGTTGGTCAGGTAGATCGCCGCGGCCGCCGCCAGCAGCGCGGGGGCCTTGGAGCCCGCCGAGCCGGTGATCAGCTTGACGTCCAGCAGCCCGGCACTGATGCCGTTATCAATGGAAATGACGGCGACCAGGGCCAGGGCCACGTATCGTCCCGTCCGGGCCCGGCCAGGCTGGTGCAGCGGGTTCATCACGGTCAGGGTGGCCAGCAGGACCAGTTCCACGCCGGGCAGCAGCCAGTTCGGGCGCAGGAGCGTGAACCGGCTTGGCAACGATCCCTGCAGCAGCGCGGCGACCACGATCGCGATGGCGACGGGGACCCGGCTTTCCCCCGCGCTGGGCCGCAGCCAGCCGGGGACTAGCTCGCGCTCCAGGTTCTGCCACTCATGCATCGCCTGGCCAGGGGGCTTCCCCTCGTTCGCTTCCTGGCCGGGCGTCTGCGTCATTCCGCCAGTCTGGCACCGGACGGGGAGGGGCCGGGACCGGCGGCGCCGACTAGCGCGCTGTCTTGGGGTGGTTACGCCCCCTGCGGGCAGATCACAGCGGAAAGGTCCGAAGTCACCCGCGACGGGTGAGGACGTCCCCGGCCCCCGGCCGCGACGATCCGGTTATGCCCCTGCATGAGCGTGACACCGTACGGCAGAACCTGGCGGACTCGGTCTTCTGCGGCCACGACCTGACCAAGGCCGTCCCGAAGTACAGGTTCCCGCCCGACGAGTCGCAGCCGCGGGAGGCGTTCCAGGTCGTTTCGGACGAGCTGATGCTCGACGGCAACTCGCGCCAGAACCTGGCCACGTTCTGCCAGACATGGGCCGAGCCGGAGGTCCTGGCCCTGATGGCGCTGTCGGTCGACAAGAACATGATCGACAAGGACGAGTATCCGCAGACGGCGGAGGTGGAGCAGCGCTGCGTCCACATGCTGGCCGACCTGTGGCACGCCCCCGAGGCCGCCAATACGGTGGGCGCCTCGGCCATCGGGTCCTCGGAGGCCTGCATGCTGGCGGGCATGGCGGCCAAGTGGCGGTGGCGCGCCAGGCGGCAGGCCGAGGGCAAGCCGGCGGACAAGCCGAACATGGTGTGCGGCCCGGTGCAGGTGGTCTGGCACAAGTTCGCCAAGTACTGGGACATCGAGATGCGCGAGGTGCCGATGTCCCATGGCCACTACGCCATGGACCCGGCCGACATGCTGGCGCGCGTGGACGAGAACACGATCATGGTCGTGCCCACGCTCGGGGTGACCTATACCGGCGCCTACGAGGACGTCGAGGCCATGTCCAGGGCCCTGGACCAGCTGCAGGCCGACACGGGCCTGGATGTCGGCATCCACGTGGACGGGGCCAGCGGCGCCTTCCTGGCCCCGTTCTGCGCGCCCGAGGTGGCCTTTGACTTCCGGCTCCCCCGGGTCAAGTCGATCAGCACCTCCGGGCACAAGTTCGGCCTGGCCCCGCTGGGCGTCGGCTGGGTGCTGTGGCGGGACCGCGAGGAGCTCCCCGACGACCTGGTGTTCCACGTCAACTACCTGGGCGGCGACATGCCGGTCTTCCAGATCAACTTCTCCCGGCCGGCCGGCCAGATCATCGCCCAGTACTACAACTTCATCCGGCTCGGGTTCGAGGGATACCGGAACATTCATGAGGCGTCCTACGCCATCGGCCAGTACCTCGCGGGCGAGATCGTCAAGCTGGGCCCCTTCGAGCTGCTGTGTGACAGCAACCCGGCCACGGGAATCCCGACCGTCACCTGGCGGATTCGCGAGGGCGAGGACCCCGGCTACACCCTGTTCGACCTGGCGGACCGCTTGCGGTCACGAGGCTGGCAGGTCCCGGCCTATACCCTCACCGGAACGGCGTCCGACATACCCGTGCAGCGGATTCTGGTCCGCCTGGGCGTGAGCCAGGACCTGGCCTCCCTGCTCCTGGATGACTTCCGGGACGCCGTGGCCCACTTCAGCAGGCATCCGGTGACGGTGCCCATGTCGAAAGAGGAATCGGGGGGCTTCAGCCACCTGTAGCCCGGCACCTGTAGCCCGGCAGCGTGGCAGCCAGGAAGAGAACTGGCGCCCGTCAGAACGCTGGCGGCAGGTCCTGGACGTCTTTCTTGCTGATGTTGAGCCGGATCCCGTCGTCGATCCCGGCCACGGCGCTGACCGGGATGGCGACTTCCTTGTGACCCCACAGATGCCCCTCCTGGAGCAGCACGTGGGTCACCTGGTGGTCGCCCGCATCGACGACGAAGCCCTGCACCCGCCCGATCTCGCCATCGAGAGCATGGACATGCTCACCGGGCAGCAGCTCGGTCTCGCCCAGCGGGACGGCGTCGTGGGTGACCACCCGGGGCCCGCTGCCCATGCTCATGCCGATCCCCGAACCGACCCCCATGCCGGCGTCGTAATCGAAACCTTCCTCCAGGTCCACCTCCTGCGCGAGCTCGAGATGGCCGAACTCCGCGATGGTGCAGCGCACCCGGACTTGCCCGTCCGTGACGTCGACCAGGTCGAGGGGAACCAGCCGGCCGGGCTCGCGCCGGTGCCGCGGCTCGATGACCAGATGACTGATCGTGCGCGTGGCCGGGTCGATGACGATGCGGGTCACCTCGCCGCAGAAGCCATCCGAGCAGCTTGCCCTGGCCCCGATCCTCAGCCCCGTCACCTCAGCCATTGCCGCCGTCCTCTGTCTCGTGCGCAGTCCGGTACGCAGCTTTCTTTATCGCCCTGAAAGGGAGCGCTTGTCGTCACCCGTCGTGGGTGATGCTGGTGATTCCCCGGTGGTGAAAACTTGGCCTGCGCGATGCGCGCATCAGCGGCCCATCCGAGATGGCTGACATAAGGATGGTGCACGGTGAGCCTGGTGATCATCATCTTGCTCCTCGGCCTGCTGGCGAGCGTATCACCGAGCACTCTTGTCGTGTTCATCCTGTTGCTCGCGACGACCAGGGCACGCGTCAATGCCGCTGCTTTCCTGATCGGCTGGAGCATCTCGCTGGTTGTCGTATTCGCCGTCAGCTATGCGGTCGGGGGAGCCCGCGCGACTCAGCATGGCAGTGGCAGCACCGCGGTAGCGGCCATCGAGATCCTGGTGGGCGTCACCCTGGCCTTCATTGCCGCCCGGCAATGGCGCCGCCGGGGCCGTCCCCGGGCCAGCTCAGCGATGACCAGAAAATTCACTGGCCGCCTGAAGCAGCTGAGTCCGTGGGAAGCGGCTACGGTCGGGGTTCTGGAGCAACCGTGGACGCTGACCGCTGCTGCTGCCGTGGTAGTGGTGCGTCACCATTCGGCGTTTCCTGTCGTGGTCTTCGCTTTCCTGGCCTTTACCGTCCTGTCGACGGCCACCGTTGGCCTGATCTTCCTGTACTTCGCCCGGCGTCCCGGGCAGGCCGAGGCGCGCCTGTCTGAGCTGCGGAACCGGGTCGTGCAGGCCGGCCCGGCGCTGCTAGCGATCGTGTCCCTGGCGGTCGGCGCCTTTCTCATCATCGACGGCGCCATCGGCATCGCCAGTGGCTGACAGGGCGGCCGGGTCCCGGCTGCTGGGCAGCGGCCCTCTTAGCTGTGCCGCCAGGCGGCCAGGTTGGTGGCCATCCTGTGTCGCAGCCCCGCTGACATGGCGGCGCCCTTGCGGTGCGCGAACTGCGCCCCGGCGATCAGCCCGACCAGCAGGATGATCCTGTTCCGGGCGAGGGCCTTGGCCGCGGTAATGGCCAGCGCGAGCATGAGCATCTGCTGGTTGCGTGCCGCGTGTTCGGCGTCAGTCGTCATTGCCGGTTAGTCCCCTCAGCCTGGCGGTCCCCACGAGCAGTCAGGGCCTCCCTGCCTTTATCTCCCGAGCCGGGGTTACTTGTCCTCACCCGTCCGGGTTTTTCACCCGCGGGGAGTGGGTGAGCGTCAGCACGGCTACCGCGATCCGACGGCCTGCCAGGCCTGGTCCCAGCGCGCCGCGCGACGCCGCCCGAGCAGGTACCGCCCGGCACCGCCGGCGAAGAAGAGCAGGAAAGCCAGCACCGCCGGGGCCAGGACGCCGGCCAGCTCGGTGCGTCCCCGCAGCTGCGACCGCTGCAGCGGCGGACCGGCCGGAAGGCCGGAGCGGGTCACCCAGATCCGCATGCTGCTGCCGGCCGGTGCCTGCGGGCTGGCCAGGGCCCAGCCCCGGCCCGGCTGCCCGTCCGGTGCGGTCCAGTGCGCCTGCATCCAGACCTTGCCGGCCGGCGCGGCGAAATAGTCCCCCGGCGGCGAGCCGCCGCCGTGCTCCAAGATGGCCGGAACCTGCCGCCATGACGCTTCCGCGAGCTGCTCTCGCAGGCCCGCGGACTCGCTCCAGCGCCCGGCCACGGCGGCCACCAGGGGCGCAGCCGCCAGGAACAGCGCGATCAGCGCCGCGATCAAGGCCGCCTCGACCCGGTCGGTGCGCCGCCGCACGGGGTTCCCGTCCCAGCCGAACATCCGGGACCGGCGCAGCCGCTGCCTCGTCCGGCCGCTGCCGGGGAAGCGGGGGCTTGGTACCCGGTCCGGGTACGGGTTGAGCCACGGCATCGGCATCATGGCGCGCACCGGAAAGCAGCACCGGCACGGGTGCTCAGCCGGACCTGGCGACCGTTCATTGCGCCAGGACATAGAGGCTGTTGCCGGCCAGCCAGAAGCCGAGCAAGAGGGACAGTACGATGATGACCTGGTCGCGATGGGTGTCCAGCCAGCTCCGGATCTGCTGGAGCCGTGCGGCAGCGGCCACGGGTGCGAAGGTCGCGTACAGCTCGAGGTAGAGGAAGCTGGCGGTGGCCAGCAGCACGAAGAGCACCAGGGTCAGGTAGTCGGCTGGTCCGGACAGCTTGGCCTGGGTAATGGTGGCGGCGCCGGCCGCCACCAGCGCCCACGGCTGGAGGAAGGCGGCCAGCCCCGCGGCGGCCCACAGCGAGACATGGTCCAGGCGCGCCATCCAGGTCGGCGGCTTCTTGGGGGTGCCCAGCCGCCGCCACTGGCGCACAGCGTACAGGACCAGGGCGACGCCCAGGGCCAGCTTGACGACCAGGGCGGCGGTGGAGGGGGCGGTGTTCGGCGCGGGCGGCTTTCCCTGGGTCGTGATAACCACCGCGGCGATCACGATGATCAGGCAGGCCAGCCAGCCGAGAATGAACGCCAGGCCCTTCCGGGTGCCTTTCTCGGCGCTCAGCAGCAAGATGAACGCGGTGAGCGGGAAGGGCTCGAGGGTGATCCCGAGGCCGATGAGCAGCAGGTTGAGGACCACTTACCCGACTCCTCCCATCAATGCCACGCCAGGCAGGTCTACGCCGCCTCAGCTGGCTGGCTGCGGTGTCAGAGGCCGGTCTCGGCGGTGATCTGGCCGGTGGTGACGGCGGTGACCAGGGCCTGGTGGTCGCGCTCGTTCTGGTCGGCGTAGGTGGCGGCGAACTGGGTGATGGCCTGGTCGAAGGTGTCGGTATCGCCGAGGTAGGCGGCGATGGCGATGTTGTCGCCGGAGCGGGCGTGGGCGCGGGCCAGGGTCCAGCCGCAGAGCTCCCCGTACAGGCGCAGGCCGCGGGGGAGCATGGTCTCGATGTCGACGGAGAACTTCCAGTCGCGGAGCTGGCGGACGTAGAAGTCGCGGGGCTGCCCGTCGAGGCCGGCCTCGGTGCGCTGCCAGCCCAGGAAGATGTCGCTGGCGGCCTGCATGAGGCGCTGCCCGGCGACGACCCGCTGGCCCTGGTTGGCGGACTTGCCGGCCCCGGTGAACCGGGCCAGGACTGATTCCTGGGCTTCCTTGACCTGGAGGAACAGCGGGTCGGACTCGTTCTTGCCCAGGAGCAGCACGATCCAGCACCGGGTGCCGACGCTGCCGACCCCGACGACCTTGCGGGCCAGGTCAGCGAACTCGTAGGCGTCCAGCAGGTACCGCCGGTCGGTCTCCAGGGTGCGCCGGTACTTGCTGATGATGTCATTGATCTGCGACTGGAAGGCCTTGCGCTCGCTCCGGCCGGCCATCAGCTCGTCGATGGGGACCAGCAGCGGCGGGTCGGAGATGATCCTGGGGCGGCCGTTGACCAGGTGGGTGAGCTTGCCCAGTTCCTGCATGCTGTCGCGGGTCCGGGCCTTGGCCAGGCCCTTGTCCACCGCCTTGCGCTGCCGGGCGTCGAGCCTGGCGCCGAGCTGGGCCCGGAGCTCGTCCAGGTCAGCGCGGGCGTACCAGATGTCCAGGTTGGTCATCCCGGCGAAGCCGTGCATGGCCTCCCGGTAGCTGGCTGCGGCCGCGGCGACGACCTTGCGGCGCTGCTTGCCGGTGAGCCCGTTGGCCCGGGCGGCGACCTCCAGGCTGGCGGCCAGCCGCTTGACGTCCCATTCCCAGGGGCCG
>DATCEO010000022.1:0-8933 GCA_036510065.1 Streptosporangiaceae bacterium | reverse complement strand
CCGCCACCGTGATCGGGCTGGCCGGCTTCCCGATCGCGATCGCGGTCGCGGTGCTCAAGTACGGGCTGTACCAGATCGACGTCATCATCACCCGCGCGGTCAGCTACGGCCTGCTGTCCGCGGCCCTGACCGCTGTCTACGCCGGCATCGTGGTCGGCATCGGTACGCTCGCGGGCTACGCAGGCGGGCCGGTGCTCACCGTCGCGGCCGCGGTCGTGGTGGCGGTGCTGTTCCACCCGGTGCGCCAGCGGGCGGCCGTGCTCGCGAACCGCCTCGTGTACGGCAAGCGCAGCTCCCCGTATCAGGTCCTCGCCGGCTTCGCCCGGGACATGGCCGGCCAGCTCGACGCCGACGCCGCGCCCAGCCGGCTGGCCGCGCTGCTCGCCGGCGCGACCGGCGCGGTGCGCGTCGAGGTCTTCGTCGTGGTCGGGGACGGGCTGGTGTCCCGGGCCGTCTGGCCGGAGGGCGCCGAACCTGCCGCGCCGCCCGCCGTGCCGCCCGCCGTGCTCGCCGGCCCCGTGGTTGCCGATACGGCCCGGCTGCTGCGGGTCAGCCAGGTCGCCCGGGCTGCCGGCGTCTACCACCAGGGCGACATGCTCGGCGCGATCACGCTGGAGAAGGCGCGCAGCGACCCGGTCTCGGCGGCGGAGGACAAGCTGCTGACCGATCTTGCCTCGCAGGCCGGACTCGCACTCCGCAACGTCCGCCTCACCGCCGAGCTGCGTGCCAGCATCGACGCCCTGCGCGCCTCGCGGCGGCGGCTGGTGCGCGCCCAGGACGACGAGCGGCAGCGGATCGAACGCAACCTGCACGACGGGGCCCAGCAGCAGCTGGTCGCGCTCAGCGTGGGACTGGCCGTCCTGGATGCCGCGGCCGACGACCCCGAGCAGGTCAGGGAGCTCGCCGGGCAGCTGCGCGACGGCCTGCGCGCCGCCATCGACGACCTGCGCGCGCTGGCGCGGGGGATCTACCCGCCGCTTCTTGCCGACCGCGGCCTCGCGGCGGCGCTGCGCGCGCAGGCTGACCGCGCGCCCACGCCCGTGCACGTCGACGCCGACGGCGTCGGACGGCTGACCCGCGAGGCCGAGGCTACGGTGTACTTCTGCGTGCTTGAGGCTCTGCAGAACGTCGCGAAGTACGCGGCGGCGTCGCTGACGACCGTGGAGCTGCGGCAGGCAGGCGGGCGGCTCACGTTCCTCGTGACCGACGACGGCGCGGGCTTCGACCTGGCCGGCCCGATGACCGGCTCGGGCGTGCAGGGCATGCGCGACCGGCTCGCAGCCCTAGGCGGCAGCCTGACCGTCAGCTCCGCGCCGGGCCGCGGCACCACGGTCGCCGGCGACCTGCCGTGCGAGCCTGCCATCCCCAGCCTCGCCGCGACCGGCTGACCGGGCGCCGGATGCCTCGGCGCGTGCGGCGGCCTGGGACCGGGACCATCGCAGGCGGAGCCGGACCGCTGGCGAGCGCTGCCGCCCGGGCGGCGCCTGCTATCAGCGGCTCCCGGGGCACCGGGAGATCACGTCACATCGCCACGGCGGGTCGCGCCCTCGCCGGCCGCGGTGAGTGCCAGCGCGTGCCCGGTCATGATGACGGCACCGGCCCACTGCGGCGGCGAGTGCGAGAATGCTCTGAAGCCGGCTGGCTCCTGGTCGGGCCGCTGCCTTTTGCGTGGTCGGGTTGATCGGATTCCTGCGCCGGCCGGAGAACCGTGTGGTCTGGTGGCGGGTCGGCGTTTTGTCCGCGTTCGGCGCTGGGAGGGCACTCGGAGAGGACGTGATCATCGCCGGCTCGGTCTCCGGCGAGGAAGCCAAAGGCCTGTTCGGTCAGTGGAAGCCGGGCCCGCGTTCCGGAAGTCGGCAGGCCGGACTCAAACCGAGTTGAACCCCATGTCTCTGACCTGCGGATTTACCGGAATGTTCGGCCGAGCCCATACCAAATTGGCTGATCAGACCATGATCATCTGTGTCCGAGGAGGGACCTGAACCAATTGCCTACGCAGACAGTCTTTGCGCCGATTTCCCGGTTGGCGGCAGGTGGTGAGGACCCATACCTAGCCTGTGGTGGCGAAAAGCTCACATTCGTTCGTGCGGTCTTGTCCCGGACGTGTTCGCTGACCCGTTGGCACACGGCGTTGCTGTCGGCGGCAGTGACGGCGGTCCGTTGACGCGACCGCGGTCCGGGGGGCTGGCTCGGGCCCGGCCCTCGCTAGACGACCCTCGCGCCGGCTATCCATACGGCCCGGACGTTGCGGATCGCTCCTATGTCGACGGTGGGCTCGCCGTCGACCAGCAGCAGGTCGGCGCGCCGTCCGGCGGCGATGACGCCGCGATCGTTCAGGCCGAAGGTCCTGGCCGGCAGCGTTGTGGCCGACCCGACCGCCTCGGCCGGGGTCAGGCCGGCGTCGACCAGCAGTCCCAGTTCGTCCGCCAGCGAGGTGCCGTGCGGGGGACTGAACGGGGCGCCGGTCTCGTTGTTGGCGTCGGTACCGGCGACGATGGTCAGCCCGGCCGCGCGGGCGACGATGACGGAGCCGCGGGCGTGTGCGTAGTCCACCGGCGGGGCTACCTTCAGCTGGCGCAACAGGCGGAACGTTAGCTTGCCGCCGACGGCGGCGCTGACTCCCTGCATCATCGTGAGGGTGGGGATCAGCACGCTGCTCCGGGCGGCTAGGGCCGCCGCCTCGCCGGCGCTGAGGTCGCGATTGAGGGGCGTGTGGGTGATCACGTCCACGCCAGCGTCGTCAGCGAGCCTCAGTGCGGTGGAGGTGACTGCGTGCGCGATGACTATCAGCCCCTGCGTGTGGGCGGCCGTGACGATCGCGGCGATGGTCGGGGCCGGCAGCGCCGCCGTGCCGGGCATCCGCGGATCCTCCACGATGACCTTGATGTAGTCGACACCTTCGCTCGCGCGGTCTGCGACGAATCGCGCTGCGTCCGTCGCGCTGGTCACCGCGCTCGAACTGGCGAAGCCCATCTTCTTGGTGTGGGTTCCGCCGGGGGCGCTGGCCGGCATACCGGCCCGCAGCACTGTGGGGAGGCCAGCCAGGTCGCGTAGTGAGTCCAGTGCCGCCAGGTCTCGTGTAGCCAGGTCGAGCACGGTGGTCACGCCTGCCCGAGCGCACTGTTCGAGGTCGGACCGGGTGTCAATGTGCACGTGGCTGTCGATGAGACCCGGCAGCAGTACGCGGGCGGTCCCGTCGACTGTCTCGGCATTCGCCGGCCGCGCCACGTCGTCGGTGATTAGTCCATCGTGGACGATAACCGTGCGTGGCCCGGTCACCCCCATACCGTCGAAGACGCGGACGTTGGTGAACACAGTGGTGGCAGTCATGGACCCGCCTTGTTTCTCGGTGAGTTCGTTCAGGTGGAGGCGTGGGAGCTGGTCATCAGTGCGGCGAGGTCCTCGGGGTGCAGGAACGACGGCGGCGGTGGGGGACCCCAGGCGAAGAGGCCGCGTGCACCTTCCAGTCCTCCGGTGTCCACAGCTGGTCATCGACGATGCAGTCCATGTCCGAGTAGTACTCGGAGAAGTTGCCCGCCGGATCTTTGAGATACCAGAAGAAGTTCGACCCCGCGAAATGGCGGCCGAGCCCCCAGGCGTGTCGCTCCCCGGCCAGGCTGCGCATGTTGGTCTCGGCGCTCGCCACCGTCTGCTCGACGACGCCCCGCCGTTCGGGTTCATAGCTGTCCAGCAGCTCAGGTGACGCCCAGCCCTGCTCGACCGCGGCGATCTTCCACGCGATGTTGACCGCGTCGCCCACGCAGGTATTGAATCCGTGGCCGCCCCACGGCGGGTTCAGGTGCGCACTCTCGCCGACGAGGAACACCCGGCGGTCGCGGAACCGGTCCGCGATCAGCATGCGGGCCGTCCACGGGTCGGATGCCACCATCTCGTGCTGCACCGGGGCGCCGAGCAAGGCGGCGATCAGATCGGACGCGTGCGCCGCGCCGTACGCCGCCTCGACGCCCGGAAAGATCGCCCACCAGGTGCCGGCCAGGTCGAGCCGGCCCACCAGTCCGGGGATGGCACCGAGAACCCAGTACTGGACGGCAGGTCCCAGGTGGGTGTCCAGTGAGGGCGCCCGGAAGACGAGGTTGAAGTTGGGCCGAGGATCCGACCGGCCAACGTATCGGGCGCCGATCTGGTCCCGGATCCGACCGGCCGCGCCGTCACAGCCCAGCACATAGCGGGCCCGGATGTCGTACCAGGCACCGCCTCGTCCGCGGATCCCCACGGTGACGCCATCGTCGTCCTGGATCAGCGTGCCGGCGGCGTGACCCAGCCGCAACTCCACCCCGGGCAAGCGCCCGATGTGGGCCCGCAGGACATCCTCCACCACCGGCTGCGGCACCTGCTGGCCGGCCTCCGCGAAGCGATCATCCCGCGCGGTCGTCAGGCCAAACGCGTTGTCGAAGTCCGTGATCCGGCGGCCGGACAGGGACTCGCAGAAGGTGACCCGTTGCGACCAGGCCACTGGCAGCGGCGCGGCGGCCCGCAAGGCGTCCGCGACTCCCCACCGTCGCAGATGTTCCATCGTTCGCACGCTCGTCGTCTTGGCCCGTGGGCGTAGGTGTGACACCTTGGCCCGGGGCTCGAGAACGACACAGTCGACGCCGCGCAGGCCCAGTTCGGCGGCGGCGGCGAGGCCCGCTGGCCCGCCGCCGACCACCAGTACGGCCGTGGTCTCCACGCGGTCCGGGCCGTCAGCGCTCACCCAACGATCGTCGGCCAGCCGCCCGGCACCGCGCACCGGCTATGCCAATGATTGGCACAGCGGTCGTCGGCCCTAGTCCTGCTGCATGGCGCGGGAGATGGAGCGGCCGACGGCGGTCACTGCCGGTATCAGCGCGACCGGGTCGACGTCGGCCGACGGCGTGACCACGGACAGCGCCGCGATCACTTCGTCGCCACGGCCGAGGATAGGCGCCGCGACGGAGGTCATGGCGGAGGGGACCGGCCGCGAGGCCACCGCGACGCCGGCGCGGCGTACCTCCGCCAGGCTCGCCCGTAGCTCCGATGCGGACAGTCGTCGCTTCTCCGGAACGAGGGTGAGGTCCCCGGCCAGCACCTGGTCCTGGACGTCCGGCGGGGCGTTGGCCAGGAGGCACAGGCCCACGCCGGTGGCGTGCAGCGGCATCCGGCCGCCGACCCGGTAGAGCACCTTGCCGGCACCCCGCGCGGAGAGGCGCTCTACCAGCACCGCCTCGGCGCCGTCGCGGACCGCTAGCAGCACGTGCTGCCGGGTGGCCACGTGCAGGTCCTCCATGAAGGGCAGCGCCGTCTGGCGCAGCCCGTGCCCACGGGGCGCCAGCGAAGCAATCTCCAGCAGGCGTAGCCCGATGACGAACTCGGCGTCGCCGAGCCGTTCCAGGGCCCCGCATTCCACCAATTGCCGCGCGATCCGCAGCGCACTGCTCTTCGGTATGTCCGCGCTTACGCTCATCGCGGTCAACGACATCGACCGGTCCGCCGGCCCGAACGCGGCGAGGAGCCGGAAGGCGCGATCCAACAGCGGCTCGCCAGCGGGCGGCTTACGGCCCCGAACGGCTGAGCCCATCGGCCCCGTCCTCCCTCGCGCCTCGCGGGTCAGGCCCAGAAGGCCCCCCGGCCCTTGTCAGGTGATTGTGCCAGTGAATGGAACTTCCCTGTAACTCGCCCCGGTGCGCGGGACATCCTGAGTTCCTGGCGCAAAGCTGACCGAGGAGATGCGTCGATGACCGAGCAGCTCACACTGACCGCAGGCAATGGTTCGGTGACCGGACTCCTCGCCAGGGGCGAGACCGGCCGACCACTCCTGGTCTGCATTCCCGGCGGCAGCTATAACGCCCGGTACTTCGACGTGCCGGGGCATTCATTTGTCCGGGCCGCGATCGAGCGAGGGTTCTCGGTCGCTGCTCTGAACCGTCCGGGGTATGAGGACAGCACCCCGCTTTCGCGTCCCACCTTTGCCGGCAACGCGGACGCCCTCGTCGCCGCCATCGATGATCTGTGGTCGAAGACCAAGGACGGCTGTCCCGGAGTGGTACTCGTTGGTCACTCCATTGGCGGGGCGATCGCGATGCACATAGCCAGCCAGCCGCGGCCGTGGCCGCTGCTCGGCATCGCGATCTCCGCCATCCACTACGACGCTCCTGAAGCCGTGACCCAGGCCTGGAACTCCATGCCGGCCGACATCACCATCGAGTTCTCCCCCGAGCAGCGCGTCCAGTTCATGTACGGGCCGACGGAGACCTACGACGTGTCGGTGGTCGCCGCCGCATCGGCCGCGTCATCGCCGATTCCGGTCGCCGAACTGCTTGAAGTCGTCGACGGCTGGATCCGGGACTTCCCCGGCATAGCCGCTGCGGTCGACGTTCCGGTCCACTATGGGCTTTCGGAGCACGAACAGCTCTGGATCTCCAGCCCGGCCGGGGTCGACGCCTTCGCGGCCGCGTTCACCGGTGCGCCGAGCGTCTCCGCGCATCAGGTGCTCGGGGCAGGCCACAACATCGACCACCACCACGCCGGTAGCCAGTACCGGCACGACGCGCTGGACTGGGCCGGAAGCCTGCCAGCCCGCGAGGAGACCGCCTGAGCCCCACCGCGCCCTGCGTCGCAAGCCTCGGAGGTATGGCAGTCGGCCGTACCTGTCGCCGGGCCGCTAACTCGCATCTGCCCGGACGCCGCCGGTCCGCTGTGTGGTGCATAGTCGCAGCAGAGCGCGGCTGGCTCGACGGAGGTTCGCGATGACGACACATGCGCTGGACCCCGGCTGCCCGGTCGATGAGTCGTTCGACCCGCTGTCGCCGGAGTTCCTGGCGGATCCGTTCGCTGTCCTTGGCAAACTGCCACCAGGGCACGAGCGGCCGGTGTTCTTCGCCCCCTCGATCGGCTATTACGTCGTGACCCGGCATGCCGAGATCGAGCAGGTGTTCCGGGACCATGACACGTATTCCGCCGCGATCGCGCAGGCCCCGCTGGTCCCGCTGGTCCCCGAGGCGCAGCAGATCCTGCTGGCGCGCGGCTACAAGCCGGCGCCCACGATGGTCAGCCTGGATGAGCCGGCGCACGCCCGGTTGCGGCGGCCCACAGCGCGCGCATTCAGCATGAAGCGCGTGCACGGGCTGATCCCGGCGATCGAGGCCACCACGGGCGCGCTACTCGACGCGGTGGCCGGGCAGACTGAATTCGATCTGGTCGCCGCCCTGGCCTTCCCGCTGCCGGCCAACATCGTGTTCTCCTTGATAGGCGTACCGGAACGTGACTACGCCCAGCTCAAGCAGTGGTGCGGGTACCGGGCGGCACTGTCCTGGGGGCGGCCGGACCCAGCCGATCAGGTCGACATCGCCCGGAGCATCGCCGCCTACCGCGGCTATATCCGCATCCTGGTCGATGCGAAGGTCAGCGAGCGGGCCGACGACCTGACCAGCGACCTGCTGGCCATCCACGACGAGGACCCGGAGCGGCTCACCCTGGACGAGATCAGCTCGATCCTGTTCTCGCTGTCATTCGCCGGCCATGAGACCACCACCGGGCTGATCGGCAACACGGTCCGGCGGCTGCTCGAGGATCAGTCCGGGTGGCAGGCAGTGGTCGGGCAGCCCGAGCTTCTTGCTGCGGCCATCGAGGAGACGCTGAGATTCGACACGTCGGTGCCGGTCTGGCGGCGCATGACATCGCGGCCGGTTACCCTCGGCGGCGTGCAGTTGCCGGCGGCCGCCCGGCTCTTCCTGTGGCTGGCCGCAGCGGGCCGGGATCCGGCTGTGTTCGACGTGCCCGGCCAGTTCGACCTGAGCCGGCCGAATGCTGATCAGCACGTCGCGTTCGGCAAGGGCCTGCATTACTGTCTCGGCGCGAACCTCGGCAAGCTCGAAGCGCAGCTCGCCATCGGCGAGCTGGCCCGCCGGTACCCGGAGCTCGCGCTGGTGACGGGACAGCGCCTCACCTTCCACCCGAACATCTCCTTCCGGGGGCCGCAGTCGCTGCTCGTCCGGTGCGGTCAGGATCGCCGCGTTCCACCCGGCAGGTTGCCAGGCCGGCCCGGCTTCACTGGCGGATCTTGATGTCCTGATCAGATGAATCCGTGAGCTGGAACAAGCCGGCCACCCCGACCGGCGCGGGCTCTGGCCGCAATTGCCGCGGCGACAGCGGGCAGCGTGACGGTCGCGGGGCGATCACGTCACGCGCCGGGTCCGCGCTCCACTCGCCGGCGGCAAGCCCACCGTACCGACGGCTGACGATTCCCAGACTGCCTCTGCCGGGGAACACCGGGTCGATCCGGATTAACCCCGGCTCAACCGTCGTCAGGGTGCCGGAAGGAATCACGGCCAACCCCGACAGCGGCTGAGGATGCCGACGGGCGGCAGTGCGGCAGGATGACGGCGTTGCTGCCGAGCACCGTCTGTCGGAGCTGACGCGAGCCCTTACAAGATCTGGCGGCAGGCAGCCGCCGAGCCGAGCAACTGCGGATGCTGCGATGACGCGGCAGCGCTTGTGGGCCTGGGCTGGCTTGCGGTGCCCGGTCAGCGGACTCCGCCCGTTGAAACGTAGCTTGCTCATTCGGCGGGGTCGGAGCGTGTTGTCATCGTTCCGCGATCTGAACCCGACTTGAACCCCCATGGCTCTGACCTGCAGAAAGCTCCTGGAGCTGTGCGCTTCCTAGGCCGCGCCTATGGCGTATCCGCAGGTCAGCTCATGATCACGATGTGTCCGAGGGGGGATCGACCCCATACCCCCACATTGCTCTATATGCTATAAGGGTTATTCAGCTGGCCGCGTAGAAGTGCAGGGCGATTACGGTTGAGATGGTCGTAGTGAACGTCGCGAGCGGCCTTCGGTAGTCGGTGTGCATGATTCTCCAGGTCTTGAAGTTGGCGATCACCTGCTCGATGACGTAGCGAATCTTGTTGACCTGCTTGTTGAATTCCTTCTCCCAGCCCAGGAGACTGCGGTGA
>DATCEO010000021.1:0-13550 GCA_036510065.1 Streptosporangiaceae bacterium | reverse complement strand
CTGGCACATCGCCGGATCGCAGGACACCACCGCAGTGCGGCTGACCTGAGCCGCGACCCACTGGGCCGCATTTTCCTGAGCCGCCCGCTCCGCCGCAGACATGGCTGCCGGGCCGAGCACCGCACGCGGCACGCCCACCGTCAGGGTGACCACGGCAGCTACTGCTACGGCCGCGGCCGCGGGGGTGAGCCAGCGGAGCTGGCGTGCTCCTATCCTCCCGCCGCCCCTGTAGGCGGGAGGATAGGAGCGTCGGCGGACGGGCAGTCGCAGGGGGGGCACCGCCTCGGGGGTGACCCTGGCGGCCTTCGCGCGGATCGCCGCGCGGACCTTGTCCTCGAGCGGGGTCATGATGTCTCCTTCAGGGCCCGGCCCAGTGCCTCCAGGGCCCGGTGCGCGGTGGACCTGACGGTGCCCGGGCGGATCCCCATGACCTGGCCGATCTGCTCATCGGAAAGGTCCAGGTAGTACCGCAGTACCACGGCCTCGCGCTGACGGACCGGCAGCCGGCCCACCGCCCGGGCCACTTCCTCGCGTTCCTCGCCGTCGAGAACTACTGCCTCCGCCGACACCGCCGTCGGCTGGCTGGCTAGCAGCACGCGGCGTCGCACCGCCCGGCGGCGCAGCACCGACCGGCAGCCATTCAGGACCGATACCCGCAGGTAACGCATCGCGCTGTCGGCGTCGTCGAGGTGATCCCAGCGGCGGTAGAGGCTGCAGAAGGCCTCCTGCACCACATCCTCGGCCGCCGGCAAGTCATCGAGCATGACGAAAGCCACCCGGATCATGCTCAAGGCGCAAGCCTGATACAGCGCCTCCACCGCCGGTTCCGCCGTCACGGCATCATCCTGCGCCCGCCACGGCTCACCGACGAGCACGCCAGCTTCGGAACCCGAATCATCAAATTCCACAACACATAAGACGCGCGATGCGCCGGGCTGCTGCTCCAGTTCCTCAGCAGATTCCCGTCAGGCCCCGTTGCTGCCGATCAGGTGGCCGACGGCGTAGGTGACGGCGATGGCCATGCCGCCGAGCGCGAGCTGGCGCAGCCCCGAGCGCAGGACGGGCCGTCCGGTGAGCCGGCCGACGATCATCCCGCCGACGATCAGGGCCACCGCGGTCAGGGCCAGGGTGGCAGGCAGCGCGGGGAGGCCCAGGAGGTAGGGCAGCAGCGGGACCAGAGCGCCGAGGGAGAAGGCCAGCAGGGACGCGGCGCCGGCCAGCAGGGGGGAGGGCAGCTCGTCGGGGTCGATGCCGAGTTCCTCGCGGGTATGGATGCGCAGGGCCGTGCCGGGGTCGGCGGAGACCGCGGCGGCCATCCGGGTCGCGGTGTCGGCGTCGGCGCCGTAGTCGCGGAAGTAGCCGGCCAGCTCGTCTCGCTCGGCGGCCGGGAACCGGGCGTGCATCTGGCGCTCGAGGGCGACCTCGGCGTGCACCAGCTCGTTCTGGTTGGTCACCGAGATGTACTCCCCGGTGCCCATCGAGAACGCGCCCGCGACCAGCGCCGCCACGCCGGTCAGCACGATCGTGTGCGTCTCAGCGCCGCCACCGCCGAGCCCGGAGATCAGTGACGCGTTGGTGACGAGGCCGTCGACCGCGCCGAACACCGTCGGCCGCAGCCAGCCACCGGACACGTCACGGTGGCCGTGGGACCAGCCGGCTACCTCCGCCGCTATCCCGGTCGCATGCGAAGGACGCGCTTCCTCCCCTGTCATCCGGCAGATCCTCCCGTTATCGGGCGGCAGCAGCGCCCCCCGCACCGGCGGCCGCCAGCCGTAGCTGGCTGCATTCGCCCGGCTGCAGGTTACCCGGACATGCCGGCGGGCACCTCGAAGATGGCATCGGGCGGAGAAGGCCCGTCAGGCATCGCAGCGCCCGCCAGGACAGCCCGGCGAGTGACAATACCTAATAGTTATGCGCCTATGGCAGTTCCCCGGCCGTCGGCCTGACCACGGCCGGGGTGGCTATCGACCGGTCCCGTTAGCCGAGCCGCCGGCGAGGGCGTCCATGCCGGGTGGTCGGCCACGGTAACTTTGTCGGCATGTCCCCGCCTCTCCGCGTCGTGGCTACCGGCGTGCTCCTTGTCGGCCTGCTGGCTGGGTGCACGTCGTCGCGGCCGATCGTGTCGCATGATCGGGTCACGAGCAGCCCGTCGTCGACGGCGCTGCCGGCGGGAGAGGTCGCCGGCGGGCCGTCTGGCGCGTACGTGGTGCCGGCGGGCATTCACAAGATCAAGCACGTCATCATGGTCATGCAGGAGAACCGGTCGTTCGACAGTTACTTCGGGACCTACCCCGGAGCGGACGGCATCCCCGTGCGGCGCGGCGTGCCGACCGTCTGCGTTCCGCGGCCTGGCGGCTGCACCAAGCCCTTCCACGAGACCGCGGACATCAACGGCGGCGGGCCGCACGGCAAGGTTGATGCCATCGCCGACGTGGACGGCGGCAAGATGGACGGCTTCATCAAGCAGCGCGAGGGCGCCCGGCGGACCTGCCACGGCTTCGCCGACCCCGCCTGCAAGGGCACGGCCATGCCCGACGTGATGGGTTACCATACCGCGGCGGAGATCCCCAACTACTGGGCGTACGCCCGCAACTACGTTCTTCAGGACCACATGTTCGAGCCGGTGAAATCGTGGTCGGAGCCGGACCACCTGTACATGGTGTCCGGCTGGTCGGCCCGGTGCCGGAACCGATCACCAATGAGCTGCAAGAACGACATCACCGGCCCGTACAGCATCAATAAGTTCGACACGGCTGTCGCGCGCGAGCTTGCTACCGGCAAGACGCAGATCGATCTCGCCTGGACCGACGTCACCTGGCTGCTGAACGCCCGGCACGTGAGCTGGGCTTATTACGTGCAGACCGGCACGCAGCCTGACTGCAATAATGACTCTGCCGAGACCTGCACCCCGGTTAAGCAGAAATTCGGCGCGCCGGGAATCTGGAACCCCCTGCCGCTGTTCGGCGACGTCCGGCAAGACCACCAGCTGGGCAACATCCGGCCCCTGAGCGACTACTTCAGCGCCGCTAAGGCGGGGAACCTGCCATCGGTCAGCTGGATCACCCCCTCCGGCATCAACAGCGAGCATCCGCCGGCCAGCGTGCACCGGGGCCAGGCTTACGTCACCGCCGTCATCAACGCGGCCATGAAAAGCCCCGACTGGAACTCCACGGCTATATTCCTTAGCTGGGACGACTGGGGCGGCTTCTATGATCACGTCGTGCCGCCGGCGGTCGACCAGAACGGGTACGGCCTGCGCGTGCCGGGCATGGTCATCTCGCCGTACGCCCGCAAGGGCCTCGTCGATCACCAGACACTCAGCAGCGACGCCTACCTGAAGTTCATCGAGGACGACTTCCTGGGCGGGGCCCGGCTGGACCCGCGGACCGACGGCCGCCCCGATTCGCGCCCCGTCGTCCGCGAGGATCAGCCCCGGCTCGGCAACCTGGCCAGCGACTTCAACTTCAGCCAGCCGCCGCAAGCCCCGCTGCTGCTGGCGACCAACCCGCCGACCGACTCGCAGTGGATCCCCCGCTACTTCCTCCGCCTGCCGGCCTGCAAGGGGTGCACCGTCGCGCCCCCGGGAAAGTGAGGGCGGCCTCGCGCCGCTGCCGCTGCCGGCCGTGGCGCAATCGCGCTGCCGGAGACCGCCGGTAGCCGTAGCCCCCCGGGCTGATGACGTGACTCCCATGATCTTCCTCCCGTCAAGGTACCTGCCGGGCCGTTGCCTCCGCCGGCCTCCCCGTGCTCAGCTGACCCCTCTGAGCGGCTAACCCCGGACGCTCCCGGCAGACATCTCCGGCACCGGCCGGAGCACCCGTTAAAAGGATGACGGCCCGTTCTGGCTGGCGTGCGGACCCAAAAACTGGCCCGCCGGGCGCAGGTTCTGTTATCCGGCGTCAGCCGCGCCGTCTCCTGAGGCAGGGGGCAGCGCCCCCGGAGCCTGCGCTGGGCAGGAGGCCGCACCCGCAGTTCCCCCGCTGCCAAGGTAGGAGTCACCTATGAAAGCTGATCGCCCCGTCATCGGACCTCGATCGGGTGGCCGCCGGATGGCGGCCAAGCTCCGCATCCGTATCGCCGTCATCGCGGTGGTGGCGGTGGCAGCCGCGGCTACGGCGCTGTGGTCGGCGCATGTCACGATCTCGGCCCGCCCGGCCGCTGCCGCCGGCCCGGCCGCCGCGGCGCGCCCGGCTGCCGGCGGCGTGGCCGCCACCGCGGCGGCTGCGCCCAGTCCGGCGGCTGCTCCCATGGCGGCCGCGGCGGCGGATGTACTGCTGTCGCAGGGGATGACCGCGACGGCGTCTTCCACGCAGAACCACGCCTACCTGCAGGCGGCTAACGCGGTGGACGGCGATCCGGGCACCCGGTGGGCCAGCGGGTGGAGCGACCCGCAGTGGCTGGAGGTCGACCTGGGGGCCATGGACACGATCCACAAGGTGCTCCTGGACTGGGAGGCCGCCTACGCGCGGGCGTTCCAGATCCAGGTCTCGGCCAACGGGAGAACGTGGCGGACGATGTACGCCACGACGACCGGGACCGGCGGCGCGCAGGCGCTGAACGTCACCGGCCAGGGCCAGTACGTGCTGGTGTACGGCACGGCCCGGGCCACCAGGTACGGGTACTCGCTGTGGGAATTCCAGGTCTACGGCACGCCGGGCCCGATGCCGACGCCGTCAATGAGCGGCATGCCGTCGCCCATGCCGGTGCCGCCGTTCAACCCGAACCTGGGTCCCGGGGAATCGATCACCGTGTCCCCGGCGGTCCGCGGGATCGCCCCGGACCCGAACTTCACCCCGCCGTCGTATGTCACCCATCACGAGTTCCAGACCGACTGCGCGGTCACCCGCACGGCGCAGTACGACCCGATCGTCTACCCGAAGATGGCCGCCTCCGCGCACATGCACACCTTCATGGGCGCCACGACCACCAACCCGCGGAGCACCACCGCGTCCCTGTCGGCCAGTACCACCTCCTGCGTGAGCCCCCAGGACCACTCCGGGTACTGGTTCCCGACCCTCTATAACGGCACCCGCGTCGTCACGCCCGCCGGCCCGCAGGTCATCTACTACAAGTCCGGGGTCACCGACTACCGCACCGTCCGCCCGTTCCCCAAGGGCCTGCGGTTCGTCGTGGGCAACGACATGGCCACGCAGGCCCAGTTCCAGGCCAGCCCGGGCGCGGTCGAGGGCTGGGAATGCGGGAGCAGCTACAACAATTGGAACTTCCCGAGGTACTGTCCGCCCGGCAGCCAGCTCAACGTGCGCTACCAGGCGCCGAGCTGCTGGGACGGCGTGCACCTGGACATTCCGGACCATGCCAGCCACATGGCCTACCCCATCCACGTCGGCAACAGCATTGCCTGCCCGCCCAGCCACCCCGTCGCGGTGCCCATGCTCGAGTTCAAGATGGCCTTCCCGGTCAGCGGGGACCTGTCGCACCTGCGCCTGGCCAGCGGGCCCGGCTACACCTGGCACTACGACTTCTTCAACGCCTGGGACCCCACCGTCCTGTCGGCCATGATCAGGCACTGCATCAACCGCGGGCTCCAGTGCGACACGCACGGTTACGACCTCTACCTGCCCCGCTTCGGCTCCGTCCTCGGACCGAACTACCAGCTCCTGCCCGGCAACGGCTGACCAGCAGCCCGCTCAGCCGCCCCCGCCCCGTCCCCGGCTCCTCCCGGGGACGGGGCGGGGGCTCGCCGGGCTCGTTCAAGGGAGTCAGGCTTTCGGCTGGACCGCGGTACCGGCGCCGTTGGACGCCCGATACTGGGAACATGGCGGATCAGGTCCGGATCACCGGTGCGCGGATTACCCCGGTCGCCTTCGAGGATCCGCCCCTGCTGAACTCCGTCGGCGTCCATGAGCCGTACGCGCTGCGCGCGATCATCCAGCTCGACACCGACGCCGGCCTGGCCGGGCTGGGCGAGACCTACGCCGACGAAGGGCACCTGCGCCGGCTGCACGCGGCGGCGGCCGCGCTGGCCGGCCTGGACGTCTTCGCGCTGAACCAGATGCACCGCGCGGTCGCGGCGGCCCTGCACGGCGAGGCGGGATCCGACGGGCACGGGCTCACCGGGACGATCACCACGTCGAGCACGACCGACCGGGTGTTCTCGCCGTTCGAGGTGGCGTGCCTGGACGTGCAGGGCCAGATCCTCGGCCGGCCGGTCTGCGACCTGCTCGGCGGCGCGGTCCGAGAACGGGTGCCGTTCAGCGCCTACCTGTTCTACAAGTGGGCAGCGCATCCTGGCCGGCCGGCCGACTCGTGGGGCGAGGCGCTGGACAGCGGCGGCATTGTCGCGCAGGCCCGGCGCATGGTCGACGACTACGGGTTCACCGCGATCAAGCTCAAGGGCGGCGTGTTCGAGCCGTCCCGGGAGATCGAGGCGGTCCGGGCGCTGCGCGCCGAGTTTCCCGGCCACCCGCTGCGCATCGACCCGAACGCCGTCTGGACGGTGCCGACCTCGCTGCGGGTGGCCAGGGAACTCGACGGCATCATCGAGTACCTGGAGGACCCGACGCGCGGGCTGGACGCGATGGCCGAGGTCGCCCGGCAGGCGCCGATGCCGCTGGCCACCAACATGTGCGTGGTGGCCTTCGACGAGATCGCGCCGTCGGTGGCGCGCGGCTCTGTCTCAGTCGTGCTGTCGGACCACCATTACTGGGGCGGCCTGACCCGGTCGAAGCTGCTGTCGGGGATCTGCCAGACGTTCGGCCTGGGCCTGTCGATGCACTCGAACTCGCACCTGGGCGTCAGCCTGGCCGCGATGGTGCACCTGGCCGCCGCCACGCCGAACCTGACGTATGCCTGTGACACCCACTGGCCGTGGAAGACCCAGGACGTCATCGCGCCCGGCACTCTCACCTTCTCGGGCGGCTCGGTCGCCGTGCCAGCCGGCCCCGGGCTGGGCATCAGGCTGGACGAGGACGCCCTGGCCGCGCTGCATGAGCTGTACCTGACGTCCGGCCTCCGCGACCGCGACGACACGGGCTACCGCCAGTCGATCGAGCCTGATTTCGTCAAGCGCACCTGGTGACGCTCCCGCCCGCCCGGCGCCCGCCCGCCCGGCGCCCGCCCGCCCGGCCAGGTCGTTTGCGTTGGAGTGTGCTCTAACGCCTAGGGTCGGTGGAGTGACGGGCTGGACCCGCCTGCGGGTCCGCCAGGCGCTGCTCAAGCAGCAGCCCGGGGCGTGGCCCCGGCCCAGGTGGCGGATGCTGAGTTGATTTCTCCTATCCAGATGCTAAGTTGTGATTACCTACTCAGCATCTCCTGGAGGACGTCATGAAGATCGAAGGAAGCACTGCGCTGGTCACCGGCGCGAACCGCGGGCTCGGCCGGCTCTTCGCCGCCGAGCTGCTCGCGCGCGGTGCCCGGGTGTACGCGGGAGCGCGCCACCCCGAGGCGGTCGACCTCCCCGGCGTCGTACCGGTCGCCCTGGACGTGACCGACGCCGCGTCAGTCGCGGCCGCGGCCGCCGCCACCGGCGACGTCACGCTGCTCATCAACAACGCCGGATCCTCGACGGGCGCCTCGCTGCTGAGCGGCCCGCTGGCCGACATCGAGCTGGAGATGAACACGCACTTCTTCGGCACGCTGGCCGTGACCCGCGCGTTCGCGCCGCAGCTGGCCGCCGCCGGGAGCAGCGCGGTGCTGAACGTCCTGTCGGCGCTGTCGTGGGTCAGCTTTCCGGGCAGCGGCGCCTACTGCGCGGCCAAGTCCGCGGAGTGGTCGCTGACCAATGCCCTGCGCCAGGAGCTGGCCGGCCAGGGCACCCAGGTCGCCGCCCTGCACGTCGGCTACATGGACACCGACATGGTCCGCCACCTCGACGCCCCCAAGAGCGATCCCGCGGTGGTGGCCAAGCTCGCCCTGGAGGAGCTGGAAGCAGGCAGCGCGGAGATCCTGGCCGACGACGTCAGCCGTCGCGTCCAGGCCGGGCTGGCCGGCGGCGTCGCCGCCCTCTACCCGCAGTTCGCCTGACCGAGGGGCCAGCAGGGTCAGTGCGAGTCGCGGGCCACGGCGTCTCCGCTGCTGCCGACCAGGAAATCCAGGTCGGCTCCGGTATCGGCGCCCTGGACCGTGTCGATGTACAGGCGCTCCCAGCCTCGCCGGGCCTGGGCCAGCGCGTCGGTCATCGCCGCCGGGGGCGAGCGCCGGGCCAGCTCATCGCCGGGCACCTCGACATCCACGCGTCGCTGCGGCACGTCGAGGGTGATCCAGTCGCCGGTCCGGACCAGGCCCAGCGGGCCGCCCGCCGCCGCCTCGGGTGCGACGTGCAGGACCACAGTCCCGTAGGCCGTGCCGCTCATCCGCCCGTCGCAGATGCGGACCATGTCCCGCACGCCCTGCCGGAGTAGCTTGGCCGGCAGCGGCAGGTTCGACACCTCCGGCATGCCGGGGTAGCCCTTAGGGCCGCAGCCGCGCAGCACGAGGACGGAGTCCTCGTCGACATCCAGATCCGGATCGTCGATCCGGGCCCGCAGGTCCTCGACGGAGTCGAACACCATCGCGCGGCCCCGGTGCCGCAGCAGCCGGGGGGTGGCGGCGGCGGGCTTGATGATGGCTCCGTTCGGCGCGAGGTTGCCGCGCAGGACGGCGATGCCGGCACTGGCCTGCAGCGGTGTCCCGCTGTCCCGGATCACCTCGGCGTCCCAGATCTGCGCCTCGCCCAGGTAGTCCACGAGCGGGTGCCCGGTGACGGTTAGCGCCTGCGGGTCGAGCAGGTCCCGGACCTCGCGCAGCACGGCCTGCAGGCCGCCGGCCCGGTGAAAGTCCTCCATCAGGAACCGGCCGGCCGGCTGCAGGTCGGCCAGCAGGGGGACACCCGCGCCGATCCGGTCGAAGTCGTCCAGCGTGAGCGGCACGCCCAGGCGGCCGGCGATGGCGAGCAAGTGCACCACGGCGTTGGTCGAGCCGCCGAGCGCGGCCAGCGCCACGATGGCGTTAGAGAAGGATCCCTGCGTCACGACCTGGCTGGGCCGGCGACCCTCGGCGGCCATCTCCACGGCCAGCACGCCAGTCTCGTGCGCGCGCTCCAGCAGCCTGCTGTCGGGAGCCGGCAGGCCGGCGATGCCGGGCAGCGTCATCCCGAGCACCTCGGTGAGCAGGCCCATCGTGGAAGCCGTGCCCATGGTGTTGCAGTGGCCCTTGCTGCGGATCATGGCCGACTCGGAGGCCAGGAAGTCCTGTTCGGACAGCTTGCCGGCCCGCACCTCCTCACTCAGCCGCCACACGTCGGTGCCGCAGCCGAGCGGCGCACCGCGGAAGGTCCCGGTCAGCATCGGCCCGCCGGGCACGACCACGGCGGGCAGGTCGACCGATGCCGCGCCCATCAGCAGGGCGGGGATCGTCTTGTCGCAGCCGCCCAGCAGGACCACCCCGTCGACCGGGTTGGCCCGCAGGAGTTCCTCGGCGGCCATCGCGGCCATGTTCCGCCACAGCATCGCGGTGGGCCGCACCAGCGTCTCGCCCAGCGAGACCATCGGCAGGCTGAGCGGGACCCCGCCGGCCTCCCACACCCCCTGCTTGACGCTCTCCGCCACCTCGGTCAGGTGCAGATTGCAGGGCGTGAGGTCGGAGGCGGTGTTGGCGATCGCGATCTGGGGCCGCCCGGTGAACGCCGAGCCGGGCAGGCCCCGGCGCATCCAGGCACGGTGAAGGTAGGCATTGCGGTCCTGGCCTGAGTACCACTGCCCACTGCGCAGAGCTGCCATCTCGTTCCATCTGCCTAGGCGTCCGAACTACCGGGCATTGCGAACGATACGGGACGCCCCGGGCGCCGGGCCAGGTCCGGATCTCCGCCCGCCCGCCCGGCGATCCTTCCGCGCCGTGAGACTAGATGTCCTATTGTTTCGCTAGTGATTAGCGAAGAGACCGTGGCGCAGCTGGCCACGCTGCCCCCCCAGCCCGGCCAGTCCGTCGTCGCCATCGCGCCGCCCGCCTCCGGGGCCGGGCACTGGGTCGGCGCCCCGTGCGCCGTGCGCCGTGGTGACACGATCTTCCTGGCCTACCGGCTGCGCCGGCCGATCGGCCAGGGCCGGGGATACGCGGTGGAGATCGCGCGGTCGGCCGACGGCGAGAATTTCGAGCCGCTGCTGACCATCACCCGGGAGCAGATGGACGCCGAGTCGCTGGAGCGGCCGGTCCTGGTCGACCTGCCCGACGGCCGCTGGCGGCTGTACCTCAGCTGCGCGACCTACGGCACCAAGCACTGGCGCGTCGAGGTCATGGAGGCCGCCTACCCGGGAGCGTTCGACCCGGCTACCCGCCGCGTCGTGCTGCCCGGCGGCGCCGCCACGGCCGTCAAGGACCCGGTGATCATGCACCACGACGGGATCTGGCACCTGTGGGCATCCGCGCATCCGCTCGCCGACCCGGACGAGGCCGACCAGATGGTCACCGAGTACGCGACCAGCCTGGACGGCCTCGACTGGACCTGGCACGGTGTCGCCCTCGGCCGGCGCCCCGGCGAATGGGATTCACGCGGGGTCCGGGTCAGCTCGGTCCGATTCACCCCTGGTGGCGTGGTCGCCTTCTACGACGGCCGGGCCAGCGCGGCGGAGAACTACGAGGAGCGCACCGGCCTGGCCATGGGGACGGGTCCGGCCGCGCTGTCCGCGATCGGCTCGCACCCCATCGCGGAGTCGGGGGAGGGCGCGGGAGGGCTGCGTTACCTGAGCATCGTCGACCTCGGCGACGGGCACGAGCGGATCTACTACGAGCTGACCCGCGCGGATGGCTCGCACGACTTGTGCACGGAGCTGCGCTAGCCCCCGCGGGCGGCGGCCGCGCTGGCCGGGTGGCCGGCTGGCCGGCTGGGTGATCAGCGGGGGGTTCAGAAGGAGCGCGGGCGCCCGTTGCGGGCCTGGCGCTGCCCGCTCGGCCGGGCCCCGACGAGGCCGCCCGAGTCGCCGCGCGGGGCCAGCCAGTCCTTGAAGTCCTCCCCGGTGACGGCTTCGAGCAGCTCGATGTCGGTCTCGAAACAGGGGATGAGCGCCTGCCGCTCGGCCCAGGTCAGCGGCTTTCGCGGGGCCGCGTCCTGCTGCAGGATCCGTTCCAGCCGGTCGATGACGCCCGACCCCGCGTGACCGGGCAGGGCGGCAGTCGCCGCATGCCCGGCTCGCAGCGCCCGGGCCACCGCCCGGTGCCGCAGCGTCGGGTCGGGGTGCGCGGTCACGTTCTCCCGGGGCAACTCGGTGAGCAGCCCCGGCTGGACCCCGAGGAAGTCGCAGATCTGGTCCAGGGCCTGCGCGGGGCGGTCCAGGAGGGTGCGGTAGCGGAAGATGAGGACCTGCTCGCGCGGGAACAGGGCGTAGAGGTCCTGAAGCTGCTCCCCGTACTTGCCCAGCGATGTGTAGTGCCAGAAGTCGGCCCAGCCGGCGGCGATCCGCCGGTCCTCCTCGGCGCACGCCTGCACCACGTCCCCGATCGGGTCGAGGCCCGCTGACCACAGGTGCGTCCAGTTGGAGTGGGCCCGCTCCACCGGGTCACGCAGCACGACGATGAGCTTGGCGCCAGGGATCTCGGCTCTGATGCGCCGCTGCGCGTCCCGGTGATAGAGGTAGAACGGCGTGGACTCGCCCCGGAGCACTCCGGCCGGCGCCTCGCTGAACAGCGCCTCGTAGTCCGCCCGGCGCCACACGTGCTCGCGATAGGTCTTCACGTCACCGGGACCGCCCTGGGCCGGCGGCGGCCCGTCGGTCAGGAAGAACTTAGGCTCCTTCACCGCCGACATGAACAGGGCCGGATGCTGGGCGAGGGCGGCATGCAGGGCGGTCGTTCCGGCTTTGGGCACGCCTGCGACGAAGAAGTCTGGCATCGCCATGGCTTCTCCCTCCCTGGAGTCTGGGGAGATTAGAATGCTATCCCGATCTTATTAATAGGGACATAGCAAGCTTCCGATTCCCTACCCAACAACTCGGGCTCAACCCCCGTGACACCCGGTATGCCAGGCCCCGCTCAGGCGGGTAACGGACCAGTCGGGCGTTGCCGGCCAGTCGTCGGCGTCGTTGGTCGGCCGTCGGCCTCGTTGGTCAGTCTCCGGCCTTGCCGGTCAGTCTCCGGCGTTGCCGGTCAGTGTCCGGCGTTGCCGGTCAGTGTCCGGCGTTGCCGGTCAGTGTCCGGCCTTGCCGGTCAGTGTCCGGCCTTGCCGGTCAGTGTCCCGCCTTGCGCCTGGGGTCCCCGGCCGGCGCAGGAGCTTCGCGTCGAACGGCGGGGCCGCCAGTGCCTCGCCACGGTATCCGCCTACCGCGCCGAACCGGTCCTCGCGCCAGCCGGTCACCGCCGCAGCGATCTCCTCCGGCGTCCGGGCGACAAAGTTCCACCACATCAGCAGCGGCTCGCCCAGCGGCACGCCGCCCAGCAGGAACAGCCGGCTCCCGCCCGGTGCCGTCACCTCAGCCCGGTCCCGCCCCGGACCGAGGTAGAGCAGGTGTCCCGGCCGCAGCTCCGTGCCGCCCACCTGCGCCGCGCCCGTGGCTACGAAGATGATGTGCTCAAAGGTGGGTTCGAGCGGCAGGCTGGCCGTGGCCGTGGCCGTGGCCGTGGCCGTGGCCGTGGCCGGGCTGCGGCCCGTGGCCCTGAGCTCGGCGCCGACAATCGGCGAGAACGTGGTCGCCGGTGACCGCGCGCCCGCCAGGTCGCCCATGAAGACGGTCACCGCCAAGCCGCCGATCATCGCGCCCGGCAGTTCCGCATGGTGCTCGAAGGCCGGGGCCACACGCCGTCCGGCGTCCGGCAGCGCCACCCACAGCTGAACCCCGTGCAACGACGGGTCATGCTCGGCCGGAGACTCCTCGGCATGGGCGATCCCGCGCCCCGCCGTCATCAGGTTGAGCTGGCCCGGCCGGATTATCTGCTCGCTGCCAAGGCTGTCGCGGTGCAGCACGTCCCCGGCCAGCAGCCAGGTGACCGTCTGCAGCCCGATGTGCGGATGCGGCGGCACCTGCATCCCCGCCACCCCGTCGACCGACATCGGCCCGTAGTGGTCCACAAAGCACCAGGCCCCGACGCTGCGCCTCAGCCGCAGCGGAAGCAGGCGCCGCACGGTGACATCCCCGACCCGCGCCTCACGCGCATCGGTGAGCTCCCCGTCATGAGCGATAACGGGATCTTCGGTGATCTCAACGTCCGCATCGACAGTGCTCACGTCTGTTTCCTCGCTCAGCCCGACTCAGCCCTGGCGTTCTGTGGCCACGCTAGCCCGCCCGCATGAGAGCAGCCCACCTCACCCGTCCTGGCGGCTGTCGCCACAATCTGCCCAGCCAGCCCAGGCGCTTCTTGGTGAGCCGCGTAAGTGGCGGGATCCTGGCACGGGCCGCCGGGCCAGGATCGGGAAGCTCGAGGGGCCAGGCGCGCCCGGCTGGAAACTCTCGCCGCGCGAGCGAGGCGCGTCCCCAGCCGACTTCACTGCACGAGAGGCATCGGGCCGGCCAACCAGTGAATGAGCTCTCTCGTGGCGGTTAGCCTGTGGAAACTCGTCAGTGGTTCGTATTGGACTGGTCCCAGCAAGTCAAATCCGAACCACCGATGACATCCCCCGGCGCAGC
>DATCEO010000020.1:0-44202 GCA_036510065.1 Streptosporangiaceae bacterium | reverse complement strand
CAGGCGCTGGACGATGCGGAGGCGGCCTCGCGCCGCTCGATTGTCGCCCTGTTCCGGGACCTGGTCATGCCGACGCTCGGCCTGCGGCTCCGGGATCCCGGAGCCACGCTGGACCATCTGGCCGTGGCTGGCAGCGCCCTGGCCCAGGGCCTGGCCCTGCGTCATGTCCTGGTCGATGCGCTGGCCAAGGACGGCGCCGACGGCGCGCCGGAGCCGGGGGCTGACGGTGACGGGGGCTCGGCCCGGCTCCTGGACTGTCCCGTGCCGGGCCCGGGCCTGGCCGGCCGGCCCGCCGAGTGGAGCCTGGCCGCGCTGTCCTACCTGGGACTGATCGACACCTTCCTCGAGCCCGATCCCGGTTACGACGGCGCGTCGCTCGGCTCTTAGCAGTATCCGCAGGCCGCGACCGGCTGGGTGCTTTCCCCGGTTCGTGCTTTCCGTCAGCATCGTGCCCGCCTGGGTGCTCGCGGCCGGGGGAGCGCCCCCCGCAGATGGCCCGTTTGCTACGCGCAGATTAAGTTTTCTCTTTATAAAAGACTTGTATTAAGCCTCAAAGGTGCTTGTATCAAGATGGGCCGCCACCGCTGACCGAGAGCACGGTGCGGTGGCGAGCTCCGCTACCCGTGACGGGGCCTGGCTTGTAGGAGGTTATGGCAGATGGATCATGAGACGAATGCCACGGGGCGTCATTGGTGGCGCGCCGGGCGCCGGCTGGGGTCGCTCCGCCGGCTCTCGGTCCTGACCACGCTGGTGTTGCTGGCCGGATGCCTGGCCAGCGTCGTGGTGACGACACTGGCCCACCCCACAGCAGCGCGAGCCGACACCGTGCCGCCGCCGCTGGCGGGCTGGACGACGGTGTTCGGGGACAATTTCGCGGGGCCGGCCGGGTCCGCGCCGTCGTCGGCGAACTGGTTCTACGACATCGGCTCCGGCTTCGGAACCGGCGAGAAAGAGCAGACCACCAACTCGACCAACAACGTCTACCTCGACGGCAACGGACACCTGGTGCTGAAGGCGATCAACAACGGCGGCACCTGGACATCCGGGCGGATCGAGAGCACGCGAGACGACTTCGCGGCCCCGCCGGGCGGCGAGCTCGAGATGACCGCGTCCATCCAGCAGCCGAATCCGGCCAACGGCCTCGGGTACTGGCCTGCGTTCTGGGCCCTCGGGGCCCCCATGCGCACGGGCGGCGGCTGGCCCCAGTCCGGAGAGATCGACATGATGGAGGATGTCAACGGCCTGAACGAGGCCTCCCAGACCCTCCACGACTCGGCCAACAGCCCCGGCCACCCGCTGATCGCGTGTCCCGGCGCGGGCTCCGGCTGCCAGACCGGCTATCACACCTACTCGGTGATCATCGACCGGACCAACACGAGCGCGGAGACCCTGCAGTTCCTGATGGACGGCACCGTGGAGAGCACCATCACCGAGGCCTCGGTCGGCACGGCGGCCTGGCAGGCGGCCATCGACCACGGTTTCTTCATCATCTGGGACCTGGCCATGGGCGGCAACTACCCGGACGGGATATCTGGCACCACGACCCCGACGGCGGCCACGTCGTCCGGGGCATCCTTGAGCGCGGCGTACGTGGCCGTGTACGAAAAGGGCGGCAACACCACCCCCACCGGGACCGCCACCGCGACCGGGCAGGTCACCGGGATCAACGGGCTGTGCCTCGGCAACCAGAACTCGCTGAACGTCGCGGGCAACCCCATCGGCGTGAGCGCCTGCAACGGCAGCGCGGGCCAGCAGTGGTCCCCCTACACCGACAGCACCCTGCGCACCCAGGGCGGCTGCCTGGATGTGGTGAGCGCCGGGAAGACCAGCGGCACCAACGTCGACTGGTATCCATGTAATGGCAGCGCCGCTCAAGGCTGGACCCACCAGGCCAACGGCGAGGAGGTCGATCCCAATTCCGGCCTGTGCCTCACCGACCCCGGCGGTAACACCGGCTCCCGCCTCGACATCGAGACCTGCACCGGATCCCCGCAGCAGCTATGGACACTGCCCAGCGGTGGCGGCGGTGGCAATACCGTCACGGTGACCAACCCCGGCAACCAGAGCTCGACAGTCGGCACCGCGGCCAGCGTGCCGGTCACTGCCAGTGACTCCGGCTCCGGGCAGACGCTCACCTACAGTGCCACCGGCCTGCCGGCCGGGCTGTCGATCAATTCCTCGTCCGGCCTGATCTCGGGGACCCCGACCACGGCGGGCACCTCCAGCGTCACCGTGACCGCTAGGGACGGCACCGGGGCAGCCGGATCTGCCTCGTTCAGCTGGACCGTGAGCGGAGGCGGCGGGGGTGGCTGCGGCACGACCAACCTCGCGCTGAACCAGCCCACCACGGCGTCCTCCACGGAGAACGGCGGTACGCCGGCATCAGCGGCGACCGACGGGAACCTCGGGACCCGCTGGTCGAGCGCCTTCTCCGACCCGCAGTGGCTCCAGGTGGACCTGGGCTCCGTCCAGTCGATCTGCAAGGTCGTCCTGAACTGGGAAACCGCCTACGGGAAGGCGTTCCAGATCCAGACGTCTAACGACGGCTCGACCTGGACGCCGATCTATTCCACGACCACCGGGACGGGCGGCACCCAGACCCTGACGGTCTCGGGCAGCGGCCGGTACATCCGGGTGTACGGGACCGCACGCGGCACCCAGTACGGCTACTCGCTGTGGGAGTTCCAGGTCTTCGGATCCGGTTCCGGCGGCGGGGGCGGCACCTGCGGGACCACCAACGTGGCCCTGAACAGGCCGACGACGGCGTCCTCGCTGCAGGCCGGCTTCACGGCGGCGGCGGCGACCGACGGGAACCTCGGGACCCGCTGGTCGAGCGCCTTCTCGGACCCGCAGTGGCTGCAGGTGGACCTGGGCTCGACGCAGTCGATCTGCAAGGTCGTGCTGAACTGGGAGAACGCCTACGCGACGGCCTTCCAGATCCAGACGTCCGCCGATGGCTCGACGTGGACGCCGATCTATTCCACCGCCACCGGGACGGGCGGCACCCAGACCCTGACGGTCTCGGGCACCGGCCGGTACATCCGGGTGTACGGAACCGCGCGCGCCACCCAGTACGGGTACTCGCTGTGGGAATTCAGCGTCTACACCGGCTGACCGGCACATGACACGACGGAGGCCGCGGATCTGATCCGCGGCCTCCGCCCATGCCGGCCCGGGTTACCGCGCCGGGCGGCTGACCGCGTGGGCGTCGGCAAAGTCCCAGATCACCGGGAGCAGCTCGGCGGGGGTCTCGATCTGCGGCAGGTGCCCGGTGCCGGCCAGGAGCCGGAACTGGCCGCCGGGGATCGCGGCGGCGAGCGCGCGGCCGTACTCGGCGTCGACGATCTGATCGGCCTCGCCCCAGAGCACCAGGACGGGAGCCGTGACGCTGGCCAGGCGGCCGCTGAGGCTGGGATCGGTCATGGCCGGGCCGCTGTAGACGGCCAGGGAGGAGCGGTTGCCCGCCATCGCCGCCTGCGCCGCGGGCGGCAGGGCGGCCACGTCGATGCGGAACCGGTCGGGGTCGTGGTAGCTCAGCTGGGCGACCTGGTCCATGGTCAGCGAGAAGAAGTCAGTGACCGGATGTCCCGGGACCTCGATGCCGACGGCGTCCACCAGGATGTAGCTGCTCACCCGGGCCGGGTTCAGCAGCGCCATCTCGGCAGCGATCCAGCCGCCGATCGAGTTGCCGACCACGGTGACGTCGTCCAGGTCGAGCTCGGCCAGCAGTTCGGTGTAGAGGGCGGCCAGGGCGCCGGTGCTGGCCAGGCCGCCGGGCCGGGGGGTGCCGCCGAATCCGGGGTGGGTGGGAGTGATGACGCGGGCGCTGCGGGCGCCGGCGAGCAGGTCGGCGAAGCCGGCGACGGTCTGCGGGCCGCCCCCGCCGTGCAGGATCAGGAACGGGTGCCCCTGGCCGCTCTCGGTGACGGTGACCGGCGTGGGGCCGGCCTGCGGGATCGTGAGGGTGTAGGTGCGCGTCCGAGCCTGGGTGCTGGTCATGGTGTCTCCCTGGAGGTGCTTGCGCTCATGGCAGGAAGCTTATACAAGCTAGTTGATATAAGTAAACTGAAATAAGAATGTTGATATAAGTGAGCTGGTATCAGCATGCTGACCAGGCTCGGCTAGGATCGGTCTCGTGGACAGATCGCTGCAGGACACGGGCTTGTCAGTGAAGCGACTGCAGATGCAGCATCACCGGGCGGCCAACGCGGCCCTGGCTGAGCTGGGCGTCAGCCTCGTGCAGTGGGACGCGCTGCGGCACCTCGACCAGAACCCCGGCGCGTCGCTGCATGATCTGGCCCAGCTGACGTTCCAGACCGACCAGTCTTTTGGCGCCCTAGCCGCCCGCATGGAGGCGCGGGGGCTCATCGAGCGGGTACCCGGCCCGGGCCGGGCGGTGCGGCACCGCCTGACCGCCAAGGGTGCCCAGCTCCGCCAGGCAGGCGGGCAGGTCGTCGACCGCGTGCTCGCCGAGTCCTTCGGCCGGCTGACCCCAGACCAGCGAGCCACCTTCGACCGGCTCCTGCGCAAGCTCGTCACCGGTCCCGCCAGCGACCAGCTTCCCGCCTGAACGGCTCGGCTGTCCCGGACGGCTTGGCCGGCCTGACTGTCCCGGACGGCCATGGCTGAGCGCTGGCAGGCGCTGCCAGGCGAGACCGGCGGCCGCACCGAGCGGGATCGGCAGCAGGTAGGTCAGGGCCCGGTACGCGAGTACGGCCGCGACCACGTGCACGGTGACCCGGTGACCGGCCCCGGCGGCCAGGATGCCCACCAGCCCGAGTTCGGTGATGCCCAGGCCGCCTGGGGTCACCGGCAGCACCGTGAGCAGCCGGACGAACGCGAAGGCCGCCAGCGATGCCTGCCACGACACCTCGGCCTGCGACAGCCCGGTGCCGCGCAGGCAGGCCAGCAGGACCAGCCACAGGGCCAGCTGGCTGGCGGCCGTGGCCGCGCTGATCCGCCAGCCCCGCGTGGTCAGCAGGGTGGCGGCCCGATCGCGGAAATCGAGCAGCGATCCGGCGGTGCCGCCAATCGGCCGGCGGGTCAGCCGGCCGCCGATGGCAACCACGCGCTGCAGCCCGCGGTCGGCGCGGAGCGCGGCGGGCTCGCTGCGCAGCAGCAGGCCGAATCCCGCGGCCACGGCTGCGAGCAGGGCCAGGCCGACGGCCGCGCCAGCGATCAGGCCGGCATCGGGCCGCCCGGCTGTCGCGAGAATCAGCACGGCCGCGGCGGGCAGCCCCAGCCGGGCGAACACGTTCCAGATCCCGGACACCAGCGTGTAGAGAGCGTAGTCAGCGGCGCTGACGCCCCAGCCGGACAGCATGGCCCAGCTGACTCCCATGGCCAGCGCACCGCCGGCGGGCAGCGTATTCGCCACCGCCGTCGAGCTCAGGTTGACCACCGCCGCTTCGCGCAGCCGGATGGCAGGCAGTACCGAGCAGATCGCGATCCAGCAGGTGACCATGCTGCCGGCCGTCGCCGCGGCCAGGAGCAGTGCCTGCCCCCACGTCATCGCCTCGAGCGTGGCCCACACGCTGCGGTAGGACGCCAGGTGCGGGAGGGCGAACCCGAACGTCGCCGCGACCAGGGCGGCCGGGACAACCGCCCGCAGGATCTTCCGGACCCGTCGCGGCCTGGCGGCCACGGGCGGGCGCGGCGGAACCGTCTGTCCCTGGTCAGTGTCCGGGACTATCACCGCCATGCCACCTGGCTCACCTTGGTCGTCTGTCGCCACCAAGGTCCCGGGCAGCCGGAATCGAGATCTGTCCCCGCGCGACGGACCGCCCGAGGGGCTCAATTCCTGCGCGTGACGCTACGCGCTATCGGCCGGCACAACAAGCGAGGTGAGAGCCCGCGCAGCGTCAGCAGCCGTCGTAAGCGGTCCAGTTCGACGCCCCGCCCGCGGCGATGGCGTTATTGAAGATCTGATCCTGGTAAGCGGGGTCGGCCACGCCATACTCACTGGCCGAGCCGCCGTAGGTCTCCCAGGTGCCCAGCATGAACTGGTAGGCCCCGCCGCCGTTGCCTGGTCCCCAGGCGTAGCTGCCGCCCTCTTCGGCGTTCCGGATGCAGATCCCGAGCGGCGAGGCAGCGGCGTTCCCGCCGCTGGACGGCGGCGGCGGGCTCGGAGTGGGGCTCGGTGACGCCGACGCCTGCGCCGATGCCTGCGCCGATGCCTGCGCGGCCGCCTGCTGCCGCGCGAGGCTCGCGGCGGCGAGCGCGGCCAGGTGCTTGCGCCGGGCCGCCGCCCTGAGCGCCGCGAGCTTGTGGCTCTCCGCGACGGCGATCTGCCGGTGCACGGCGGTAGCTACCTGCTCGTCGGTGACCGCCGACGCAGTGCTCGGCCCCGCGGCCGCGTGCCCCGCAGCCGCGTGATGCGAGGGCGCGGCCGCCGTCGATCCGCCGTGCACGAACACGAAAGCCGCTGCCACGCCTGCGAGCGCGGCTGCGGCTGCTGCTGCCGGTGCCCCAAACCTGACCAGGGGAGACTTAGGGGCCTTGGGCTTGGCATGACGGGATGCTCCGGGCATCAAGCTCCAGTCCGCGAGACTCCGCGCTCGCCTGGCGGGCTGACACCAGCGGGCGTCAGGTGGCTCAGGCAGCGCCTGTCCCGAGGAACTTACTGGAGATCGGGCGGAAGGCGCGGGTAAACGCGGAAATATGACATTGGCCAGGTAAACGACGGGGTAATGGCGATAGCACCCGCGGCTGCCTATCCGCCCGCGCTGACCAGGGCGTCGTCTCCGATGGCGGCCCGGACCCGCAGCCGCGCCAGGTGCAGCCGGCTCTTGAAGGCGGCCTGCCCGATGCCGGCGATCTCCGCCGCCTCCTGCGTGGGGAGCCCCTCGACGTCGCGCAGCACGATCGCGGTCCGCAGGTCGGGCGGCAGCTGCGCCAGGGCCTGGCGCAGGGCCAGCCGTAGCTCGCTGCTCTCGGCCTGGCGTGACGGCTCGCCGGCGGGGGAGGCGGGCAACTGCAGCTCGCTGGCCCCGATCGAGACGTCGGCTGGCCGGCGAGCCCTCTTGTCGAGCGCGCGGCTAGCCTCGTTGACCGCGATCCGGTAGAGCCAGGTGAAGTAGCTGGAGCGGCCCTGGAACCGGGTGATGCCCTGCCAGGCGCGCAGCATGACCTCCTGGGCCACGTCCTGGGCCTCGCCGGGATCCCCCAGCAGTCGCAGCAGCAGCATGTAGAGCCGGTCGGCATAGGCGCCGGAAAGCTGCTCGAAGGCCGCGACGTCGCCCGCCCGGGCCCGGACCAGCAGGCCCGTCTCGGTCGCCCCCGCCTGATCCGGCTCCGGTTCCGCGCCGCGCCGCCCCCGCGGCGGCGTCACGGGCTCTGCGGCGCGGCCGCTCCGCCCGCCTCGGCCAGCCGGACCCGGTCGAAGACCGTGGCGGGCGCGTGCACGCCCGCCCGGCCGTCGAGCCCCTGGATCGCGTCGACCAGAGCGCGCATCGCGCGGATGCCGCGCCCGCAGTCGGCGCAGTCCCGCGCGTGGCGGTCCAGGCGGCGGCGGTCGCGGGGACGCAGGTCTCCCTCGACATAGTGCGAGAGATGCCGCTGCGACCACTGATGGTCATCGGCGTGGCCAGGCAAGCCCATCACGTCTCTCCTCGCGGCTGCGGGCCGTCGCGGCTGCGGGCCGGGACTGCCGTCCTCACGGTAGCGGCCCGGCCGCGGCGAGCCGGCCGGTCAGTCGCGGGCCGCGCCGGGCCTGTCCGTCACGTCGCCCGGCTGCTCGCTCGCTGTCGCGGGCTCGAAGGCCAGCGAGCAGGAGTTGATGCAGTACCGGTCACCGGTCGGGGTCGGCCCGTCCGGGAAGACGTGCCCTAGGTGCCCGCCGCAGCGACGGCAGACGACCTCGGTGCGGCGCATGAACAGGCTGTGATCGGTCCGCAGCTCGACCGCCTCGGCCACGGCAGGCTCGGAGAAACTCGGCCAGCCGGTGCCCGAGTCGAACTTGGCGTCGGAGCGGAACAGCTCGCTGCCACAGCCGGCGCACCGGTAGAAACCATCCTGGTGATTCTGCACGTACTCACCGGTAAACGGCCGCTCGGTATGTGCCTGGCGCAGGACGCTGTACTGCAGCGGAGTCAGCTCCTGGCGCCACTGCTCGTCCGGCTTACTGACCTGCGGCGCGCTGGCGGCCGCGGTGCTGGCGCGGGACTTGCGCATGTGTCGGTTCCTTTCTCTGTGCTCCATCACCTAGTTAGACCCGCGCGGCGGCGAAACGATTTTCTGATGCTGCCGCCGGCGTCCCGGCTGGCCTGCCCGGCTCCTGTTGACAGTCAGATTGCCGCCACCCCACCATGAGGCGGTGGAGACTGAGCAGGTCGATGTCCTGATCGTCGGAGCCGGGATCTCCGGAATCGGCGCCGCCTATCACCTGCAGCAGCGGTGCCCGGAGAAAAGTTTTCTCGTGCTCGAAGGGCTCGACAGCTTTGGCGGGACCTGGCGCACGCACCGTTACCCCGGAATCCGCTCGGATAGTGACCTGTACACTTTCGGGTACGGGTTCAAGCCGTGGACGGGGCCGCCGATCGCCACCGCTCCGGAGATCCTCTCCTATCTGGGCGAGGTCATCGACGAGAACGACCTTTCGGACCACATCCGCTACCGCCACTGGATCAACTCAGCCTCCTGGTCAAGCAACGAGAACGCGTGGCTGATCGAGGCGACCAGGACCGACACCGGCGCGCGGCGGCGGTTCCGGGCGGGCTTTCTGTGGATGTGCCAGGGCTACTATCGCCATGCCCGGGGGTTCACTCCCGACTGGCCCGGAATGGATCGCTTCTCCGGGCAGATCGTGCATCCGCAGACGTGGCCCGACGACCTGGACGTGACCGGGAAGGGCATTATCGTCATCGGGTCGGGGGCCACGGCGGCCACCCTCGTGCCGGCCATCGCCCCTAGCAGCGCGCACGTCACCGTCCTGCAGCGCTCGCCGACGTACTACTTCTGCGGGCGCAACGCCAACGACCTGGCCGACATGCTCCGGCCGCTCGATCTTCCGCCGGAATGGGTGCACGAGATAGTCCGCCGGAAGGTCCTGTACGACCAGAAGGAAATCACCCGGCTGTCGTTCGAGGAGCCCGATTTCCTGGCGGCCGAATTGATCGGGCAGGTGCGCGATCGCCTGCCGGCCGACTACGACATCGAGACGCACTTTACGCCGCGCTACCGACCCTGGCGCCAGCGAATAGCCTTCTTGCCGGACGGCGACATGCTCGCCGCGATCTCGTCCGGGAAGGCCTCCATGGTGACCGACGAGATCAAGGCGTTCACCGAGGATGGCATTCTCCTGATGTCGGGCGAGGAACTAGCCGCTGACATCATCATCACCGCCACCGGCTTCAGCCTCAGTATCCTGGGCGACGTCGAGTTTGCCGTGGACGGGAAACCGCTCGACCTGGCGCGGACCGTCACCTACCGGGGAATGATGTTCACGGGAGTGCCCAACCTCGCGTGGGTCTTCGGTTACTTCCGGGCCAGCTGGACACTGCGGGCCGACCTGGTCAGCGAGCTCGTCTGCCGTCTGCTGGCCCACATGGCGGCGCTCGGTGCCACCAGGGCCACCCCGGCGCTCCGGCCCGAGGACGCCGGCATGCCGATCCTGCCCTGGATCGACCCGGAGAACTTCAATCCGGGCTACCTGTCGCGCTCGGTGGACCTGCTGCCCCGCAGCGGGGACAAGCCAGAGTGGCGGCACAGCCAGGACTACTGGGCCGAGAAGGACGAGCTGCCGAACGCCGATCTCGACGACGGCTGCCTGGTCTACGAATGACGCGTGCGGGTCAGCCGCTGCCACCGGGCTGGCCGGCTTGCCGGGCCACGCGCTCTAGCTGGCTCCGGTAGCCCGCCCACCACGCCTGGTCGCCCGGCGGCAGGTTGTCGTTGTCGGCCCGCAGCCCGGCGGCCCCGTCGATGAGCTCGCGGACGATGTCGGCGTGCCCGGCGTGCCGGTTCGTCTCGGCGATCACGTGCACCAGGATCTGGTGCAGCGTCACCTCGCTGCGGTCATCTGGCCACCAGGGCACGTGGCCGGCCGCCTCCAGCGCCAGCGTGTCGATCGTCGCGTCCGAGTGCGCCCACGCCCGGTGGTACAGCTCGACGATCTGCTCCCGCGACTCGTCGGCGGTCGCCCACATGTCGGAGGTGGGCTCATCCTGCGACCAGGGCAGCCGCTCGGGCGCGGGCCGGCCGAAGGTGTCGCCGAAGTACTCCAGCTCCACGCCCGCCACATGCTTAACCAGGCCAAGCAGGTTGGTGCCGGTCGGCGTCAGCGGACGGCGGATGTCGTACTCGCCGAGCCCGTCCAGCTTCCACAGCAGAGCGTCACGGGCAGCCTGCAGGTAGCGGTGAAGATCGGCCTTCGGGTCCGGTTTGGTCATCTCCGCAGTCTGCCACCCGCCGCCCTCGCGGCGTTGCGGCTCAGGGCACGACGATCCCTACGGACGGGAAGTAGGCGCGGTACCGGGCGGCCCGGGTCAGCAGCCGGTAGCCGCGGACGGCTGCGTGGGCGCCGATGCAGAAGTCCGGGAGCGGGACCGGCGCTGGCCACCTCGCTGGCGGTAGGCCCGGAAGGCTTTGGCCGCTACGAAGCCGGCCTGATAGGGCAGCGGCGCAGCAGCCCGAGGAGCTCGTCGGTGCTCATGGCAGTGGTCGCCCGCCCGCGCATCCTGGCCGAGAGTCGCTGTCCGGGCGTCCTGCTTGCCTCCGCCGGGACGATGGACAGGGTGCTGCCGTCGTCGATGACGTCCGCCTCGTCGCCCTCATGGATGGCGGCCGCCCTTGGTCGCGGCGTCGAGCACCGTGGCCTCCAGGCCGCGCAGGCAGGCCTCCATGCTGGCTGGTGCCAGGTAGCGGGTGTCGGCGTACAGCTCGTAAACCAGGGTGCCGGGCACGTTGTTAAGGCTGAGGAAGCACGTGTCGCAGGGCAGGTCCCGCTGCCACCCCCAGGACAGGACCGACTGCGGCAGCGCCCCCCTCGCGGCGCTGGCGGAAGGCGGCTGCCCGGCGGGCGGCTCCGTGCGGCTGCTCATCCGCCGGTCGTTGAAGAAGCAGCTGAGGTCAACGGTCTCGCCGCGTTCCCGGACGATCCTGGCTTCCAGTTCCGCGCGCTCGACCGGGCTGTAGTACGCCAGCTTGTAAGCGTTGAGGGTGGTCCGCACGGCCTGGCCCACCACCTCCTCGAAGGGGACGCCGGCGACGTCGATCACGCACGGGACAGAGGTGGCCAGCGGGCTGGCCACGTCGGCGAAGCCCGGCCGGAACCGGTTGTCCACCACGACCTGGATGACCACCGGGTGGCTGGCGGCGAGCTGGCCGAGCACGACCGCGTAGGCGGCCAGCAGCACGGCGGACGTGCTCGCCCGGGTCCGGGCGGCGAGCGCCTGGACGGCCAGGTAGGACACGGGCGACTGGTAGGCAGCCTGCCAGTAGCGAGGGCTCCGCTGATCGGCCGACTCGGTGAGCCGGCGGGCCGGGACGCTCCGCAGCGTCCGTTCCCAGTACCGCAGCGCGGCGGCGTTCTGACGGCGGGCCGCCGGGGCGGCCTGCTGGCGGGCCAGCTCCAGCGGCTGCAGCGCGGTGACTGGCCCGCTGGCCTGGCCGGTCACGGGGTCCCGGCGAGCCAGGTCCTGATCCAGGGCCAGGGCGCCCCGGCCGTCGACGGCCACGTGGCTGATGGCGGACACCAGGTGGGACGCGGAGGTGTCCCTGGAGATGACGGCCCAGCGGATCGGCCACTCGCGCTCGTAGTCGAAGACCTTGTCCTCGTAGTGCGCGTGCGTGGCTGCCGCGACGGCGGCCGGGTCGGCGTCGCCGGGATCGATGACCTCCAGCGGGACCTCGCCGGACCTGGACATCACCTGCAGCGGACGGCCGTCGGCCGCGAACCGGAGCCTGGTGCGCAGGCAGTCGTGGCGGCCCATCAGGAACTGCAGGTCGGCCGCGACCTTCGAGACGGTCGTGCCGGGCGGCAGCGGGAACGCGCCGCCGACGCATAATGACGAGCGCTGGCGCTGCATGGCAGCCCAGATGTCAGCCTGGCCCCAGGTCAGCTCGCCGATGCCCGAGCTCGTCCCCCGGAACGGGACGAGAATGCGCTGCGTCATGCCACCTCACCGCCGCCATGGGGCAGGCGCAGCCTTCGCGCCTTTTGACCGGATCGTAACTCCGGCGCGTCGCAGATCCAGCAACAGCTCAGCCGCGCGACAGGAATATGGTCGGGTCTGCGAGCAACCCGAGGAGAGGCCATCCACGCTGGACAGGGCAGTGAGCCCGACCCGTTCGGCACCGCCGAGCTGCGCCGCCGGGTGCTGGAGGCCTGGGTGGCGTCGCCCGCGCGGTTTCGCGAGGATGCCAACGCCGAGGAGGACTACGCGCTCGGCGGCTACCGGGACCGCGTGGTGGTGGAACTGGCGCAGAACGCGGCCGACGCGGCGGCGCGCGGCGGAGGCGAGGCCCGGCTGCGCCTGACGCTGCGGGGCGGGACGCTCGTGGCAGCGAACACGGGAGCGCCGCTGGACGCGGCCGGCGTCGCGGCGCTGTCCACGCTGCGCGCCTCCAGCAAGCGAGGAGGCGGTGGCCAGGAGACCGCGGTCGGCAGGTTCGGGGTGGGCTTTGCCGCCGCCGTCGCGGTCAGTGACGAGCCCGGCATCGCCTCGCGGACCGGCGCGGTGACCTGGTCCCGCCGCGCCGCCGGCGACCTGGCCGGGCGGGTTCCCGGGCTGGCCGCCGAGCTCGCCAGCCGGTCGGGTCAGCTGCCCGTGCTGCGGCTGCCGTTCGCCTCCGGCGCCGCACCTCCCGAGGGCTTCACGACAGCCGTGACGCTGCCGCTGCGGGACGAGGCCGCCCGCCAGCTCCTGCGGCGACTGCTCGCCGAGACCGGGCCCGCGCTCCTGCTCGCGCTGCCCGCCCTGGCCACCATCGAGATCGACGTCGAGGGCGCGGTCCGCATGCTGACCGCGGCGCACGACGGCGACGGCGTGACGATCACCGTGGACGGGGCGCCGCAGCGGTGGCGCACGGCGGCCGCCAGCGGCCTGGCGGACCCGCGGCTGCTCACCGACCGCCCGGCCGAGGAGCGCGCGCGTCCCTCGTGGTCGGTGCGCTGGGCGGTCCCGGTCACGCCATCACGACCGGGAAGACCGGGTACTAACGGCGATATGCCTGGCCGCCTTCCGGACAGCGTGGCCAGCGTGCTGTATGCGCCCACGCCCACCGATGAGCCGCTGAGCCTGCCCGCGCTGCTGCTGGCCTCGTTCCCGCTGAGCCCCGACCGGCGCCACGTCGCGCCGGGCGGGCTAACTGATTTCCTGCTCGACCGGGCGGCCGAGGTCTACGCTCAGCTGCTGCCCGGGCTGGTGCCGGGCCCGGCCCTGCTCGACCTGGTGCCGGGCCCGGTGGCCCGGGGGGAGCTGGACGCGCAGCTGGGCCGCGCGATCGCGGCCCGGCTGCCCGAGACCCCGTTCCTGCCCGCCGGGGCGGCCGGCCCGCGGGTCCGGCCCCGTGACGCGGTCATCCTGGACGCCGGCCTCCCCGGCCTCGCCGCCTACCTGGCGCCGCTGCTGCCCGGCCTGGTCGCCGGCCCAGCGCGGCATCCCGCCTACGCCGTGCTCGGCGTCCGGCGGCTCCGGCTGGCCGACCTGGCCGACACGCTCGCCTCGCTGCACCGCGAGCCGGGCTGGTGGCGCGGGCTGTACGAGGCGCTGGCCGCGGCGGAGCCGGCCGAGCTGAGCGAGCTGGGGGCACTGCCGGTTCCGCTGGCCGACGGCCGGCTGGTCCGCGGCCCGCGCGGGCTGCTGCTACCCGGGCCGGGCCTGGCGGAGGCCGGCCAGCTGGCCGTCCTCGGCCTGCGCGTCGTGCATCCGGGCGCGGCGCATCCGCTGCTGGCCCGGCTGGGCGCGGTGGAGGCGACGCCGCGGGGCGTTCTCACCGACCCGGCCGTGCAGGCTGCCGTCGAGGCGTCCTACGACGAGGAGGATCCCGGTCCGGTCGCCGAGGCCGTGCTCGGCCTCGTCGCGGCCGGGCACCTGCGGCCGGGTGAGGAGCCCTGGCTGGCCGACCTGGCGCTGCCCGGCTCCGACGGCGAGTGGTACCCGGCGGGCGAGCTGCTGCTCCCCGGCGGCCCGCTGGCCGGGGTGGTGGCGGCGGACACGCCGTTCGGCACCGTCGACCCGGCGGTGCTGGGCCGGCACGGGGCGGCGACGCTCGAGGCAGTCGGCGTGCTGTCGTCGTTCGGCCTGCTCGTCGCCCGCGACGTGCCCCTGGATGCCCCCGACCTTGATCTCGACGGCGCGCAGGAGTGGGCGGCCGACACCTGCGCGCGGCTGCCGGACGGCGGCGTGCCCCCGCTTGCGACCGAGGTGCTGGCCGTCCGCGATCTTGAGCTGGTCGACCCGGTCCGCTGGCCGCAAGCCCTGGAGATGCTTTCCACGCCGTCGCTGCGGTCAGCACTGGTGGAGCCCACCCGGGTGCTGTTGGCCGACGGGCGCCTCATGGACGTACCGTCCTACACGGCCTGGTGGCTGCGCCGCCAGCCGGTGCTGTCCGGTCACCGGCCCGCTGACACGCGGCTAGCCGACGCCGATCCGCTGCTCACGGGGCTGTACGACGAGTTCGCCGGCCCCGCGGACCCCGTTATCGCCCGCGCGCTGGGCGTGCGGACCTCGCTCGCCGGACTGCTGGCCGAGCCGGGTGGCGCGGATGAGCTGCTCGACCGGCTGGCCAACCCTGGCCGGGCCGTCCACCGGGCCCAGCTGCGGGCCCTGTGGGCGGCACTCGCGGGGCTCGCGACTACCGCGCAGGTCACGCCGCCGGACCAGGTACGGGCGGTGCGCGGGGACCAGGTGGTCGTGGCCGACGCCGCGGAGGTGCTGGTCCTCGACGCCCCGGACCTGTGGCCGCTCGTGGCTGCCCGGCCCCTCGTGCTGGCCCCGGATGGCCGCCTGCCGCACCTGGCTGACCTGCTGGACCTGCCGCTGGTCTCGGAGGAGGTGGCCGGCCTGGTCGAGTCGTCGCCGACGCGCACGCCGATCCCCGCGATCGTCTCCGCGGTGCTCCCTGGCGCACCCGCGACCTACTTCGCGCATGACCCGCTCGTGGTCGACGGTGTCCCCGTGCCCTGGCGGTACACCCAGGGGAACGTGCACGCGGCCGGGCCGGACGGCCTGGCCTGCGGGCTGGCCTGGGCCTGCGGCCGGTGGCCGGCGCGGCACCTGCTCGCCGCCCTGCTGGGCGACCCCGGCGCGGCCGCCCGCCTGCTGGCGGAGGCTGACCTCGACGCCGATCTCCCGCCCGCGCGGCCGGCACCTGAGGTCAGCTGACCCCATGGCGGACATGAGCGCGGAGCCGGCCGGGGCCAGCCCGGAGGTGGAGATCTTCACCGATGGCGCGTGCCTGCGTAATCCGGGACCGGGCGGGTGGGGGACCATCCTGCGGTACGGGCGCCATGAGCGCGAGCTGCACGGCGGCGATCCCGTCACGACGAACAACCGCATGGAGATCATGGCCGCGCTCCAGGGGCTGGAGGCCCTGACCCGGCCGTCGAAGGTGGCTGTCTATACCGACAGCGAGTACCTGCGCAAGGGCATCACGCAGTGGCTGGCCGGATGGAAGCGCAACGGCTGGCAGACCAGGGCCAGGCAGCCCGTCAAGAACGCTGATCTCTGGACGCGGCTGGACAACGCGGCCGGCGGGCACGACGTGCAGTGGTTCTGGGTCAAGGGCCACGCCGGACACCCCGAGAACGAGCGCGCCGACGAGCTGGCCGGCCTGGGGGCGGCCGAGGCCGCCGCACAGGTCATATCCTGACGAAGGTGGTCCGGTGTTCAGGCTAGACGCGGCGGTCCGGAGCGCAGCACAGCTGCGGCTTGGCCCGCAGGAGGCTGATGCCTTCCTGGCCCGCCTCGAGCAGCTGTCCTTCGACATCGCCGAGCCGCTGGAGCGCCTCTACGGCGAGGTCACCGACGTTCCGCAGTTCGCCAGCGAGCTGGTGCTCGATGCCCTGGAGGCGGTCGCCGCGCGTCCGGCCGAGCTGCGGCGGCTCGATCGCCGCCGCGAGATTGACCCCGCGTGGTTCCAGCGATCCCGCATGATCGGCTACGTCTGCTACGCCGACCGGTTCGCGGGCTCGCTGCCGGGCCTGCGGCAGCGCCTGGACTACCTGGTTGAGCTGGGCGTGACCTACCTGCACCTGATGCCGCTGCTCAAGCCCCGCGACGGCGACAACGACGGCGGCTACGCGGTCGAGGACTACGACGCCCTGGACCCGCGGCTCGGCACCATGGCCGATCTCGAGGAACTCGCCGCCGACCTGCACGAGCGCGGCATCGCCCTGTGCATCGACCTGGTCCTCAACCACACCGCGCGCGAGCACGAGTGGGCCCGCAAGGCCCTGGCCGGGGACCCGGCCTTCCGCGAGATGTACCTGATCTACCCCGACCGGTCCGTGCCCGACGCCTACGAGGCCACGCTGCACGAGGTGTTCCCGGCCACGGCGCCCGGCAGCTTCACGGAGGTACCGGGCCTGGGCTGGGTCTGGACAACCTTCCACGAGTACCAGTGGGACCTGAACTACGCCAGCCCGGCCGTCTTCCGGGCCATGCTGGGAACGATGCTCAGCCTGGCCAACCGCGGCGTCGACGTGCTGCGCCTGGACGCCGTCCCGTTCCTGTGGAAGCGGCTGGGGACCGACTGCCAGAACCAGCCCGAGGCCCATCTGCTCGTTCAGGCATTCCGGGCCCTGACGCGGCTGGCCGCGCCGGGCCTGCTGCTCAAGGCCGAGGCGATCGTCAGCCCCGACATGCTGGTGCAGTACCTCGGCGGTCACGACCGGTACCGCCCCGAATGCGATCTGGCCTACGACAACCAGCTCATGGTCATGCTCTGGTCGACGGTAGCGACCCGCGACGCGGCGCTGGCGCAGCGGGCCCTATCGCGGCGCCGGGCCCAGCCCGCGTCGACCGCCTGGATCTGCTACGCGCGCTGCCATGATGACATCGGCTGGGCCGTGTCCGACGCGGACGCGGCCGCTGTCGGGCTCGACGGCTCCGCCCACCGTCGGTTCCTCAGCGACTTCTACGCCGGTCAGTTTCCGGGGTCCTTCGCCCGCGGTGCCCTGTTCCAGGAGAACGCCGTGACCGGGGACGCCCGCATCTCCGGCAGCGCCGCCGCGCTGTGCGGCATCGACAGCGCGCTGGCCGCCGGCGATGAGGCCGGCCTGGCCGCCGCCATCAGGCGGCTGGAGTCGGTCTATGCCGTCGTCTTCTCCTTCGGCGGCATCCCGCTCATCTACATGGGCGACGAGCTGGCCATGCGCAATGATCCGCACTGGGCGCGGGACCCGGCCCAGGCCGACGACAACCGGTGGATGCACCGGCCGCCGATGGACTGGCAGAAGGCCGCCCGGCGCACCGAGCCGGCCTCGCTGGAGGGCCGCGTCTTCGCGATGTTCACCGCCCTGGCCGACGCGCGGCGCGCGCTGCTGTCCCTGCGCTCGGGCGGCCAGACCCAGATCCTGCCGACCGGGAACCGGAGCCTGCTGGCCTACCGCCGGGTGCACCCGCGCAGCGCGCCGTTCCTGTCCGTCACGAACTTCAGCGACTTCCCGCAGTGGGCGGACGCGGAGATCGTGGCCCGGGCCGGCCTGCGGGCACCGCGCCGCCAGCACGCGTCGGCCAGCGACGTCGTCGTGCGCGCTGACCGGATCGAGCTGCCGCCGTGGAGCTTTGCCTGGCTCGCCGGCACGTAGCTCGCCCGCCGCGTTTTACCGTCGTAACGGGCCCGGCGCTGAGGGTCCGTTACCGCGGGGAAATCCGGGCCTTCGCTATGCTCCAGATCTACTGGGGGGGCTGGGTGGCCGAGGGACTGGATCCGATCGAGGTCGGCAAGAAACTGCACGAGCACGGTGCAAGCCACCACGGGGCGGAACAGCACGGTGCGGGCCACCACGGGGAGGCCGGAGACGGTCACGGCGGCGATCATGACCGCCATTCCCGCATTGTCCAGATCTGCGAGGCCGTGCTGCTCGCGCTGGTCACCATCACGGCGGCGTGGGCGGGGTACTCGGCGGCGAGGTGGGGCACCGCGTCGCGGGTGGACATCGCCCAGTCCTCGACGCTGCGCAACCTGGCCACTCGCGACGACCTCACCGCGCTGTCGCTGCGCAACTTCGACTCCGCGACCTTCAACGCCTGGTTCATCGCGTTTACCCTGAATAACCCGCAGAAGGAAGCGATCGCGGTGCGCCGGTTCCGGCCGGAGTTCCGGGTCGCCTTCGAGGCCTGGATGGCCACCGACCCGCTGCACAACCCGCATGCGCCGGCCGGCCCGACCTACATGCCCCAGTACAAGCTGGCGTCGCAGGCCAGGGCCGCCGCGCTCGACGCCGCGGCCGACGCGAAGTTCCGGGTGGGCAGCCGGGACGGGCTGGTAGGCGACGACTACGTCCGGATCACGGTCTTCCTGGCCGCCGTGCTGTTCCTGGTGGGCATCGGCAGCTCGTTCAAGCTGCACGGCGTGCGCTACGCCCTGATCACGTTCGGCTCGGTGCTCCTGATCCTCTCGGTGGTGCTGATCCTGCGCCAGCCAGGGCTGCCGGCCTGACGGCGATCCCGGCGCCTCCCGGCGCTGGCCAGGTGAGGCTCGGCGCTAGGCATCGCGGGGCTGGGCCCGGAACAGGTAGTTGCGGATGGGCGCGCGGACGCTGCCGGTCTCCTGCCACTCGTGCTGCCAGGTGTGCATGGTGTAGCCGCGCTGGACGAGCCAGCCCGCCAGGTCGTCCGGGTGGTACTCGAAGCGGGCGGTGTGGCGCTCCTCGATCTCCAGGAGCAGCGTGGGCCGGAAGGTCTCGATGGTCCGCTGGCCTCCTTGCAGGACGGCCAGCTCGGCTCCCTCCACGTCGATCTTGATGAAGTCCAGGCGGGTCAGCCGCTCCCGCTCGCAGAGGGCATCAAGGGTATCGATCTCGACCGTCACCTCCATCTGCTTGGCGAACTCCGCGTTGGAGCCCACGCCGCGGCACCTGGCCGCGAGAAAGGACCGGCCGGTCACCGGCCCGTAGCGGCCTACGGGCACGCTCATGAGCCCGGTGCCCGCCTCGTCGGCTAGCGCGACGGCATGGTGCTGGACGTTGCTGGCCTCCCTGGCCCGCAGCACGCGGGTCCAAACCGGGTGGGCGAACGACAGCGGCTCCACGCTGTGCACCCGTCCCGACGGCCCGGCCAGCCGCGAGAGGGCCAGGGTGTAGAGCCCGGCCGCGGAACCGACGTCGATGCACACGCTGCCCGGCCCGACCAGACGGCGCAGGCCGAGCATCTCAGCTTCCAGGTACGGCGTCCGCCGGGCGAGCAGCATGACGGCCGCGGTGGTCAGCTTCGCTCGGGCGGCCTCACCGAGGCGGGGGCGGGGCCAGCTAGGCATGGCTTGGGGGGCAAGGGGGTCCTGGTAAGTGTCCACGCTTCCGAAATTTACGAGACGCAGCGGCTCGGCGCCTCCGACACCTGTACTTAGTTCGATGTTGCTGAGTCATACCGGGGGGTGAGACGCCCTCGCCCGCGTGCTGTGCCCCAGGTTCGGCCCGTACGGGCGGTTTCAGCGGCGGCGACGGTCCAGGAGTGGCCGTCGGGGCTGATCGGGGCCGGCACGGCGCGCGCGGAGCGCTTCGGCGCCCAGATTGCGGTACATTTCGCCTTTGCACGGCATCTCAAGATGAGGCCATTCCGGTGGAGTCGCACCACGCCGCGGAAGACAGCTCCGGGCTGCCCCGGCGGCGCGAGCCCGACCTGGCCGGCCTGGCCATGTTTACCCTCGACCCGGCCGGCCGGGTGACCTCCTGGTCGGTGACGGCCACGCGGCTGTTCGGGTATCGCGCCGCCGCGATGACCGGGCAGCACGTCTGCGACGTGCTGCTGACGGGACCTGGCCAGCGCGAGCTGGTCCGCCAGGCCCTGGCCGAGGCCGCGGCCGGCCGGACCTGGTCGGTCACCGTGGCCGGCGGCCAGCTGGGGGAGGGGCGATTCGCCATCCGCTGGGAGCCGCTGGCCGGGCTGGGCGGCGGCGCGGTGGTGATCGCCCAGCGCGCGCTGCCCCAGCACGGCCAGAGCTGGCTGAGCGAGGCGGCGGCACGCATCGGCACCACGCTCGACCTGACCCAGACCGCCCGGGAGGTCGCCGACGTCGCCGTGCCGGGGTTCGCTGACGCAGCCGCCATCTTCGGGGCCGAACGGCTGCTGGCGGCCGATGAGCTGACCGCGCCCGGGGCCGGGCAGCCGGCGGTGGTCCGCCGGCTCGCGGCCCGGCTGGCCGGCCGGGCCACGGCCGTCACCGACCGGCTGCTGCGCCCCGGTGAGGTACTGGTCTTCGGCCCGGACTCACCCTCCGCTAGGGCGATGGCCACCGGCGGCCCGGTCGCCTACGAGCAGCTGGATCCCGACTTCGTGCACCGCATCGAGCGGCGCCCCGGCGGCCCGGAGGTCACGGCCAGTTACACCTCCTTCCTGGCCGTCCCCCTCATCGCCCGGGGGGTGGTCGTGGGGTGCGCGACGTTCGGGCGGGCCCCCGCCAGCCCGCCCTTCACCCCGGCCGACTTCTCGCTGGCCGGCGAGCTGGCCTCGCGCGCCGCGGTGTGCATCGACAACGCGCGGCTGTACAGCCGGGAACGGCGCACCGCGCTCGCGCTGCAGGCCGGCCTGCTGCCCGGCCAGCCAGATGTCCTGGTCGGCCTGGAGGTGGCCCGGCGCTACCTGCCGGTGGGCGCGAGCGTCGTCGGCGGTGACTGGCACGACATCGTCGCGCTGCCCCGCGGCCGCGCGGCGCTGATCGTGGGTGACGTCATGGGCCACGGTCCCGAGGCGGCGGCCGTCATGGTGCAGCTGCGCACGGCCGCCCACACGCTGGCCGGGCTGGACCTGCCGCTGGGGCAGATCCTGGGCCGGCTCGACCAGATGGCCGCCAGCATGGCCGCGCCGTTCGCGACCTGCATCTATACCATCGTCGATCCGGCTGGCCATAGTGCGGTAGCCGCCCAGGCCGGGCACCTGCCGCCGGTGCTCGTGCTCCCCGACGGCACCACGCGGACCATCGACCTGCCGCCGGGCCTGCCGCTCGGCCTCGGTGCCGAGTCCTTCGAGCCGACCGTGATCCGGCTGCCGCGTGGCGCCACTCTGGCCCTGTATCCCGACGGGCTGGTAGAAAGCCGCACCCGGCCCATCGACGACGGACTGGCCGCCCTGCGCAGCGCGCTCAGCTCTGCCCTGGCCGGGGCCGGCCCGCTGAGCGAGGCCGCCGACCGGGTCACCCGGCGGCTGCGCCAGCACGGAGAGGACGACATCACCCTCGTGCTGGCCCGCGTCCGCCCGGCCGCGGCAGCCGCAGCAGGAACCGCGCTCCGCCGCCGGCGGAATCGGTACAGGTGAGCGAGCCGGCGTGGGCCCGCGCGATGCCGCGGGCAATGGCCAGCCCCAGCCCGCTGCCGTCGGATGCCCTGCGGTCGGGGGCGCTGCGGCCGGGGGCGCTGCGGCCGGGGGCGCTGCCGCCGGGGGCGCTGCCGCCGGATGCGCTGCGGCCGGGGGCGCTGCCGTCCCGCTCGCCGGAATAGGTGTCGGCCAGGCGGGTAAAGCGCTCGAAAATTCGCTCCCGGTCCGGTTCCGGGACGCCGGTCCCGGAATCGGTGACCTCGACCTGAACCTCGGCGGCCAGGTCGGCGACCCGCACGGTGATCTGGCCGCCGGCCGGGGTAGCGTGCCGGGCGTTGCTCAGGAGATTGTCCACCAGCTGCCGGATGCGCCGCGGGTCGCCGTGCAGCTGGCTGCGGGCGGGAGCATTCAGCCGGACGTCAATCGCCGGGGCCAGCTCCCGGGTGAGCTCGACCGCCGCCACGATGAGCGGCACGAGGTCGAACTGCTCCCTGGCCAGCGCGGCGCCCTGTTCCAGGCGGGTTATGGCGAGCAGGTCGTCGACGAGCCGCCCGGCGCGATGCGCCTCGCGGAGGATCTGGAGCACGAGGTCCTCCCGGGCAGCCGGGCCGGGGCTGGTCCGCAGCAAGGTCTCCGCGCTGGCCTGGACCCCCGCGATCGGCGTGCGGAGCTCATGCGAGGCGTCGGCGAGAAACCGGCCCATGCGCTCCTGGCCACGGCGCAGGGCGCGAGCCTCGATGATCGCGAGACTCCCGATGATGATGAGCAGGCAGAAGCAGACCCCGGCCGCGCCGAGCAGGATTTCCCGCGGCACCGGGGGCTCCGGGAGCAGCGCGACCGACAGGGCGTACCAGACCGCGGCGAGGATCGCCGCCAGCAGGATGGCCAGCGCGACGCGGCCATCGGCGCCGAGGCCGGAGCCGGCCTGGCCGCTGCCCTGACCCGGGGCCAGACCGGCGTGGCCACCATTGCGGTGTCGCCGGGGCAGCTGGCCGCGGTGGTCGCCGCCACCTGCCTCGCGGCCTGCTGGCCGGCATCGTCCCCGGCCGGCGGGCCGGCCGCGTCCCGGCCCTGCGGGCCGCGCAGTAGCCGCGCGGGTGGCTAGCTGACGGCGGTCCCGAACAGGTGCCCGATGCCATAGGTCAGCGCCAGGCCGACCGCACCGCCGATCACCACCCGGATCACCGCGCGCCGCGGGTTGCTGCCGCCGATGCGGGCGCTGACGGTGCCGGCGATCGCCAGGGCGGCGAGCACCGCCGCGAAGGTGACCGGGACCCGCCAGCTGGCCGGGGGCAGCAGGATCGCCAGCAGCGGCAGCAGCGCCCCGACCACGAACGACAGCGCCGAGGCGGCGGCCGCCTGCACCGGATTGGCCAGGTCGTCGGGGCTGATGTGCAGCTCGGCCTCGGCATGCGCGGCGAAGGCGTCGCGGGCGGTCAGCTCGGCGGCCACCGTCTGCGCCGTCCGCAGCGACAGCCCCTTTGCCTCGTAGATCGCTGTGAGCTCGGCTAGTTCCGCTTCCGGCGTCTCGGTCAGCTCCCGGCGCTCCTGGGCCAGCTGCGCTCGCTCGCTGTCGCGCTGGCTGCTGACCGACACGTACTCGCCCAGCGACATGGACACCGCGCCCGCGACCAGGCCGGCCAGCCCGGCCGTGAAGATCACCCCGCGAGATGAGGTGGCCCCGGCGACGCCGATCACGATGCCGGCCACCGAGACGATGCCGTCATCGGCCCCCAGCACCCCGGCCCGCAGCCAGTTCAGCCGTCCCGCGCCGCCGCCGCCGCCATGCGGCTCGCCCGCATGCGTCGCGCCGCCGTGAGCGGCCGCCTCGACTTGCTCCGCCGTCGGCGGCTGTGACTCATTGGCCATGCTCCCTACTGAACCAAATCACCGGAGCTAAGCCCAGGCCGGGTAGCCGCTGAGCCTGCGGCCGCTCAGAAGACTCGCATGCCGCGCAGCGCCTGCAGCGCGCGCTCGTCCCCGCTGAGCTCGGCGCCGCTATCTTCCCAGCGAGCCCGGTGCGTGACACAGCGGATGAACGTGGCGTCGGCTGCGGTGATCCGGGCGGTGACAGGCCCGGATCCGAGGCTGATCCGGCGCGCGCCGGGACCAGTGAGCGCGATGCCGACGGTCCCGTTCAGCCCGTTCACGAGGCCACGGTTCTGCTGTGGCAGCGCGGCCTCAATCCAGTCGAGAGCGGGAGCGACCCACAGCGCGTCGGAGGCGGGCGGCGGGCCGGCCAGCGGACCTCGCGGCGCGAACAGGTCCTCGCGGATGTGCACGTAGTGGTCGAAGCAAAACGCCGTCGGGAGGGCCGCTGCGGGGTAGGTCCCCAGATCACCCAGGGGCACCTCGAAGTCCTGGCCGGCGAAGGTGGCCAGCACCGCCAGAGCCTTGCTGCTCACGGCTTCGTAGTCGGCCAGCACCGCCGTCGCGCTTAGCGCACGGCGGGCGGCCACAAAGACCTCCTGGGCCTGCTCGGTCGGCAGCCCGGCAGCATCGGGCAGCCGGGCGGGGTCGACGACCTGCCAGAACAAGGCGCTGACGTGAGCGATGAGGTCCTTGACCGACCAGCCGGGACATCCGCTGGGCGCCCCCCACTGCGATCCGCTGAGCCCGGCGCAGATCTCGAGCAGCGCGGCTCGATCGGCCTGGAGAGCGTCAGTAGGGACGGCCATAGTATTACCTCCCTGGATAGCATTAATATTTAAGATAATACTGCTATCTAAAGTAGGCGGCAGCCGGCCGGGCGCGCAAGGGGACGCGCCCGGGTTATACAGGTGAGGTGCCCGAGCAACTCCCGCCGCCGCCGGCGCCGTCTCTGCGCGCCGAGCAGGTGACCCAGACCAGGGCGGCGCTCGTGGCCGCTGGGCGCCTGCTGTTCGGGCGCGACGGCTTCGCGGCGACGTCGGTGGAGGACCTGGCCCGCCAGGCCCGGGTCACGACCGGCGCGCTCTATCACCATTTCGCGACCAAGACGGTGCTGTTCGAGGCCGTCTTCGAGCAGGCGCACACCGAGCTGATGACGGCCGCGGCGGAGGCGGCGCAGGGCGCGCCGGACGAGGTGGAGTTCCTGGCCCAGGGCTTCGAGGCGTTCCTGGACGCCATGCTGCGACCCGACCTGCAGCAGATCATCATCGTGGATGCCCCGGCCGTGCTCGGGATCGCGCGATTCACCGAACTCGACGAGCGCTACGCCTTCGCCGCCATCGTGGCCGCGCTCGGGGCCGCCGCCGACTCGGGGCAGCTGCGCATCGCCGACCCGGAGACGGTGGCGCGGCTGCTGCTCGGCGCGCTGACCCGTGGCGCCATGCTGATCGCCAGCTCTGCCGATCCTGTCCGGACCCGTCATGCGGTCGCCGCCGCCATGCGCGCCATGCTCGGCACCTTTACCCGCCCGGCCGGCGGCTGACCGGGCGGGTAAAGACCGCGCCGGGCTAGGCCTGGCCCACGTGGTTGACGATGCTGGTGAAAAGCCGCGGCAGGCGCTGCGCGGCCGGCGCGATGCGCGGGGCCAGCAGGGGCTGGTGCCGGGACCACAACAGGCCGGTGGTGAGAATCCGGGACTTGCGCGACACCCGCCGCCAGGCCCGCTCGTAGTCGGCCAGCCGTCCGGCCGCGAGGCATTCCGCCAGCACCTCGGCCTGAGCCAGCGCGACGCTGATCCCCTCGCCGGTCAGCGCGTCGAGGTAGCCGGACGCGTCCCCCACCAGCAGGACGTGGCCCGCCACGCGGCACCGGACGTCCTGCCGCAGCGGCCCGGCACCGCGGACATCGCCGGCTGCCGGGGCCGCGCCCAGCCGCTCGCGCAGCGCCGGGAAGGCGGCCAGCCGGGTGTCGAAGTCGCCGCGCCCGCTGCCCAGCACGGCCACGCCCACCAGGTCGTCGGCGACCGGCGTGACATAGGCCTCGGCTCCGCGGGCCCAGTACACCTCGACCAGGTCACTCCACGGCGCTACGGCGTAGTGACGGCGCAGCCCGAACCTGGGCCGGCGCGCGGGCGCGGGCTCCAGGGCGCAGCCGCGGCGGATCAGCGAGTGCAGCCCGTCGGCCGCCACCAGGTACCGGGCCTTCAGGCCGGCGGCGGTCACGCCGCGGCCGTCCTGGACGAACTCGGTCACCCGGACCGGCAGGACCGGAATCGCGAGCTGGGCCGTCCGCTGCGCCAGCGCGGCATGCAGCGCGGTGCGCCGGACGCCCAGCCCGTGGCCCTGCCGGAAGCGCGCGTCCGCCTGGTGGCTGGAGTCCAGGTAGCGGATCCCGTGCAGCGGGCGTCCGGCCGGCCGGACGCCGATGGCCCGCAGCCGGGTCACCGCCGCGGGCATCAGCCCTTCCCCGCAGGCCTTGTCGATGGGCGCCGCCCGCGGCTCGGCCACGGTGACCGCCAGGCCGGCCTGGGCACACCTGATCGCCGTGGCCAGCCCCGCCGGGCCGCCGCCGACGACCAGCACGTCGATCACGGCGCCGCCGCGGCCAGGGCGCGGGTCTCGCAGTGCAGCCGGACGGTCAGCAGCGCGGCGTTGGCGATGGTGAAGACGCACGCGGTGATCCAGGCCGAGCCGACGAGCGGCAGCGCCGCGCCCTCCACGACGACGGCGACATAATTCGGGTGCCGGAACCACCGGTACGGGCCGGCCTTGACCAGCGGCAGGCCGGGTATGACGATCACCCGCGCGGTCCACCGCGGGCCCAGCGTCGCGATGCACCACCAGCGCAGCGCGTTCGCGGCTACTACCAGGACCAGCATCGGCCAGCCGAGCGCCGGGATGAAGGTGCGATCCAGCGCGATGGCCTCGATCCAGCAGCCGGCCAGCAGCCCCGTGTGCAGCCCGACCATGACGGGAAAATGGCCCTGGCCGGACTCCACGCCGTGGCTGTCCAGGCTGCGCGCGGCGTGCCGCTGAGACACAACCAGCTCCGCCAGCCGCTCGAAGGTGATGAGGATGAGGAGCCCGAAGTAGACGTCCATCACGCCGCCGGGGACGGGTGCGTTACCACCGCAGCAGCACCAGCTCTGCGCTCACCCCGGGGCCCAGCCCGATCATCAGCCCGACTGAGCCCGGCGCCGGCGGGCAGGAGTCGATGGTCTTCTCCAGCACGTGCAGAACGGACGCCGAGGACATGTTCCCCACTTCCGCGAGCGAGCGCCGGCTCATCTCCAGCGCGCTGTCGGGCAGTTTCAGGCTCTGCTGGATCGCGTCGATCACCTTCGGGCCGCCGGGATGGCACACCCAGGAGCTGATCTCGTCGGTGGTCAGCCCGTGCTCGGCCAGGAAGGAGCTGACCCCGGCGCTCAGATGCCGCGCGACGACGTCGGCGAGCTCGGCCGTCAGCACGATGCGGAAACCGTCTGAGTTGAGCCGCCACCCGAGCACGTCGCCGGTACCGGGATAGACCTCGCTGCGGGAGGCGACGACCCGCGGGCCGTTACCCGCAGTGGTGGTGACCGTGTGCGCGGCGCTGGCGGTGAAGAGCTGCTCGCCCCTGGCGACCAGGGCCGTCGCCCCGTCGCCGAACAGGCCGCTGACCACCATGTCCGGTGTCGCCGTCACCGCCGCGGCCGGGAGCGTCAGGGAGCAGAGCTCGACGGCCAGCAGGGCGGCGACGTGCCGGGGCCAGGCCAGCAGGTAGTCGTGCAGCCGGGCCAGGCCGGCCGCGCCGGCGACGCAGCCGAGCCCGAAGATGGGCAGCCGCTTGACGTCCGGGCGCAGCCCGAGCCGCGGCATGAGCCGGGCATCGATGGAGGGCACGGCCACGCCGGTGACCGACGTGACGATCAGCAGGTCCACCTCGGCGGCGGCCAGCCCGGCGGCGGCCAGGGCCTCGCGCAGCGCCTGCACCCCCAAGTCGGTGGCGCCCTCGATGTAGGCGTCGTTGGCCTCGCCGATCCCGTTCAGGCTGGCGTACTGCGGCAAGGGCAGAATGGTGTGCCGGGTCTGCACGCCGGCGTTGCCGTGCAGCCGCTCCAGCAGCGCCCGCCGGGCGCCGCCCAGGTCACTGAGCTCGGCGACAGCCCGGGTGAGCTCGGCCTGGGGGTACCGGTGGGCTGGGAATGCGGACCGCACCGCCGCGATCCGCGTCATGCTTGCATAGTAAGCAACTGCATACTTCCTTGACGGCTGGCTGACGGGTTCAGTTCGGGCTGCGCGGTCGGGGCGGCTGCGGGTCGGCGGGCTCAATCGGTCCGGCTGCTGCTTCAGGCCAGTCTGAGCCAGGTCAGCTGCTGAGACCAGGGCGACCCCGCCGGTTAGACCAGGGCTACCCCGCCGGCGGCGAACAATGCCACGTCGATGGCCGCGATGCCCATGGCGGCCAGGAACGGCACGCGCCCCTGGCCGCGAGCGCCGATCGCGGCCAGCACCAGCGCGGCGCCCAGCCCGGCCAGCCCGAGCCACAGCCGCGACCGGCTGCAGGCCAGCGCCAGCGCGACGGAGGCCAGCAGCAGCAGGACGAGCGCGATCGCCCGCACGGCACCCTGGCCCCAGCGCGCGGCCACCTGCTGCGGCAGGCCGCGGACCCCCGTGGCCTTATCGCCGGCCAGGTCGGGCAGCACGTTGGCGAAATGAGCGCCGAGGCCGAGCATGGCCGCGGCGGCGGTGATCCAGGGCCGCGGCGCGGGATGACCCGGCAGCGTGCTGGCCGCGAGGGCCGGGATCGGGCCGAAGCCCAGGACGTACATCAGGCCGGAGGCCAGGGTCGACTTGAGGCCTGCGTTATAGGCCCATCCCGCCGCGATCATCACCCCGTTCGCCAGCGCCGTGACCTCGCCGATGGCCAGCGACAGCAGCAGCGCCACGGCCAGGGCCGCTACGGCCGCGACGGCGACCGCGCGGCGGCTGATGGAGCCAGCGGGGATCGGCTTGTCCGTCCGGCCGGATGCGGCGTCCCGGGGGGCGTCGAATGCGTCGTTGGACCAGCCGATCGAAAGCTGGCCGGCCAGCACGGCGGGCACCAGCAGCACGGGGCCGAAGCCGTGCGGGGTGGCCTCGGCGGTCAGCACCGCGACCATGGCCGTGATGGCCAGCGACGGGCCCAGATGACTGGATGCGATCAGTGCCCGCAGCCGATTGCTGTCATGCTTCACTAATGCGGCTCTCCCTGCATGGCGCTCATCCTGGCGAGTGGCTCGCCCTGCGAGCGGGCCTGGTTCCGGTGGCCGCCGCCGAGGCATGGGCGGGGATGGGCCTGTCGGGGGTGCTCATCACGGCCGTCCGCACCGGCATGCTGGCCCGGCTCGCCCGGCAGCCGTCGACCTCGGCCGAGCTCGCCGCCGACCTCGGCCTCGATCCGCTGCCGACCCGGCTCCTGCTGGACTGCCTGCGGTCGGCCGGCCATCTGCGCTGCCGGGCCGGCCGCTACGAGCTCAGCCGCTCGTCGCGGCGCTGGCTGGACCCCGATTCGCCGCTCAGCGTGGCCGGCTTCGTGGCGGGCACCGCCGACTACTGGACGTGGTGGTCGGGACTGGATGAGGTGACCCGCAGCGGGCAGCCGGTCGGGCATCACGGCTGGCCGCCCGAGGATCCCTACTGGCGGCGCTATATCAGCGGTCAGCTGGAACTGGCCCGGCTCAGCGCGCCTGAGGTAGCCAGAAAGCTGCGACTGCCCGGCCATCCGCGCTCCCTCCTGGACATCGGCGGCGGCCACGGCTGGTACTCGGCACAGCTGTGCCGACGCCATCCCGGGCTCACCGCGACGGTACTCGACCTGCCGGGCAGCGCGGCGGTCGGCCGCGACATCATCGCCGGGGCCGGCCTGGCCGACCGGGTCCGGTACCGTGACGGCGACGCGACCAAGGACGAGCTAGGCGACGGCTACGACTGCGTGCTGTGCTTCAACCTGGTGCACCACCTCACGGCCGATCAGATCCGCGGCCTCCTGGCCCGGATCCGTGACGCGCTCGTGCCGGGCGGGACACTGGCCATCATGGACGCGTTCGCCGAGCCGTCACGGCGGAAGTCGGCGGCCGCCAACTTCCTCGGGCTGTTCGTCTACCTCAGCTCCGGGTCGCAAGTGCACACGCCCGCGGAGCTGCGGGGCTGGCTGCGCGAGGCCGGCTTCGCGCCGCCGCGCCGGATCCCCGTCCTGCGGATCCCGGGCCAGGCCCTGTACGTGGCCAGGAAGGCCGGCTGACCGGATGTGCCGGCTGTTCGGCCTGCATGCGGGCGTCGAGCCGGTACCGGCGACCTTCTGGCTGCTCGATGCGCCCGACAGCCTGGCCGCGCAGAGCCGCCGTAATCCCGACGGGGCCGGGGTCGGGGCCTTCCAGGCCAGCGGGCAGCCGGGCGTGACCAAGCAGCCGATCGCTGCCTGGCAGGACGCGCAGTTCGCGCAGGCCGCCCGCGAGCTGCGGGGCACGACGTTCGTGGCGCACGTCCGCTACGCCAGCACCGGCGGCCTGACGATGGCCAACACCCACCCGTTCCTGCAGGACGGCGCCCTGTTCGCGCACAACGGCGTGGTGCAGGGACTGGACGAGCTGGACCGGCGTCTCGCGGAGCTGGGCGCGGCCGGGCTGGTGCACGGCCAGACCGACAGCGAGCGGGTCTTCGCCCTGATCACCGCGGAGGCGCGGCACAACGGCGGGGACCTGCCGGGCGCCATCGTCGCGGCGATCGGCTGGATCAGCCAGCGGCTGCCCGTCTATGCCCTGAACCTTGTCCTGGCGACCGCCACCGAGCTGTGGGCGCTGCGCTACCCGGCGACTCACGAGCTTTACGTGCTCGCCCGGCCCGCCGGCGGCACCGGCACCAGCGAGCGACTCGACGTCTCGAGCACCCGGATCCACGCCCGGTCCGCGGAGCTGGCCCGCCGCCCGTCGGTGATCATCGCCAGTGAGCGGATGGACGATGACCCCGGCTGGCGGCTGCTGGATCCCGGCGAGCTCCTGCGCGTCAGCTCAGGCCTGAAGATCAGCAGCCGGCAGCCCTTCCCGCCGCTGCCCCGCCACCTGCTGCGGCTGTCCGAGCTTGATCCGGCGGCCGCGGCGTCCCAGCATCCCGGCCCGGGACCGCCGGGATAGCCCTGGCGCAGAATCCGGCATGATGTGCTGATATCCGAGGTGAATTAGCTGGCGGCGTTGAGGTGGACTCGTGAACGGTGACCCAGTCCCCGAGGACCTAGTCGAGAAGCTCGAGCAGCTGGTCGGGCCGGCCCCGGAGCCGGAAAACGCGGTCCTGGTGGACGACTCGCGCATCGTGCGCTGGACCGGCCCGGTGTTCGCGCTGTTCTCCGTGCTCTTGCTGCCGTGGATTGTCTATATCGCGCTCTCGCTGCCGGCCCGTCAGCTGTCCCCGAACTACGACATCGCCTGGGCCGGCTTTGACGTCCTGCTGTCGGCCGGCCTGGCCAGCACGGCGTACTTCGCGCTGCGCCGCTCGCGGTACCTGTCGACCGCAGCCGCCGCGACGGCCACCCTGCTCGTGGTGGACGCGTGGTTCGACTGCATGACCACGCCGGGCCGGTCGCGGCTGGAATCCATCGCCGCGTGCCTGTTCGTCGAGCTGCCGCTGGCCGCGGTCTGCCTGTGGCTCAGCTACCACACCCACCAGATCGCCGAGCGCCGGATCGTCCTGTTGCAGCGCCAGCGCGAGCGGCGGCGCCCGGCCCGCCGCTGACCAGGACGCGGGTTAGGAGGCTAGTCCGGGCTGGGGGCCGGCACCCGCAGCAGGAGCTTGTCGGGATGGACGGTGATCATGAGCTGCCGGGTGCGGCCCATCAGCTCGCCATCGAGCTCCCAGTGGTGCTCACGGTCGACGTCGATGCGCAGCTCGCGGAAGGTGCGGCGGGCCACCCGCCCCGTCCCGTCCCGGCGCCGCAGCAGCACGTGCACGGCCACCGCCAGCCAGCTCGCCCAGCCCTGCGCGGTCAGCACCACGACGTCGAGCCGCCCGTCGTCTGGCCTGGCGTCCGGCAGCAGGGGCAGGCCGCCCTGGAGCCAGCCGACATTGCCGACGATAACGCCGCTGGCCAGGCGCCGCAGCGGCCGTTCGTGGTCGGCCTGCAGCCGCACCCGCATGGGCTGGTCCCGCAGGTGCGCCAGCACGGACATGGCATAGGCAGCCCAGCCGAACCGCTCCTTGGCCGGCTCGCTCGTGCTGTCCAGCATCTTCGCGTCCAGGCCCAGCCCTGCCATGGCCAGGAACGGCTTCCCGTTCGCGATACCGAGGTCGAGCTGCTGGTCGGTGCCGGTCAGGGCGACCGCGAGCGCCTCCCCGAGGTCCAGGGACAAGCCGAGGTTGCGGGCCAGCAGGTTTCCGGTGCCGGCCGGGATGATGGCCAGCGGCGTCCCGGTCCCAGCCAGGCCCGCCGCGCAGGCCGTGACCGTGCCATCGCCGCCGCTGGCGATCACCAGGTCGATCCCGGCCGCTACGGCCGCGGCGGCCTGGCCCTGGCCGGGATCCTCGGGTGTCGTCTCCAGCCACATCGGCTCGGCCCAGCCGCGCTCGGCCGTCATCGCGCAGACCTCGTCCCTGAATTTCTCCAGGTCCTCGAATTTGGTGGGATTCACGATTACTGCCGCGCGGCTCATTTCCGGCGGCTCAGCAATGCAATCACGGCCGTCTCGGCGGGGGCAGCATGGCGCTGAGCATATCCCTAGTTATCGCCGGGTTGGACAGCCTGTACTCTGTGTAGCCAAGCCGACATGCCGGAGGAGTAGCTCTTAATACTCCGTGGCGGTGCCCGGGGGGGCTTAGTGGGTTCAGTACCGATATCGCACGGTGGTGATTTCCGGGGGCAGAGCATGGGCGCCCGGGGCGCTGGCGGGCGCCATGCGAGCGTGCGCGCTACGGGCGTCCGCGAGTGGGACGGTCACGAGACGCTGGCCGCTCAGCTGGCGGCCACGCAGGAACGTTACCGGACCTTGTTCGAGACCCTGCCGCAAGGCGTCGTCTATTACGCTGCTGACGGCCGGATCATCGAGGCCAACCCCGCGGTGAGCCAGATCCTGGGCGTGGATGCGGCGGCCATGCGCACCTGGCCGCTGGTGCTGACCGGCGGGGCCGTGCGTGAGGACGGCACGCCTTTCGCGCCCGCGGAACTTCCGGTGATGGTAGCCCTGCGCACCGGCACCGTCGTCACCGATGTCGTGATGGGGGTGCAGCATGGCCGCAGCGGCGAGCTGCGCTGGCTGCGGGTCACCGCGGTGCCCGACGCGCGCGACGAGCAGGGCCGCCCGCAGCGGGCGTACGCGATGTTCCGGGACGTGACCGAGCACTTGCGGGCGGAGGCGGCGCTCCGGGAAGGCACCGAGCTGATGGCCCATCTGCGCGAGGCCAACGTGCTCGGCGTCGTGGTGCTCGGCCAGCAGCAGGTCTACGAGGCCAACGACGCGTTCCTCGACATGATCGGCTACAGCCAGGATGACGTGGCGGCCGGGCGGATCTCCTATCAGGCTCTGTCCCCACCGGAATGGGCCAGCAGTGACGCCGAGGCGGTCCAGCAGATGCTCCGCACGGGCGCGTTCCGGCCGCATGAGAAGGAGTACCTGCACCCGGACGGCCACCGGGTCCCGGTGCTGGTCGGCGGCGCGGTGGTCAGCCGGGCTCCGCTGCGCTGGGTAACCTTCGTCGTCGACCTGACCGCCCGGCAGCGCGCCGAGCACGAACGCGCCGAGCTGCTGGCGCGGGAGCGCGCCGCGCGGGCCGAGGCCGACGGCGCCCGGGACCGGCTCACGTTCCTGATGCGGGGCGGCGACCTGGTAGCGGCGGCCCGGGACCGGCACGAGATCCTCCAGCACTCCGCCAAGCTGGTCGTGGACAGCCTGGCCGACTTCTGCCTGGTGTTCCTGCCGACCGGGGATGGCACGCTGCGGGCCACCTCCATCGCCCACCGTGACCGCGACCGGATCGTCAGGGTCGCTGACCTGCGCGATCAGCCGCATCCGATCATCGGCCGGCGAACGGTCAGCGCCGCTTTCAGCACTGGCACCAGCCGGCTGGTGCGCGACGTCGCGGCGCACCACGCCCGGTGGAGCGGCCTGGCCTCGCCGGTGGGCGACATCATCGTCGCGCTGCGGCCCGAGGACGTCCTGTTCACGCCGCTCATCGCCGGCCAGCAGAAGCTCGGGGTCGTGGCCGTCGGCCGCAGCGCCGGGCAGCCCGGGTTCGTCGAGACCGACATCGGAGTGCTCGAGGAACTCGCCCGGCAGATGGCCGCCGGCCTGGCCAACGCCGATACCTTTGCCCGCGATCACACCGTGGCTGAGACGCTGCAGCGCTCTGTCCTGCCCGATGCGCTGCCCGAGATCGCCGGACTGGACCTGGCCGTGCGCTACCTGCCGGGGACCGACGGCGTGCACGTCGGCGGGGACTGGTATGACGCCTTCGCGCTCGACGGTCACCGGGTCGGCCTGGCGGTCGGCGACGTCGTCGGCCACAACGTGGCCTCGGCGTCGATCATGGGTCAGGTGCGCAACCTGCTGCGCGCCTACGCCGTCGAGCACTACGAGCCCTGCGACGTGCTGCGGCATACCAACATGGCGCTGGCCAGGCTGCTGCCAGATGCGATGGCCACCGCGGTCTATGCCGTGCTCGACCTGGACACCGGCGACCTCAGCTACGCCAACGCCGGGCATCCGCCGCTGGTGTGTACCTCCGGCGACGGCCAGGCCGAGTACCTGGACGGTGCCACCGGGACCATGCTCGGGGCACCCGGTGTCGGCGGCTTCCCGGCCGGGTACCGGCAGCTCGCCCCGGGCAGCGGCCTGCTGTTCTACACCGACGGGCTGATCGAGGACCGGCAGCGGGATATCACTGAGGGCTTCAGCGCGCTGGCCAGCGTGATGCGCCAGTCAGCCGGGCAGACCGCCGAGCAGACCTGCGCCGCGGTGCAGACGGCACTGCTGGGCGCCGCGCCGCGTACCGACGACGTATGCCTCCTGGCCGCCAGGCTCACTGTCTGACGGCCAGGAGGGCTCGGGCGGCGCCGACGCTAGGGCCGGCCCGCTACGCCTTGCGATGGCTGGCCGGGTCCGGTCGCCGGGTCGTCTCGCCCTCCTCGAGCGAGGACCTGTGCCAGCGGACGAACCGCCAGATCCCTATGGCCACGGCGATCAGCACGAGCGCCGCGATGATGTAGGTGGGGCCGTGGAAGCCGTTGACGACCTGCTGCCAGTTGGCACCGACCGCGTAACCGGCCCAGGCCAGGGCCGCCGTCCAGGGAATGCAGCCGATGGTGGTGTAGATCCCGAACCGGATCGGCTCCATGCCCGCGATCCCGGCCGGCAGCGAGATGAAGGTGCGGATGACCGGCAGGCAGCGGCCGATCAGGACGGCCCGCGGCCCGTACTTGTCGAACCAGCGGGTGGCCCGCTCGATGTCGTGCTCACGCAGCCAGATCCGGCCGCCCCACCGGTGCAGCGCGGGCTGGCCGCCCCAGCGGCCCACCGCCCAGGCGATATAGCTCCCGACGACGTTGCCCGCCACGCCGGCGATGATGACGCCGATCAGGTTGAGGTGGGTGCCAGGGACCGCGCCGGCGGCCAGCGCGCCCCCGAAGGTCATGATCAGCTCGGAGGGAATCGGGATGCACGCCGATTCCGCCACCATGAGCACGAAAATGGCCGCGTACCCGTAGGTGGCTATGAAGTGCTGCACGTTATTTCACCAGGCCCAGATAGACGATGCTGGCTACCCCCGCGATGAGACAGTAAACGCCGAACGGCGTCAGGGTCCGGGTTCGCAGGTAGCGGAGCAGGAAACGAACCGATAGGTAAGCGCCGACGCCGGCCAGCACGCTGCCGACCACGATCTGGCCGCGGATCCCGTTGCCGAGCGGGCCGAGCAGGTCCGGGACCTTCAGCGCGCCGGCGGCCAGGATGACCGGGGTGGCCAGCAGGAACGCGAACCGGGCGGCGTCCTCGCGCGAGAGGCGGACCATCCCGGCGACCATGGTGACGCCGTCCCGGCTGATCCCCGCCAGCAGGGCCAGGACCTGCGCGGTCCCGATGGCCACCGCCCGCGGGTAGCTCATCTCCGCTATCCGGGCGTCGGCCTGGATATTGTCGGTCTCCTCTTGCACGCGGACGTCCTGGCCGCCGGCCGCGTGGCGGGCCCCGGCCGGGACCGGTTCCCGGACGGACGCGGCGACCGAGGCCGGCTCCCTGGTCGCGGCGATCGCGGCGTCGGCGGCCAGGGAGGCGCTGGTCCGGTAGCGCTCGGCGGCGATGAGGATGAGGCCGTTCACGCACAGGAAGACCGCCGCGAGGATCGGCCTGCCGAAGAGCACCCGGAACGTGTGCTCGAACACCAGGCCGACGAGGCCGACCGGAATCGTGGCCAGGATGATCATCCAGGCTAGCCGCTGGTCGGCGCTAACGATCCGGCGCTCCGCGATCGAGGAGAAGAAGCCGCCGATGATCCTGACCCAGTCCCGCCAGAAGTAGATCAGCAGCGCGATGGCCGTGGCCACGTGCAGCCCGACGATGAAGGCCAGGTAGGGGGATTCGGGCTTGGCGACGTTCAGGTCGCTGGCCCAGCTGCCGCCGACGATGGCGGGGATCAGCACGCTGTGTCCCAGGCTGGAGATCGGGAACATCTCCGAGACGCCCTGGACGAGGCCGACGACGGCGGCCTCTAGGTAGGTGAGGTGGGTCATGCCAGCCCTTCGCCGGGGGACGGTGATGTGGCCCGTATCCGTCCCGACGGCACCGGGTGCGCGGAGGACGGATCCGGCGGGCGGCCGCAGTGGCATACTCGGACCCACCGGAGTGCTACAGCAACTGTAGAGCATCTACGCGATTTGTAGATGCAAACGAGGCAGGAGGCGGGCCCATGCGTGATCCCGGCCCCCAGGCCGCCGGCGACCCGTCCGGCCAGGCGCGGCGCGCCGCCGGGGCCCTGGAATCGGCGATTCTCGCGATCCTGCGCAACGCCGGCGAGCCGCTCAGCCCCGGCGACGTCCGCCGCCGGCTGGAGGCCGGCCAGGGGGCAGCGCTGTCCTACAGCACGGTGGTGACCATCGTGTCCCGGCTGCACGCTAAGGGCCTCCTGGCCCGGCAGCGCGCCGGGCGCGGCTTCACCTACACGCCGGTCGATGAGGTCAGCCTGGCCGCCGGCCGGATGACTCAGGCGCTGGGGAACGGCACCGACCACGACGCGGTGCTGAGCAGGTTCGCGTCCGGCCTGTCCAGCCGGGATGCCCGGCTGCTGCGCGGCCTGCTCGCCGGCCAGGCCGGCGCGGCGTCCGGCGGTCGCGACCGGGGCGAGGAGCGGGGATAGGCGCATGTGGCTCCTGTACCTCCCGCTAGTGATCCCGGCGCTGGCCGGCGCGGCCGCCCGCCCGCTGGCCAACCTGCTGGAGCCGCGCCAGGCGACCTGGCTGCTCACGGTGGCCACAGTAGCGCTAGCCGCCTGCAGTATGGCCGCACTGGCGCTGTTCGCCGCTTACGCGGCGGCCAGGGCACCGGCCCTGGCCGAGCTGGGCGGCTACTCGCAGTCGGTTATGCGGCGGGGCGACCCCATTTCCGCAGCCGCCGGGGTGGGGGCCGCGCTGGCGCTGGCCGGCGGGGCGCTGGCGGCCCTGGTCATGCTCCGGCACTGGACCGGCGCCCTGGCCGAGTCCTACCGGCGGGCGGCCCGGCTCTCCGCCGATGACGGCATCGTGGTCGTGCCGGGCCCGGACATCGAGGCCTACGCGCTGCCCGGCTGGCCGGGCCGGATCGTGGTGTCGGGGCGGCTGCTGGACCGCCTGGACGACGACCGCCGGGCGGCGCTGATTGCCCACGAGCGGGCCCACCTGGACGGGCGGCATCATCTGTTCGCCGCCGTGGCCCGGCTGGCCGCCGCGGTGAACCCGCTGCTGCTCCCGGTGGCCCGGGCGGTGGAATATACCGTGGAGCGCTGGGCTGACGAGCGCGCCGCCGCCGTCACCGGCAACCGCCGGGTGGTGGCCGAGACCATCGGCCAGGTGGCCTTCCTGGCCAGTCCGCGCCGTCGGCGGGCTCCCGTCATCAGGCTGGGCATCATCGGCTCGCGCACCGTGCTGGGACCGGCCACCTTCGCCGGGCCGGTGCCCCGGCGGGTCGCCGCGCTGCTGGCCGCCCCGCCGCCGCGACGGACGCTCCTGCTCGCCGCCTGCGCCGCGATCGTCTTGCTGGCCGGGATATCGGCCCTGGAGGCGGCCAGCGACCTGCACGCCCTGCTGGAGCTGGCCCAGGCCGCCGCGGGCTGAGCTGCCGGAGTCTGAGCGGCCGGAGTGTGACTAGGCCAGCAGGCTGCGTATGTCGTCGGCGTCGAGGCCGGCACCGAACATGCCCCCGCCGTCGATGACGCTGGCGAACAGCTCGGCCTTCCTGGCCTTCAGCGCCATGACCTTCTCCTCGATGGTCCCGGCGGCGATGAGCCGGTACACCATGACGTTGCGGGTCTGCCCGATACGGTGGATCCGGTCAGCCGCCTGGGCCTCGGTCGCGGGATTCCACCAGGGGTCCAGCAGGAAGCAGTAGTCGGCCTCGGTGAGGTTCAGCCCGGCCCCGCCCGCCTTCAGGCTGATCAGGAAGACCGGTGCCGAGCCGCTCTTGAAGCGCTGCAGCACCTGATCCCGGTGCCGCGTGCTGCCATCCAGGTAGCAGTAGGGCACGCCCGCCGCGTCCAGCCGCGCGCGGACCTGGCTGAGGAATCTGGTGAACTGGCTGAAGACCAGCGCCCGGTGCCCGCCGCCGGCGACGTCGGCCAGGGCCGCCAGCAGCGCGTCGATCTTGGCGCACGGCAGGTCGGCGTGGGCGTCGTCGACCAGCCCGGCGTGCAGGCTCAGCTGGCGGAGCAGGGTCAGCGAGCGCAGGATCGTGAACCGGTGCGCGTTGATGTCGTCGAGCAGGCCGAGGACCTTCTGCCGTTCCCGCTGCAGGTGAGTCTGGTAGACCTGGCGGTGCCGGGGGTGCAGCTCCACCTCCAGTACCTGCTCCTGCTTGGCGGGCAGGTCGGCGGCCACCTGCTCCTTGGTGCGCCGCCTGATGAGCGGCTTGATCCGCCGCCGCAGCTGGGCCAGCAGCTCGGCGTGGCCCTGGGCTTCGATCGGGCGGGCGTAATAGTCGCGGAAGCGGACCGGATTCGGGAACAGCCCCGGAGCGGTGATCGACAGCAGCGACCACAGCTCCATCAGGTTGTTCTCCATGGGAGTTCCGGTGATGGCGATCTTGACCGGGGCGGGCAGCCGCCGGGCGCACTGGTAGATCTTGGACTGGTGATTCTTGGCGTACTGAGCCTCGTCCAGGATCATGCCCGACCAGTCCAGCTCGCTGTAGGTGGCGAAGTCGATCCGCAGCAGCGTGTAGGAGGTGATGACCGCGTCGGCGCCCGCGACGAGCTCACGCAGGCCCTGGCCGCGCCGGGCCTGCGTCTCGCTGATCGGCACCACCTTGAGGCCGGGGGTGAACCGGGCGGACTCGGCGGCCCAGTTGGATACCACGCTCGTGGGCGCCACGATCAGGAAGGGCGGTCCGCCGGGCCGGGCCTGCCGGGCGTGACAGACCAGCGCCAGGGTCTGCAAGGTCTTGCCGAGACCCATGTCGTCGGCGAGAATCCCGCCGAGCCGGTGCTGCCACAGGAACGCCAGCCACCGGAATCCGTCCAGCTGGTAGGGGCGCAGCTGCGCCGCCAGCGTGGCCGGCGGCGGCACGGGCTCGATGCCGTCGGCCGACAGCAGCCCCTGAACCTGGCGCTGCCAGGCGCTGGCCTGGTGGCTGACGATCCCGAGCTCGGTCAGCTCCTGCCACAGGCCGGCCTGGAAGGGGCTGATCTTAAGTGACCCTGGCGGCAGATCCTGGAGCGCCCGGGCCTCGGCGATCAGCCGGGCCAGCGCCCGCAGCTCGGGCTTGTCCAGCGAGAAGTAGGCGCCGCCGGCGAGCAGCAGGTGCGACTCGCCCTGGCTGAGGGCCACGAACACCTCAGCGAACGGCACCTCCCGTCCCTCCACGCTGATGGTGACGCCCAGGTCGAACCAGTCCGCCTCCCCGGTCGCTTCCTGAGCGGATACGCCGATGCGCAGCGAGTCGCTGGCCTCGCGGTAGTCGGCCGGCTGCCCGGTGACCTCGAGGGTCACCCCCGGCTGGTCGGCCGCCAGCGGGAGCAGCTCGGTGCTGAACCGCATGGTGTCGATGCCGGTCAGCCGCACCCGCGGCGCCAGCACCCGCTCGGCGGAGCCGGAATTCGCTCCACCCGCCAGCCGGCCGGGCCGCAGCAGCCCGAAGCGCTCCAGCGGGAGATCCAGGGCGGCCAGCAGGGCCCGCTCGGCCGCCACGTCCCGGTATCCGCCGTCGGCCGGGCCGGGCTCTAGCTCCGCGCGGACGTGCGAGTCGCCGACCTGGTAGGCCCACTCCCAGCCAACCTCGACGTCATGGCCGTCGGAGTAGGACGCGCGCAGCACCAGGGTCGGGCCGCTCAGCACCGGCGGCGTGAAGGAGCCGTCCGAGGAGATGACCGTGGCCGTCTGCCGCAGCTGCGGGTAGTACTCTTCGCGGAACCGGGACTGCCCGGCCGCCGGAATCTGCAGCCGCTGAGCGGCCAGCGTCATCCGCTGCAGCGGCGGCGGCACGGCCGCCGACAGCCTGGCCAGCCGGAAGCGCCAGTCCCGGCGATCGCTGCCGAGCTCCGCCTGCCCGGAGTCGACATAGACCAGGCCGTGGCCCTCGCTCCCGATGAACCGGATCGGCGTGGCGGCGGACTGCCCGGCGTCGATCCGGAGCGTCGGGACCATCGCGAGCGAGCCGGCGGCGTCGCACTGGGTGATGTCCAGGCACAGCTCCGCGGTGCGGTAGGTGTCGATCGGGCCGAGCTTGCGCCCGTACACCAGCTGTAGCCCGGCGGCCTGAGCGTCGTCCAGCAGCGGCCATAGCTGGCGAGACTCGAAAGCCGACCAGTCGATCGACTTGTCGTCGCCCCACGAGTAGTAGGCCGGCTGGCCGGCCCGCGACCGGTACACGCCGTAGATCTCCTGCAGGAGCTCCACCTGGGCGGCCGGGTGCTCGCCGTAAAAGCGCAGGGCATCCAGCTTGGACCAGCTCAGCGAACCGTTCACCCAGCCGGACCGGCCCGGCCGGACTAGCCGGGCCAGTAGCCGGGGCGGGGCGACCGCCGCTGGGCCCGCACCGGAGCGGCGAGCCGGGGCGCCGGGAACCCCCGGGGACAGCGTCAGCTCGATGGCCAGCGGCGTGCCGCCGGACTGGTGGCCTGCCCGCCCGCCCGGCCCGCCGGTCAGCAGCGACTCCAGAGATCGCTGCCAGCCCGCCGCCGGCTGCCGGCTGTCCGTCGGCGGCGCGGCCGCGGCCGCCAGGGTCAGCGCCACGGCATGCTTGCAGTTGACGGCGACCGGGCAGCTGCACAGGCCCTGCTCGAACTCCAGGAGCAGTCCGTCGGCCGGCGTGACGTACACGGTGGTGGTGTAGAGCTCGCCGGCGCTGCCGTGCACGGTGCCGCGCAGCGCGCTGTTCGGCTCGTCCCACCACATGTGCAGGACCGCCCGGCGCCGCAGGCAGTCCTCCGCCCTGGCCAGGCAGGCCGCCCCGACGATGCCGGGCAGGCTGGCGGGATCGATGTCGGGCCAGGCGGCATCCTGCATGCTGGCGACGCTATCCGCCGGCACTGACACTGCGCGCCTGATACGCGCAGGCCGGGTCCCCGGCGGCCGGGCGCCGGCTGGCCGGGTCAGGCACCGGGCAGGACCGGCAGGATGACGCAGCCGGGATGCGCGGAGTCGTTATAGATCTCAAATCGGCACCGTCGTGCGCTGGTCGCGGCGCCGAAAGGCTCCGCCGTGCCGAAATTGCGCGCGAAGCGCGGGAACGCGCCGCCGCTGATCTGCAGGCGGAGCTGGTGCCCGGCCTGGATCCGGTAGGCCGTCGGGGAGAGCTCCACGTCCACGGCCAGGATCCCGTCGTCGCCCGCCTCCACGTCCGGGGCGGGCACCGTCTGCGGGCTGAGCCGCCGGATGCCGTCCACCACGTTGCGGGAGACGCCCTTGACGTCGACATCGCAGACCCGGACGAACAGGTCGGCGTGCTCGAGGCTGGTGCGGACGAAGATGCGGGCGCGGACCGGCCCGACCAGGTCCCGGGCAGCCCGGAGGGGCTCGGCGGTGTAGGTCAGGACGTCGGGCCGGGCTTCGGCCTCGGAGTTATCGGCCTGCTTGCCGGGCGGCTGCAGCAGGGGGCCGCCCGGAGCCGGCGTCGGGTCCGCCGGGTCGAAGACGAACCTGGCGGGCGCGGCGGCACCGCGCTCGGGATCCAGGCTCAGGGCGCCGGAGGCCCGCAGGTAGTAGGCCGTGGCCTCGGCCGCCTTCGGCGGCCATTCCTCGAAGTCCAGCCAGCTGCCGGCCACCTGGAGGAAGACCCGCACGGGAGCGCCCGATGGCGGCGGCGCGCCGCGCAGGTGGTGGTCCAGCCAGCCGAGATCCTCGGCCATGATCGCCTTCAGCTCAGCGGGCTCGCCATGCAGCCAGGGCCCGACCGTGAGCCGGGCCGGGACGCCGGCCGCGCGGATCGCCGCGTAGTCGCCGAGCTGCTGGGGCAGGAACAGGTCCCACCAGCCGGTCACCATGCTGACGGGCGGCAGCCGGGTCAGGTCGGCGCCGTCGTGGTCGGCCCCCGCCCAGAACTGGTCGGCCGGCCCGGCGTGCTCCACGAAGTCCCGCCAGAAGGGGACCGGCGCCCCGGCCACGTCGACGTCGGCGGCCTGCAGCGGAACCTTCCGCAGGGCCCGCCTGAGCCGGGCCGCCTGGCGCGGATTCGGCAGCTCGCTGAGCGGGCCACCCCGTTCCTGCTTTCCGACCACGCCGGTCCAGCTGAGCGCGTTCTGGATGGCGGGCGCGCCGTGGGCGTAGAACGACGCCGATATCCGGGCGGCGGTGATGTTGAGTGACACCGAGCTCAGCGGCGGGTCGACGTAGGGCGCGACGGCCCACTGCGTGTGGCCCAGGTAGCTGCCGCCGGTCATCGCTACCTGGCCGTCACACCACGGCTGGCCGCGCAGCCAGGCCACCGTGGCCACGCCGTCTCCCCGCTCGGAGGTGAACGGGCGGAACAGGCCGCCCGAGCCGAAGGTCCCGCGGGTGCTCTGGATGAAGACCTGGAAGCCCCGGCGCGCGATCGGCGCGGCGAACAGCATCGCCGCCATCCCGGCCCGGCCGTACGGCGAGCGGATGAGCACCACGGGCAGCGGCCGGTCGTCGCGGGCGGGCCGGTAATGAGTGCCGAGCAGGGTGACCCCGTCCGGCATCGGCACCGCGACGTTGGACCGGACCGTGTACGGGGTCGCCGCGCGCGGCAGGCCCATCACTCGGTCAGCGGCCAGGCCGGCCAGGCGGGACAGCGGGTTCACGGCAAGCCTCCGATGGGAGCGACAGGGCCTACCCGGAGCAGGTTACGGCGGCCGCAGGACCGGACGGCCGCCGGGCTAGGCCTGCGTCCCCCGCAGGCTGCCGATCCGCAGTGACCCGTCGGATGAGCCCGTGCTGCCGGGCGAATCCGTGCTGCCGGGCGAATCCGTGCTGCCGGCGGAATCTGCGCCGCGAGCTGGCGCGACTTCCCTCTCCGCCTCGCGCACGTAGCTCTCCGGGTCCTTGTCGACTATCGGGACGCGCCCGAAGTTCCGGGCCTCGAACGCCGTGAACGCCACCGCCAGCTCGTGACGGAGCTGCAGCCCGGCGCGGCGGCGGAAGTCGGTGAGGCCCTCGCGTTCTTCCTCCGCCATGTGGTCGCCGTTGGCCACGTTCACCGCGGCGATCGCGTCGTACCAGCCGCCGCTGCCGGGCTGATGCCCCGCCACGGCCAGGATCGAGTCCCGGATGTCGTTGTGATCATGGATCGCGTCCAGGGTCTCTTCCTCGGTGCCGGCCGCCGTGCCGGAGCTGAGCCCTACCCGCAGCAGCTGCGGGTAGAAGATCTCCTCCTCCGCGGCTGCGTGCACCTCCAGGAACGCCGCCAGGCGTCTCCAGACGGCCTCCAGAGCCGCGCTATCGGCGTGGTCGATCTGCTCCAGGATCGCGAAGAGCCGGCGCTGCTCGGCGTGGTCGTCGAGTATCAGCTGGGTGATGTCCATGGGGCCAGTCTTCCCTCAGGCTTTGATGAGCGCACCGGTGGTGGCGGGTTCGCGGGCCGGCCGGGCCGGCCGGCCCGGCCGGCTTGCGTCCGGTACCTAGTGCCGTATCCGGCAACGTTTGCCCTGTCCCGCGAGCCGCGATGAGTTCTGCGGCGTCCGGCGTCCGGCGATCGTACTGTCGGACCCGTTACCGAGGAGGACTTCTGATGCGCAGCGTGACCTATTCGATGGGCGTCTCACTTGACGGCTACGTCGTCGGACCGGATGGCGACTTCGCCTGGGCGGCGCCCGACGAGGAGGTCTTTCGGTTCGTCACCGACGAGATACGAGAAGTCGGCGTCCACCTAATGGGTCGAGGTCTGTACGAGACCATGCTGTACTGGGAGCCCGCCGACCAGGATCCATCGCTCGACGACTCAATGCTCGAGTGGGCCGCGATCTGGAAGCCGCTCCCGAAGGTGGTGTTCTCCACCACGCTGTCGGCGGTGCAGGGCAATGCCCGCCTGGCCTCCGGCGGCCTGGCGGAGGAGATCGAGCGGTTGCGAGCCGAGCCGGCGGAGGGCGACATCGCGATCGGCGGCGCGGCTCTCGCCGCCGAGGCGGCCGCGCTGGGTCTGATCGACGAGTACCGGGCCAGGGTCTACCCGGTGCTGGTTGGCGGTGGCATTCCGTTCTTTCCCCAGCGCGAGCGCCGGGTGGATCTCGAACTCGTCGAGACCCGCACCTTCAGCTCGAGAGTCGTCTACCTCCGCTAC
>DATCEO010000019.1:0-3938 GCA_036510065.1 Streptosporangiaceae bacterium | reverse complement strand
GCGTTACCCCGAGGGCATGCGCCGGGTCGTGCTGCTGGGCGACCCCACCAACGCGCTCGGCGCGATCGCCGAGCCGGAGTGCCGCCGGGCGCTCGCAGCCATGGAGCTGGCGCGGCGCTTCGACGCCCCGGTGGAGTGGTTCGCCATCTCCGCCGGCGCGAAGATCGCGATGGACTCCGGCACCGAGACCATGGATTGGGTCTCCCGGGTGCTGCGCGGGATCATCGAGTTCACCCAGGACGGCGGCGAGGTCAACGTCGTGGTCACCGGCATCAACGTCGGCGCCCAGCCGTACTGGAACGCCGAGGCCACAATGCTCATGCACACTAAGGGCGTCCTGGTCATGACCCCGGACTCGGCGATGGTGCTCACCGGCAAGCAGTCCCTGGACTACTCCGGCGGGGTCTCTGCCGAGGATAACTTCGGCATCGGCGGCTACGACCGGATAATGGGCCCGAACGGCCAGGCCCAGTACTGGGCACCCGACCTGTCCGCAGCCGTCGACGTGCTCCTGGCACACTACGAACACACCTATACCGCGCCGGGCGAGCGCTTCCCCCGGCCGGCCCCGACCACCGACCCGGCCACCAGGGATGTCTCCGCCTCGCCGCACACCGGGCCGGGTTGCGACTTCAGCACGCTCGGCCAGATCTTCGATCCCGCAATCAACGGTGAGCGCAAGAAGCCCTTCGACGTGCGCTCGCTGCTGCGCGGCGTGGCCGATACCGACTACCCGCCGCTGGAACGCTGGGCCGACATGCACGACGCCGAGTCGGTCGTCGTGCTCGACGCGCACCTGGGCGGCCAGCCGGTCGCGCTGATCGGCATCGAGTCGCGCCCGCTGCCACGACACGGACCCTCCCCGGTGGACGGCCCCTCACAGTGGACGGCCGGCACACTGTTCCCGCGCTCGTCGAAGAAGACCGCACGGGCGATCAACGCGGCCAGCGGGAACCGCCCGCTCGTCGTGCTGGCCAACCTGTCGGGTTTCGACGGCTCCCCGGAGTCGCTGCGGCGGCTGCAGCTGGAGTACGGCGCGGAGATCGGCCGCGCGGTGGTCAACTTCGACGGCCCGATCGTCTTCTGCGTGGTCTCCCGCTACCACGGCGGCGCGTTCGTCGTGTTCTCCGGGACGCTCAACGACAACATGGAGATCGCCGCGGTCGAGGGGTCTTACGCCTCGGTGATCGGCGGAGCGCCCGCAGCAGCGGTCGTGTTCGCCGGCGAAGTCAACAAACGCACCGCGGCCGATCCGCGGGTGGCCGGCCTGCAGGCCAGCATCACCGAGACCATGGCGATCGGAGCCCACGCCGACGCCGCCCAGTTGCGCGCAGAACTGACATCGGTTCGCGCCGCCGTGCGCTCGGAGAAGCTCGGCCAGGTCGCCTACGAGTTCGACAACGTGCACAGCATCGAACGGGCCCGCAGCATGGGCTCGGTCCACACCATCGTCCCCGCCACCGGGCTGCGGCCCTACCTAGCCGACGCCGTGCAGCGCGGGATCCACCGCACGCTCACTGCACTCGCCGAGCGACACCGCGAGCACGGATGGTCCGAGATGAAGTAATGAGCGCCTTTCGGGAGCCCACGCCAACCACAGTTTGTCGACGACCCTGAGGGTGCCGGAAACCTATGCCACCAGGCGATACTCATGAATCACGCCCGCCATGCCGCTGGCCGCCGCGACCTGCCCGGCGGTCACGACGCCCCGGACCTGGCCTGGGTCACCCCGGCTTCGTCCTGGCCGCACGCGGTCACCCCGCGGCGTCCTGACCTCCCCCCCAGGCTCAGCAGATTGGCCACAACCGCCTCGAAGGCATCCCCTGACCCAGGCCGCCACCGAAATGGGATCAGCCACAGCGGCTTGGCAACTGGCGGGAAAAAGAGCCGAGAAGCCACCACAGAGCGATCCGCGGCGCCTGCTTTCAGATTCCTGAAATGACCGGCGTGAAAAACACTCCCGGAAAACGGTTTCTGTAACTACGGGCGTTCCCCGCCCCCCGGGCCCTACCCGGGACGGCGTGTGCTCAGCGCCGCGGGCACCATCACCATCACATCTCGGCTCCCGGTGGCGAGATGGAGGGCTGGCGTTCGGCCTCGTGGCGCTGCGGAATCCGGTGCGGACTGTGATGGCGGAGGCGCCTACTAGGTGCATGCGCTGGGATCACGGTTCGTTCCCCTCGCGTCTCTTACCTGATCGTGATCCGCGCGCTCGGCTGGCTCGCGCATCTGGGCCGCGGGCAGGCGCCCGGAGATGCGGAGATCATGATGTTCCGGCACGAGGTGGCAGGGCTGCGGCGTCAGGTCATCCCGCAGGAACCGGGCTGAGCCGGACGGGCGGTCCTGGCCGTGCTGGCCCGGTGGCGATCCGGTGTCACCGGCTCCTCTCGCCAGGGACTCGCCCGGGCGTTCACTGGCCGGGCGGCGGCGGGTCCGGCGCCGGCTGGGCGCTCCCTGGGGCCGAACAGGCACTGGCGCAGGTAACCGAGCGCGTGGGCGCTCAGCCGGGAGACATGCATCTGGGAAATGCCGAGCTGCTGGCCGATCTGTGCCTGCGTCATGCCGTCACCGAAACGCATCCGCAGGATCTTCTGCTCGCGTGAGGGCAGCTCGCCCCAGTGCGCCGCGACGGCCGATGGCCGGAACGCTATCTCCGCCCGTCGTGCGTCCCGCAGTTGCTCACCGCTGACCCGCAGGTGCCGGGCCATCTCCCACTCGGCCGGGACCCGGCCTAGGTCCTGGGTCAGCTGGCGGGCCGCGTCGCGGGCTTCCAGGACCATGTTCTGCACCGAGCGCTCGACGTGGACCGGCCAGCACTTGTCCCGGAAGTGCCGCTTGATCTCGCCCCTGATGCACGCCTGCGCGTAAGCGGCCAGGTTCCCGCCGACCAGCGGATCGAAGCGGCTGATCGCTTTCATCAGGCCGACGTACCCCGCCTGCATGAGATCCTCGGCCGGCTCGGGGGCGTTCCTGTACCGCTGCACGTAGGAGGACACCAGACCGGAGTGACGGGCTACCAGCAGTTCACGCGCCACCGCGCGCGCTTCGCTGGCCCATGCCAGCGACCGCACAATGCCCACTAAATTTAGTCCATGGGGGTTCAAGTCGGTTTCATGGGGGTTCGACTCGGTTCGCTGGCCGTCAAGCCTGGCTCTGGCCACTGAATCACTCTGGGCCAGCAGTTGCCCTAGGCGGCAGGCAGCGTTTCTGCACGTCAGAGCGCATACGGGCCGTCCGTCTGCTGTAGATCGACTTCGGCGCTGTAGCACATAGAGCAATGTGGGGATACGGGGTCGGTCCCCCCGCCGACATGAACCCCCATATTTGCCCGGCACCAGCGTCGCGCACAAGACCGATCGTGCTCTCCTCCGCGGCGCCATTGATGGCCTCTATCTGGTCACGTCGCCCGGCGGCCCTAGGCGGAGCTGGCCGGGGACCGGGCGGCATATGCTTCCGGCGCGGTAGACCGCGCAGGCGCCGACAAACAATCGTGGCGCGTTCGGAGCGCGGCTGCCGCGTCATCGTTCCCGTGGCCGACGCTGGGACGGCGACGCTGTCTCCCGGGATGGCAGCCCGGTGTTACCGGCCGACGGGTTCGTCACGACGGCGGAACCCGGCCCGGACGGCCCCGTGTGCCCCCGTCCCGGCCCCGGACGCCGTCCGCTATATGTCCGTGCACAGCCGGAAACAGCCGGACTCACAGGGACACGATGGGACGCCGTCCCGCGAAAAGCAACAGCCCGCGAGGCCGGGAAAACCCTGGTCATGGGCTGTTTCCGCTGGTGGTGGCAGGTGTTGTGTCCAGCCTCAAGACATTGAGGACAGGGTGTCTCAAGACATCGAGGACAGCTGCCCGGCGTGGCTGGCAGGCCTTAGCGGCCGGGTGGCCATCACGCTCGCCGGATGTCGAGAGCGCGCCTGGTCATCACCGCCGACAC
>DATCEO010000018.1:0-22781 GCA_036510065.1 Streptosporangiaceae bacterium | reverse complement strand
CCCTGGTTTAGTGCGCGGCGGCGAACTGCTCGCTCTCGGTCGAGCCCTTGAGCGCGGTCGTGGACGCCTCCGGGTTGATGGCCGAGGCGACCTGGTCGAAGTAGCCGGTGCCGACCTCGCGCTGGTGCCGGGTCGCGGTGTACCCGGCCGCCTCGGCGGCGAACTCGGCGTCCTGCAGCCGCACGTAGGCGGGCATGCCCTCCGCGGCGTAGCCGCGCGCCAGGTCGAACATCGACTGGTTCAGCGCGTGGAACCCGGCCAGGGTAATGAACTGGAATGTGTAGCCCATCTCGCCGAGCTCCCGCTGGAACTTCTCGATGGTGCCCTCGTCCAGGTGCGCGCGCCAGTTGAACGACGGCGAGCAGTTGTAGGCGAGCATCTGGTCGGGATAGACGGCCTTGATTGCCTCGGCGAACTGCCGCGCGATGTCCAGGTCGGGGGTGGAGGTCTCCATCCACAGCAGCTCGGAGTGCGGCGCGTAGGCCAGGCCGCGCGCGATGCACGGCTCGATGCCGTTGCTGACCCGGTAGAAGCCCTCGGCCGTCCGGTCGCCGGTAATGAACTGCTGATCCCGCTCGTCGACGTCACTGGTGATGAGCGTGGCCGCCTGCGCGTCGGTCCGCGCCACGACCAGGGACGGGACGCCGCACACGTCGGCCGCGAGCCGCGCGGCATTCAGGACCTTGATGTGCTGGCCGGTCGGGATGAGCACCTTCCCGCCGAGGTGACCGCACTTCTTCTCCGATGACAGCTGGTCTTCCCAGTGCACGCCCGCCGCGCCTGCCGCGATCATGGACTTCATCAGCTCGAAGGCGTTGAGCACGCCGCCGAAGCCCGCCTCGGCGTCGGCGACGACGGGCGCCATCCAGTGCGGCGCGCCGGCGTTCAGCGACTCGGCCCAGGTGATCTGGTCGGCTCGCAGCAGCGCGTTGTTGATCCGGCGGACGACCTGCGGCACCGAGTTGGCCGGGTACAAGCTCTGGTCGGGATAGGTCTGGCCGGCCAGGTTGGCGTCGGCCGCGACCTGCCAGCCCGACAGGTAGATGGCCTGCAGGCCGGCTTTCACCTGCTGCACGGCCTGGCTGCCGGTGAGCGCGCCGAGTGCGTTGACGTAGCCGCCGGAGTTCAGCAGGGCCCAGAGCCGCTCGGCGCCGAGCCGGGCCAGCGTGTGCTCTTCCTGCACCGAGCCGCGCAGCCGGATGACGTCGGCGGCACGGTAGGTGCGCTCGATGCCGCCCCAGCGCGGGTCGGTCTCCCACTCCCGCTCCAGCGCGGCGGCCTCGTCGTCGGTGTTGGCAGCAGAGCCGTTGACGGGCGAGCCGTTCAGCGTGCCCTCGAGGCGACGGTCATTCATGGACAGGACCTCCTGGTGGTGTCGTCCCCGGGTAGTGACTCCAGGCTGCCGCCGCCATCGTCGGCAAACCAGGGATATTCATCCTGAAAGAGAGAAGATATTTGGTTATAGTGAAGAAATGAGTATCTTCGCGAGTGAAGATCGTGAATCCTTGCCGGAAACTGGGCTCGATCTCAGCATGTTCGGTCAGCGACTGCGGCATGTCCGCCGGGCCCGCGGCCTGACGCTGGCCGAGCTCGGCCAGCGAGTCGGCCGGGCGCCGTCGGTCCTGTCACTCCTGGAGAACGGCCGCCGCGAGCCCAAGCTGTCGCTGATCGAGGCGCTGGCCGCGGCGCTGGCCGTGCCGGCCGACGAGCTGATGCGCCGCCAGCCGCCGAGCCGCCGCGCGCAGCTGGAGGTGGCCCTGGAGCAGGCCCAGCGCGATCCGGGCTGGGCCGAGCTCGGCCTGCCGCCGCTGCGGGTCGGCGCCCGGGTGCCGAGTGAGGTCATCGAGCACGTCCTGGCGCTGCATACCGAGCTCCGCCGCCAGCGGGCCAAGCCGACCGCGACCCCGGAGGAGGCCCGCTCGGCCAACGCCGATCTGCGGGCGATGATGAGCGACCGCGGCAACTACTTCGCCGAGATCGAGGCCGCCGCCGGCGCGGCCCTGGACACGGTGGGCTACTCGGGCGGGGCGATTTCCCACGGGATGCTGCTGTCGGTCGTGAGCCGGCATGGCTTCTCGGTCCGTTATGTACCGGATGTGCCGCGGTCCGCGAGATCGGTGACCGACCTTCGCAACCACCGCATCTACCTGCGCCAGGAATCGCTCGGCATGCACACGCCGCGCGCGGTGCTGCTGCAGACGCTGGGCCACTTCGTCCTCGGGCACGCGGCGCCGGCGGACTTCGCCGGGTTCCTGCGGCAGCGGGTGGAGGCCAACTACTTCGCGGCGGCCATGCTGGTGCCCGAGCGGGCGGCCGCGACGTTCCTGGGGGAGGCCAAGGCGGCCCGGGACCTGTCGGTCGAGGACCTGCGCGACGTGTTCTCCGTGTCGTATGAGATGGCGGCCCACCGCTTCACCAACCTGGCGACGCATCATCTCGGCCTGACCTGTCACTTCGTGAAGAACGACTCAGGCGGCACGATCTACAAGGCCTATGAGAACGACGGGGTGACATTCCCGGCCGACGCGGCCGGCGCCATCGAGGGCCAGCGGATGTGCCGGTACTGGTCGGGGCGCCAGGTGTTCGCCTCCGCCGACCGGTTCAGCCCGTACTTCCAGTACTCCGACACGCCGGCCGGGACGTACTGGTGCACGGCGCGGGTGGACACCGGGCCGGAGCGGAGCTTCGCGATCACCCTGGGGGTCCCGTACGAGGACTCGCGCTGGTTCCGGGACCGGCAGACGACCCGGCGGCTGACGTCGGCCTGTCCCGACGGGGACTGCTGCCGCCGGCCGCCTGCCGCGCTGGCGGCCCGCTGGGAGGGCATGGCCTGGCCGTCGGCCCGGGCTCATAGCCACGTGCTGCTGGCGCTGCCAGCCGGCAGCTTCCCGGGCGTGGACGAGCCCGAGGTGCTCGAGTTCCTGGAGCGCCACGAGAAGGACTGACCGGCGCGCGGAGTTCACCGAAGTCCCGCTTACCGCCGCCTTCGCCTGTCATGCTGCCGGGTGAAAGCACGAGCGAGGCCCGGCGAGAGGCGCAGGCTGCCGAGTAGCTGGGCAAGGTTCCGGCGTGAGGCAGGTTATTGACTTCAGTCGCGGCGCACGCACAGAGCAGGAAACCAGCCGTCAGGCGCAGGGGCCGGCACAAGGCGCCCTCGCAGACGGAGAAGGTGACCCGGCTGGCCGCCCGCGCCGCGCCGGTGATCGCGGTAGCAGGAGCCCTGGCTGCCTTCCCGCAAGTCCGCAGCCTCGCGTCGACCGCGCACCCGGCCGCAGCGGCCCGCCCCGCCGCGGCTGACGTCATCACGGCCACCGCGGCCCAGCGGGCCCTCAGCATCGACGCCACGGCGGCCCGGAACGAGACGACCTGGGCCCAGGAAGCCAAGACGGCCGGTGCCCGCTCAGCCGCCGTGGCCGCCGCGCATCGCGCGGCCCGGGCCCTGGCACGCGCTGAAGCGCTCCGCCGCCAGGATGCCCCGCCTGCCGCCGCCGCGCCCGTCGCGGCGCCCCCCGTCGCGGCGCCGCCCGCCGCGCCGCCCGCGGTCGGCCGGCACCGGGCCCCGGTGTGCGCTGCCGCCGGCGGAATGCTCCCCGAGAACGTCGGCGCCATCGTCGACTTCCTGGTCTCCCACGGCTACACCGACAACGCGGCGGCCGGCATCGCCGGCAACATCTACCAGGAATCCGGCGGCAATCCCGAGTCCGGCGGCTCGGGCGCGGGCGGGCTGATCGGGTGGACGCCGCTGCCGGCTGGCTACATCACCGGCAATTCGTCGGCTGACTTGCAGACGCAGCTGGCCGGCATCCTGACCTTCAACGACGCGCTGTCGGCCGGCCTGCCGGCCCTGAACGCGGCCGCGACCCCGGCCGCGGCCGCCGACATTTACGTCACCGACTTCGAGCACGCCAGTCTCCCCGCCGCGGGGACCCGCGAGGCATCCGCCAACGCGGTGGCAGCGGCCTGCGGCATCTGACGCCCGGGCCGCGACCCTGGCGGGAAGCGGCCCGCAACCCATGGACCGGCCGCGGCCTGCTACCGCATTTCATCCAGCTCAGCAACCGCGTGCTGGCCCGGTTCAGCCCGCAGGAGCGGGCCAGCATCGGCGTGCACACCTGCCCCGGCGGCGAGCGTGACTCCGTGCACAGCGCTGACGTGGACTACAACGACCTGCTGCCCAGCAGGTAATCGCAGATTCGGTAAGTAGTCGTAGACCGAGTGAGCCAGGCGAAGCCGCCGATGCCCGGCTTACTTCCGGGCTTGGCCGATGATGGCCGTTAGGTCGTCAGATAGGCGCTGGCCTCTGTTGAAGCCGCGCTCCTCAATCATCGCAGCTGATGCCCTTGCCTCGTCCAGGTCTGCCTCCGACGCGGCGGAGATCAGGTAGCCGAGGTCCGTGAGGTCCTGATGGCGACCCGCCAGGGCCTTGAGCGCGATCAGGTGCCCGATCGACGCGACCCGCATGAAGACATCCGGCAGTACCTCCAGCAGGTCGGCCCTGCGGACGATCTCGTCTTCGATGCCGGAATTCGCGAAAAGCAGGTCGATGAAAGCGCTGGATGTGGCCGCCTCCGGTCTCACCAGCCGCGCCGTCGCCAGCCGGTTCACGTAATCCTGCTCGACGAGCGACGCGAGCGCATAGCCCCGGACCTGCAAGCGGTTGACGATGCCTTCCGCTTCCGCATCGTCCGCGACGGCGACGGCGAGATCGACATCCTTAGTGAAGCGGGGCTCTGCACGGAACGCCACCGCCAGGCCGCCGATGACGGCCCACCGCGCGCCAATGGCGTCGAGATCCGCAGCGGCCTGCCTGAGGACTGCGTCGACGGATTGCATCCCGCCCTATCCGCGTGCCGGCAGCCGCAGGCGATCGCCCGCCTCGCCGCTCGGCCTGCGGAGCCACGCCTGCACCCTGGCCTCGATCTCCTCATCAGAGGCCAGGGGGTTCTCGCGCCGCATGCGCTGCCGGTACATCCGCACCCCGGCGTCGCACATGTCGAAGACCACCCGGAACTTCTCAACATCAGCAACGGCCATGACTCAATTTTAGGCGGCGTCGAGCCATCGGGCCGCCGTGGGCAAGTGGATGGTGCGGAAGTTCGCGAAAACGGATGGGCGTAGGGCCGGTTCTGGTGGTTGGCTCGGCTGGTGATCACCGACGTGGCCCTCGGCCGCATCCTGCGCCAGAGGTGGGGCCTTCCGGAGGAAACTCAGGTTGCCCGTCATGACGGCGGCATGGGGTCGCGGACGTGGATAGTAGACTGCGCCGGGCGGCGCTGGGTGGCCAAGGCCGTAGCCCCTCACCTGGCCGACCAGTTCGCGAAGGGGCTCCAGGTGGCCAGCCTGCTTGAGCGCGCGGCCATCCAGTCCGGCGCGCCCTCGCCCACAGACTCCGGTTCCTTCACTGCTGACACCCGCGACGGCTGCCGGATCGCGCTGCTGACCTGGGTACCGGGCATCCCGCTCACCGGTACCGGCGAGCGGCAGCAGCGGCTGATGGGCGCGACACTGGCTCGGGTCCACACGGCGCTGCAGGGCCGCTCCGTCACGGGGGCTCAGCGTTTCCACTGGGTGACCCCGGCGGCATCTCACCTGGGCTTGCGCTCGTGGCTGCGACCCGCTGTCGCCGCGGCTGTCGATGCCCTCACGGATTCCGAACGTCGCCCGCCAGTGCGGCCTTCGGGACTGCTGCACGCCGATCCCGCCCCCGGGGCCTTCCGCTACGATCCGGCCAGAGACCGCTGCGGGGTCATCGACTGGGGTTCCGCCGTGTTCGGCCCGCTGCTGTATGACGTGGCCTCCTGCGTCATGTACCTAGGCGGCACCGGTAACGCAGGCCCGATGCTCGACGCTTACTGCGCTGCGGGGCCACTCACCGCCGCAGAGATTGCCGACGGCCTGCCGGTCATGCTCCGCTTCCGCTGGGCAGTCCAGGCTGACTACTTCGCAAGGCGTATCGCCGACAACGACCTCACCGGCATCTTCGGGCCAGCAGAGAATGAGAAGGGACTGGAGGACGCCCGGCGAGCCCTTCTCGCCAGCATCGTCTGAAGACGCGCTTACGACCGAAAACCCGTCACCGGACTTCCCGGCTAGTCTGTGCTTAACGGAAGCATCCGCCGAGCTAGTAGTCGTAGATCCGGCTGGTAGTCGTAGACCGTGCTTGATAGCGGTCAGCGACCTCGCCAAGGTGCTCTGCGGCGCTGACCGCGTCAGGAAGCTGGTGGAGAGGGTCGGAGCGAACCTTCCTGAGTCGTCGTTGATGAGCCGCTCGGCGTTTGACTACCGGCCTAGTTCGGCTATGAGCTTGTCGAGGTCTGCCGCGACGTCTTGCTCCCGGTTGAATCCGCGTGCGTGGATAAGTCGGACGGCCTCGCGGGCCACGTCAAGGTCCTCGGTGGACGCTGCCGGAATCAGTGAGCCAAGGTCGGTGAGGTCCTGGTTGCGACCGGCAAGCGTCTTCAGCGCGATCAGGTGGCCAGTGGTGGCGACTGGAGCGGAAAGCTGGGGCAGTACCTCAAGCCGGATTGCGCTCGTGACGACCTCGTTCTCGATTCCGGAACTCGCAAACAGGAGGTCCACGATCACGTCAGAGCCGCTGCGCTCCAGCCGGACGCCGGAGAGGCGCTCCACGTACTCCTGCTCAAGAACCTCGACAGGCTGGTAGCCGCGTCCGCGCAGCTGGTGCACCACGTCTTTGGCCTCGGAGTCATTCGCCACGGCGATGGCGAAGTCGAGGTCCTTAGTGAATCGGGGAACCGAACGGACCGATACGGCAAGGCCGCCGATGAGCGCCCATTGGACCCTCAGGGCATCGAGGTCGGCAACGGCCCTGCGGAGCGCCGACTCAACCGGCGAAGCCATGACGTTCCCTCGACGGCAGGCGCAGCCTCGTGTCAGGCGGAGGCGCGACCAGCCAAGCCCGGACGAGGTCATCGATATCTGCGCGGCTGGCGTACGGGTGCTCGCGGTGCATCCGTTGCCGGTACAACTGGACGCCGAGTTCGTGCATTTCTAGCGCGGAACGCATGCGCTCGGCTTCGGGAGTCCAGTCAAGGGCATGGGGCTCTGCTGTTGCGCGCAGTCCAGCGAGTCGCGCGAACAAAGTCCAGAATCCGCCCGTCCCACTCATACTTCCATGATACCTGCGGTCGATGAACTCGGCCTTGACGTGGGTAAAGACAGGGAGCGCCGAACGACGTCTGGATCGGCGACTAGCCAGCTGTAGCTGAACTGGGCCGAGCAGCACAACGTCGACGTCTACGCGAGCGTCCGCCGCCGAATCCAGCCTCGGTGCGCGTACTCGCGAAGATCGGGGCGCCCGGGCGGCCGCGGAGACACTCGGCGTCAGCTGAGGCAGCCTGCCTGTGGTAACCACGTGATCATGAAGCAGACGGCCGGGCCGGGCGGGCGGCTGAGGCGCCGTCAGCCCGCGGTCAGCGTGTAGTGCACCTCGAGGCGGTCGGGGGAGCGGCTGGCGGTGATGGCGACGCTGTCGCCGGCCAGGACCGCGTGGTCGTCCAGCACCGGGGTGCCGTCGGCGGTGAAGCTCAGCCGGTGACTGAGCAGCGCGGGGCGGCCGGCCGGGCGGCCGAGGTCACGGGCGTCGGGCTCGCTGAGCGTGACCGGCGTGATGGTCTCGTCGGCGCTCGCCACCGTCAGCCCGAGCTCGGCCAGCAAGGTGTAAAGACCCCGCCCGGCCGGCTCGCCCAGCTCGTCGGGCCGCAGCCCGCCGACCAGGGCGGCCGGGAGGTAGGACGTCGCCGCGATGACGGGCCGGCCGTCGACCAGCTGCACGCGTCGCAGCGCCAGCACCTCGGCCGGATCGCCGAGCCGGGCGGCGACCTGCTCCGGCGGGACGATCGTCCGCGCGGCGAGCAGGCGCGTGCTGATCTGCGCGCCCTGGGCCGCCAGGTCGGTGCCGAAGCTGCGCAGGTGGCCGAGGTCGTAGGCGTAGCGCGCCGCCACGTAGGTGCCGCTGCCGTGCCGGGCGTCGATGAGCCCGTCATCGGCTAGCAGCTGCAGAGCCTGGCGCAGCGTCATGATGCTCACGCCGAACTCGTCGGCCAGCTCACGCTGCGCGGGCAGCGCGGTGCCGGCCGGCCAGCGGCCGCTGCTGATGCGGTCCCGCAGCTCGGCGTAGATGCGCAGGTACTTGGGCTGGCGCTGCGTCACCACGCCGGCCTGGCCGCGCGTCCCGGTGGTCACTGGCCGCCTGCGCCGACGGTGGCGTCGATGGCGGCCCGTACCCCGGCGACCGCGCGGCCGATCTCCGCGGCGGTGGCGCCGTCCAGGACGCGGCGCATGAGAGCGGAGGCGACGATCACGCCGTCCGCGCTGCGCGCCGCGGCGGCCGCCCGGCCGGGCGTGTCGATGCCGAAGCCGATGAGCACCGGCCGCGAGCTGCAGCGCCGGGCCTGATCGGCCACCGCCCACCGGCCGCTGTGGTCGCTGCTCCAGGTCGTCCCGGTGGTGGCCATGACGCTCATGACGTACAGGAATCCCCGGCTGCGGCTGGCGATCAGCCGGAGCTGGCCTGGCGGGGTGGCGGGGGAGACCATCAGCGTGGCGTCCAGCCCGGCGGCGCTGGCGGCGGCCAGGTAGTCGTCGGCCTCGCCGACCGGGAGGTCGGGAATGATCGTGCCGCTGATGCCCGCGTCAGCCAGGTCGCGGCAGTACCGGCTGAATCCGCGGCTCCAGGCGTGGTTGGCGTAGGCCATGGCGATCAGCGGAACGCCGCGCGCCGCGGCCGGCGCCAGCCCGGCGAGGATCCTGGCCGTGGTCGCGCCGCGGCCGATCGCGGTGGCGGACGCCTGCTGGATGACCGGCCCGTCGAGCATCGGGTCGGAAAAAGGCACCCCGATCTCCACCGCGTCAGCGCCCGCGTCGGCCATCGCGGCCACCAGGTCGGTCCAGTCGGCGCGGATCCCGCCGGTGACGTAGGTGACGAGGCTGGGCCGCCCGGCGTCCCGGGCCCTGCTCAGCACGGTCTCAACGGCGGCCATGGAGGAGCTCCCTCAGCTGGGCGGCGTCCTTGTCGCCGCGGCCGGACAGGGTGACCAGGACCGATGCCCCGGCGGCTAGCTCCCCGGCCCGGGCCGCGCGAGCCACCCAGGCCACCGCGTGGGCGGACTCCAAGGCGGCCAGGATGCCCTCGGTGGCGGCGCACATCTCGACGGCCGCGACTGCCTCGGCGTCGGTCACGGTGTGATACTCCGCGCGCCCGGTCTCGGCCAGGTAGGCGTGCTCGGGTCCGACGCCCGGGTAGTCCAGGCCCGCCGAGACGGACTGCGCCTCGGTGATCTGGCCGTCGGCGTCCTGCAGGAACGCGGACGCGTAGCCGTGCAGCACGCCGCGCCGGCCCCCGGCCAGCGCGGCCCCGCCCGCGGGCTCCACGCCGACCAGCCGGGCGGTCGTGCCGGCGAACCCCGCGAAGGTGCCTGCCGCGTTCGAGCCGCCGCCCACGCAGGCGACCACCACGTCGGGCACCCCGGCCGGCAGCAGCCCGGCGCACTGCGCGCGGGCCTCAGTCCCGATGACGGACTGGAATTCCCGCACCATCCACGGGTACGGGTGCGGGCCCAGCACCGAGCCGATGCAGTAGTGCGCGCAGTCCACGGCGGTGACCCAGTTCCGCAGGGCCTCGTTGGTCGCGTCCTTGAGCGTGCGCGAGCCCGCGGTGACCGGCACCACGGTGGCGCCCAGCAGCTCCATCCGGAAGACGTTGAGCTCCTGCCGGCCGATGTCCCTGGCGCCCATGTAGACCGTGCAGCTCAGGCCCAGATGCGCGGCGATCGTGGCCGCGGCCACCCCATGCTGCCCGGCGCCGGTCTCGGCGATCAGCGCGGTCTTGCCCATCCGGCGCGCCAGCAGGCCCTGACCGGCCACATTGTTGATCTTGTGGCTGCCGGTGTGGGCCAGGTCCTCGCGCTTGAGCAGCACCCGGACCCCCAGCTCGGCGGACAGCCGGGCCGCCTCGGTGACCGGCGTCGGCCGGCCGACGTAGTCGCGCAGCATGCCGGCCAGCTCGGCCCGGAAGCCGGCGTCGGCCCGGGCGCAACGGAACGCCGCCTCGAGCTGCTCGCAGGCCGGGACCAGCGCCTCGGGCACGAACCGCCCGCCGAACGACCCGAACCTGCCCCGCGGCCCCGGATCGGTCATCGTCGTGGGCTGAGCCGCCGTCGCCCGCGGCCCCGGATCAGTCATCGTCATGGTTGAGCCACCGCCACCACCGCCACGCCGTCCTTTCGCCGCCTCGCCGTGCTCACCGTTATCGCTAGGGTCTCTTCTAGAACTCTAGAAGAGTAGCACAGGATCGCCCCGATTCCGGGTCCTCCTGTGGAGGGACCCTAGTCCAAATGGATTATTTGTTCGAAATTTCCAGCACTGAGGCATCTGCCCTGCCATGCTGCCCGACGGAAGTGAGTCAGGCCTGGTGAGAGGCGCAGGTAGCCGAGTAGCCGGGCGCGGATCGGCGTAAGGCAGGTATGTGGGGTCAATCTCCGCACATGGCAGGAAGCGAAAGATCAGGAAGCGGGGACGGCACACGGCGCCCTCACAGGTACAGAAAGTAGCCCGCCGCGCAGGCCTGGCCGCCCCGGCCGTCGCGGTCGCGGGAGCGCTGGCGGCCACGCCGCAGGTGCGCCATCTGGTGTCACCCGCCCCGGCGGCCGTAGCGGGACACCTGTCCGCCGCCCGGATCGGCCACAGCGGCCATGCTGTGAGCGCGGCCATCGGCCAGGCCAGCTCGGCCCGGCAGGAGGCCTACTTCGCCCAGCAGGCCAAGGCGGCCAGCGGCCACGCCCCCGCCGCGCCGGCCAAGAAGAAGCGGGTCGCCCACGTCACCGCGAGTGCCAAGGCCGCCCCCGCCGCCCCCGCCGCCCCGGCCGCCCCGGCCAGCCCGCAGCCCGCCGCGTCCAGCGCGCCGGCCGCCGCGGCCGCGCCCGCTTCCGGCGGGCAGGGCACCCCCAACTGCACGGGGTCAGGCGGCATGCTGCCCGAGAACTACGGGGCGATCGTCGACTTCCTGGTCGGGCACGGGTACAGCGACAACGCCGCGGCGGGCATCGCCGGCAACATGTACCAGGAGTCCGGCGGCAACCCGGAGTCCGCGGGCAGCGGGGGCGGCGGGCTGATCGGCTGGACGCCGCTGCCGGGCGGGTTCGTGACCGGCAACCCGTCGGCTGACCTGCAAACGCAGCTGGCGGCGGTGCTCACCTTCAACCAGCAGTGGGCTCAGTACCTGCCGGCGCTGAACGCGGCGGCAAGCCCGGCCGCGGCGGCCGACATCTACGTGACCGACTTCGAGCGCGCCGGCATTCCCGCCGCGAGCAACCGGGAGGCGTCCGCCATCGCGGTGGCGGCGGCCTGTCACATCTGAGGCGGCACCGGCGGCCGTCCGGATGCGGCCGTGCGGATGCGACTGGCCGGATCCGACTGTGCGGATCCGGCCGCGGCGGCCCGGCACCGGCGGGCGGTTACTGCCGGGCCGCTTCGATGGCCGACCGGGCCTGCGCCTCGGTGAGGACCCGGGCGATGCCGACCGTGGTCCAGTCCGAGCTGGTCTCGAGCTCGTCGCGCAGCATGGCGGCCTGGTACTCGATGGACACCGGGCCGATGGCCACGAGTCCGGACTCGTTCTTCATGATCAGCACGTAGTTCATCGCGGATCTCTTCTCCCGGTCGGGCCCGCGACTGGCCTGCTGCGTCGACGCGGGGGCGCAGTGAGTCTAGGAGCAGCCGGGCGGGCGCACCGCACTTCGGGCATGACGGGCGGGGAAGCCCGTGAACGCAGCGCTCCCGGTACAGGCCCTGGAGCCGCCCCACTTGGCCGTTAACCATGCGGCGGGCATCATGATCGAGGAGGGGGCAGCGACCGCCGCGCCGCACCTGCTGATGGAGAGACCGATGAGCGTGCCCGGGGAGGAGCTAGGCCGGCTCCTGCGCCGGGGCTTCTGGCTGGAGGGCACGAGCATGGCCTGGACCATGCTCGTGGCCGCTGTCGCCATGACGGCGGGGGCCGTAGCCTCCTCCATCGCCCTGATCGGCGTGGGCCTGGAATCATTGATCGAGTTGGTCGCCGCCGCTATCGTCGTCTGGCAGCTAGCCGGCGTCGGTGGTGAAGATCGCGAGACCCGAGCTATGCGCCTCATCGGCGCGACGTTCCTGGCCAGCGCCGCTTACCTCTTAGTCGAGAGCATCCGCGAACTGGCCGCCGGTACCCATTCCGCGCACTCCGGGCCCGGCCTGGCGGTGGCTGTCGCCGCCTTGCTGGTCATGCCGGTGCTTGCCCTTGGCAAACGGAGCACCGGGCGGGCGCTGGGCAGCCGTACGCTGATCACCGACGCCGCCGAGACCGCCCTGGCTGGCCTCGCCGCAGGCGTCGCTCTCCTTGGTCAGGGCCTGGATACCTGGCTGGGCTGGTGGTGGGCCGTTCCAGCCGCGGGCATTTTCATCGCCGTGCTCGCGGCCATGGAGGGCATCGCAAGCTGGCGACACCGGCACTAAGCGCCCGCGCAGGGCTTGTCGCCACGGCTCCTGCCTGCGCCGCTACCGGACTGAGCCTAGGTCAGGGTTGGCCTGCCACTCCATCTGGATCCTGGCGGGCAGCGTGGCGGCCCGGTACTGGGCTAGGCGTTGCCTGGCCCGGGCGATCATGGTCTCAGCGCGGTCCTCGACGTTCCTGGTGTTCTGCTGAGGCGGTACTCGACGACCTCGACTCGGCCCGGCTTGACCGGAACCACCAGGCTGCTCACACTCAGGTTAAGGTCCGCACGACGGCCGACTCCGAGAAAGAACGCTGAGGGTAAGCACCTCTGAGACCGAGAAGGACTCCAACCGCCCATGGAAAGCTTGCTCTTTCGCAAGAGGGTCGCGGCGATCGCTTCCATCGTTCTGACCACAGGGGCCTGGCTAACTATCGCCAGCTCTCCGAGCGCGCTCGCCGCCGCTGCGAGCCCGTCTGCGCTTGGCTGCCCCCCGGGTAGTGATTACATAAGCCTGCACGGCTATCAGATACGGTCGAAGGTTCTGGATATCACCAACCCTGCGCCTGGGTTGCAGCACGGGAGGCTCGCGTGCGGCGAGCATGCGTACCGGCTGGAGCGCACCAAGAGTGGCAGTACGTGGCAAGAATGGCACAACTACTGACAGCTAAAGCCGGTCCCAGGTCCGTGGCGTCCTGACGGCCGCCCGACGTCAAGGACTGACCGTCGACGAGCCGCCGGAACCGGGCTAATGCCTCCCACCCCGTAGACAGGACCTGGCGACGTCGGCACTCTCGGGTGACGCGGAGGCAAACTCTCCGCTGTCTCGTTAACGATCGTCTTCGAAAATTACTGTCGGCTGCGAGCGGTGAAGGGCTCGATGGTGGTGCGGAGGCCAATCTCCAGCCGGTGCAGCTGGAGGACGAGCTGGCCGCCGACCAGCAGCTGCTCGTACTCGGGGCCGCCATGCCCGCTGGCGGCACCGAGCACCTGCTGGTACCAGCGGCTAGCCTGCTCGACGTCCGCGACGGCGATCACGGGCTGCGGGCGCACGGCGTGGGCACTCTCGTCGGTCATGGGGCCCACGCCAGCCGGCCCGCTGGCCGCGCCGCCGCGGGCCAGCCGAAATCGGGAACGATTGGGGTAAACGGCCCCGACCGGGCATCATGGTGGCTGTCCCCGACGATCGGAGTGCTGTGCGGCCAGCAACCGTCGTCCTGGCGGCCGCCGGGTTGCTCACGGCTGTTATCGCCGCGTCAGAGGTGTGGCACCGGCAGGCGTCCCGATCCGGCCCTGGCGTTCCGGCGGCGCGCGGATCACGGGTCATCGTCGTGCTCGGCTATCCGTCCCGGCGCAGCGGGCGCCTGCATCCGATGCAGAAGTGGCGGACGGAAATGGCCGTCCGGTCGCTGCCGGCGGCCGCGGACCACCCGGATCACGCGGACCACGTCCTGCTGTTCACGGGCGGCCGGTCCCGCGGCGCGGCCGTGACAGAGGCCGAGGCCATGGCGGCCCACGCCCGCAGCCTGGGCGTTCCCGCCGACCGGATCCTGCTGGAGACCGAGGCGACCAGCACCCGGGAAAACCTGAGCCTGTCGCTGCCGCTGGCCGACAGCTTCGACACCATCGTGATCGTGTCCGACTCGCTGCACGTGGCCCGGGCCCGGCGCTACGCCGCGGCGCAGCGGCCGGACCTGGCCGATCGGCTGGCCTTCGCCGATGACTACCGCTTCCTGGAGCGGTGGTGGCTCAAAGTGCCCGTCGCCGCCTACGAGCTCGGCGCCCTGCTGCGTGACCGGCGGCTTCGCCCCGAGCCGCTTGGCGAGGGAAGATGGGATGATGGGTTCCACGCCAGGCAGTCCCGGGTCGGTCCGGCCGCGGGAGTGGCTGGCCCTGCCCGGCGGCGGTATCCGGCCCGTCGTCTCAGTTCCGGCTGATAACGGCATCGTGGAGCTGCTCACGCCCGCCGCGTGGCTGGCTCGCCTGGCGCCGGCCTGCCGGTGCGGCAGGCCGTGCCTGGGTTCCGGCCGGACCTGCGGCAGCCCGGAATGCATTGCCCGGCTGACCGAATCTGGCTAGCCGTCCCCATCCACGGGCCACGGCCGGGAGTTAGCGCAGGTCAGTCGGGCGCGCTCGGCCCTGAGGCGGGCCGCAGCACCCTGATAGACGCCAGCGCCTTGCTCAGCCCGTCAATCCAGCGCATGCGCCAACCCTGCCAGTTTCTAGCTAGCGGCGTCGGGCAGGGCGAGCCATTCTGGCCAGGAGTCCGGCGGCTGCGACGATAGCTAGCCGAAGGACCAGTGCCCGGCCGGGCGTGAGGAACGGAGGCGGACGTGGCGGACGTGGTGGTCACGGGCGGGGCCGGCTTTCTGGGCGCGCGCCTGGCCCGCGGGCTCCTGGCGGCGGGCGCGCTGGAGGTGGCGGGCGCCGGGATGGTCCCGCTGTCCCGGCTGACGCTCATCGACCAGGCGCCGGCGCCCCCGGATCTCGCCGCCGACCAGCGGGTGACCGAGGTCCGCAGCGACCTGGTCGAGCTGCTCGGCACCGCCGGGACGGCCGGGCCGGACGCGCTGGCCGGGGCGGACGTGGTCTTCCATCTCGCGGCGGCGGTCAGCGCGGAATGCGAGGCAGACTTCGATCTGGGCCTGCGGGCGAACCTGGGCGCCACCCAGGCGCTGCTCGCGGTGTGCCGCGCCCTCGGGACAAATCCGGTCGTGGTGTTCGCCAGTTCCGTCGCCGTGTTCGGGGCGTCTGGCGAGCACCCGCTCCCGGCGGTGGTGGACGATCACACCCTGCCCAATCCGCAGTCCAGCTACGGGACGCAGAAGGTCATCGGCGAGCAGCTGCTCGCCGATTACACCCGCAAGGGATTCCTGCGCGGGCGAGCCGTCCGCCTGATGACCGTCAGCGTCCGGCCCGGCCGGCCCAACGCGGCGGCGTCGGGATTCCTGTCGGGCATCATCCGGGAGCCGCTCGCCGGCCTGCGCGCGACCTGCCCGGTCAGCCCGCAAACCGAGGTAGCGCTGGCCTCGCCCGCGCGGGCTATCGCCGGGCTGCTGCGTGCTGCCGCGGCGGCACAGGATGCCTGGGGCGGCCGCACCGCGGTCAACCTTCCCGCGCTGACCGTCAGCGTGGCGGACATGATCACCGCCCTGGAGCGGGTCGCCGGGCCCGGCGCCAGCGCGCTGATCGACTGGGTGCCCGACCCGGCGGTAGCCCGGATCGTGACGGGCTGGCCGGCCCGGTTCCGCGCCGACCGGGCGGCCCGGCTGGGCCTGAGTCCCGACCCGGACTTCGACTCGGTCATCCGGCTGCACCTGGCCGAGACCGCCACCGCGCCCGGCACGCCGCTCGCCCCGGCCACTGAGCCGCGCCAGCAATAATGACGTGGTGCCGCGACTTGTCGATCCCGCCATCCGGCCAGGCAGCCTCGCGCGACTGCGCCAGCCGGTCGTGGATCTGGGCGACTTCCTGCTGCGCCCCTGGGAGGCACCGGACGCTCCCGCCGTGGCGGCGGCCTACTCCGATCCCGGCATCCAGCGCTGGCACGCACGGTCGATGACCGAGGCGGAGGCCCTGGCCTGGATCGGTTCCTGGGCGGGCCGGTGGAGCCAAGAGACCGGCGGCAGCTGGGCGGTGGCCGGCGAGGCAGGCCTGCTGGGCCAGATCAGCCTGCGCCAGCTGAACCTGCAGGACGGCGCCGGCGAGGTGTCCTACTGGGTGGTCCCCGCGGCGCGGGGCCGCCGGGTGGCCACGCGGGCTCTGGGCGCGCTGAGCGGGTGGGCCTTCCGTCAGCTCGGCCTGCACCGGATGGAGCTGAGCCATTCGACGCTGAACGCGGCCTCGTGCCGGGTCGCGGAACACGCCGGTTACCGGCTCGAGGGCATCAGGCGCGGCGGGGCGCTGCACGCCGACGGCTGGCACGACATGCACCTGCACGCCCGCCTGGCCGAGGACCGGACCGACGCCTAGCGCGTCGTCAGCGACCCCGCCCGGCCAGGGCCAGGGAGGCGAGGGCAGGATGTCGGCCGTGCGATGCCTGCTGGCTGCCATCTGCTGCGCGAAGGGCGACATCCCGGGAAACCTGGCGTCCCATCTCCGGCTGCTGGCCGATGCCGCAGCCGGCGGCTGCCAGCTCGCGGTGTTCCCGGAGATGTCCCTGACCGGATCGGCCGATCCGGCCGTCAGCCCCGAGCGGCTGATCACGCTGGACCATCCCGCCGTGACCAGGCTGGCCGAGGCGTCGGCCGAGTCCGGCGTCGCCGCGTGCTTCGGCGTCGCCGAGCGGGGACCCGGCGGTGCGCCGTACATCACGCAGGTAGTCGCCGCCGCCGGCCGGGTGTCCGGCGTGCAGCGCAAGCGGCACCTCGGCGAGGGAGAGGAGGCCTATAACGCAGCGACCGAGTCGATGATCTTCCAGGAGGCCGGGACCAGGTTCGGGGTGGCCATCTGCGCCGAGGCCGGGTTCGACGCGCCGTTCGACGCGGCCGCGGCGGCCGGTGCGCGCCTGGTCCTGTTCCCGTCCGCTCCCGGACTGTACGGGCGGCGCACCGACGATGCCTCCTGGCGTCGGGGATTCTCCTGGTGGGAGACCAGCAGCCTGGGCGACGCGCGCCGGCACGCGCAGCGGCTCGGCTTGTGGATCGCCCTCGCGGGCCAGGCCGGCTCCACCGTCGATGAGGACTTCCCCGGTCTGGCCGCGCTGGTCGGCCCGGACGGCAGCGTGGCCGCCCGGCTTCCCGACTGGCGTCCGGGCGTGCTCACGGCCGACGTTCCCTGCTGACCTGGGCCGCCGTCCTGGCCGGGCTGCCCGGTTCTTCCCTGGAACGCCACTTCTCCCACAGCCGTTAACCTGCGCGCAACAAAACCGTTATGTGCGGCCCGGTCCGGCGTCTCCTGGGCAAGGCAGATTTCTGCACGTGGAGGAACGGAGGATCCGGTGACACAGAAAATGGCGGCAGCGGTTACCCGGCCGGCACCGACTGTGCGGGCCGCTGGCGGGTCGTGCCCAGCATGGTGTTCTGAGCAGGACGAGCACGCCAGGGGCGCCAGCCATGTGCACCGCAGTGCCGGCTGCCGGGTCCCGGTGACCCGGCACTGGTGGTGCCTGGACATGCGCGATCTCGGCGCTGACCTGCGGTGCGCCACGAGCGGCGGGATCACCGCCTTCCTCACGATGACCGACGATGACGGCGTGACCGAGGTTGTCCTCGAGCATGGTGACATGGAATTGCCGCACGTCAGCCCGCAGGCCGCTGAGGAGCTCGCCGGGCATCTCCTGCAGCTTGCGCATACAGCCCGCCAGGGCTCACCGGCGACCCGGTCACGCTGACTCTCGGCTGAGGTGACGGGCGGCGAGCAACACTCCCGTGATGTAGCAGGCAAGCGCGAGTGCCCACAATCCCGCCATGATCATCGAGCTGAAGGCATGCCCGTAGTTCAGGAAGCTGACGCCGTTGAACGCGGCGCCCAGGATGGCCAGCGCACCGAGTACTGAGGTTGCGGTCGCGAGCCGGCTGTTCTGCCGCCGGGTTAGCACGAGGCCGGCGATTGCCGCTAGCACCAGCGCCAGGCCGAAGGCCGCGTGGGCGGCGGCCCAGGCCGGGCCGTGCGGGATTACCCAGGCGACCCCGGATACCGCGCCGGTGAAATAGTTCGGGGCGCCGGCGCCCGGATGCTGGCCGGGCAGGGTGACGTACAAGTTCACGACCATGCCGAGCAGGTACTGGACGAGCAGCAGCATGCAGGCCGCGAAGTTGACCACGAGTAGCCTGGCGGCCGGGCTCGGCCGGCTGGGCTGCGGGTCAAACGCCGGTGCCCGCTGAGTCATCTTCCATCTCCATCCGCCTCTCGGCCGGCCCGGCCGCCAGGTGCCGCTCGAATTCGTCATGCCATCGCAGCTCCGCCTCTAGCCGCAGCTCGCCACGCCGGAACGCAGCCGCCGCGAGCGGCGGCAAGACCCCCTGCCCGGTCAGCCGGTCGCGCTCAGCGGCCATGGCCTCCAATTGCCCTGCGACCCGGCGGCGCCGGGCCGTCAGTCGCTCGCCCAGTGCCGCCACGTCCGCTCCGGTCGCGAATAGCAGCACGACCGATAGGGGATCGGCAGACCCGAAGACCACGTCGAGGGCTGCATCCCGCTGGATGACTAGCTCAAGGCGCCCCTCGTCGGTAATCTCATACACCATCCGGGCAGGACGCCGGCCCACCTGCTCCGCGCGGATAGCACGGACCAGCCCTTCACCATCGAGCCTGCGCAACTCCCCGTAAAGCGCCCCGCCGGTGATCCCGCCCCACACCTCGGCGTTGGTCAGCTCGCCGATCCGGCGGATCTGATGGCCATGCATGGGCCCGCGCTCCATCAGCAGGCCGAGAATCATCAGGCGACTCAAGTTCATCGCAAACTAGTCTGAACATACCAGTCTGGTCCTGTCAAGAGCTGCGTGCCTGGCCTGGCTTCTACGACTGACCCGCGTGGACCAGGTAGTCCGCGAGCGCGGCTGGCTGCGACAGGGCGATGAGGTGACCGCCGGGCAGGAGGTCCGCGGTGATGCCGAGCCGCTTCCGGGCCAGCTCCTGCTGGAATCCGGCGGGGAAGAAGCGATCGTCTGTCCCGGCCACAGCGCGGATGGGCACCGGCGGCCACGCCTCGAAGTCGCAGGCCGACGCGAAAACCACGTCAGCCTCGGGGCGCGCGAGCGTCCCGAGGGCGGCAGCGATCTCGGGGGCGATGTCGTGCAGGAAGTAGACGGCCGGGTCAAACTGAGCCGGGTAGCCGCCCCGCTGCGCCGCGGCCCCGCGGGCCCGGTCCGATCCGGTGTTTTCCCACCAGGCTCCGGGCGTCTCGCCGGGGGAGGGGATCATCGCGTTCACGAAGACGAGGGCGCGGACCGGGACCGCCGCGGCGACGAGCGGCGCGGTGAACCCGCCGAGCGACTGGGCGACCAGTACCACGTCCGTGCGGTCGCCGATCACGCTGATCACCTGCTGGGCGTACTCCGGCAGGCCGGCGGTCTCGTCGTCACCGGGCAGGTCGACGGCAATGGCCTCGTGCCCGGCCGCCCGCAGCAGCGGCACGACCTGGTGCCAGTACCAGGCGGCACCGCCGGCGCCGGGGATCAGCACGTACGTGCTCATGACGGGTTGCCTCCCTACTTGGCGGTGAACCCGGCGTCGACCGGGAGGGCCACGGCGGTGACGTAGCGGGCCTCGTCGCTGACCAGCCAGGCGATCGCGTTGCTGACGTCGATGGCCTCGATGAGCTGGACGTCCAGCAGGTTCCCCACGTCGGCTCCGCTGGCGGCGGGAGCATTGGCGAAGAGCCTGGCCACCGCCTCGTTGACCACCATCGGGGTATTCGCGCCGGCCGGGTGCACGGAGTTGACTCGGATGTTGTGCGGGGCCAGCCAGTGCGCCCAGGTCCGCCCCAGGCCGACGATGGCGTGCTTGCTGGCGCAGTAGCCGTCTGACCCGCCGCTGCCGTCGCCGCCGCGGCCGACCAGGCCGAGCGTGGACCCGGTGAGGACGATCGCTCCGCCCGTGCCCTGCTCGATCATGACGGGGGCAGCGGCCTGGACGGTGTTCCAGACCCCGAACAGGTTGACCTCGACCTGGTCGCGGAAGGCCTGTTCCTGGCTGGCGTCCGGGGACATCAGCCCGATGCCCGCGTTGGCCACCACGATGTCGAGCGAGCCCAGGGCCGCCATGCCGGCGGCCACGGCGGCTCGCAGGGCGGCGGCATCACGGACGTCGGCCTCGACGGCAACGATGCGCCGGCCCAGCTGCTCGACCTCGGCTACGGTCTGGGCCAGGTCGGCCGGCGTGGCCATCGGGTAAGCGACAGAGCCGATCTGCCGGCAGATGTCCACCGCGATCACGTCGGCGCCGTCCCGGGCCAGGCGCACCGCGTGGCTGCGCCCTTGTCCCCTGGCCGCGCCGGTGATCAGCGCGACCTTGCCGTCGAGCCGTCCCGTCATCAGAACCCGCCTTCCTTCTGCCTGGGTACCTATCTCCTGCAGAGCTCCGGCTTGGTGACGGCCGCGAGGCCGGAAACTCATCGCTGCGAGGACGGCACTCCCCAGCGCGTTTGCGCTCCGCGCCGCGCGGCAACGAACTGCGTGAAGTTATCGCTAGCCGGTCCAGCCAGTCGGTCGGCCACATCAGGCGAGGCGCCTCGGCAAGATGAATCACCTTCGCGGTCTTCCCGGCGGGCGCCACGAGCGCCTCTCCACTGTCGGTGCGCCTGATGCCATGGCCACCATCCGCCATTGCCGCCACTGCTGGGGGGACTGCCGGGGCGAATGCCTGCTGGACGAGACGGGCATCTGCATTCACGGCGCGAACAGCAGCCTGCCGTGGCCGATGCGGGCCCGCTCTGTGCTCAGCCGCAGGTGGTGGCGACGAATCCTGTGGGGCTGGGTGCCCTGAGGACCGCGTGCATGCGCGCGTGACAGGCTAACGGCATGCGTTACATCATCATCGGGGCCGGGGCTATTGGCGGGACGATCGGCGCGCGGCTGTTCCAGGGCGGCCACGAGGTCGTGCTGACCGCCCGCGGGCCGCATTACGCGGCGCTGCGCGACGGCGGCCTGCGCTTCGCTTCCCCGGCCGGGACGGTCACGCTGCCGGTCTCGGTGGTGTCCGAGCCGGGCGAACTGTCCCTTCGCTCTGGCGACGTGCTGATCGTGGCGGTCAAGGTCCAGGATTGCGAGGCCGCGCTGGACGCCTGGGCATGGCAGCCGGTAGCCGGAGGCGGCGTGGCGGCTGACTCACTGCCCGTGTTCTGCGCCCAGAACGGCGTCGCCGGGGAGCGGCGGGCGCTGCGCCGGTTCCGCCAGGTCTACGGGATGTGCGTCTGGTTGCCGGCCACGCATCTGCAGCCCGGCGTGATCGAGGCCCAGGGCACCCCGCTGACCGGGATGCTCCCCGTGGGACGGTACCCGGCCGGGGCCGACGAGACCGCCCGCCAGGTCGCCGCCGACCTGGGCCGCAGCAGGTTCCTGGCCCCGGTCAGCGCGGACGTCATGCGGTTCAAGTACGGCAAGCTGCTGACCAACCTGGCCAACGCGGTGGAGGCGGTCCTCGGCGCCGGGCCGGACCAGGGCCCGAACGGCGTCAGCGCGGCCGAGCTGAGCGGGCGCGCCCGGGACGAGGGGGCGGCCGTGCTGGCCGCGGCGGGCGTCGATTACGCGAACGCCGATGAGCTGGCCGCCCTCCGCGGTGACCAGGTCAGGATCGAGCCGGTCAACGGATCCCGCCGCAGCGGCGGATCGTCGTGGCAGAGCCTGAGCCGCGGCAGCGGATCCATCGAGGCCGATTTCCTGAACGGGGAGATCGTCCTGCTCGGCCGGCAGCATGGCGTCCCGGTGCCGGTCAACGAGCTCCTCCAGCGGCTCGCCAACCAGTTCGCCCAGGAGCACCGCGCGCCCGGCAGCATCACCGCCAGCGAGCTGGCTGCGCTGACCGCGTGATGACCGGGGAGCCGGCCAGCGCGCACGTGGCCATCGTGACGGGCGCCAACCACGGCATCGGGGCGGCCGCGGCGGTGGCCCTGGCCGAGCGCGGCTGCGCGGTCATGTGCACGTACCTGCGGATCGCCGATGCCGCCGATCCCGGCATCCCCCAGGCCTCCCGGGATTCGCGCGCCCGGGACGCCGCCCCGGTCGTGGCCCGGATCCAGGCCGCCGGCGGCCGCGCGGCGGCGGTGGAGGCCGACCTGTCCGATCCCGCCGCCCCGGCGGCGCTGTTCGACGCGGCCGAGCAGCAGCTGGGACCGGTGGACATCCTGGTCAACAACGCCACCGGATGGGTGGCCGATACGTTCGCGGACCGCGGCACGGACCGGCTCGGCCGCTCGCTGAGCCCGGTCACGGCGCAGACCTGGTCCCAGCAGTTCGCCGTCGACGCGATGGCCGCGAGCCTGCTGATCGCCGAGTTCGCCGGGCGGCACATCAGCCGGGGCGCGAACTGGGGCCGGATCATCGGTCTTACCTCGGGCGGGGAGCTCGGCTTTCCCGAGGAAGTCTCCTACGGTGCCGCCAAGGCAGCCCAGGTCAGCTACACCATGTCGGCCGCCCTGGAACTCGCGGACTACGGGGTCACGGCGAACATGGTCCACCCGCCCGTCACCGATACAGGCTGGGTCACCGACGCCGTCCGCCAGGCCGTGCGGCAGAGCCCCACCCTCATCCACGTCGCCAGTCCCGCCGAGGTGGCGCAGGTCATCGCCTACCTGGCCTCCGACGCCGCGGCCCTGATCACCGCCAACGTCATCACCCTGCGCTGAGCCCGCGCCAAGCCCGG
>DATCEO010000017.1:0-134812 GCA_036510065.1 Streptosporangiaceae bacterium | reverse complement strand
TCCCGGAGCCGGGCGACATCGGGCGAGCTGAGCCCGTAGCGGGCGAAGATCCTGTCGGGCATCCGGTCCAGCTGCCGGAGCGCGTCGGCGAAGTCGCGGTCTTCCAGGCCGGGATCCAGCCGCCTGGCGAACGCGATCAGCTGATTGGGGGTGTACCGCTGCAGGGCCGCCGCCGTGTCCACGTAGTCCCGGGGCTCTACGCGGCTCACCAGCGCGACCACCTTCCCCCCGGCCAGGTCCTCCAGGTCGAGGACGGGGCCGACGTCCATGGTCACCGGCCCGTGGCTGCGGTCGAAATAGGCCATCTGCAGCATCGTCTGCTGCCCGCTCGGGGCCGTGATGACCCACTCGGCGAGCCCGTCGCCCATCCCCTCGAAGATCTCCTCGAGACCGCCGGCCCTGTCCTGGCGCTCGGCCTGGAAGCCCGCCTCGCGCAGGGCCCGCTGCACGCCCTCGGCAGCGGCGGCCACGCCCGATTCCTGGTCGCTGAACAGGTCGACGTCGTCGGTGGGCCGGTCGACGAGCCCGTGGACGATCAGGGCGTTGCCGCCCGCCAGCGCGAACCCGTGCCGGGCGGCCTCGCGCAGGGCTATGGTGGCCACCTCGCGCTGCAACTCGTCGATGGGCATCAGGCCCGGGCCGGGACCGGGGCAGGGTGCAGCTCCGGATGCTGCTGTTCCCATGCGCCGCGCACGCCGCGGGGCAGGTACAGGCCCGGCCAGCGGGCGGCCAGCTCAGCGCCGTTCAGGCAGGCCAGGTCGCCGGGACCGCGAGCCTCCCGGAGCACGATCTGGTACATCCACGCCAGCATGCCCGGCTCATCCAGGTCGAACATGCGGTCGGGATGCCAGAACAGCCAGATCGGCAGTTCCACCAGTCCCTGAGCTGGCCCGCGCAGGTCGGCCAGGCTCGCCGCCACGACCACCCGGCACCCGGGACGGGACTGATGCAGCGCAGACATACTTACCATGGTAAGTCCAGGTCATTGCCGTGGTCGCACGGGTGTTCTAATCCCAACACCCCGCACTCTCGCCCGCTGAGACGCTTCTGGGCCGATAATGACGTTATGCGCCCTGCCATCCGGACCGCCCGGTCTGCAGCGAGGCCGGGACGGCAGCGGGAGGCACGGTGTGGCTGAGCACTGTCGAGGTGACGCGGGAGGCCGTCGTCCGGACCCCGCCGGAATATGCGTGGTCGCTGGTCGGCGACAGCGCGGCCTGGTCCCTGCGGGCCGGCCACTTCGCCTTCGACGTGCCGGAGACGACCGAGGCCGGGCGGCTGCGATGCTGGTGCTTCGCACGTGACCATGGCCTCCGCTGCTCGGTGCTGGAGGTGCGCGAGGAGATACCGGGCCAGCTGATGAGACTGCAGCCGCGCGGCACTCAGCAGGCGGCTCCCCATTCCTTCACGCTGTCCGTCCAGCCGCACGAGCGCGGGGCCACGATCCGGCTCACGGTCAGTTTCACCGCGCTGCGGGAGCAGAAGGCCGAATACCAGGCATCGTGGCGGAAGAACCTCAAGGCGTGGCTCAGCGCGCTGGCCGACGTCGCCGAGGGCCGGCGGCCGTGGCCCGAGGCCGGCATCCCGGCCCTCCTCCGCCAGCAGTGCGCCGAGCTGCCGGCCCTCGCCTCGCCCCAGGGCACGTCGGCCGTGGTACTGATTCGTGCGTCCCCGGACGTCGTGTGGCGGGCCGTCCGCGCGCCGGGCGTCCCCGCCGATCCCCGTCAGCGATACACCGTGGTCTGCGGCGGCCGGGTCCCCGGCAGCCCGGAGCGCCAGGCGGGCGAGATGCCGTACGTCATGGTCCAGCTCGCCGACGGCCGGCTGACGGTTGCCATCAGCATGATCCGGGAATTGTCGGAAGGCCGCAGCGTGCTGGCCCAGCGGCTGGACCCGCCGCACTACGAGATGGGCTACCGGGTCGAGCCCGCACCCGCCGGAACGCGGCTGGAGCTCACGATGTGCTGGCCGGGTGCCAGGATCACCGACGCGGGCGAGCAGCTGCGCGGCCGCCTGACCGAGGCGGTGCAGGAGACCGCGAGCGCCTATCAGGCCATCATCGAGCAGCACCGCACGGGCCGGGCTACGGGGCAGACCGGACGTCGCTGATCGCCGCGGCGAGCAGCGTGATCCCCTCGGCGATGGCGCGCTCGCTCAGCGTGGCGTAGCCGAAGATCAGCCCGCCGTCGCCCGGCAGCTCGCGGTAGGGGGCCACGCCGGAGATGGCCAGGCCGCGCCGCGCCGCCGCCCTGACCACCGCGGCCTCGTCGAGATCGTCTGGCAGCCAGGCGACCAGGTGCATGCCCGCGGCGATGCCGGCCGGGGCCAGGTCGGGCAGCTGTTCCCGGAGGGCGGCCAGCAGCGCGTCCCGGCGCCCCCGGTACACCGGCCGCATCCGGCGCAGGTGCCGGTCGAACTCGCCGCGGGCCAGGAAGTCGGCGAACGCGAGCTGGTCGATCACCGGCGAGCCCCGGTCGGCCGCTACTTTGGCCGCGGCCACGTGGTCGACCAGCCGGTCGGGCAGCACCAGCCAGCCCAGCCGCAGGCCCGGCGCGAGGGTCTTGCTGGCCGTGCCGGCGTAGGCGACCTGGTCGGGCGCCAGGCCCTGGATGGCCCCGATCGGGGCCCGGTCGTACCGGTACTCGGCGTCGTAGTCATCCTCGATGACCAGGGCTCCCTGCCGCCGGGCCCAGCTCAGCACGCAGGCCCGCGAGACCGCCGGCAGCACGGCTCCGGTGGGCCACTGGTGCGAGGGCGTGAGGACCACGGCGTCGGCGGCGATCCGGTCGAGGGCGTCGACGCGGATGCCGTCGTGACCCACCGGGATCCCGACCACCTCGAGCCCGGTCGCGACGGCAGCCGGGCGGGCGTCGTCGTCCGCGGCGGGATCCTCGATGGCGATCCGGCGCGCGCCGCCCCTGGCCAGCACCTGGACCAGCAGGCTGACCCCCTGCGCGTAGCCGCTGCAGATCACGACGTTGTCGGGCCGGACCGAGGTGCCCCGCACTCGGTTCAGGTAGTCGGCCAGCACCTCGTGCAGCTCGGGAACGCCCCGGCCGCTGAGGTAGCCGAACCGGTCGCTGGGGGTCTGCGTCAGCACCCGGCTGACCGATCGCAGCCACGCGGCCCGCGGGAAGCTGGCCACGTCGGCGCGGCCGTAGCCGAAGTCGGTCCGCGGCCGCGGCCGCGGGGCGGCCGCCCGCGGCGGTGCCGGGGCGGCCTGCGGCCCGATCGCGACCTGGGTGTAGCCGCCCGCCCGGCTGGTCAGGTAGCCCTCGGCCGTGAGCTGCTCGTAGGCCTCGACGATGACGCCGCGCGAGACGCCGAGATCGGCGGCCAGCGTCCGCGTCGGCGGCAGTGGCGTGCCCAGCCGGAGGCGCCCCGCGCGGATGCTGTCCCGGATCGACGCCTCGACCTGCCGGTGCAGCGGCACGCCGTCCCCGCGGCGGAGCTCGACGAGCAGATCAGCCGCGAGCCCGGAATTGGTCCTGATTTCTGGCATCGGATCGGACCTTATCGCGGATACCGATTCCTGTCAGGCTCGGATCATGACCACAGCCACGATGACCCCAGCATCACGAACCCCGACCACGACACACGCCAGGGCGGCCAGCCGCCTCCGGGGGCGGCTGGGCGGCCAGCTGCTCCTGCCGGGCCAGGCCGGGTACGACACCGCGCGGACCGTCTGGAACGCGATGGTCGACCGGCGACCGCGCATGATCATCCGCTGCGCGAGCGTTCCGGACGTGGTAACGGCGGTCCGGGCCGCCCGCGACCTCGACCTGGAGATCGGCGTCCGGTGCGGCGGCCACAGCGCCCCGGGACTGGCCGTGCCCGCGGACGGGCTCATGATCGACCTCACCCCGATGGGCGCGGCCCGGGTCGACCTGGGCGGCCGCCGGGCCCTGGTCCAGGGGGGCGCCCTGCTGGGCGCCCTGGACCGCGCGGCCCAGCGCTGCGGCCTGGCCACGACCGCCGGGAATGTCTCGCACACCGGCGTCGGCGGCCTGACGCTGGGCGGCGGGATGGGCTGGCTCGCCCGCCAGTATGGCCTGGCCTGTGACAACGTGGCCTCGTACCAGGTGGTGACCGCCGACGGGGACGTGCTGCGGGCCAGCGCCGCCGAGCACCCGGACCTGTTCTGGGGCCTGCGCGGCGGGGGCGGCAACTTCGGTATCGTGACCGAGTTCGAGTTCCGGCTGCACCCGGTCGGCACCGAGACTCTCGTGGCCGAGTACACATTCGCGCCCGGGCAGGCGGCCCGGGCGCTGCGCGGCTGGCGGGACCAGCTCGCCGCTGCGCCGCGGCAGGCGACGCTGACCGCCTCGATCGGCCAGGACGGCCTGCTCACCGCCGGGTTTGTCTGGGCCGGGCCGCCAGCGGCCGGCCGGCGGCTGCTCCCGGCGATGCGCGCCCTCGGGCGCCCGGTCACCGAGCGGGTATCCGAGCCGTCCTACCTGGAGCTGCAGAGCCAGGACGACACCTTGGGCCGCCACGCGCTGCGCCGCTACGCCAAGGGCCACTACCTGCGGCAGTTCCCCGACGAGGCAATCGAGGCGTTCCTGTCGCGCGGGGCCCGCGGGGCCCGCGGGGCCCGCGGCGAGCTGCTGCCCAGTGCCGGGCTGCAGGCCTACGGCGGGGCGATCGCCGACGTCGCCGACGCGGACTCGGCGTTCAGCCACCGGAACGCGCTGCTGGAGTACGGCACCGGAACTCGCTGGACCGACCCCGCCGAGGACCAGGCCCGCCAGGCAGCCGTCCGGCGCTCCGCCGCGGCGCTCGACCGCTTCGCCAGCGGCGTGTACGTCAACGCGCTCAGCGATGAGGGCTCCGAGGGCGTCCGCCGGGCCTACACGGCCGCCAAGCTGGCCCGCCTGACGGCGGTCAAGAACGCTTACGACCCGCTCAACGTCTTCCACCTGAATCACAACATCCGGCCGGGCCGTCCCTAGCCCCGGCGGCCGCGGCGCGCCGCCCGCGACGGGCTGGCGACCATGCTTGCTTTGCGCCTGGCGGGTACGGCGGGGGCGACAGCGCCGGGCGCCCGGCCGGCGCGGCCCCCGACGAAGGGATCTCCCGTGGCCCCCGCCAGTCCCCCGGCCGCCGGCCGGCTGATCGCCGTGACCCTGGCCGCCGCGATGCTCACGGTCGCCGGCTGCCGGCCGGTCGCCGTCACCATCTCCGGAACGCCGCCGGCCGGGACGCACCCCGCGAGCACGGCAGCACCCGCGCCGGCCTCGGGGAGCGCGGCCCCGGCCGTGGCGGGGGGCGGCACCGGCTCCCTGATCACCGAGCCGGGCGCCGGGTTCGGGCGCGTCTACGGGCTCATCAACGGCACCGCGCACAGTGTCGACATGACGATGTACGAACTTGCCGACACCACGGCGGAGCATGACCTGGCCGCGGCCGCCCGGCGCGGCGCGCTCGTGCGGGTGATCCTGGACGGGCGGCAACGGAGCGAGAACTCCGCCGCGTACCAGTACCTGCGGGCGCACGGCGCGAAGGTTGCCTGGTCCTCGCCCAGGTACACCTACAGCCACCAGAGCGGCGGCGGTTGCGCCGCGACGACGGCCTCGGACCCACTCTGGCCGGCCTGGCCCTGAAGGCAGGCACGGTAGCCGATCTGATCTCGCTCGACCTGGAGACCGCCCAGCGCGCGGCCACGGGCCTGTATGGCGAGATCAGGGCCACCATCGGCGAAATCAGGCGCCTGGTCCACGGCCTGCGGCCGCCGAGCATAGACGAGCTCGCCCTGGCGGGCGCGGTGCGGGAGATGGCTCGCAGGCACAGCCATCCGGGAGGCGGATACCACCGTGGTCGTCGACGGCGAGCTGTCGGCCCTGCCGGCCGCCATCGAGGTTGCGGCCTACCGGATCACTGACGAGCTGCTCACCAACGTCGGCAGGCACGCTTCCGCCCGCGCGTGCCTGGTGCGTCTATCTCGCCAGGAAGCGCTGGAAGTGACGGTCGCGGACGACGGCGTGGGGATAGCCGCGGACGCGCCTGCCGGCGTCGGGCTCCTCGCCATCTGCGAGCGGGCCGGGGAACTCGGCGGTACGGTCACCGTCGGGTCAGGACTCCCAGGGCGCGGCGGAGGAAGTCGAGCTGCAGCAGGAGCAGGCTGCCGCCAGGGCCCGGACCCTGGCCTGCTGGCCGGGGTGCTCCCGTGGCCAGTAGACCGCGCTAATCGACGGCCGCTACCGCCTGCGCGAACTGCGCCGCGTACAGCCGCGCGTAGGCGCCGTCGGCCGCCAGCAGTTCCTCGTGCGTGCCCTGCTCGACGATCTGCCCGGACTCCATGACCAGGATCAGGTCGGCGTCGCGGATCGTGGACAGCCGGTGCGCGATGACGAAGCTGGTCCGGCCCTGCCGCAGTGAGCTCATCGCCCGCTGGATCAGGACCTCGGTCCGGGTGTCGACCGAGCTCGTCGCCTCGTCCAGGATCAGGATGGCCGGGCGGGCCAGGAAGGCGCGGGCGATCGTGATCAGCTGCCGCTCCCCCGCGCTGACGTTGGCGCCCTCGTCGTCGAGCACCGTCTCGTACCCGTCGGGCAGGGTCCGGGTGAACCGGTCCACGTAGGTCGCCGTGGCCGCCTCGATGACCTGCTCGCGGGTCGCGCCGGCCGAGCCGTAGGCGATGTTGTCGGCGATGGTGCCGCCGAACAGCCAGGCGTCCTGCAGCACCATGCCGGTCAGCCCGCGCAGCTCGTCGCGGCTCATGGACGCGATGTCCGTGCCGTCCAGCAGGATCTGGCCCGAGCTGACCTCGTAGAACCGCATCAGCAGGTTGACCAGAGTGGTCTTGCCGGCCCCGGTGGGACCGACGATGGCCACGGTCTGGCCGGGCGCGACCGACAGGGACAGGTCCTCGATCAGCGGCCGCTCGGGGTCGTACCGGAAGGACGCGTGCCGGAACTCGACCTGCCCGCGCACGGCCGCGGGCCTGGCCGGCTCGGCCGGGTCGGGGTCCTGCTCGTCGGCGTCCAGCAGCGCGAAGACCCGCTCGGCGGACGCCACGCCGGACTGCAGCAGGTTGGCCATGCTCGCCACCTGGGTGAGCGGCTGACTGAACTGCCGCGAGTACTGGATGAACGCCTGCACGCTGCCCAGCGTCAGCGCGCCTGCGGCCACCTGCAGCGCGCCGACCACGGCGACCAGCACGTAGTTGATGTTCCCGACGAACATCATGACCGGCTGGATCGTCCCGGAGATGAACTGGGCCCGGTAGCTGGCCTGGAACAGCTTCTCATTCTGCTCGGTGAAGGTGCGCATCGACTCCTCGCGCTGGCCGAACACGCTCACCAGCGCGTGGCCGGTGTACATCTCCTCGACGTGCCCGTTCAGCTTGCCGGTCGTTGACCACTGCCGGACGAACTGCGGCTGGGCCCGCTTGCCGATCCGGGCCACCGCAAACACCGAGACCGGCACGGTGACCAGCGCGATGAGCGCCAGCAGCGGCGAGATGACAAACATCACGGTCAGCACGCCGACGATGGTGAGCAGCGAGATCACCAGCTGGCTGAGCGTCTGCTGCAGGGACTGGGCCAGGTTGTCGATGTCGTTGGTGACCCGGCTGAGGATCTCCCCGCGCGGCTGCCGGTCGAAGTAGCTCAGCGGCAGCCGCGACAGCTTGGCCTGGACCTGCTCGCGCAGCCGGAACACCAGCCGCTGCACGATCTTCGCGGTCAGCCGGCCCTGGATCAGGGTGCAGGCCGACGATCCGAGGTAGACCACCAGGACCAGGAGTAGCACCCGGCCGACCTGATCGAAGTTGATGCCCTGGCCGGCCACGACGTGCATCGCTGCCAGCATGTCGGCCTGCGTGCCGTGACCCTCCCGGCGCAGCCGGGCCACCATCTGGGCCTGGCTGACGCCGGCCGGGATCTGGCGGCTGACCACGCCCGAGAAGATCAGGTTGGTGGCGCGGCCGAGCAGCCAGGGGCCGAGGACCGACAGGGTGACGGCCGCGGCGGCCAGCACCAGGCTGGCCGCCACCAGTGGGCGCTGCGGCGCCAGCGTGCCCAGCAGCCGGCGGCTGGACCCGCGGAAGTCCAGCGACTTCTCCGTGGACCGGCCCCCCATGAACGCGGCCGGCCCGCGGCCGGGACCCATGCCGCCTGCCGGGCCGGGCCCGCGCTTCGGGGTGGCCCGCTCCCCCACTCCCGTTACCTCGCCGTTGCTGCTCCCGGCGCCGTTATTCCCGGCGCCGTTGCTCCCGGCGCCTGGGCGCCCGCTCATGCCGCTGCCTCCTGCTCGGTCAGCTGCGAGAGCACGATCTCCCGGTAGGTCTCGTTGGCCTGCATCAGGTCGGCGTGCGTCCCGGAGGCGACGACCCGGCCCGCCTCGAGCACGATGATGCGATCGGCGTGCCGGATCGTGGCCACCCGCTGCGCGACGATGAGCACCGTGGCCTGCGCCGTCTCGGCCGCCAGCGCGGCCCGCAGCCGGGCGTCGGTGGCGTAGTCCAGGGCCGAGAACGAGTCGTCGAACAGGTAGATCTCCGGCCGGTGGACCAGGGCCCGGGCGATGGCCAGCCGCTGCCGCTGCCCGCCGGACACGTTCGTGCCGCCCTGCGCGATGAGGGCATCCAGGGCGCCGGGCATCTGCTCGACGAACTCGCGCGCCTGCGAGGTCTCCAGGGCGTGCCACAGGCCCTCGTCGGTGGCGGCCTGGTTGCCGTAGCGCAGGTTCGTGGCCACGGTCCCGGAGAACAGGTACGGCTTCTGCGGCACCAGCCCGATCAGGTCCGACAGCAGGGCCGGGTCGAGCTCGCGGACGTCCACGCCGTCGATGAGCACCGCGCCCCCGGTGACGTCGACCAGCCGCGGGATCAGGCTGAGCAGCGCGGTCTTGCCGCTGCCCGTGCCGCCGATGACCGCCGTGACCTCGCCGGGCCGCGCATCCAGGCTGACGCCCGACAGCACCGGTTTCTCCGCGCCGGGATAACGGAACTCGACGTCGCGCAGCTCCAGGTGCCCGTGGCCGGTGAGGGTGGTCACCGGCCGGACCGGGCGCGGCAGGTCCGGATCGGTGTCGAGAACTTCCATGATCCGCTCGGAGCTAACCTCGGCCCGGGGCACCATCATGAACACGAAGGTGGCCATCATGACCGACATGAGGATCTGCAGCAGGTAGCTGAGGAACGCGGTCAGCGCGCCGATCTGCATGCTGCCGCTGGCCACGAGGTGACCGCCGAACCACAGCACGGCGATGCTGGACAGGTTGAGCACCAGCATGACCGACGGGAACATCAGCGCGATCAGCCTGCCGACGCCCAGCGACACGTCGAACAGCTCGGAGTTGGCGGTGCTGAACCGCTCGCGCTCCTGGCCGTCGCGCACGAAGGCCCGGATCACCCGGACGCCGCTGATCTGCTCGCGGAGCACCCGGTTGATCTCGTCGATGCGCACCTGCATCAGCCGGAACAGCGGGCGCATCCGCCGGATGATCAGTGTGACGATGATGCCCAGCGCCGGCACCGCCACCAGCAGCAGCGAGGACAGCGGCACGTTCTGGTTGAGGGCCAGGATGATGCCGCCGACGCACATGATCGGCGCCGATACCAGCAGCGTGAAGGTCATCACCGCCAGCATCTGCACCTGCTGCACGTCGTTGGTGGTCCGGGTGATCAGCGACGGGGTGCCGAAGCGGCCCACCTCCCGCGCGGAGAACGCCTGGACCCGGCTGAAGACCGCGCCCCGCACGTCGCGGCCGAGCGCCATGGCGGTGCGGGCCCCGAAGTAGACGGCGCCCACCGCGCAGATGATCTGCACGACGGTCACGGCCAGCATGATGGCGCCGGTCCGCAGGATGTAGTGGGTGTTACCGGTGATCACGCCGTTGTCGATGATGTCGGCGTTCAGCGTGGGCAGGTACAGCGTCGCCAGGGACTGCACGAGCTGCAGCACGACGACCGCCGTGATCGGCCGGCGATAGGGACGCAGGTAGGCGCGCAGGAGGCGGATCAGCATGAGGCGGCTTTCCGGGCGGTTCGGGTGGGCTGGGCGAGTCAGACAGGACGAGGCGGGTGCTGACTAGGTGGCGGGGCGCGCGAGAAATCAGGGCCGGTGCGGCAGCCGCAGCAGCGCCACGCTAGCCGGAGTCGGCCACTGACGGCACGGCATTTTCCGGCTGGGTGAGGGCCGGCGAGGTGAGGGCGGGCTGGGTGGTGGGGGCCAGCCGGGTCGGGGCCGGCAGGACGGCGCGCATGCCGGTGGCGAGCTCGCGCAGCGCGTCCTCGATCACCGGGGTGAGCGGCACGGGCGGGTCGGCGTACAGCCAGCGCTCGGTGGCGGCCTGCACGACCGCCGTCACCGCGGCGGCGAACCCGCGCATGAACAGCGGCCCCTCCGCCGGGACCGTCATGCTTCCCGCGCGGTCGGTCAGGGCGTCGGCCAGCTCGTACTGCATGAGAGCCAGGGCCTTGAGATACTCGCCACGCAGCACGGGCGAGCTGGTGACGAGCCGGATGCCCGCGACGAGCTCGGGGTCCGGCGCCACGCTGCCACGGGCGTACACCTCCAGGACCGCCTGCCGGACCGCGTCCCACAGGCTCTCCCCCGCCGGCCGCTCGCGCAGCGCCTCCCCGATCGCGACCGACCGGTCCAGCGCCAGGGCGCAGATGGCCTCGTACTTGCTGGCGAAGTAGTTGCTGAACGTCCGCGGCGAGACGTCGGCCGCGGCCGCGATGTCCTCAATCAGCACGTTCTCCAGGCCGCGCTCGATTGCGAGCCGCATGGCCGCCGCGCCGAGGGCCTGCCGGGTGGCGCGCTTCTTGCGCTCGCGCAGGCCGGGGCCGGCGGAGTCCGGGGGCGCGTCAGCCGTCATGGCAGTAGCCTACAAGAATCTGCGTGTTAGGCAAATTTGCCAAATCCGAAAGAACATTGCGACAGGTCGACCCGCCAGGCCGGGAGCTGGATAGCGGTTTTGCGACATCTAGTCCCTGGCCAGCGTGACTGGAGCCGTCGTGTCGCATTCTCGCTAGCGTCATCGATGCGAAAGCTGGACGCTGGACTCATGCATGAAGACGTGGAGCGGTGCGTGCGGGCGGTTCAGTCTAAGGACGCCCGGTTCGATGGCTGGTTCTTCACGGCCGTGCTCACCACCGGGATCTACTGCCGGCCGAGCTGCCCGGCGATGCCTCCCCGGCCGGAGAACATGCGTTTCTTCCCCAGCGCGGCGGCCGCCCAGCAGGCCGGGTTCCGGGCCTGCAAGCGGTGCCGGCCGGACGCCAGCCCGGGATCGCCCGAGTGGAACGTGCGGGCCGACCTGGTGGCGCGGGCCATGCGGCTGATCGCCGACGGGGTCATCGACGCCGACGGCGTCCCCGGCCTGGCCCGGCGGCTCGGCTACAGCGTCCGCCAGCTGGAGCGGCAGCTGCTCGCCGAGCTGGGGGCCGGGCCGCTCGCCCTGGCCCGGGCCCAGCGAGCGCAGACGGCCCGGCTGCTGATCGAGACCACGGCCGTGCCGCTGGGCGAGGTCGCCTTCGCGGCGGGCTTTGCCAGCATCAGGACGTTCAACGACACCGTCCGCGAGGTCTTCGCCCTGACCCCGGGCGAGCTGCGCCGCCGCGCCGCGCGGGGCCACCCGGCGCCGTCGCCCGGAGTGCTCTGCCTGCGGCTGCCGTTCCGGGCCCCGCTGTGCCCGGACAACCTGTTCGGCCACCTGGCGGCCACCGCGGTGGCCGGGGTGGAGGAGTGGCGGGACGGCGCCTACCGCCGGACGCTGCGGCTTCCGCGCGGGCCGGGCGTGGTGACGCTGCGCCCGATGGCCGACCATATCGGCTGCCAGCTCTCGCTGGCCGACCTGCGTGACCTGGCCACCGCGATCAGCCGGTGCCGCCGACTCCTCGACCTGGACGCCGACCCGGACGCCGTGGCCGACCTGCTGAGCAGCGACCCGGTACTCGCGACGCTGGTCCGCAAGGCACCCGGCCGGCGCGTGCCCGGCACCGTGGACGCGCCGGAGTTCGCGGTGCGAGCGGTGCTTGGCCAGCAGGTGTCCACGGCCGCCGCCCGGACCCATGCGGCCCGGCTGGCCGCCGCGTACGGCGAGCCCGTGGCTGACCCGGCAGGCGGCCTGAGCCGGCTGTTTCCCGACCCGGCCGCGCTGGCCGCGGCCGACCCGGCCGCGCTGGCGGTGCCCCGCTCGCGCCGGGAGTCGTTCGCCGTGCTGGCCGCCGCCCTGGCCGCGGGCCGCATCGACCTGAGCCCCGGCGGGGACTGGCAGGAAGCCCGGCTGCGGCTGGCGGCGCTGCCGGGCATCGGGCCGTGGACGGTAGAGACCATCGCGATGCGCGGCCTGGGCGACCCCGACGCGTTCGCCGCCACCGATCTCGGCGTCCGGGCCGCGGCCCGCGAGCTGGGCCTGCCCGCCACCCCGGCGGCGCTCGCGCAGCGATCGGCCGCATGGCGGCCCTGGCGCGCCTACGCGGTCCAGTACCTGTGGGCCACCAGCGACCATGCCATCAACCAGCTGCCCCCCTCGCCGCGGGCTCCCGCCTCGCCGCCTCTGCGAAAGGTCTCCCGATGACTATCACCGCCCTCGCCGCTCCCGCGCACGTCACGATCAGCAGCCCGGTCGGCCCGCTGACCCTGGTCGCCGTCGATGGCCACCTCACCGGCGTGTACATGGACGCCCACCGGCACGCGCCCGCCGCGGCCGCGCTCGGCGCCCCCGGCGACCCCGCCGCGGCGCCCTTCGCCGCCGCCGCCCGGCAGCTGGGCGCCTACTTCGCCGGCGAGCTGACCCGCTTCGACCTGCCCCTGCAGCCGGCCGGAACGCCATTCCAGCAGCGGGTCTGGCTGGGCCTGCGGGCTATCGGGTACGGGCAGACCGTCTCCTACGGCCAGCTGGCGGCCAGCCTCGGCGCGCCGGCCGCCAGTCGCGCGGTCGGCCTGGCCAACGGCCGGAACCCGCTCTCGATCGTGGTGCCCTGCCACCGGGTCATCGGCACCGATGGCAGCCTGACCGGCTACGGCGGCGGGATCGCGCGCAAGCGGTTCCTGCTGGACCTGGAACGGCGCGTCAGCGCGCGCCAGGACGCGCTGCCCCGCTGACCCGGCAGTGCCGCGACCCGCGGGACACCCCGCGGGTCGCGGCGCTACGGTGATGACCAGAGGTATGCCCGGTCCAGACCCCGCGGGGGCCGAACTCGGCAACGGAAGCTCGGACGAAATGACTGAACATGGCGGGGTAAGCACGCTCCAGGAGCCCGATAGCTTCATCGGCAGGGAGCGCGAGCTCGGCGAGCTGCGCCAGCTCGCGCGCGACTGGCGGGCCGTCACGCTGTGCGGCCCGGGCGGCATCGGCAAGACGCGCCTGCTGCTGCGCCTGGTGGCCCTGATGGCGGGCGACTACCCGGACGGAACCTGGTTCATCGAGCTCGGCGACCTGCGCCAGCCCGAGCTCGTCGTCTCGCGGGTGGCGTCCGCCATCGGCGTCGAGGAGGAGGCAGGCGTCTCGCTGCTCGACACGCTCGCCGACGCGCTGCGGACCCGCCGGCTGCTGCTGGCCCTCGACAACTGCGAGCACCTGGTCGATGCCTGCGCGAGCCTGTGCCAGCGGCTGCTGGCCAGCTCGCCGGGCCTGCAGGTGCTCGCGACCAGCCGGGAGGCGCTGCGAGTCGCCGCCGAGGCGGCGTGGCCGGTTCCGCCGCTCGCGCTGCCGCCGGGCGAGAGCGACGACGCGGCGGGCGGCCATGATCCCGCCAGCTATGACGCGGTCCGGCTGTTTGCCGACCGGGCATCCGCGGCGGCACCCGGATTCGCCCTGGGACCGGCCAACACGGCCGCCGTGGTGGCCATCTGCCGGTCGCTCGATGGCCTGCCGCTGGCCATCGAGCTGGCCGCCGCCTGGGTGCGGGTCCTGTCGGTCGAGCAGATCGCCGACCGGCTGCACGACCGGTTCCACCTGCTGACCTCGCGTGACCGGAGCGTGCCGCCGCGCCAGCGCACGCTGCGCGCCGCCATCGACTGGAGCCATGACCTGCTGACCCGGCCCGAGCAGGTGCTCCTGCGGCGGCTCTCGGTGTTCGCCGGCTGGTCGCTGGAGATGGCCGAGTACGTCTGCGCCGATGCTGACCTCCCGGACGGCGAGGTGCTCGACCTGCTCGCGGCCCTGGCCGACAAATCTCTGGTCGAGGTAGAGCCGGACCCGCTCGGCCAGATCCGGTACCGGATGCTGGAGACGGTCCGCGAGTATGCCACCGCCCGGCTGGAGGCCTCCGGCGAGGAGCAGGCGGTGCGGGAGCGGCTGCGGGAGTACACGATCAGCGTCGCCGAGCACGCCATGCGCGTGGGCATGGCGCTGGTCCCCGCGCCCTGGTCAGCCCGGGTCGACGTGTTCCGCCGGTGGGACGCCGACGCCGGCAACGCCCGGGAGGTGCTCAGCTGGTGCCTGGCGCGCGGCGACGCCGAGTCGGGCTTGCGGATCTGCACGGCGGTCCGGCCCTGCTGGATCGTGCGCGGCTCCTACGCCGAGGGCTCGGAATGGTTTGACTCATTCCTCGCCGCCGACCTGTCGGCGGTGTCGCCCGCCGTGCGCGGCCCGGCGCTGATTGGCCGGGCCCAGCTCGCGCTGGCCAGCGATCCCCAGCAGGCGGTGACCTGGGCCGCGGCGGGACTCGAGCTCTGCCGCGAGGCCGGGGACCGCTTCTGGACGGCGACCGCTCTGAACCTCCTGGCCGAGGGGGCGCTGCATACCGGCCACGTGGACGAGGCGGTCAAGCAGGTCGAGGAAGCGCTGGCCAGCGCCCGCCAGGCGGGCGACAAGTGGAATGAGGGATTCGCCCTCGGCACCCGCGCCGCGGCGGCCGGGCAGCAGGGCAACCTGCGGGAAGCCCAGGAGTGCGCCGAGGCAGCACTGAGCGTCATGCGCGAGATCGACCAGCGCTGGGGTGCGGCGCGGGCGCAGCTTGGCCTGGGTGATCTCGCCCGGCTGCGCCATGACGACGAGCAGGCCCGCTGGCAGTACCTGGCGGCGCTGGTCACCCTGCGCGAGGTCCAGGCCGGACCGGAGATCGCGCGGTGCCTGGTCGGCCTCGGCCGGGTGGCGATGGACCAGGGTGACCTCCGCCAGGCCCGGCAGCATCTGGCCGACAGCCTGCTGCTCAGCCTGACCGCCGGCAGCCGGGTGGGAATCGCCCGCGGCCTGTCGGCGTTTGCCGCGCTGGCCGTCCGCGAGGGCCGGCCGGGCCGGGCGGTCCAGCTGACCGCCGCCGTGACCGCACTGCGCGAGGCGGCGAGCCTGCCGCCGCTGCCGGGGGCCAGCACGCAGCGGTACCTGGATGCCGCCGCCGACCTCGGCGAGCACGCCGTCGCCCGGCTGTGGGCCGACGGCCTCCAGCTGACGAGCAGCGCCGCAGCCCAGCTGGCCCTGGACGATCCCGACGCGCAGCCCGCGGCGGGCCAGGCTGCCCGCCCGCCCGAGCCCCCGGCGCAGGTCCCGTTCTCCCCGCCCTCGCCGCCGCGGCCGGGCGCGGCAGGGCATGACCTGGCCGCCAGCAAGCTCACCGCGCGGGAGCGGGAGGTGGTGGAGCTGATCGCGCTGGGCAAGAGCAACAAGGCCATAGCCGAGCAGCTGTTCATCAGCCCGGCCACGGCGGCGCGGCACGTGGCCAACATCCTGGCCAAGCTCGGCTTCACCTCGCGCAGCCAGGTGGCCGCCTGGACGGCAGCCGCCGGCCGCGACCTCGGCAGCGCGAGCAGCTGGCCGGCTAGCTCGGGTCAAACAGGGCGCTGACGGACTCGCCCTCGTGGATCCGCCGGATCGCTTCTGCCAGGGCCGGCGCCACCGAGATCACGTGCAGCTTCGGGCGGCTCTGGCTGGCTGGCACCGGGACGGTGTTGGTGCAGACGATCTCCAGTACTTCCGGGACGGCGGTGATCCGCTCCAGAGCGCCCTGGCTGAACAGGCCGTGCGTGCACGCGATCCGCACGGACCTGGCCCGGCGCTCGCGCAGCACGGTGAGCAGCTCCATGATGGTCGTCCCGCGGGCTATCTCGTCATCCAGGACGATCACATCCCGGCCGGCCACCTCCCCGATGATCGAGGTGATCGTGACCCGCTCGTCGCTGTGCCGCTCCTTGGCGCCGGCGGCCACCGGCAGCCCCAGCATCCGGGCAAGCGCCGCGGCCTGCTTGGCGTTGCCCAGGTCCGGGGAGACCACGATCGCGTTGCTGAGATCGCGGGTGCGGAAATGCCGGGCCAGCTCGCGCAGCGCGTGCAGGTGGTCGACGGGGACCGAGAAGAAGCCGTGGACCTGCGGGGCGTGCAGCGTCATGGCCAGGACCCGGCTGACCCCCGCGGTGACCAGCAGGTCGGCCACGAGCCGGCCGCCGATCGACACCCGCGGCATCGCCTTCTTGTCCGATCGGGCGTAGGCGTAGTGCGGGATGACGGCGGTGACCCTGGCCGCCGACGCGCCCCGGGCCGCGTCCAGCATCAGCAGCAGCTCGACGAGGTTCTCCTGCACGGGCGGGCAGAGCGGCTGGATGATGAAGACGTCACGCTCCCGGCAGTTGGCCTGGAGCTGCACCTCGAGGCAGTCGTTCGCGAACCGGCGCAGGCGCACCGGATGCAGCGGCACGCTCAGGTAAGCGCAGATGTCCGCGGCCAGGGCCGGATGGGCGCTGCCGCCGAATACCGCTATCTCTCGCACGTGCTCAGGCTAGGGCGTCAGCTGCCCGCCATCCCGCCCAGGTCGCCCATCCCGCCCAGGTCGCCCGCGATGATCCCGTCCGCTGCCACGGCCACGGCCTCGGCCAGGACCCCGCCCGCCACGCGCAGCCACCGCGCCGGGTCCGCCATCGCCGCCGCCGCTCCCCCGGCCAGATCCGTAAGCGCAATCGACCGCCCGGATCCCGCCTCGGGCGCCCCGGCGATGCGGCCGGCCACCACCGCGACCGGCACCCCGGCCCGCGCCGCAGCGGCGCGCACTGCCCCCACCACCTTCCCGGTCCCCGAGGTCGCGTCGTACTGGCCCTCTCCGGTGATCACCAGGTCGGCCGCAGCCAGCGCCGGCTCCAGGCCTGCGATCCGGCCGATCTCCGCGGAGCCCGCCGCGAGCTGCGCGCCCCAGGCGGCGGCCAGGCCATAGCCGGTCCCCCCGGCCGCGCCCGCCCCGGGCAGGTCCGGGTCCCCGCCGAGCAGCGCCGCGAGCCGGGCCAGCCCGTCGGCCAGGTCCGCCACCTGGCCGGGCGTCGCGCCCTTCTGCGGCCCGTAGACGGCGGCCGCGCCGTCTGGCCCCAGCAGCGGCGCCCGTACGTCGGTCAGGCAGGTCACCCCGCCGGGCGGCGGCGGCCGCAGCCCGGTCAGGTCAACCGCCGCCAGGGCGCGCAGCGGCCCGCCGCCAGGCCGCAGGTCCCGGCCGGAGGCATCCAGGAAGCGGGCGCCGAGCGCTGCCAGCGCGCCCGTCCCGCCGTCGGTCGTGGCCGAGCCGCCGAGCCCGACCACGATCTCGGCGGCGCCGGCGTCCAGCGCGTGCCCGATCAGCTCCCCCACGCCCGCCGTGTGGGCGCCCAGCGGGTCCGGCTCGGGCAGCAGCGGCAGGCCGGCCGCGCTGGCCAGCTCGATGACGTGGGTCTGGCCGGGCAGCTCCAGCCAGCGGGCCGTGACTGGCTGGCGGCCCGGGCCGCTGACCCGCGCCTCGTGCCAGCGGCTCGCCGGATCGGACGCCGCCAGCACCTCCGCGGTGCCTTCGCCGCCGTCGGCCAGCGGCAGCCGGACCACCTCATCGGCCGGGCGGGCCCCCCGCCAGCCGGCCGCCAGCGCGTCGGCCGCCGCGGCGGCCCCGATGGTGCCCTTGAACGAGTCGGGCGCGACCACGACCCGCATTCAGCTGGTGCTGGTCGGGCTGGCGCTCTTCTGGCCCGCACTGTCCCGCTCGGCAGAGCTCTCCGCGGGACTGGGCCAGTCGGCACTGTCGGAGTCTGCACCGGGCCGGTCAGTACCAGGCCGATCAGCCCTGGCCTGCTGGGAACCGGGCCGTTGCGGCCGGTAGGGCGGCAGGCCCAGCGCCTGCCTGATCTCCTGCTGGACCTCTTCCTTGTCCGGCCGGGTGTCCACCGTCACTACGTACTCCTTGCGGCGGAAGATCTCCAGGACCGGGTCGGTCTTCGTGTGATACTCGCGGAGTCGCACCCCGAGCGCCTCCTCGGTGTCGTCCTCCCGCCGGACCAGCTCACCGCCGCAGGCGTCGCACTTGCCGTGGGAGTGCGGGCTGTTGTCGATCAGGTTGTAATCCATGCCGCAGTCAGCGCAAAGCCGGCGGGCCAGGACGCGCCGCCGCACCTCGCTGTCGGGCAGGTAGAGGTGGATAACGCCGTCAATGTCGTAGCTCTCCAGGAAGAAATTGGCCTGGCGCTCGCTGCGCGGAAAGCCGTCAATGATGAATCCGTAGTTCCAGTCATGCTGGTCCAGGCGTTCCTTGACGACCCCCTCGATCACGTCGTCGCTGATCAGCGTCCCGGCGGCCATGGTCCGCCTGATCTGCGCGCCGAGCTTGGTGTGGTTCTGGACATTCCAGCGAAGCATGTCGCCGACCCCGATGTTCACGAGGTCGAGATCTTCGGCGAGCATGGCGCTGTGAGTGCCCTTGCCACTGCCCTGGACACCCATGATGACGTATTTCCGCATGGCGCAACCTTAGGCAGCGGCGGGCAGCCGCTGCGCCGTGACCCGCCGATTTTCACCGCCGGGGTCGTCAGCGGGCGTCACGCCTTAGCCGTAGCGGACCGGCAGCCTCTTGATGCCGTTCAGTCAGCCCCGAGCGCAGCCGCTGCGCCTCGCCGGCCAGCCGGATGGCCGGCATGCCGTCAGCGATCGGCCGCTGGCAGCGTAACGGCAGGCCAGACCGCTGTCTGGGATGTCGCTGCCGGAAGATAGGACCTGTCACGCGCTATCTCGGTGCCTTTCGGGCAGGCCTTCCGCGCTTGGCCGGCGGCAGCGGCGGCGGCCCTGCGGGGGCCCGATTGGTAGGCTGGCCTGCCGATCTCAGGCCGATATCAGGCGGGAGGCTCCGATGACACTGCAGCGACCTCGTAGCGCCGGCGCGGCGCCCGGCCCCTCGGAGGCCGAGCTCGGCTCAGCGGCGCAGCGCGAGCGCCGCAAGCGGATCCTGGACGCGACCTGGGCCCTGGCGGCCAAAGGCGGTTACGACGCGGTGCAGATGCGCGCCGTTGCCGAGCAGGCGGGCGTGGCCCTGGGCACGCTCTACCGTTACTTCCCGTCCAAGATTCACCTGCTGGTCTCCGGGCTGGCCCGGGAGTTCGAGCGGACCCGGGACAAGCTCGACCGCACGCCGATCCCCGGCGAGACGCCCTATGAGCGGGTCCTGTACGTGCTGAGCCGGATCACCTGGTACATGCAGCGCGAGCCGATGCTCACCGAGGCGATGACGCGCGCGTTCATGTTCGCCGACCCGAGCGCGGCCGCCGAGGTCGCGCAGGTCGCCGAGCTGATGGAGCACATGCTGACCAGGGCCATGCACGAGGGCAAGCCGACCGCCGATGACCTGGCCATCGCCCGGGTCATCGGGGACGTCTGGCTGTCCAACCTGGTCGCCTGGGTGACGCGGCGGGCATCGGCCAGTGACGTGACCAGCCACCTGGAGCTGGCCGCCCGCCTGCTGCTGCGCTAGGCCTGCTGCGCGCTAGGCCGGATCCCTGCTCCCTGCTGCAACAAGTTCTACCCCGGCCGACGCGAGCGCGAAGCGGTCAGCTGCCCGGCGAGGAACGCCGGCACCCCCGGGGGGGTGGGGGTGCCGACGCCCTCATCCGGGAGTACCTGCCGGGCGCGGGGGGGCACGCCTGTCAGGTCGGCCGATGGAGCGGAAACCGCCCCTGGCCACCTCCCGCAAAGCCGACCATACCGTAACGAGTTCTACACCGGGTGCGCCGGGCCGGGCCGGCGGCTAGTCAGTCCGCGTGATCGGCCAGCGCGAACCGGCGCTCGCACCAGCGCCGCAGCTTGGGGTCCAGCAGGACGCGCAGGTGCGGCCAGTCCTGGCGGAGCAGGGCGGGGTTGAGGAACCTCTTCACGTCGTTGCACTGGCCCTGGGTGAGCACGATGCCGTACATGCTGCGGCGGGTGCTGTCGTCGGTGACGTCGAACTCGCGCATGCCCGGCCAGGACAGGTGCCTCGGCAGCACGATCACTCCCCTGGCCGGCCCGTGCAGGTCCTCGAGCCGGCCGGGCAGCCGGCCGGCATAGCCTGACCTGCCCGAGAGCAGTTGAGCTAGAGACATGGCTCCGATTATCACCGACAAGGTCGGGTCCGGGGCCGTAACTCGCTGGGCCGGCGCGGCTACGCTGCGATGCTGACCGGCAGACGCGACCGTTCGGACAGTGTTTCCGGATTTCCCGGCCGCGGCTGCCGGGCGGGCGGCGCCGGCGGATGGCCCGGCCTGAGGTCCCGGCTGCGGCGCGGCGGCGCTAGGCTCACCTGTATGTCCAGCGTCGCACCGAGATCGCGGTGGCGGTTCGTGATCTCTCCCCGGTGGCTGGCCTGGCATGCGTTCACGATCCTGGCCGTGGTCGGCATGCTGTGGCTTGGCGACTGGCAGCTGCGCCGGGCAGAGGCCGGTAACGCGCTGAGCTGGGCGTACACCTTTGAGTGGCCGGTATTCGCGGTGTTCGGCATCGTCTTCTGGGCCAAGACCATCCGGGACGAGGCCAAGCCCCGGCAGGCCGCCGGCGGCGAGGCGACGGCGCCGGGCGGGGAGAGCGGACTGAGCGGACTGCCGGCCACCGCCGGGCAGCGGGCCGCGACGGGCGGGGACGAGGATGAGCATGACCCCGAACTCGACGCCTATAACGCCTACCTCAGCCGGCTGCACAAGCAGGTGCGGGGCCACGGCCGGGCCCACGGGCTGCGCTAGCCCCGGCGGCAGGCCGCCCCGATCACGTGAAGGAGGTCCCGGTGAGTCCCGACACGCTCCGCCTGGTCGTGCGCGCCTACCGGGTGATGGCGTTCACGACTGGCGTCCTGGTCATCGTGCTGTGCTTCGTCGGCATCCCGCTGCAGGCCTTCGCGCACAACCTGTTCATCGCCACCTACGTCGGCACCCTGCACGGCTTCCTCTACATCGTCTACGTGATCGTGGCGTTCGTGATGACCCGCGCCGTGCGCGTCCCCCTGGCGAGCTGGCGCACCGTCATCGTGCTGCTGGCCGGCACGATCCCGGTGCTGACCTTCGTGGTCGAGCGGTGGGTCAGCCGCACCTACATCAACCCCGCGCTGGCCGCCGCGGGGGTAGCGCCGCGTGAGCACCCAGTACTTCGCTGAGCGGCCCGGCGCCGCGCACCGGCCCGGCACCGTGCAGGTCGTCCTGGCGGACGTGCACCTGGCTCTGGAGACCGACGCGGGGGTGTTCTCGCCGACGCGGCTGGACCCCGGCACCAGGCTGCTGATGGAGACGGCTCCGCCGCCCCCGGCCTCAGGTGACCTGCTCGACCTGGGCTCCGGCTACGGGCCGCTGGCGCTGGTGCTCGCGGCCCGGTCGCCGGGCGCCACGGTCTGGGCCACCGATGTCAACCAGCGTGCCCTCGAGCTGTGCCGGCGCAACGCGGCCGCGGCCGGCCTGACCCGGGTCCGCTGCCTGCCGCCCGGCGACCCGGCGCTCCCGGCCAGCTTCGACCTGATCTGGTCGAACCCGCCGATCCGGATCGGGAAGGCGGCCCTGCACGGCCTGCTGAGCACCTGGCTGGCCAGGCTGGCCCCGGACGGGACGGCCTACCTGGTCGCGGCGCGCAACCTGGGCTCGGACTCGCTGCAGCGCTGGCTGGCCGAGGGCGGCTGGACGGCCGACCGGATAGCCGCCCGGTCGGGGTACCGGGTGCTGCGGGTCACGGCGGCCCGGTGAGCGGCCCGGGAGCGCCCGAGGCGCCTGATACCGCTGACCAGGGCGAGAGCGGGACCGGCGGGGCGCCGGTCCGGCGGCAGCTCGGGGCGACCGACGTCAAGCGCCTCAACCGGTCCTGGCGCCGCCGCACCCAGGCCAGGGTCTGCGTGCTGCTGGAGTCGGTCGGGCAGCCGTTCAACGTGGGGTCGATCGTGCGGACCGCGGCCGCGTTCGGCGCCGACCAGCTCTGGCTGTGCGGCGACTGCGCCACCCCCGAGCATCCCTCGGCGCGCAAGACCGCGCTCGGCACCGATCGTCACCTGCCCTGGGAGCGGCTGCCGGATATCAGGGCCGGCGTCGCCGCCGCCCGGGCCGGCGGCCTGCGGGTGGTCGCGATCGAGCTCGCGGGCGGGGCCATGCCGCTGCACGAGGCGCCGCTGGAGGGCGACATCTGCCTGGCCCTCGGCAACGAGGACCGGGGCTGCTCGGCCGCCCTGCTGGCCGCCGCCGACGTGGTGGCCTACATCCCCCAGGCCGGCAAGGTGGGGTCGCTGAACGTGGCCACGGCGGCGGCCGTGGCGCTAGCGGAGGCTCGGCGGCGGGAGTGGGCGGCATACTGAGGCGGTGCCATCCGGATTCCTTGATCATCCCCGGCCGATCGCCTTCGCGCACCGGGGCGGGGCCGGCCACTTCCCGGAGAACTCCTGGCCGGCGTTCCAGCACGCTGTCGGGCTCGGGTACGCCTACCTGGAAACCGACGTGCACGCCACGGCCGACGGCCAGGTGGTCGCCTTTCACGACCGGACCCTGGAGCGGGTCACCGACGGGGCCGGCCGGATCGCTGAGCTGCCCTACGCCCGGGTGGCCGCCGCGCGGATCGGCGGCAGCGAGCCGATCCCGCTGCTGGCGGACCTGCTCGGCGCGTGGCCGGATGTGCGCTTCAACATCGACATCAAGGATGACTCGGCCATCGGCCCGCTAGCCGAGGTGCTGCGCCGGACGGCGGCCTGGGACCGGGTCTGCGTGACGTCATTCTCCGGACGGCGGCTGCGGGCCGCCCGGCGGGCGCTGGCCCGGCCGGTCTGCATGGCCACCGCGCCGGCGGCGATCGGCCTGATCAAGTCCGGTTTCTCAGATTACGTGCTGTCACGGCGGTTTGCCCGGCTATCGGTGCGCTGCGCGCAGGTCCCGGCGCGCGTGGCGACGGGCACGTTCATCCGCCGGGCGCATGCCGCCGGCTTGCAGGTCCACGTCTGGACGGTCAACGACCGGCAGCTGATGGCTACCCTGCTTGACCTCGGCGTGGACGGAATCATCACCGATCAGACCGCCCTGCTGCGCGAGGTCCTGCTGGGCCGCGGCCGCTGGTATCCGCGCCAGGCCGGGTGATCGGGCGCCCGCCGGTGCGCCGTGATCGGGGCTCGCGCTGAGATCGGGCAGCCCGGAGGGGTTGGAACGAGGCCGGGCCGGGAATCTTGTCCGGGTACTCACCGTTGTTAAGTAGGACGGCTGAGCGCCTGAGAGGCAGTGGAACTTATGGCCGAACGCGCACTTCGCGGCACCCGACTCGGAGCTACTAGCTACGAGAACGACCGTAACACCGACCTGGCCCCGCGTCAGGAGGTTGCTTTCGACTGCCCGAAGGGGCACCGGTTCACGGTGCCTTTCTCCGCCGAGGCCGAGCTGCCCGCCAACTGGGAGTGCCGGGTCTGCGGCGCCACCGCTGTCACCGTCACCGGAGATATGCCGGCGCCCAAGAAGGCCAAGGCCCCGCGCAGCCACTGGGACATGCTGATGGAGCGCCGGACGCTTGCCGACCTGGAGGAAGTGCTGGCCGAGCGGCTGGCGGTCATCCGCGGCGAGCGCGGCACGACGCACGCCCCGGCCAGCCGGTCGCAGGCACCCCGGCAGCGCAAGAGCGCCTGACCGGCGGCCCCCGCCGGGCAGTCTTACCGAGCTTCGGCACCCCAGCCGGGCAGACCTACTGAGACTTGATCTGGGTGGTCTGGTCCGGCACTGGCGGGGCGGCGGCCCGCCGGGCGGCGGTGCGCGAGCGGTGCAGGTGCTGCCCGATGCCCCACTGGGCGACCCGCCAGAAGGCCTCGAAGACGACCGTCCGGCTCATCTTGCTCGCGCCGATGGTCCGGTCGGTGAAGGTGATCGGCACCTCGCGCACCACCAGGCCCGCGTTGACCGTCCGCAGGGTCAGGTCGACCTGGAAGCAGTATCCCTGCGACTGCACCTGCTCCAGGCCGATGGCCCGCAGCGTGTCTGCCCGGTACGCGCGGTATCCCCCGGTCGCGTCGTGCACCTCGATGCCGAGCATCAGCCGGGCGTAGGTGTTCGCGCCGCGCGAGAGCACCTCCCGGGACCGGGGCCAGTTGACCACGACGCCGCCGGGCACCCAGCGCGAGCCGACCACCAGGTCGGCGGTCTCGAGCGCGCTCAGCAGCCGCGGCAGGTCCGCGGGGTCATGCGAGCCGTCCGCGTCCATCTCGACCAGCGTGCCGTAGCCGCGCTCCAGGGCCCAGCCGAAGCCGGCGATGTAGGCGGCGCCCAGGCCGGCCTTGGCGCTGCGGTGCAGCACCCGGATGTGATCGTCCCCGGCCGCCAGCTTGTCGGCCAGGTCGCCGGTCCCGTCGGGGCTGTTGTCATCCACGACGAGGATGTCGGCCGCGGGCGCCGCGCCGCGGGCCCGCGCCACGATGTTCTCGAGGTTGGCCAGCTCGTTGTACGTCGGGATGATGACGGCGACGTGCCCGATCGGGCTGCTTGGCCGGACGGTGGTGGTCACTATGCCTGCCTCAGGCGTCGGTTATGGCGTTGGTGAGGATACACGCGTCACCAACGTCCGGATCGGCACGGTGGTTCCAGAACACGGTGGTTCTCGCAACCACGATCCCATACTTCCCGGGGCGGGAAGAGGGCCCGGGACACCCTTCGGACCGGATCGCGTCCCGCCGGTAACGGGATCGTGATCCGTTGTCTACTGGGTACCCGGGCCCCTCCTGGATCCAACCCCCCGTCCAGCCGGGGCCTGAGCAGCCGCTCCCTGTCGGGCTGCGCCTGGCCCGAGCCGGGCAGCACGCCCGACTCTCGGCACAGCCCCGGCCGGGCTGACTGACCGCCCCCGGCCGGCTGGCCCGGTGCTGGACTGGGCAGAAACTTACCGTCGATCGCGCCGATGTCAACCTGTCCTACCAGGAAAGATGCGCCTGGCGGCCGTCTGATGACGGGCCTGTTCGGGGTTGTCCGCCGGCGATACAATTGAGACTCCCGTAGCGTGTGGGGGCAGCATGACAGGGTTGTCATGGGCGACCAGAACCTGCCGGGCAGAGGCCCGCGTCCTGCAATTCCCTTATGACCCCGGCGGCTGACGCGGATCCAATGTTTCCGGCTGGAGGACGCAGAATGACAGAAAGCCCGGAGTCTCAATCCTCTGAGGCCCAGATCGCAGTGCACTGGCGCGAGGAAAAGTACGTCGAGCCGCCAGAGAAGTTCGTCGAGCAGGCTAACGCCAACGACCCGGCGATCTTCGACCGGTTCAGCGAGGATAAATTCCCCGAGTGCTTCAAGGAGTATGCCGACCTGCTGACCTGGGACACGCCCTGGGACACCACGCTCGATGCCAGTAACCCGCCGTTCTGGAAGTGGTTTGTCGGCGGCAGGCTCAATGCCAGCTACAACTGCGTTGACCGGCACGCGGCGGCCAATCCGGACAAGGACGCGATCATCTGGATCGCCGAGCCGGAGGCCGACGAGCCGGTGCGCATCAGCTACGGCGAGCTGCTGACCCGGGTCAGCGAGTTCGCCGCGCTGCTGCGGGACTTCGCGGGCCTGAAGGCGGGCGACCGGGTCACCCTGCACATGCCGATGGTGCCGGAGCTGCCCATCACGATGCTCGCCTGCGCGCGGCTGGGCGTCGTTCACTCGGAGGTCTTCGGCGGCTTCAGCGGCAACGCCTGCGGGACCCGCATCGCCGACTCCCGCAGCCGGGTCCTGATCACCATGGACGGCTATTACCGCAGCGGCGATCTGGTCGACCACAAGGGCAAGGCCGACGAGGCGCTGGCCGAGGCGGCCCGGCAGGGCCAGGACGTCGACAAGGTGCTGGTCTGGCGGCGGCACGAGGGCCAGTACGCGTCCGCGACGCCGATGAGCGAGCACCGCGACTTCTTCGTGGACGAGGTGCTCGGCGATTACCGCGGGCAGGAAGTGGCGCCAGTATCGATGCCGGCTGAGGCGCCGCTGTTCCTGATGTACACCAGCGGGACCACCGGGCGGCCCAAGGGCGCCCAGCACAGCACGGGCGGCTACCTGTCCTACGTGGCCGGCACCTCGAAGTACTACCAGGACATCCACCCCGACGACGTCTACTGGTGCATGGCCGACATCGGCTGGATCACCGGCCATTCCTACATCGTGTACGGCCCGCTGGCGCTCGGCACGACCACGGTGATCTACGAGGGCACGCCGAACTTCCCCGACGCGGGACGGCCCTGGCGGATCGCCGAGAAGCTGGGCGTCAACATCTTTCACACCTCGCCGACGGCCATCCGGATGCTGCGCAAGGTCGGCCCGGACGAGCCGGAAAAGTACGACTACCACTTCAAGCACATGACGACGGTGGGCGAGCCGATCGAGCCCCAGGTCTGGCGCTGGTACTACGCGACGGTCGGCAAGGGCGAGGCCGCCATCGTGGACACCTGGTGGCAGACCGAGACGGGCGGTTTCCTGGGCAGCACGCTGCCGGCGCTGCAGCCGATGAAGCCCGGCAGCTGCGGCCCGACGGCGCTGGGCATCTACGGCGTCATCTACGACGAGGACCGCAACGAGATCCCGGCCGACAGCGGGAAGGCCGGCAATATCTGCATCCGTAACCCCTGGCCGGGGATCATGCAGACCATCTGGGGCCAGCCCGACCGCTTCGTCGACGTGTACTACCGCAAGTACAACGCCGACCCCGGCAGCAAGGACTGGCGCGACTGGCCGTACTTCGCCGGAGACGGCGCCCTGCAGGCCGCCGACGGCTACTACCGCATCCTGGGCCGCGTCGACGACGTGATCAACGTCGCCGGCCACCGGCTGGGCACGAAGGAGCTGGAGTCGGCCGCGCTCACCGTCCCGGAGGTGGCCGAGGCGGCCGCGGTGCCGGTGGTCGACGACATCCGCGGCCGGGCGGTCGAGATGTACATCGCTCTCAAGCCGGGCGTCCCGGCCGACGGCATGGAGGCGAAGGTGACCAAGGCGATCGAGGTCGAGATCGGCAAGATCGCGCGGCCGAAGAACGTCTGGATCGTCCCGGACATGCCGAAGACCCGGTCCGGGAAGATCATGCGGCGGGTCATCGCCGCGGTCTCCAACTTCACCGATATCGGGGACGTCACGACGCTGGCCAACCCGGAGATCGTGGACGGCATCCGGCACAAGGTGCAGAGCGCCAAGGTGGCCAAGGGCGACGCGCCGCGCCCGCTCACCGAGGCGGAGGAGGCCGAGATCAAGACCTTCGGCTCGGAGTAGCGTCCCCGCTAGCGGGGCCGGCCAGCCGGCCGTCCCCGCTAGCGTCAGGCGGGCGGGGTGGCAACCGGCGGGGCGACGACAGTGCCGGCGGCCGTGACCGCGATGACGGGCTCGCTGAGCACCCGGGCGGCCGAGGGGCCGCGCTCGGGCTCGGCCCGGCAGACCACCCGGGCCTCCAGCGCCAGGCCGCGGCTGCGGGTGCCGACCCGGGTCACCGTCGCGGTGACCTCGAGCACGTCGCCGGCCAGCACCGGGGCGCGGAACTGCACATCCGAGTACGACGCGAACAGGCCCTCGTCCCCGTCGGTCCGGATGCAGACCTCGGTGGCGACATCGCCGAACAGCCCCAGGACGTAGGCGCCGTCGACCAGGTGGCCACCGTAGTGCGCGTGGCTATAGGGGACGTAACGCCGGTGGGTGACGGTCAGGCCTACCCGCGGGCCGCCTCCCGCGGCCTCAGGAGCAGGACCGCCGGTCATGCGCCGACGCCGATCGAGTCGGCCGGGGCCAGCGTGTAGGCCAGGTAGCTGGCCACCTCGCCCGGCGTGGTGCCCTTGCCGAAGACCTTGTCCACGCCCAGGCTGGCGGTCATGGCCGGGTCGAACCGCGGTCCCCCGACGACCAGCAGCGGCCGCCGCGGGCCGGCCGCGGCGAACGCGCCGGCCATCTCGCGGGCATTGGCGATGTGCGCGTCCCGCTGCGTCACGACCTGGCTGACCAGGACGGCGTCGGCGCCCTCGGCGGCGGCCCGGGCCACCAGGTCCGGCACCGCGACCTGGGAGCCGAGGTTGACCACGCGGATCTCCCGGTAATACTCCAGGCCCTTCTCCCCCGCGTGGCCCTTCACGTTGAGGATGGCGTCGATGCCCACGGTGTGCGCGTCGGTGCCGATGCAGGCGCCCACCACCACGAGCTTTCGGCCGAGCCCGGACCGGATCCGCAGGTTGACCTCGGCCGCCGCCAGCAGCGGGAACTCGCGCTCGGCCACGATGACCTCGGACAGGTCGACCAGGTGGCCGACGCGCCCGTACACGATGAAGAAGGTGAAGTCGGTCCCGATGCCCTTCGCGTGCACGACCATGGCCGGCTCCAGGCCCATCTTGGCCGCCAGCTGGAGCGCGGCGCCCTCGGCCCGGGCCCGCTGCCGGGCGGTGCCGTAGGGGACCGGCAGGGTGAACGACACCTGCACCCGCCCGTCGCCCGTGGTGTCGCCGTAGGGCCGGACGATCTGCGGCTCGGCCGGGCGGCCCGGCTGATCGAGCTCGGTCATGGCTAGGCTCCGATCTCGCTCATCGCCGCCGGCGGCGTGTCGCCGGGCAGGTTCCGCTGCGCGCCCTCGAGGATGTCCCTGGCCGGGTTGAAGTAACCGTCCGCGTGCTCGATGACCCCGTCCAGGCCGCGGCCGCCGTCGGCGGGCCGCCGGGTGATGCCGAAGGTGCCGTCCGCGATGGCCTCCAGCAGGCCCTCGGCGCTGATCCGGCGCAGCAGCCGGACCGCCTCGCCGAGCACCTCGTTCGCGCGGCGGTCGATGAAGCCGCCGGGCACCGGCTGGAAGCTCTCGCCGAGCCGCCCGGCCGCCTCACGGACATACCGGACATTCTCCAGCGCGAGATCCCTGTCGGCCAGGAACGGCGTGTGGATGCCCTCGGTCATCATGCCGATCAGCAAGATCGACTGGTCGGTCATGACGCCGGCCAGGTTAAAGAAGGCATCCAGCAGGTAGCCGGCGAAGACGTTGCCGGTCATGTGCTTGGTCGGAGGCATGTACTTGAGCGGGGCATCGGGGAACAGCTCGCGGACGAGCTGGGCGTGGGCCAGCTCCAGCACGAAGGAGTCGGGGACCGCGGGGTTGATCTCGAAGGCGTGGCCCAGGCCGAGCTGGCTGTCGGCCAGGCCCGCCTCCTTGCCGAAGTACTCGTTCAGGAGCTGGCTGACCACGACCGTGTGAGCCGCGTCCACGGCGTCGGCGGTCGTCAGGTAGTTGTCCTCGCCGGTGTTGATGATGATCCCGGCCCGGGCGTGGATCTGCCGGGAGAACCGCTGGTCGATGAAGGTCCGGCGGGGATTGATGTCCCGGAAGATGATCCCGTACATGCAGTCGTTCAGCATCATGTCCAGCCGCTCCAGGCCGGCCAGCGACGCGATCTCGGGCATGCACAGGCCCGAGGCGTAGTTGGTCAGCCGGACGTAGCGGCCCAGCTCGCGGGACACCTCGTCGAGGGCCGCCCGCATCAGCGCGAAGTTCTCCTGGGTCGCGTAGGTGCCCGCGAAGCCCTCGCGGGTCGCGCCCTCGGGAACGTAGTCGAGCAGCGACTGGCCGGTGGACCGGATCACCGCGATGATGTCGGCGCCCTCCCGGGCCGCCGCCTGGGCCTGCGGGATGTCCTCGTAGATGTCGCCGGTGGCCACGATGAGGTAGATCCACGGCATCCGCGGCTGGGACGTCTGCGCGATCATCGCCTCGCGGGCGGCCCGCTGCGCGTCGATGCGGGCGATCCCGCCGGCCGCCGCCGCCGCGGCGGCGCCCCGGGCGGCATGCGCGTCCGCCCCGTCCGGAATGCGGAACTGGACCTCGCCCGCCGCGGCGGCCCGGGCCAGCGCGCCCAGGTCGGGATAGTTCCCCGACAGCAGCGCGTCCCAGGCTGGCAGGGCCACGCCGCGCTCCAGGCCGGTGCCGCGCCGCACCGCGTCGGCCAGCCGGTTCACCCACGGCATGCCGTCCTCGTCGGCGCCCCGCAGGCCGGCCAGCCGGAGCACGGCGCGCTCGACGGAGACGGTGGTATGGGTCCTGGCCATGTCGACGATGGGCTGCCCGGCGCGGCGGGCAAGCTCGCGGGCCTCCCGGACGGCAGCCGGGTCGAGGTTGAGCCTGCGGGCCACGGCCCGGTCGGGTCCGGTGCTGGCTGTTTCCATCGCTATTCCTCCGGCCCGATCCTGCGGGCGAACAGGGCCCGGACGCCCGGCTGCGACCGGATCAGGTCCAGGGCCAGCTCCGCGTGGCCGGGCACGTACCCGTTGCCCACCAGCATGGTGACGTCGGCCGCCATGCCCTCGGCCCCCAGGGCCGCCGCGCTGAACGACGTGGCCATCGAGAAGAAGATAACGGTGCCGCCGTCCGCGGTGGCCAGGATCGCGCCGCCCTCGCAGCCGGGCACGTCCACGCAGACCACGGTGACGTCGGCGGGACCGCCCGCCCGGCCGACGGCGGCGGAGACGGCAACCGGGTCCCGCGCGTCGGCGATGACGATCTCGTCGGCCAGCGGGCCGCCCGGCTCACTCCCGGCGCCGGCCGCGCGCAGCAGCGCGGCCTCGGCCTCGTGCGGCACGACGCCAATGACCTTGCTGGCCCCGGCCTGCCGGGCGGCCGCCGCCGACAGCGACCCGCTCTTCCCGGCGGCGCCGAGGATGGCCACCACCGGCCCCGGGCCGGCCGGGCGCCGCCGCGCGCTGGCCACGACGACGCGGCTGGTCAGCGCGGGGGCGCCGCAGACGTCCAGCACGGCCAGGGCCAGCTCGGCGGGCAGGTCGTCCGGCAGGACCGCGGCGATCGACCGGCCGAACAAGATCGCGTGACCGGCGCAGGGAACCTGCTCGGACCGGCCGTCCCAGCGGGCCAGCCCGTCGCTGATCACCAGCGGGGTGAGGCTCAGGGAGACCAGCGTGGCGATCCGGTCCCCCGGCGTCAGCCCCAGCGGTGAGCACGGCCCCACCTCCTCGACCACGCCGGTGAGCATGCCGCCCGAGCCGGTGACGGGATTCTGCATCTTGCCCCGGCTGGCCACGATCTCCAGCACCGCCGCCCGGAGCGCCGCCGGGTCTCCCCCGGTCGCCTCGCTGAGCTGGCGGAAGGACGCGGCGTCGAGGTTGAGCCGCTGCACGGCTACCCGCACCTCGTCGGGCCAGATGGCCGCCCGGGCGTCCAGCTGCCGGGCCGCCTGGGGCAGCACCCCGCAGGGCTCCAGGACCCGGTGCAGGCCCAGCGGCGCCACGTCCGGGTAAAGCTGGGATCGGGTCACCTGTACCATCCTTCCTGTCGATCGGCTAGATTCAGTAGAATTTCCTGCACAGCACTATACCGACAGTATGTTCTTGCGTAATGTGCCGGAACTAAGGTCTTTTGTCCGGAAGGTAGGCGCGGCCAATGAGTGACCAGCCATACAGCTACCGGCACCGGGAGCTGGTAGAGCCGGACTGGCGGCGGCTGCCGGGCTGGGCCGCGGTGACGCCTGCGGAATGGGCATCGGCCCAGTGGCAGCGCGCGCACTGCGTCAAGAACATCCGCCAGCTCCGCGAGGTGCTGGGCGCCGGCCTGTCGGAGCGGTTCTACGCCGACCTGGAGCGGGACCAGGCGGAGCGGGCCACGATGTCGATGCTGGTCCCGCCGCAGATGATCAACACCATGGCGCCGCTGGTCGCGGCGGACGCGGCCGGCTTCACCGACGCGTTCTACGCCGACCCGGTCCGCCGGTACATGATCCCGGTGTTCAGCGACCGCCGCGCCGACTGGCCCTCGCACCCGGAGGCGTCCCGCGATTCCCTGCACGAGGCGGAGATGTGGGCCGTCGAAGGGCTGACGCACCGGTACCCGACCAAGGTGCTGGCCGAGGTCCTGCCCACCTGCCCGCAGTACTGCGGGCACTGCACCCGGATGGACCTGGTCGGGAACCCGACCCCGCTGATCGACAAGCACAAGTTCGGCCTGCCGCGCGAGGACCGGCTCGGCGCCATGATCACCTACCTGCGGCGGACCCCGGGCGTGCGCGACGTGGTGGTCTCCGGCGGCGACGTGGCCAACCTGCCCTGGCCGCGCCTGGAGGCGTTCGTCAGCGACCTCATCGACGTGCCCAGCGTCCGCGACATCCGGCTGGCCACCAAGGCCCTGATGGGCCTGCCGCAGTACTGGCTGACCGGCCAGGTCCGCTCGGGGATGGAGCGGCTGGCGGCCAGGGCCGCCGAGCGGGACGTCAGCATCGCGGTCCACACGCACGTCAACTCGGCCCAGTCGGTGACGCCGCTGGTGGCCAGCGCGGCCAGGGCGCTGCTGGACACGGGCATCAGGGACGTCCGCAACCAGGGCGTCCTGCTGCGCGGCACCAACGACAGCGCGCAGGCCCTGCTGGACCTGTGCTTCGCCCTGCTCGACGACGCCAAGATCATGCCGTACTACTTCTACATGTGCGACATGATCCCCAACAGCGAGCACTGGCGGCTGTCGCTGGGCGAGGCCCAGCAGCTCCAGCACGACATCATGGGGTACCTGCCCGGGTTCGCCACTCCCCGCTTCATCTGCGACGTCCCCTACGTCGGCAAGCGCTGGGTGCACCAGGTGGCCCGGTACGACCGCGAGCTCGGCATCTCGTACTGGACCAAGAACTACCGCACGGGCGTGGAAGCGGGCGATGAGCTGGCCCTGGACCGCCAGCATGAGTACTACGACCCCATCTACACGCTGCCCGAGCCGGGCCAGGACTGGTGGCGGGCCCGGACCGGGCCGCAGGTAGCGGCGGCCAGCTGAGCCGCGGCCCGGCACGGCGGCTAGTCTTCGCACGTGGTCACACCCGCCAGCGATCCCCAGCCCGGTGCCGCCGCCTACCGCCAGGCGCGCTTTCGCCCGCAGCCGGGCGCCGCCGAACTGCTGCTCATCCGGCACGGCGAGTCTGAGGCCGCGAACCCGGACGACCCGTTTCCGCTGGTGGACGGGCACGCGGATCCCGCGCTCGACCGGAGCGGGCACGACCAGGCGCAGCGGCTGGCCGGCCGCCTGGCGCGCAGCCGCATCGACGCCATCTACGTGACCACGCTGCGCCGCACCGCGCAGACCGCGGCGCCGCTGGCCGCGCGCCTCGGGCTGACCCCGCAGGTGGAGCCGGGCCTGCGGGAGGTGTTCCTGGGCGACTGGGAAGCCGGGCTGTTCCGCAAGATGGTGGCCGAGCAGCACCCGCTCGCCCAGCGCATGTGGGCGGAGGAGCGCTGGGATGTCATCCCCGGCGCCGAGCCGGCCAGCGCGTTCGCGGCCCGGGTCGGCGGCGCGCTGCGCCGGGTGGCGGCCGCCCATCCTGACCAGGTGGTGGCCGTCGTCGTGCACGGCGGCGTCATCGGGCAGGCGCTGGCCCTGGCGGCCGGCTCCCGGCCGTTCGCCTTCCTCGGCGCGGACAACGCGTCCATCTCCCGCCTGGTGGTAGCCGGCGACCGCTGGATCGTCCGCGGGTTCAACGACACCGCGCACCTGGAAGAGGCCCGCTAGCTCCCCGACGGCGGGCAGCGCTCGGGCAGCCCGATCCGGACGTCCACGCCCGGCGAGTAGTGCACCAGCGGATCGCCGAGGGACGGCGGCAGCCCGGCCGCCGCGATCAGCTGGTCGTCGACGAGCGCCGCCCGCGCGTGGTGCAGCGGCCAGGGCTGGTGGCACGCCCGCGCGTACTGCTGCCGGGCGCCGGCCACGCTGAACAGCAGCCACCGGGCGGTCAGGAAATGGTCGCGGTCGGTGAGCTCGCTGGCCTGGTAGGGGGCACCGATGCTGACGACGACCCGGCTGGCGGTGCCGCGCGGGCCGGGCCAGCGGCGACGGCAGGTGTAAGCGACCTGGCCGGGGCGCTCGGCCAGCCGCATGGCCGACCAGTAGTAGGGCAGCCGGTACCCTGCCCGGGCGACGGCCACCGCGCCCAGCCGCGCGGCGTCCAGGGAGAAGAACCAGATCCCGGATCGCCCGTCCCGGTCGCGCACGTACGTCCGGACGTTGGTCTCGCAGAAGTCCGAGGCCCACGGGGCCTGGTGGCCGCCGCCCGTGCCGACGTGCATGAAGAACGGCACCAGCCCGACCCAGGCCGCGCCGCCGAAGGTATCGACGCTCAGCCCCGCGGGCAGCAGGCGCTGCACCACCGCCGGGTCGGCCGACCAGTGCAGGAACGTCAGCCGCTCCCAGCGCTGCGTCATCGCCGGCCGGTCGATGGTGAACGGGCAGGAGCCGGCGGGCACGGCGGCATCCAGGGCGGCCGCGCGATCGTCAGTTTCCACCAGCCCATCATGACCCCGCGGGCGCCAGCCGGGCCGCAGGCCCCCGGTCCCGGCCGCCTGGCGGGGTGCCAGCGGGGGTGTTCCTGATGACCGTGTCCGATCTATGGTGACTCTCATGGCCGCCTGCGCCAGCAGCGAGGCCGCGAACGAGGAGGGACAATGAAGACGAAGGCTGCCATTCTGCGCGGGACCGGCCAGGATTTCGAGGTCACCGAGATCGACCTGGACCCCCCGAAGACTGGTGAGGTGCTGATCCGCTACGTGGCGTCGGGCCTGTGTCATTCCGACGAGCACCTGCGGCACGGCGACCTGGTGCCGCGCTTCCCGATCGTCGGCGGTCACGAGGGCGCGGGCATCATCGAGGAGGTCGGCCCGGGCGTGACCCGGCTGCAGCCCGGTGACCACGTCATCTGCTCGTTCCTCCCGGTCTGCGGGCACTGCCGGTGGTGCGCGACCGGCAAGTCCAACCTCTGTGACATGGGCGCCACCATCCTCGACGGCTCGCTGCCGGACGGCACCTACCGGTTCCATGCCGACGGCGAGGACCTCGGCGGCATGTGCATGCTCGGCACGTTCTCCGAGCGGGCCGTTATCTCCGAGAACTCGGCCATCAAGGTGGACGACGACCTGCCCCTGGACAAGGTGGTCCTCATCGGCTGCGGGGTCCCGACCGGCTTCGGCTCGGCGGTGCACGCCGCCGCCACCGAGCCCGGCGACACCATCGCGATCTACGGCATCGGCGGCATCGGCATCAACTCCGTGCAGGGCGCCGCCCTGGCCGGGGCCCGCAACGTGGTCGCGATCGACCCGCTGGCCAACAAGCGCGAGGCGGCCGAGCAGCTCGGGGCCACGCACAGCTGCGCCACCGCGGAGGAGGCCCAGGAGCTGATTACCCAGCTCACCCGCGGCGTCGGCGCCGACAAGGCCATCGTCACGGTCGGCGTGGTGACCTCCGAGGTCGTGACGAGCGCCTTCCACGCCATCCGCAAGGGCGGCACGGTCGTGGTGACCGGGCTGTCGGATCCGACCAAGAACACGATCGAGCTGCCGGGCGCCATCCTGACCCTGTTCGAGAAGCGGATCCAGGGCAGCCTGTTCGGCTCCGGTGACCCGTTCCACGACATTCCCCGCATGGTGGAGCTGTACCGGTCCGGCGACCTGAAGCTGGATGAGCTGATCACCTCGACGTACACCCTGGACGAGGTCAACCAGGGCTACCAGGACCTGCTGGACGGCAAGAACATCCGCGGTGTCATCCTGCACCCCACCTCGTGACCCGCGCGAGATGATGCCGTGACGCCCGGCAGCCCGGCGCTCGTCGTCGGGCTGCGGCGCGAGCGCCAGGTCCTCACCGTCGCGCTGGAGGCCGGCCGCCACGTCGTGATCGAGGGGCCGCCCGGCACGGGCAAGTCCACGCTGCTGCGCGACATCGCATGCCAGGCCGGGCGCGATGTCGTGTTCGTCGAGGGGAACGCCGAGCTGACGCCGGCCCGCCTCGTCGGGCAGTACGACCCGGCGCAGGTGCTGGCGGCGGGCTACGTGACGGCCAGCTTCACCGACGGGCCGCTGCTCCAGGCCATGCGCGGGGGCGCCCTGCTGTACCTGGAGGAGTTCAACCGGATCCCGGAAGAGACGCTGAACGTCCTCATCACGGTCCTGGCCGAGGGCGAGATCGCCGTCCCCCGGCTGGGGCTGGTGCGGGCCGACGCCGACTTCCGGCTGATCGCCGCGATGAACCCGTTCGACGCCGTCGGCACCGCGCGGGTCAGCCAGGCCATCGCCGACCGGATCTGCCGGGTGGTGCTCGGCTACCAGGACGCGGCTGCCGAGCAGGCCATCACCACCGCGGTGACCGGCGTCAGCGGCCCGGTCACCGAGTTCGCGGTGGCCCTGACCCGGGCCACCCGCACGCATCGCGACGTGCGCACCGGCGCGTCGGTGCGGGGCGCGATCGACCTGGTCCTGCTGCTCACCGGGCTGACGCGGCTGCGCGGCGAGCGGCGGATGACCCGCGACACCACCAGGGACGCCGCCTGGGCGGCGCTGTCGGGGCGGATCCGGGTGGCCGACGGCTGCGACCGCAGCCCAGAGTCGGTTCTGGACGAGCTGCTGGGCCAGCTCTGGGCCGCTGAGCCGGATGAGGCTGCCGGGCCGGACGAGGCCGCCGGGCCGGACGAGGCCGCCGGGCCGGACGAGCCGGGCCAGCCGGCCGGGAGCGCCGGGATGACTCCTGACGAGGCTGCCGCAGGCCAGCCCGGTCACCAGGCGGCCAGCGGCGCCTCCCGGGACGGCCGGGGAAAAGCTGACGGCCCGCCGCCGGATGCCGGCGGCGGGCCGCGCGGCTCGTCCCGCTCCAGCCTCCGCCGTGACCGCGCCCGGGGCACCGGGCGGCGGACAATCAGCCGCGCCGAGCTCGCGGCCCGGCACGCCGGGTTCGGCGAGGTGTCCCCGGAGGCTGGTCGGCTGGACGCCGACGCGCTGGCCCGGCTGCTGGCCGACGACCCCGACACCACCGCCACCCTGCTCGCTGACCTGGCCCTGGCCACCGACGGGGAGCTGCGCGCCGCCGCGCGGCGGCTGGCGGCTCGGGTGTTCGTCCGCCTCGGCGCGGCCGGCTGGAGCCCGGCCCGCGGCACCCGCCGCCTGGGGCCCAGCTCCGCCGCGGACGGCGATCTGGACCTGGACGCCACCCTGGACCGGTGGCCGGGCACCTGGCCGCCGCCGCCCGACGCCCTGGTCACCCGGTCCTGGCGCGCCAGCCGCCGGGCGACCTGCCTGCTCATCGACACCAGCGGGTCCATGACCGGGCTCGCCGTCGCCATCGCCGCGGTGGCCGCGGCCAGCGTGGTGCTCGCCCCGGACCGGCGGCTGGACCCGGCCGTCGTCGCGTTCGGCCACGGCACCACCGTGCTGCAGGCCCTGGATGCCCGCCGGGACCCCGAGGACCTCGTCGGCGAGCTGGTCGGGCTGCGCGGCCACGGGATGACCGACCTGGCCGGCGCGCTCCGGGCGGCAGCTGCCCAGCTAGCCGGAGCGCCCGCCGGCGAGCGGGTGACCGTGCTGCTGTCGGACTGCCTGCGGACCGCCGGCGGCGATCCGGCCGCCGCGCTCAGCGGCATCGACCGGCTGCACGTGCTGTGCCCGCTGCCCTCGCCGCAGGCGGAGCGGGCCGCCGCCGCGCTGGCCCGGCGCGGCGGCGGGATCAGCGCGCCGGTGTCCGGCCTGGCGCAGATCGCCCCCGCGCTGACCCGCGCGCTGGCCCAGCCGACCTGACCCGCCAGCGCGGTGACCGCCCGGCCGGCATCTTCGCGCCCTGGATGTGACCGTCGAGCGGACCGCCCCCGGCCCGCTCACCGGGACCGGCTCTGCACGCTGAGCCGGGCCGCCACGTCCCCGGCGTGCCGCTAGGCGCAGCGCTCACCGCACCCGGCGAGAGCGATCGCGCCGGACTAGGCCAGGCCGCGGGCCGGGTGCTGGCCGCCATCGGCACCGTCTCCTTCGAGCGCGGCGGCTTCTTCACCGACGCCACGCTGCAGCCCGCGCCGCAGGACCTGCCGGACCTGCCGGAGTTCGTCGAGCAGTGCCGGGCCGCCGGCCCGGCCCTGGGCGTCCTGTCCCCCGAGGTTCACCGGCGGCTTCCGCGACAGCGGGGGCGAGCTGCCGCCGGACTGGCCCGAGGTCAGCGCGGCGCTGGACCTGCTCGCCCTGGCCGACCTGCTGACCAGGCCGGCCAGCCACCGGTACTTCGGCCGCGCGGTCACCGCGATCAGGAGCCAGCTCGCACCGTACCCGGCCGGCTAGGCGTGACCGCCGGCCCGGATCATCTCCGCCCCGCGCTGGTGACTCGAGCAAACCGGGTTACGCTGAAGAGGGCGATCACAGGAGGACTAATGGCCGCTGCGGCACAGGAACCTGAGATGACACCACTGGCCTACGGTCATTTGCGGACATCTCAGGCCGACCGCGAGCGGGCGATCGACGTCCTCAAGGCCGCCTTCGCGGAAGGTCGGCTGGATCAGGAGGAGTACGTCGAGCGGATGGGCCAGGCGCACGCTTCCCGTACGTATGCCGAGCTGGCCGCGCTGACCGCCGACCTGCCGGTGGGCCCGCTCGGGACGCTGCCGATCGCGGCCGGGACAGCCCTGGTGCAAGCGTCCTCCCCCGCGCCCGCGTCGCGGACGGCCCGGCCCGTCAGCGCACTGGCCGTGGCCGCCCTGCTGTTCGGCGTGGCGTCGGTGGCCGTGCCCGGCCTGCTGCCAGCCTCGGTGGGGGCGGTGCTGCTGTGCGTGATGGCCCTGGGCCGGCTCGGCGCGGACGGGCAGCGCGGCGCCGGCCTCGCGCTCGCGGGCGGTGCGCTGGGGCTCCTGGGCGCCGTGGGCAGCATGTACGTGGTCACGATGTTCCCGTACTTCCATTAGCCGGCGCCAGCGGCATGTCGCCGTCTGGCTCGCCGGCCTGCGCCACTCGCCCGTCGTAGCGCCAGAGCAGCGGCAGGGCCAGCGTCACCGCCACCGCCGCGACCACGCACAGGACGCCGCCGGACACGATCGCGATCCGCGTCGACCCGGTCAGCGAGGCCGCCAGTCCCGATTCCAGGTTGCCGAGCGGCTCGCCCGTGGTGTAGCTGATCATCTCCAGTCCGGCCAGCCGTCCGCGCAGCCGGGACGGGATGGACTGGTTCCACATGGTCATCCGGAAGATGCCGCTGACCATGTCGGCGGCGCCGGCGCCGGCCAGCGCCGCGACCGCCCACCACAGCCCAGGCGCCAGGCCGAAGGCCGCGATGGCCAGGCCCCACCCGCAGACGGCCGCCACGATGGCGCGGCCGTGCCGGTGCACGTGCCGGGCCCAGCCGCCCGTGAGGCTGACCAGCAGCGCTCCGGCGCCCGGCGCCGCGTACAGCAGGCCTAGCACGGCCGGGCCGCCGATCCGGGCCGCGTAAGCCGGGAACAGCGCGAAGGGCGCGCCGAAGAACATCGCGGCCATATCGATCAGGTAGCTGCCCAGGATCTCCGGGCGGCTGCGGACGTAGCGCAGTCCCTCGGCAGTGCTCCGGCGGCCCGGTCGGCCGGCCTGCTGCCCGGGCGGAAAGGAGCTCAGCCGGGCGAACGCCAGCAGCCCGGCCAGGCCGGTGGCCGCGTCGATCCAGTACGCGGTGGCCAGGCCCGCCGCGGCGATAATGGTGCCACCCAGCAGCGGGCCGGCCAGCTGGGCCGCGTTCCCGGTCAGGCCGCTGAGGGCGGCGGCCGCCGGCAGGTCGGCCCGCGGTACCAGCTGGGGAACCAGGGCGTCTACCGACGGCCGGGCCAGGCCGAAGCAGGCGGCGCCGGCCGCGCTGAGCAGGAACAGCAGCCAGACCTGATGCCAGGCCGCGGCGTTAACCGCCAGGCCCCCGGCCACCACGGCGCCGCAGGCCTCAGCGGCCAGGATCAGGGTGCGCCGGTTGGCAGCGTCGGCCAGCAGCCCGCCGAGCAACGCCGACAGGACCAGCGGCGCCAGCTCAGACAGGCTCAGCAGGCCGACGACCAGCGAGGAATGGGTCAGCTGGTACGCCTGGTAGGGCAGGGCGACAAAGGTGATCATGGAACCGGCCAGGCTGGCCGCCTGACCGCCGTACAGGCGGCGGAAGTCGGCCGAGCGCCGCAGCGGCGTCAGGTCCGGCCGCACGCGCGTCAGGATCCGCGCCAGCCCGCCACTCATGCCCACGATCAGCACATCGTGCCCGAGCCGCCGGCGCAGCGTCCAGCAGTTTTCCGCCCTCTGCTCCGGCGATCGCTAGCTCAGCGGCTCCTGCGACAGCACGAACTCCGAGCCCGCGAGCTCCAGCCGAAGCTGCGGGATCAGGCCCTCGTCCTGCGTGCCGAAGCTGAACGTGGCCGGGCCGGGGCCGCGCCTGGCCTCGTCCAGGTAGACATCAATATCCGGCTCGGGCATTCCGAGCCCGCGCAGGTACCGGCGCACCGGCTCCGCCCCGGCGGCGAGGACTCCCGGCTCATGCTGGCTGTTGATCATGCGCGTCTCCTCCAGGCCCGGCTCCCGCTGCCCGGGCGCTACTGCTCCGCCACGTTCGTCGACACAGCGCTGCCGTCGTCCGACGCGCCCTCCGCCGCAGCGCTACCGTCCGCGTCCACGGCAGCGGCGGGATCACCGCGGCCGCGGCGCTGGGTCGCCGCGAACCAGACCAGGCCGCCCACCACGCCGGCCGTGGCCACGTAGAAATTGAGCCGCAGGCCCAGAAAATGCTCGGAAGAGTCGATCCGCAGCGACTCCTCGAAGATGCGGAATGCCGAGTACCCCGCCACATACAGGGCGAACAGCCCGGGCGGCCGGATATGGCGATGATGACCCAGCCAGACCAGCGCGGCGGCCAGGGCCAGGTCCCAGATGATCTCGTAGAGGAAGGTCGGCTGGAACGTGGCGAACGCGGTGTATCCGGGGGGCCGGTACGCCCGCGAGATTTCCAGCGCCCACGGCAGGCCGCTCGGCTTGCCGAACAGCTCCTGGTTGAAGTAGTTGCCGATCCGCCCGACCGCCTGGGCGACCAGCAGCGCCGGGGCGATCGCGTTGGCGAACTCGCTGGCGCTGGCCCCGGCCCGCCGCACCCGCCAGACCCCGGCCGCGGCGCCGAGCGCGATGCCGCCCCAGATTCCCAGGCCCCCGGACCACACGGCGAAGATCCCCCACCAGTGGTGCGGGATATCGGCCGGCGTGGTGATGTCGAAGTAGATCCGGCCGCCGATGATGCCGACTGGCACGGCCCAGGTCGCCACGTCGGCGACCAGCGACGGGTCGCCGCCGACGGCCCGCCAGCGGCGCCTGGTGATGTAAATGGCCAGGGCGATCCCGACCACGTACATGAGGCCGTAGACATGGACGAACAGCGGGCCCACGTAGAAGCCGTTGCTCGACGGGCTCGGCAGGAAGGCAAGCGGAATGCCGGCCGGGTGCGACACCATGCCCAGAGCGTATGCCCCGCGCGGCGTGCCCGCACGGTCGCCGCCCTCCGGACCCGCCAGGGACGCTATCCCCGTTAGGATGACGCCGTGGCGCGCCGCAGTGATCTTTTCAGCCCGGACGTGCAGGACTACGTCATGGCCCACAGCACCCCGCCGGACGCGGTGCTGGCCGACCTGGCCGCCGAGACGGCCCGGCGCTTCCCGGCCGCCGCCGGGATGCAGATCGGCCCGGACCAGGGCCGCTTGATGACGATGCTGGCCCGGCTCACCGGGGTGGCCAGCGCCGTCGAGATCGGCACCTTCACCGGCTATTCGGCCATCTGCCTGGCCCGCGGCCTGGCGGCGGGCGGCCGCCTGGTGTGCTGCGACGTCAGCGAGGAATGGACGTCGCTGGCCCGGCAGTACTGGCAGCGGGCGGGCGTCGCCGACCGGATCGAGCTGCGGCTCGGCCCGGCGCTGGACATCCTGCGCGCGCTGCCGGCCGCCGCCTCGCTGGATCTGGCGTTCATCGACGCCGACAAGGGCGGTTACGTCGGCTACTGGGACGAGGTCGTGCCCCGGATCAGGCCGGGCGGGGTGATCCTGGTCGACAACACCCTGCAGGACGGCCGGGTGGCCGACCCGGCGAACCACGATCCTGTGGTCGAGGCCATCAGGGCATTTAACACCCGCGCGATGTCCGACAGCCGCGTCGAGCTCGCGCTGCTCAGCGTCGGTGACGGGCTGACCCTGGCCCGCAAGAAGTAGCCGCCTCTGGCGAGCCGCCCCGGGGCGGCTCGCAGCGCCGTCAGCCGTAGAGTGCGGGGCGCCGGTCCAGGTGCGGGTCGTTGCGCGGGCTGGTGGCCTTGGTCCGGGCCTGAGCCAGGTCGCAGTCGGCCAGCAGCAGCTCGGGGTCATCCGCCCCGGCCGGGCCGGCCAGCGGGTAGCCGTCCGGGCCGGCGATGAGGCTGCCACCGACCCAGCTGACGCCGCGCTCCGGGCCGCACCGGCAGGCCGCTGCGACGAACATCCGGTTCGCGAATGCCGCGGCCTGGACGTTCGCCACGACCATGGGCCGCTCCCCCGGCGGCACGGGCTCGGCGGGCCAGTTGGTCGGCACGGCCAGCAGGTCGGCCCCGGCCAGGGCGGGCAGCCGCACCCACTCGGGGAACTCGACGTCGTAGCAGATCATGACCGCCACCCGGCCGAACTCGGTGTCCACGACCGGCGGCGGCGCGCTGCCCGGCGTGAAGAAATCATTCTCGGCGTCCCACAGGTGCACCTTGCGGTAAACGGCCGCGACCCCGCCGGGACCGGCCAGAACGGCGCTGTTGTAGAGCTGGCCATCGTCGCCGAGCTCGTTAAATCCGCCAATGATGATCAGGCCACGGCCCCGGGCCAGCTCCGCCCACTGCGTCACCGTGGGACCGTCGGCCGGCTCGGCGGCGGACCGGGCCTCCTGCGGGCTGGCGAACACGTATCCGGACGGCGTGAGCTCGGGAAGCACGATGATCCGGGCCCCCGCGTCGGCGGCCCGGACGGCCGCGTCCAGGGCGGCGGACCGGTTGCCCGCCACCTGGCCGACTTGCAGGGTGAGCTGGCCGACCGCGACGCGTACCAGATGGTTATCGAATGCTGGGGGCACACCGCCACGATAACCGCCCCGGATCGCTACGATATCGCGCTATGGCGGTATTGTTCAGCCGGATTATTCCGATTCTCTTCGTCAGCGACCTTCAGGCTGAACGGGACTTTTACGTCCGCCTGGGCTTTCACGTCACCTACGAGGGGCCCGAGTACCCTTACTTCCTGGCGCTGGGCCACGGGCAGCTCGAGTTCGGCATCGAGTGGCGCGAGGGCTTCTCTGCCTCACGCCCGGACCAGGTACTGACCTGGCAGTTCGGCGTCAGCGATCTGGACATGGCCAAGAAGCGCCTGGCCGAGGCCGGCGTGCGGTACCGCGAGGAGCTCATGGCGCCGAGCCGGGACTGGCAGTACCGGGTCCTGCACGCGCGGACGCCCAACGGCTACCACCTGCTGCTCGAGGAGGGCAGCGACTAGCCCTGAGCCGGCCGCCCCGAGCGGCCCGGACGCCGGCGGGCCGCGGTAGCCAGTGATCGCGTTACCCCTCCTAATAGCCGACCAGAGTGCGGATGGCCGCGGTCACCGAGTCGACCGTCGGGATGACCTGCTCCTCCAGCGCGTCGGCGAACGGCAGCGGGACGCACGCGGCGGCCACCCGCCGCACCGGCGCGTCCAGCAACTGGAAGCCCTCGTCGGCGGCGATCGACGCGACGGTGCCGCCCCAGCCGCCCTGGTAGGGGTTCTCCTCGACGATCAGCAGCCGGGAGGTCCGGCCGAGCGACTCCAGCACCGTGGCCATGTCCAGCGGGACCAGGCAGCGCAGGTCGATCACCTCGGCCGCCACCCCCTCGGCGGCCAGCCGCTCGGCGGCGGCCAGCGCCAGCGGGACGGTCGCGGCCAGCGCCACGACGGTCACGTCGCTGCCCGGCCGGATCACCGCCGCCTGGCCGAGCTCGACCAGATGACCCTCCGGAGGGGCCTCGCCCTTGCTGGCGAACAGCCCCTTGTGCTCGAAGAAGACCACCGGGTCATCGCTGCGGATCGCGCTGGCCAGCAGCCCGATCACGTCCGCTGGGGTGGACGGGGCCGCGATCTTCAGGCCCGGCACGGCCAGGGCCCAGTTCTCCACCGCCTGCGAGTGCTGCGCGCCGAAGCCCAGGCCGCCGCCGTTGGCCGTCCGCACGACCAGCGGCACGGTCACCTGCCCCCCGGTCATGTACCGCATCTTGGGGATCTCGTTGGCCAGGTAGTCCCAGCAGCAGGCCAGGAAGTCGGAGAACATGATCTCGGCGACGGGCCGCATGCCGGTCATCGCCGCGCCCATGGCCGCTCCGACGATGGCCTGCTCGGAGATGGGCGTATCCCAGACCCGGCGCGACCCGAACTCGGCGTGCAGCCCGGCCGTGGTCTTGAACACCCCGCCGGCCGCGCCGATGTCCTCGCCCAGGCAGACGACGGCAGGATCGCGCCGCATCTCCCGGGCCAGCCCCTCGGCCACCGCCTCCCGGTAGGTGATCACGTCCGCCATGCCGCGCCTCCATCCGCCCATACGTCGCTGAACGCCGTCGCCGGGTCCGGGCCGGGGGCCGCCATGGCCTCCGCCACCGCGTCCGCGACCGCCTTCCCGGCTCGCTCGCGCGCGGCGGCCACCGCGCTGTCGGGCACCCCGAGGCCGGCCAGCCGCCGGCTGGCCACGTCCAGCGGGTCGCGGGCTAGCCATCGCTCTACCTCTTCGGCCGGCCGGTACTTGGCCGGATCGGTCCGGCTGTGCCCGAAGTGCCGGTAGGTCTGGGCCTCCAGCACGGTCGGGCCGTCCCCGGCCCGGGCCCGCGCGGCCGCCCGAGCGACCGCCTCGGCCACCACCACCACGTCGTTGCCGTCGATGACCTCGGCCGGCAGCCGGTAGCCCGGGGCCCGGTCGGCCGCGGGGTGATCGGCGGCGGTCACCGAGCCGATCGGCGTGTACTCCATGTAGAGGTTGTTCTCGCAGATGAACAAGACCGGCAGGGACCATACCGAGGCCAGGTTGAGCGCCTCGTGGAAGGCGCCGATATTGGTCGCGCCGTCTCCGAAGAAGGCCACCGCCACCTGGTCGGTGCCGCGCAGCTGCGCGGACCAGGCCGCGCCCGCCGCCATCGGCAGGTGCGCGCCCACGATCGCATACGACCCGAGCATGCCCGCCGACGCCTTGGTCAGGTGCATCGAGCCGCCCTTGGCCCGGCACACCCCGGTGGCCTTGCTCATCAGCTCGGCCAGGCACTCCGCCGGCGAGGCGCCGCGGGCCATCGCATGATGATGCCCGCGGTAGGTCGCGAACACGTAGTCGCCGGGAGCCAGCGCCGCGCTGGCCCCGACCGCCACGGCCTCGTGCCCGGCGGCCAGGTGCGTGGTGCCCTTGACCAGGCCACGCAGGAACAGGTCGTGCGCCGCCTGCTCGGTGCCGCGGATCACGGCCATCTGCTCCAGTAGCTCCAGCAGCCGGTCCGCCGAGATCTCCTGCTCCCCGGTCATGAGCGCATCTCCCCGCGTCCCGCCGCCGTGTTCAGCTGCGACTGGCTCTCTCGCAGCGTGTTCAGCTCTCCGCCCGCCGTCCAGTACTTGCGCCCGGCGACCAGCAGGTCCTCGGCCGGGAACTTGGTGATCACCTCGCAGCCATCGGCCGTGACCACCACCTCCTCCTCGATCCGGGCGGCCGACCAGCCGTCGACGGCGGGCCAGTAAGTTTCCAGCGCGAACACCATTCCCTCCTCCAGCGTCTCGGGATGATCGAGCGACACCAGCCGGCTGAAGATCGGCTTCTCCCAGATGGACAGCCCCACCCCGTGCCCGTACTGCAGCGCGAACGCGGCCGTCTCGTCGCCGAAGCCGAACTCCTGCGCGCGCGGCCACAGCGACACGATGTCGGCGGTGGTCACGCCGGGCCGGACCAGCGCGATGGCCTGGTCCATGTACTCGCGGCAGCGCACGTAGGCGTCCCGCTGCGCCCGCGACGCGCTGCCCACTGCGAAGGTGCGGTAGTAACAGGTCCGGTAGCCCAGGTGGCTGTGCAGGATGTCGAAGAAGGCCGGGTCGCCGGGCCGGATCAGCCGGTCGGAGTACACGTGCGGGTGCGGCGAGCAGCGCTCACCGGAGATCGCGTTGACCCCCTCCACGTACTCGCTGCCCAGATCGTAGAGCACCTTGGCCACCAGGCCCACGCACTCGTTCTCGCGCACGCCCGGCCGCAGGAACTCATACAGCTGCTCATAGGCGGCGTCGACCATCGCGCAGGCCTGGCTGAGCAGGCTGATCTCGTCGCGGGTCTTGATCCGCCGGGCCTCCAGGAAAACCTGCTGGCCGTCCACGGTCTGGATGCCCGCCGCCTGCAGCGCAGCGAGCACCGGCATCTCGGCCACGTCGACGCCCACCGGCTCGCCGGCCAGGCCGCAGGAGTGCAGCACCCCGGCGACCTGTGCCGCGACTTCCTGCGCGATCCCGGCGTCGGGATGGAACGCACCGCGCAGCGTAGAGATGCCGGCCCGCGCGCCGGTCCGCGCAGCGCCCTCCGCCGTGGGCGACCCCGCCTCCCCGGCGGGCGTGTGATCCAGCCACGGGTTATACAGCTGATGGTGGCGGGCGGCGGAGCCGAAGTCCCAGATCACCGGCCCCCCGCCGCGCGGCAGCAGCGCGAACCGGATCAGCTTGTCCATGGCCCAGGTGCCGATGTGGGTCGCGGTCATGTACCGGACGTTGGCGAAGTCGAAGCTCAGCAGCGCGCCCAGCTCGGACTGCTCCAGCTGGGCCTCCAGCCGGGTCAGCCGGTCGGTGCGCAGCCGGCCGAGATCGACCCGCTGCTCCCAGTCCACCGCGGCCGGGCCGTAGGTAGGAATCGCCACTGTCAGCTACCTCGCTGCCTGGTCGGAAGGTGCATCGGCCGCCCCGCTGGCCGCGCCATCGCCGATCCCCAGCAGGCGCGCTGCGTTGCCGCCGAGGATGAGCTGCTCATCGCCCAGGCTCAGGCGGGCGGCCGCCAGGTCGCCGGCCGGGTCGGCCGTGCCCATGTCGAACGGGCGATCGGAGCCCAGCAGCACGTGCCCGGCCCCGGCGAACCCGACCAGGGCGGCCAGCACGGCCGGGTCGTGGACCAGGCTGTCGTAGTAGAGCCGTCGCAGCGAGGCCTCCGGGCCGGCGGCGCACGCCGCCCTGGCCTCGGGCCGGACCGCGAAGGCCCGGCCCAGCCGGCCGCGCAGCGCCAGCAGCCCGCCGCCGCCGTGCGCCAGCAGGACGATCAGCTCGGGGAGCCGCTCCAGCACTCCGGCGGCGATCAGGTGCGCCGCGGTGATCGCGGTCTCCAGCGGGTTGCCGACCGAGTTCCACAGGTAGTAGTCCGCCAGCGCGGCCGGGCCGAACCCGGTGGTCGTGGGGTGGACGAAGATGACCGCGCCGGTGCCGGCGGCGGTCTCCCAGAACGGCAGGAACCGCGGGTGGCCGAGGTAGTCCCCGGCCACGCTGGCCGGCACCTCGGCCCCGCAGACGCCCGGCAGGCTCATCAGGTACTCCAGCTCGCGGGCGGCCGCCGCCGGGTCCTGCAGCGGCACCGCGCCCAGGACCCGGACCGCGCCGGGATGGCGGGCGGCGGCGCCGGCCAGCGCGTCGTTCTGGATCCGGCACACCCGGGCCGCCTCGGCCGGCGGCGCCGTCACCGGCACCAGCATGATCCAGGGCGACAGCAGCAGGTGCGTCACGCCGGCGGCCGCCGCCTGGGCCAGCATCACGCCGGTATCGCTGAACTCGGCCACCGCCGACCGCAGCCGGGTGCCCCGGAACTGCACGACCTGCTCGCCCGAGCCGCCCGGCTCGCCGGGCTCGCCGCCGGAGCGGCTGATCGACGGGCGCCAGTGCTCGGGCACCGCGCTGGTAGTCATCTCGGGCACGATGACGTGACAGTGCGCGTCCAGGATCATGGCGCACCCGGCTTCACGGCGCACCCGGCCGTACCGGGCCGCACGGCGGGTCCCAGCCTCACGCGCGGCTCTCCGACGAGCCGCCCAGGTACAGGGCGCCGATCTCCGGGTGCTCCAGCACCTCGCGGCCGGTGCCGGCCAGCCGCACCCGGCCGTTCTCCAGCACCACTCCCCGGCCGGCCAGCCGCAGGCCGGCCCGCGCGTTCTGCTCGACCAGCAGCACCGTCTTGCCGGCCGCGTTCATCATCGCCACGGCGTCGAAGACCGATCGCAGCACCTTGGGGGCCAGTCCCATCGACGGCTCGTCCAGGATGATCAGCGATGGATCGAGCATCAGGCAGCGGGCGAACTCCACCAGGCGCTGCTGCCCGCCCGACAGGCTGCCGGCCTTCTTGGCCGACCAGTCGGCCACCACCGGGAACATCTCCTCCACGGCGGCGCGCCGCCGGGCCAGCAGCGCGCGGTCCCCGATCGTGTAACCGCCCAGGTCGATGTTCTCCCGGACGGTCATCTCCCGGAACAGGCTGTGGTTCTGCGGCACCTGGACGATGCCCAGGTCCAGCACCTGGCGCGGGCTCTTGCCGCTCAGCGGCTCGTCGTTCAGCAGCACGCGGCCGCTCCTGGGCCGCAGCAGCCCGCTGATCGCGGCCATCAGCGTGGACTTGCCCGCGCCGTTCGGCCCGACGACGCAGGTGATCTGGCCGCGGGGAACGCTGAAGCTGACCTCGTGCAGCACGTCCCCGCCGCCGTAGCCGGCGGTCACGGCCTCGACGACGAGCGCCGCGTCGCTACTCATCGGCGTCTTCCTCGATTCCCAGGTACGCGTCGAGGACGCGCGGATCGGTCTTGATGACCTCCGGCGTCCCGGCGGCCACCACCGTGCCGTAGTCGAGCACGGTGACCCGGTGGCACAGGCCCATCACGAAGTCCATGTTGTGCTCGACGATGAGGAAGGTCTTGCCCGCCTCGTTGAGCTCGCGGATCCGGGCGGAGATGTGGGTGATCAGCGAGGGGTTGACCCCGCCGGCCGGCTCGTCCAGCAGCACCACCGCCGGATCGGCGACGAGCACGTAGGACAGCTCGAGCAGCTTGCGCTGCCCGTAGGACAAGGTGCCTGCCAGCGCGCCGGCGTGATCGGCGATCCCGGTGAACTCCAGCAGCTCCAGGGCCCGCCGCCGGTCGGCGGAACCGCCCGACCGGGCCAGCGGGTTGCGGAACCCGCTCCTGGTACCGGCGGGCTGGCCGGTGTGCTGCGCGGCGACCAGCATGTTCTCCATGACCGTGAGCCGGGGGAAGATCCGGGTCAGCTGGAAGGTCCGGCCGACGCCCAGGGCGAACACCCGCTGCGGCGGCACGTTGGTGATCTTCCCGCCGTCCATGTAGACGTCCCCGGAGTCCAGCCGCTCGTATCCGGTGATCACGTTGAACAGCGTGGTCTTGCCGGAGCCGTTGGGCCCGATCAGCCCGGTGATGCTGCCCTGCTCCACCTCGATCGTGCAGTCGGCCAGGGCCTGCACCCCGCCGAAGGCCTTGGCCACGCCCTCGGTCCGCAGCAGCGCGGTCATGCCGGCCGCCCGGCCGCGCGGTCGGCCGGCGGCCCGCCAGCGGGGCTGCCGGGCGGCAGGTCGCCGCGGGCCGCGGGGCTGACGTCGCGGTCGCGCCTGCTGGCGCGCCGCGACCTGATCTTCTCGCTGGCGGTCGGGATCAGGCCGCGCGGCAGCAGCAGGATGACCACCAGGAACACGCCCCCGAGCAGGATCTGGCTGAGGTAGTTGCTGGTGATCTGCTGGGTCAGGAGCTGCTGGCCGGGCTCCAGGATGAGGGCGCCCAGGACCGGCCCTGCGACCGTGGCCAGGCCGCCGAGGAAGGCCATCAGGGCCACGGTGAGATCGAAGATGGGGTCGAAGCCGGTCTGCGGCAGCACCTCGCCGACGAAGAAGAACCACAGCGCGCCCACCATGCCGGTGATGGCGCCGGAGATCACGAACGCGGTCAGCTTGACCCGCAGGGTCCGCACGCCGAGGCCCGCGGCCCGGTCCTCGTCGTCGCGGATCGCGCGCAGCTGCAGGCCGAACCGCGACCGCCGGATCAGCCAGGACAGCGCGATGGTGCCCGCCGCGATCACCAGCGCGACGTAGTAGAAGCGGTCATTGAAGGTGACCGGGCTCCAGAGCAGGAACGGCGCGGGCAGCCCGGTGGTGCCGCCGGTGAACGACAGGTTGAACGCCATCAGCTGGAAGATGAAGAATATCGCGATGGTGACCACGACAAAGGTGTGCCGCCGCACGCGCAGGGCGATCAGGCCGAACGGCACGGCGATCACCGCCCCGACGGCCGCGCCCAGCAGCAGCAGCGCGAACTCGGCGCCGCCGTTGATATGCCAGTCCCGGGCCGCTATCCCCGCCGCGTAGGCGCCGCTGCCGAAGAACACCGCATGCCCGAGCGAGATGTAGCCGGAATAGCCGGAGAAGATGTTCCAGGCCACCGCCGCGGCCACGAAGATGAGCGTGTCCACGCCGATGGCGGTGTCCTGCTGGCTGGCAGCCAGCAGCGGGAAGGCCACGGCAGCGGCCAGCGCGAGCAGGGCGAGCAGCACCCCCGCCCGCGGGTGCGGCAATGTCGTTTTCATGGGGCGATCCTCATGGCGCCGTCCTCACTGTGCCCGCGCCGCCTGGCGGCCGAACAGGCCCGCCGGGCGCAGCGTCAGCACCAGGACCAGCGCCGCGTAGAACACCGCGACGGCCCAGGTCGGGGACCAGATGTCCACCACGGACTCGATGGTCAGCATGAGCACGGACGCCGCCAGCGCACCGCCGATGCTGCCCAGGCCGCCGAGGATGATAATGGCCAGCAGGCGGGAGATCAGGTCGTAGCCGCTGTTGGGGTTGAAGCCGCTGCTGGTCGCGCCGTAGACCATGCCGCCCACGGCGGTGACGGCGACGCCGATGCCGAACGTCAGCGCCGCCACCCGGTTGACGTTGATGCCCACCAGCAGGGCGGCGGTCCGGTCCTGCATGGTCGCGCGGATCGCGCGGCCGAACTTAGTCCGGTACAGCAGGCCGTACAGCGCCAGCACCAGGGCGACCGCCATGGCGAAGCCGTACAGGTAGATATAAGGCAGGTAGAACCCGAGGACGTGCATGCTCGAGGTGGTGTAGGAGGCGGACAGGGTGACGTAGTTGGGACCGAACGCCCAGTACAGGACGCCCTCGATGATGATCGCGACCGCATAGCAGGCCAGCAGCGACATCGAGGTGCGGTCACGGCCGGTCAGCGGCCGGATGAACAGCCACTGGACGGCCACTCCGATGACGAACATCGCGGGCACCGTGATGAGCAAGCCAGTGAACAGGCCGATGTGCAGGTGCACGGAGAGCGCGTAGCTGAGGTAGGCGCCCAGGACGACCATGATGCCCTGGGCGATGTTGATGATGTCGAGCACGCCGAAGATGAGGGTCAGCCCGACGGCCATCAGCGCGTAGACGCCGCCGCCGAGCACGCCGCTGACGATCGCGTGCAGCAGTTTGGTCGTCATCTCCCACCTCCCTGGCCCCGAGCAGCCCCGGGCACCGCCGCGGTCAGGGTCAGCCGGTCCAGGCCGGCTTGGGGTTCAGGAGCGTGGCGCCGCCCGCGGTGCCGAGCGGCAGCACCGGCACGTACTTGCCGTTCTGCCACTGGAAGATGAAGGTCGTCGCCGCATTGTTCCGGCCGAGCGAGTCGAACGTGACCGGACCCTGGACGCTGGTCAGCGTGACCCCGCTGTGCAGGTAGGTGGTGATCTTCTTATTATCGGTGCCGCCGGTGGCCTTGACCGCCTGCGCCGCGACCTGCCCGACCGCGTAGGCCTCGGCCACGTCCGCGTTGATGTCCGAAGGGGTGCCGCCGTACTTGGCGATGTACTCCTGCACCATCTTCGTGCTCTGCGGGTTAGGCGAGCCGCCGTACCAGGCGTTCGGGACCATCATGCCGCTGGCGTTGCCCGTGCCGACCGCGCTGGTGAACGCGGAGCCCTGGTCCGGGCCGGCCGCGGCGATGAAGATCTTGGGCGTGTAGTGCTGCTGCTGGAAGGCCTTCATGAACGCGCCGACCGTCGGCACGTCGGTCGAGCCGAGCACGACTACCTGCGCCCCGCTGGCGGCGACGTTATTGGCGGCCGGGGTGTAGTCGGGCACCTCGGCCGGGAAGACCTTGGAATAGACGGTGCGGATTCCGGCCGCCTGCAGCGTCTGCTGGGTCGCCTGGACGGGCGGATCGGCGAACGGGTCCTGGGCCATCGGGTAGGCGGCCGTCTTCGGCCGCTGGCTGGCTGGCAGCGACTTGACCCAGTTGGCGAACGGCACCATCTCCTGCTGGATCGGCAGGCTGACGTCAAACACGTTGTGCGCCTGCTCGTTGGCGGGAGCGGTGAAGACCGACGGCGCGCCGCCGGCGCCCTCGATGAACGCCAGGCCATTGCGGGCGGCCACCGCGGAGGCCGGCGTGGTGAGCAGCGACGAGAAGGGCCCGAACGTCAGGTTCACGTGATCGCTGGAGATCAGCTTGTCGTAGTTGCTGACCACCTGGGTGGGGCTGCTCGCGTCATTGAGGATGATGAGCTTGACCTGGCGGCCGAGCAGGCCGCCGCCCGAGTTGACGTCGTGCTGCCAGAGCTCGTAGCCGCGCGCGAACGCCTGGCCGTCGGCCGAGAAGTCCCCCGTGAGGGAGAGGGACGCGCCGACCACGATCGGGCCGGCCTGGTGCTTTCCGCTGGAACTGCTCGAACTGCTGCCGCAGCCGGCCACCGTCGCGGTGGCGACGGCGGCGGTCCCGGCGAGAGCTATCAACCGGGCGTGGCGTGACATCATCCCGGCTCTCCTTCCGCTGACGGTAAGGGCTTCATCCTTGAATGGCGCGGGAGTGGCCGGCTCGCGTCCGCGGGCCTGCCCCAGTGCTGTGCTGTCAGTAATGCTGTGCTGTCAGTAGTGCTGTGCTGTCAGTAGTTCTGTGCTGTCAGTGCGTGTCGTCGGCTTCGGTTGGGTCAGCTGGCTCCAGGCCGTCGGGCACCTGGACGTTCTCACTCTCGAGTTCCAGGCCGGCGGCCTCCGCCTCGAGCAGCAGCAGGGCGGCGAAGTCGTCGCCGCCGTAGCCGTGGCCGACCAGGCTCTGCACCAGCTGGTGCACCAGCCCGGCCACCGGCATCGGGACCTCCCGCTCTCGGGCCGCCGCCAGGCCGAGGTCGAAGTCCTTGCGCAGCAGCTCGCCGGTGAAGGTCGGCGTGAAGTCCAGGTTCACCAGCGCCGGCGTCTTGTACCGGGTGAACTGCGAGCCCATCACGCTGTTGTTCAGGCAGGCCAGGAAGGCCTGCCGGCTGACCCCGGAGCGCTGCGCCAGCACGGTGATCTCGGCCAGCGACTGGGCCACGATGCCGAGGAACAAGTTGTGGCAGAGCTTCACGATCCGGGCGGTCTCGCCGTCGCCCACGTAGGTTGCGCCGGCCCCGAGCAGGCTCAGGTACGGCAGCGCCTCGTCGAAGGCCTCCCGCGGCCCGGAGACGGCGAACGTGAGCTTGCCCGCCGCGGCCACCCGGGGATTGCCCATGATCGGGGCGGCCAGCAGCTGGGTGCCGCGAGCGGCGAGCGCCTGCCGCACCTGCCGCGAGGCGTCGGCCGAGACCGTCGAGCTGTCCACCACGATGCGCGGCACCCGGTCCGCCGAGGCCAGCCCGGCCGGGCCGGTCATCGCCTCGATCAGGTCCTGGGGCGTGCCCACCGTCACGAACACCAGGTCCGTCGCGGCCAGGTCGGCCACCGAGTCCACGATCTTGGCCCCGTATGCCGCCAGCGGCTCGGCCTTGGCCTTGGTCCGGTTGTAGACCGACACGTCACACCCGGCGCTCAGCAGGCGACGGATGAGCATCGCGCCCATCCGGCCGGCGCCCAGCCAGCCGATCCGCAACCCGCCCTGCTCATCTGCCATGTCGAACCACAATCGTTTGCAGCGATAATTGTTGACCCCCAAAATGGCCTCCGCAGCGCCGCCCTGTCAAGGCCCTCCGGGCAAGGTTATGACTACTTTGCCCAGTGCGTCACGCCGCATCAGCGGGCGCCCCTGGTCGGCGCGGTGGATCCCCGCACGACCAGCTCGGGAACCAGGTACAAGACCGTGGGCGGCTTCTCGCTGCCCGACAGCCGCTCCAGGAGCAGGCGGGCGGCTTCGGTGCCGAGCTGGTAGTGCGGGAAGGCCACCGTGGTCATCGGTGGCCGCAGCCGGTCGATGAAGGGCATGTCGTTGAAGCCCACGACGGACACGTCGGCGGGGCAGTTCAGCCCCGCCTCCTCGATCGCGGCATAGCAGCCGACGGCCAGCATGTCGTTACCGGCGGCCAGGGCGGTGCACTGCGGGCGGTCCGCCAGGATGCGCCTGCCGCACCGCTGCCCCTCCTCGATCGAGAACGCGTCGGCGAAGGCGACGCTGCCCGGCGGCACCGTGAGGCCGGCCTCGTGCATGCCGGCCAGGAAGCCGCGATAGCGATTCAGCCCGGTCGACAGGCCCTGCGGGCCGGCGATGTACCCAATCCGGGTATGCCCGAGCGCGGCCAGGTGCGCGACGGCCAGCCGGGCGCCGCGCTCGTTGTCCACGGAGACCGCGGGAAAGTCATAGTCCTCGGCGAGCCGGTTCATCAGCACTACGGTCAGCCCGTCCCGGGCCGCCTCGGCCAGCACCGGGCTGCTCAGGCTCGCCGTCGCGAGCGCGTACCCGTCGACGCTGCGCGCCCGCATCTGCTCGAATACCTGCTGCTCGCGATCGAGCCGGCCGTCGGTATTGCCGAGCAGCGCCACGTAGCCGTCGGCCGCCAGCCGGTCCTCCAGGCCCCGCACCATCGGCGGGAAGAGCGGGTTGTTCAGGTCGGGGATGAGCACGCCGATCGTGTGCGACCGCCTCGTCCGCAGGCTGCGGGCCATCGCGTTCGGGCGGTAGCCCAGCTCAGCAGCGGCTTGCACCACGCGGCGCGCGGTCGCGTCGCTGACGAGCAGCCGGGTCGCGGGGCTGAGGGCCCGGGACGCGGTCGCCGGGTGCACGCCGGCCCGCTGGGCGACGTCCCTGAGCGTCACCACTGGCTCAGGCATCAGCAGTCACGCTCCCGCCCCTGCGTGGCCGGCTGCCGAAATGTCGCAGCCTGTTAACGGGATCGTATCCAGAACCGGGCCGGCTGACCTCGATTGCGGTCGCGCGGGCCCGCACTTGGCCTCCGCCCGGCCGTGACCGACCCATGCGACCATGGGGCATGCGGATCGGCGCTGTCACTTCCACCTCGCTCTTCCGCGGCACGGCCGCCCGGCCCTGGCAGGTCGTGCTGGTCACGCTCGCCGGCGATACCGCGACGCGGCCGGGCGAGCCAGTAACGGTCACCATCGGCGGCGCGGGGGTGACCACGCCGGGGCCGGCCCGCGTGCCCGCCCCGCCGCCCGGCGGGGAGCAGGTCGCCGAGATCGGCATCCAGGTCGGCGCCGAGGTCACCGCTGGAACGTCGCGCCGGGTCACGGTCATTGCCCGCGACGCGGCCGGCCGCTGCGAGCGGGCGGCCGACGTGACCATCGCCGAGCCGGGATGGACGATGTGGATGGTCAGCCACTTCCACTACGACCCGGTGTGGTGGAGCACGCAGGGCCAGTTCCTGGAGTCACGGCTGCTGCTGCCCGGCGAGGAGGGCGAGCTGCCGGAGGTCCGGACCGCCTTCGAGCTGGTGACGCTGCACCTGGCGGAGGCCCGCCGCGATCCGGACTACAAGTTCGTGCTGGCCGAGATCGACTATCTCAAGCCGCATTTCGACGCCCACCCCGAGGACCGGGCCGACCTGCTGGCCCTGATCGCGGCGGGCCGGATCGAGCTGGTCGGCGGCAGCTACAACGAGCCCAACACCAACCTGACCTGTGCCGAGTCGACCATCCGCAACGCCGTCTACGGCCTGGCCTATCAGCGCGGCGTGCTGCAGGGCGACCCGAGCACCGCGTGGATGCTCGACGCCTTCGGCTTCGATCCCGCCTACCCGGGACTCATGGCCGCGGCCGGGATGACCGAGTCGTCGTGGGCCAGAGGGCCGTTCCACCAGTGGGGACCGAGCCGGACCGCCGGCGACAACCGGCTGATGCAGTTCGCGGCCGAGTTCGAGTGGCTCTCGCCGGACGGCGGCGGCCTGCTCACCAGTTACATGGCCAACCACTACTCGGCCGGCTGGGGCACGCAGCACGCCGCCGACCTGGCCACCGCGGAGGCCGACGCCTACCAGCAGTTCCTCGAGCTGGCGCCCGTGGCGGCCACCCGCAACGTGCTGCTGCCCGTCGGCGGTGACCATGTCGTTCCCTCGCGCTGGGCCACCTCGATTCACCGGGACTGGAACGCGCGGCATGTGTGGCCGCGGTTCGTGATGGCGCTGCCCCGGGAGTTCTTCGCGGCTGTCCGGGGCGAGGCGGCCCGCGGGGACGCCTGGATCACGCCGCAGACCCGGGACATGAACCCGGTCTATACCGGCAAGGACGTCTCCTACACCGACACCAAGCAGGCGCAGCGGGAGGCCGAGACCGCGCTGCTGGACGGCGAGCGGCTGGCCACCCTGGCCTGGCTGGCCGGCGCCCGCTATCCGCTGGCCAGCCTGGACCGCGCCTGGCGGCTGCTGGTCTTCGGCGCCCACCACGACGCGATCACCGGTACCGAGGGCGACCAGGTCTACGTTGACCTGCTGGCCGGCTGGCGGGAGGCCTGGCAGCGCGGCAGCGCGGCCCGCGACGAGGCCGCCGGCTACCTCGCCGGCCTGGCCGATACCGCCAGCGCGGCAGCCGGCGCAACGGCCGAGGCGGCAGCCGGCGCAACAGCCGGCGCGGCGGTCCCGGTGGCGGCCGTGGCCGGGCCGCCCCGCGGCGCGGCGCCCAGCGGCGCCATCGCGGTCGTGGTGGTGAACACCCTGTCGACGGCGCGGTCCGGGCTCGCGACCGCGGTGCTGGAGCCGGACGGTGCCGCCGGCTGGATCGAGCTGCGTGACGAGTCCGGCGCGGTCGTTCCCTTCCTGGCCGAGGGGGTCCGGTGTCATCGCGACGGCACGCTCGCAGCCGTGACGCTGACCTTCCGGGCGGCCGACGTTCCGGCCGTCGGTTACCGCACCTACCTGGCCTGCCCGGTGCCCGGCGGACCGGCGACTCAGGAGGCACAGGAGGCGGCCGGCTGGCGGGCCGCCGCGGGCGCCGCGATAGCGAACGATGCTTTCGCCGTCACCGCCGATCCGGCTCGTGGTGGCGCGCTGACCAGCATCTACTCGACGGCGGCCGGAACCGAGCTGCTCGCCGGGCCCGGCAACGAGCTCATCCTGCAGGAGGAGTACGCCCAGCATCCGCGGTGGGGGGAAGGCCCGTGGCTGCTGTCCCCCAAGGGACCCGGCACCGGGTCGGCCAGCCGGCCGGCGCAGGTCAGCGCGCAGCGGTCCCCGATCGGCCAGCGGCTGGTCTCCCAGCTCCGGCTGGGCGGGCTGACGGTGACCCAGGAGACGCTGCTGTGGGACGGGGCCGACCGGGTGGAGTTCCGGACCCACGTGGACGGCTCGATCGGCCAGGACCGGCTGCTGCGGGTGGCCTTCCCCGTGCGGGTGCCCGGCGGCCTGCCGGTCTTTCAGACTGCCGTCTCGGTGATCGGCCGGCCGCTCGGGCCGGCCGATTCCGACGTGGCGGGAAACTCGTTCACTCTCGACAACCCGGCCCACGAGTGGTTCGGCGTCGGCTCCACCGCCCGGATCGCGCTGGCCGGCCCCGACGGGCAGCGGCAGCTGCAGGCGATCGGCGTCGCCGAGGTGGTCACGCCACCAGTACCCGCCAGCCGCCCGGATCCGGCCGCCGACCCGAGCCTGAGCCGGGAGGCCGTCCGCGAGCTGCTCGTGGCGCTCGCCCGGCAGGGCGTGACCGCGACCTGCTCGCAGCCGGCCGGGCCGCGGTACGGCGCCATCGAGATCGACTCCAACCTCCCCGACTTCCGGATCTCCCTCGGCGGTCCCGACGTCAACGCGTTCACCGCGGCCGTCCTGGGGGCGGCCGGGCCGGAGCCCGCCGCGGAGCTGGCCAGGCAGCTGCGGGCCGCGGGCACCGCGCGCCTGTGGGTGCCCGCGGCCAGGAGCCGGGACGACGCCTTCGGCCCCAGGGCCGACGTCCGCGGGGCCGCCGACCTGCCGGTGCTGATCATCGCGGGGTCCGGGCCCGCGGAGCTGGCGGCCGCGGTCCGGGCGCTGACCGAAGACCTGGCCGACTCGGTCATCGAGGTACCCGCCGCCCCGGCGACTGGCGCGGCCGAGGCGTCCAGGGCCGGCGAGGGCGCGGGCGGCCCGGCGACCGCGCTGGCCGGGCACTCGATCGCGCTGCTCAACCGCGGTACGCCCAGCAGTCTCGTCACGCCCGGCGGCGTGGCGACCATCGCGCTGATGCGGGCGTGCAGCTCCTGGCCCTGCGGCGTCTGGATCGACGGCCCGGCCCGGACCGCGCCCGATGGCAGCAGCTTCGCCTGGCAGCACTGGAGCCACACCTTCGAGTACGCGCTGGCCGCCGGGCCGGGCGACTGGCGCGAGGCAGGCTTCACCGGGACCGGGCAGGACTACAACGCGGGCCTGCTGACCGTCACGACGGACCTGCACTCCGGGCCGCTGCCCGCCCGCGCCAGCCTGGCCAGTGTCGAGCCCCCGACCGCGATCCTGGCCGCGCTCAAGCCGCGCGGCAACCCGCTCGCCCCCGGCCCGCAGCCCAGCCCGGCCGACGGCGTGACGGCGCGGCTGCGGGACGGCGGCGGCGGCCCAGCCACGGCGCTGGTCCGGCTCTTCACCGGCCTGACCGCGGCGCGGGCGGCCGGCCTGTGCGAGGACGCGGCGGACGAGCCGCTGCCGCTCACGGCCGGCGCCGCGGAGGTGGCGGTGCCGGCCGCCGGGGTGGCCACCGTCGAGCTCACCCCGGCCGCCCCGCCGTGGCTGGCGGACCGGGACGCAGGCGCGCCCGGCCAGGCGCTGCCCGAGGCGGCGCAGCCGGTGTATGCCCGGTACTGGCTGCACGGCAAGGGACCGGCGCCAGCCGGCAACATGCCGGTGGCGGTGCATCTGTCACCCGCCCGCCTCGGCGTCAGCCCGCAAGAGGCGGGGCAGCTGCGGCTGACCGTCGCCTGCGGGCCGGACGCGACAGCCGGCGAGGTCTGCCTGAGCGTTCCGCCGGGCCTGGACGTGCAGCCGCCCGGCCCGCTCCGCTACGACCTGCCGGGGCGGGGGCACGCTGGCTGGGACCTGACGGTGCGGCAGCTGCCCGAAGCGGCCGAGGGTCATCATTTCGTCGCCGCTCAGCTCAGCGACCACCTCGGCCAGGTGATCGAGGACGCGGTGCTGGTGGTCACCGGAACCACGGCGGGGACAGCCGGGGCGGGGACACCCGGGGCGGGCAGCGCGACCGACCTGCCGCGGGGCGAGCTTGTCGCGGATTACGAGGCCGATCTGCGGGCGCTGAGCGCCGAGGCTGACGTGACGGTGTCCGGCCCGGAGCTCACGCTGTCGCCCGGCCAGAGCGGGGACATCGAGATCGTGGTGGACAACCACGCCGCCTCGGCCATCCGCGGCGAGGTCCAGCTCATCTCGCCCGCCGGCAGCTGGGCCTGCGTGCCGGACTGGGCGGGCGGCTTCGAGGCCGCGGCCGGCAAGACGGCGGTCCTGCGCTTTCGGGTCACCGTGCCCGCCGCCGCCCGGCGCGGCCAGCGATGGTGGGTGCTCGCCAAGGTCATGTACTTCGGCCGGACCAGGTACAGCGAGCCGGTCGAGGTGATCATCGCCTGACGGGCCGCGGCCTCAGGCCAGGCCGAGCATGACCACGCCGGCGCCTATGCAGCCCACCCCGATCACCTGGCGGCCGCTTAGCCGCTCCCCGAACATCAGGATGCCCGCGGCCAGGGCGAGCGCCGGGTAGAGGCTGGACACGGCCGCGGTCACCGCTACCTGCCCGACCTGGCCGCCGCGCGAGAAAGCCAGCAGGGCGCCGACCTCGGTCAGCCCGGCCACGACGGCCCAGATCAGGCCCGGCGCACGGCCCCGGAGCGGCTGCGGCCGGCCGAGGAACGGCAGCGCTAGCACCAGCGCCGCCACCGAGGCGATGTAGGCCACGAGCGTGGACGGCAGCCAGCCCGCGCCGGCCGAGTAGCGGCCCAGGAGGAACGCGCCCACCCCGTAGCTGCTCGCCGAGGCCAGGGCCAGCGGGATGCCGGGACGCCCCAGGCCCCGCGCGAGCACGGCCGACCCGGTTGTTCGCGCCGGGGCCGCCATGTGCATGACCGCCAGCCCGGTCATCTCCGCCCCGCCCGCCGCGGCCGGGGGCGGCGTGCTGCGGGCCGTGGCCATGGCGATCCCCGCTACCGACAAGGCAACGCCGGCGCCCCCCATGCTGCCGATGCGCTCACCGAGCACGGCCACCGCCAGCAGCGCCGTCACGCCGCCGTAGGTCGCGCCAATCGAGCTCACCAGGCCCACTGGGCCGCTTTCCAGCGCCCGGTAATAACACAGCCAGCCGATCAGTCCCAGCACGCCGGCACTCGTCAGCCCGACGGCCGTGGCACCGCCGACCGCCGCCAGCGGCGGATGCAGGATCGCGCCCAGCAGCACGAGCACCGCCAGGCCCAGGACCTGGCTGACGAGGACGGCGGTAAAGGTGCCGATCCGCCGGGCGGCGCTGGCCGCCGCGATCGTGGACACGCCCCAGGCGGCCGCGGCCAGCAGCCCGTAGGTCACGCACTACGCCAGGCAAATTGCATCACGCAACGTGACGATAGACCACTGTCAGTAACTAGATCCGGCAGACGCGCGCAGTCGGCCAGGTCAGGCAGCTGTTCATACCCGCCCATACCGCAGGAGATCCGGCTAAGTTCACCCTCGCTGACGGTCGGCAGGAAGCCAGGGGTGGTGCGACAATGAGGCAGGGCGCGTCAACTATCCCAGAAGGACGATGACCACCGAAATCCTGCTCAGCGCCGGGAACCTGCCGGCTGAGCCCAACAGCTTCGTCGGGCGCGAGCGAGACCTGGCGGAGCTTGCCGTGCTGCTCACCGACGTCCGGGCGCTGACGCTCTGCGGGCCGGGCGGCATCGGCAAGACCCGGCTGGCGGTCCGCCTCGGCGCCGGCCTGACCCCGTCCTTCCCGGACGGCGTCTGGCTCGCTGAGCTGGCTGACCTGCGTGATCCTGAGTTCGTGGCCCGCCGGGTAGCGGCCACGCTGGGCGTCCGCGAGGAGCCCGACCGGGCCCTGCCGGAGACGCTCTGCGACGCGCTGCGCTCGCGCGAGCTGCTGCTCATCCTGGATACCTGCGAGCACCTGGTCGAGGCCTGCGCGCCCCTGGTGCAGCGGCTGCTGTCCGCCTGCCGGGGATTCCGCGTGATCGCGACCAGCCGGGAGCCGCTGCGGGTGCGCGGCGAGACGGTCTGGCGGGTGCCGCCGCTGGAGCTGCCCGCCGCGCTGGAACGGCTGAGCGTGGCCGAGATGCTCGAGCACGAGGCCGTGCGCCTGTTCACCGACCGGGCCGCGGCCGTCCGGCCAGGATTCGCGCTCACCGCGGAGAACGCCCAGTCCGTGGCCCGGCTGTGCCGGATGCTCGACGGCATTCCGCTGGCCATCGAGCTGGCATCGGCGCGGATCCGGGCGCTGTCGGTCGACCAGATCGCCGACCGCCTCAGCGACCGGTTCCAGCTGCTGGCCTCCGGGGACCGGACCGCGCCGATGCGCCAGCAGACGCTGCGCGCGGCGGTGGACTGGAGCTACGAGCTGCTCACCGAGCCGGAGCAGGCGCTGCTGCGCAGGCTGTCGGTGTTCTCCGGGTGGAACCTGGAGATGGCCGAGCAGGTCTGCGCCGACGAGCAGATCCCGGCCGACCGCGTGCTGGACCTGCTGGCCGCGCTGATCGACAAGTCGCTGGTCAGCCTGGACGGCGAGCTGGCCGGCGATGCCCGGTACCGGCTGCTCGACACGATCGGCGAGTACGCATCCGACCGGCTGGCGGCCTCCGGCGAGCAGCCGGAGATCCGGGCCGCGCACCGTGACTACCTGCTGCGGCTGGGCGAAGAGGTCGTGGCCAGGGCATTCGTGCGCGGTGACCCGCCCTGGTCCGCGCGGGTCGCGATGTACCACCGGATCGACGTCGAGCGCCCTAATTTCCGGCACGCCCTGTCCGAATGCCTGAGCCGGGAAGACGCGGAGCGCGGCCTGCGGCTGTGCGTGGCGCTGCGCAGCGCCTGGGTGGCCTCCGGGGACGTCACCGAGGGCGTCGCCTGGTTCGACAGGCTGCTCGCGCTGCCGGTGCCGATGTCGCAGGACGCCCGGGCGCGCGCCCTGGTGCACCTGGCCGAGCTGGCCTTCGAGCAGCAGGACTACCCGACGGCGGGCGACTGCGCCCAGGCCGCCCTGGGCCTCTTCCAGGCCTCCGCCGAGCCCGCAGAGGCAGGCGCCCGGCGGCTCCTGTCCCTGCTCCAGATGCAGGACGGTCGCACCAAGGAAGCCCTGGACAGCGCCGAGATGGCGGTCCAGGCGGCCCGCAAGGCCGGGGACTGCTGGGAGGAGGGCCTGGCGCTGGCCACGAAGGCGTCGGTGCTGGCCCGGCTTGGTCGGCTCAACGAAGCGCAGCAGACCTTCGAGGTGGCCCTGGAGACGCTGCGGGACAACAACGGCTGGGGGGTGGCCCAGACCCTGTACGGGTTCGGCGCCCTGGCCCGGCAGCGCGGCGACAGCGCCGCGGCCCTGCGGCATTTCCGCGCCGCGCTGGCGCTGTACCGGCAGATCGACGCCCGGCCGGAGATGGCCAGGTGCCTGGCCGGGATCGGCCTGGTCGCCCTCTCACAGGCCGACCTCGACGCCGCCGCCGCCAGCCTGAGCGAGAGCATCCAGCTCAGCCTGGCCACCGGTCAGCGCCTGGCCACCATCCGCGGCATCGAGGCCTTTGCCGCCCTGGCCGTCCTGCGCGACGACATGGCCGCGGCGACCAAGCTCGCGAGCGCCGGGTCGGCGCTGCGCACGGCCCTCGGCCAGATCGCATCGCCGGGTGCGCTGCGCCGCATGGAGTCGCTCCTGGAGTCGGCGCGCCAGCGGCTCGGGGCGGATGCCGTCACCGCCCTGGTCGCCGAGGGCGAGCAGCTGACCGCGCACGGGGCGGTCTCGTTCGCCCTGCGGGCCGACCGTGACGCGGCCAGCCGCCAGGCCGCCAGCCGTGAAGCTGCCAGCTGCAGCGCTGCGGGCCACGCCGCTCCCGGCCGCGACGCTCCCGCCGGCGCATTCGCCGGCCCGGCCGGCGGCTCCCCCAGCGTGCTGACCGCTCGTGAGCTGGAAATCGCGGGCCTGATCGCGCGGGGCCTGTCCAACCGGGGCATCGCCGCCGAGCTGACCATCAGCCCGGCCACCGCCGCCCGGCACGTGGCCAACATCTTCGGCAAGCTTGGCTTCACCTCCCGGGCCCAGGTCGCGGCGTGGGCGGCCGAACGGGAACCCGGCCGCTGAGCCCGCGCGGGCCGGTTACATCCATGCCATGTCCCCTACATGATCTGACCGGCCGGGCCGGGCGGCCGGGGTGGCGGCTACATGCCCGGCCCGCTCATGTACATACGCCTGTGACCTGCTCCGACGCCTGAGCTGCACATCGGAATGGCTCATTCGGCGCATGTGCGGCCGGACCCCTGAGGCCTAACTTCTTAACCGAGGCGCAGTGCGGCCTCGGTTGATCCGGCCACCAGGAGGGGGGTGGCCGGCCTGGCCGGGGCCGCGCCGGCGCATCGCCCGCAGTGCCAGGCCGGCGCAGGCAGGCCGGGCCGGGCGATGTACATACCCGGCTACATATTCCTGACGATGCGACGACGGCGCGGCATGCGTAGCGTCGTGCGCACGCGCCGCCGTGAACCCGTGGCAGCGACAAGACAGCACCACCAGCGGCACCGGCGAGACAGCGGGCCTGAGACGAGTGACGCCGGTCCCCAGGCGGAAAGGTTGCGGAACGCCATGACGACCGCAGAAGCATCGGTCGGTGAGACGACAGTCACCCAGCGCCTGCTGGTCAGCGCCCCGGCGCGCGGCTCGCATCTGGCACTGCTGGGCGGCGCCGCGGACGCGCCGTACTCCTACCCCGGGCTGGCGGTCGTGCTGCAGCGGGCGGCGGCGGGCCTGGCCTGGCGCGGAGTCCGGCCGCGGGACGCGGTCGGCGTGTACGTGGCCGACGCGACTTCCTACATACTCGCCTGTCACGCCATCCGGGCCGCCGGTGCCGTCCCCTCGCCAGTCTCCGCCGACCTGTCGGTTCCGGAAATCGCCGGGCAGCTAGCGGACTGCGGCGCCCGCGTGCTCATCACCTCGAACGCCCTGTCGGCGGCCGGGCTGGCGGCCGCCGACAGGTCCTGGGTCCGCCAGGTGATCTCCTTCGGGGAGGCGGCCGGCGCGATGCCGTTCACCTCGCTGCTCGGGCTGGGCTCCATGCGCCCGACTGCCGCCCGGAGCCATGACCTGGCCCTGCTGCCGTACGTGCGGGGCGCGGACGGGACGCTGGGGCAGGCCGCCCTCACCCACCTGGACCTGGCGGCCGAGCTGGTCCGGCTGTGCGCCGAGGCCGGGATCACCGAGCGGGACGTCGTCCTGGCCGTGCCGCCCGCCGGCGACGGGCGCGCGTACACCGCCCTGATCGATCACGCGCTGATGCGGGGCTCCACCCTGATCGCCACCCCGGCGTGCGAGCTAGCGGCGGCGGCCGTCACCCATCAGGCCACGGCGGCGATCGTGCCCGCCAGCATCGACCTGGCGGACGGCCCGCCGCTCCGCCTGCTCGCCATCGACTGCTGAGATCCGGCGCTTACAGGTCCGGCGGCCGGTTCTCGTACGGCGTGCTGAGCACGATCGTGGTCCGGGTCGAGACCCCGGCCGCCGTGCGGATCTCCTGGAGCAGGTTCTCCAGGTCGGCCGGGGAGGCAACCCGGACCTTGAGGATGTAATTCTCCTCCCCCGCCACGCTGTAACAGGCCTCGATGGCCGTGAGGTGCGCCAGGCGCTCAGGCGCGTCATCGGGCGCGGCGGCATCGAACGGCCGGATAGAGATGAAGGCGGTGAGTGGCAGCCCGGCCGCGTCAGCCTTGATCAATGCGGCATAGCCGCTGATCAGGCCGCGCTCCTCCAGGCGGCGGACCCGCTGCTGGGCAGCCGACACCGACAGCCCGGTCTGCCGGGCCAGCTCGGTGAAGCTCATCCGGCCATCACGCGCCAGCAGCCAGATGATCTTCCGGTTAGTCTCCTCCACCTGGAAAAGGTAGCGCCTGCCCGGAGCGCTGCCGACCACTCTGCCGACCGCGCGGGTAACAGCACGGTCTCGGCGCTCACGCCTGTGTAACGCTAAGGTCGCCGATCTATTACAAATGGGCATCCGCCCGGTATTCTCGCCCCCAGCGCGGCCATCGCGGGCCGGAAGCGAGCCGAACTGGGAGATGTCAGTGGCACAGATCGTGCTGGATCAGGTGGACAAGGTATATCCGGGCGGGGCCAAGGGCATCGACGGCCTGAGCCTGGATATTACCGATGGCGAGTTCATGGTGCTCGTCGGCCCGTCTGGCTGCGGCAAGTCAACGGCCCTGCGATCCATCGCCGGGCTCGAGGAGATCACCTCCGGCACGATCACCATCGGCAGCCGGATCGTCAACGACCTGCCGCCCAAGGACCGCGACATCGCGATGGTGTTCCAGAACTACGCGCTCTATCCGCACATGACCGTCGAGCAGAACCTCGCCTTCGGCCTGGAGCAGCGCAAGACGCCCAAGGATGAGATCAAGCGGCGGGTCACCGAGGTGGCACGGATGCTGGGCCTGGAGGAATACCTCAAGCGCAAGCCCGCCGCGCTGTCGGGCGGCCAGCGCCAGCGGGTCGCGATGGGCCGCGCGATCGTCCGGGAGCCGCAGGCGTTCCTGATGGACGAGCCGCTGTCCAACCTCGACGCCAAGCTGCGTGTCTCGATGCGGGCCTCGCTGTCCCAGCTACACGAGCGGCTGGGCGTGACGACGGTCTACGTGACTCACGACCAGGTCGAGGCGATGACCCTCGGCCAGCGGGTCTGCGTGCTGCGCGACGGCAGGCTGCAGCAGGTCGACAGCCCGCAGGCACTGTACAACTCACCGGTCAATCTCTTCGTGGCCGGCTTCATCGGATCTCCCGCGATGAACTTCGCCACCGCCAACCTGGTCCGCGACGACGGTCCCGCTGTGACCTTCGCCGGGTACCGGCTGGCCGTTCCCCCGTCCCTGCTCACCGCCCGGCCCCAGCTAGACGACTACTTCGGCCGCGAGTTCATCCTCGGGATCAGGCCCTCCGACTTTGAGGACGCCGAGCTAGCCGACGCCAGCTGGCCGCGGATGCCGGTCACGACCACGGTGACCGAGGAGCTCGGCAGCGAGATCAACGTCATCTTCAGCATCGACGCCCCGCCGGTGCAGCACGCCAGCATCACCCAGGCGGCGACCGACAACCCGGACGACGAGGCCATCCCGATCGTGGGGGGCGACAAGACGATGTGGACGGCGCGGGTGGCCGCCCGCAGCACGATCAAGCCCGGCCAGTCGGCGGAGCTGGCGGTGGACAACGCGAACCTGCAGTTCTTCGACGCCGAGAGCGGCCTGGCGATCGGCCATCCCGCGGCGCTCACCGCCGCCTAGCAGCGCCCGCTCGGGCTCAGGACGACGCCAGCCGTCCTGAGCCCGCTTCTTGCCGGGTCCGTTGATGCCCGGATCGCGGCCAGGCGCGTTAGAGGTGGACCGTCCCGGACAGGCGGAGCAGTTCCTGCTGGGCGGCCGGGCCGCCGTCGAGCACTTACCTGCTGTTCTGGACGCGATCAAGGTGAAGTTCAGCTGGTAGGTGCCGTGGCCGGTGATCCCGGCGTACTTACCTGTGCCGCCTGTGATCTTGTAGGTGCCGGGCTGGCTGATGATGGCGAGGCAAGTCCTGGGACTGAAGTGCATCGTGCCCTTGCCCGCATGGTGACTGAGCGTGATCGTGCCACAGGGAAAGGAGATCGTGCCGACTCGGGCGCTGCCGAGCCTGGCTGTGCCCGCTGCGGTGAACAATCCGTGGGCGATCGCGCTGGCCGCGCCTGAGGTCGTTGACGTGGACATGACCTGGACGTGCTCGGTGCCGGAGTCAGCCGGCCGGCCGGCCGGGATTGCGCTTGCGGCAGTGACGCCCGTCAGGGCGATGGCCGCGGCGGCCGCTACCGTGCCTGCGGCCGTTAGCAGCCTCGTGTGGTGGGTCAGCATGACGGTTACCTTTCTGCTGGGAACTCGGAGTCCCGGGGGTGGTTCTCCGGTGAAGACGCTCAGATGGCGGGCGACGAGCCTGACTGGGGGCGGGCTAGCACTCGCCCGGTCGTGGCGGGCGAGGATGACCGGGCCCGGCCGGCGAGGAGCATGACGATCCCGGCGACAGCGGCCCAGAGCGGGAAGACCAGTGCGGCGAGGAAGCCCAGCTGATCGGGCAGCAGCTGGAGTACGGCCAGGGCCAGGGCGGACCAGGCCAGGGTCCGGGGCAGCGCCCGGGCCAGGATGCCAGCGCCGGCCACGGCCAGCAGGAAGATGAACGAGCTGGCGCCGTCGGCAAGCGATCCGGACGACGCCAGGATGTGCCATGCCTGCAGCGCGGCCGGCGTGATGGCGTGCTGGCCGCCGATACCGCCGAGCAGGCCGAAGGTTCCGGCTGCGTCCAGCGTGGTCACGGCGACAAGCACGACGCCGATCATGGCCAGGCCGACCAGCAAGGGGTTGCCGGAAGCCTGCCGGATCCGCGCCCACACGGCGACGCCGAACAAGGCGAAGAAGAAGCCGGAGAGGGCGAGCAGGCGGCCACCTGTCACCAGTTGCGCGTGATGCTCGGCGTAGAACGAGACGAGCCCGCCGACGGAGGCGTCGGGACGGGGGAAGGCGCCGATCATCAGATCTCCGGCTGCGGATGTGACCAGGAAGCCGGTGCCTCCCAGGGCCATAAGCCGGCCCACAGCCGCCGCCGTGCCGGGAGATGGGCCGATCTCTGAGTGATGTTCCGGGTCTGGCTGATTCATTGTCGTCTCCTTCGGACGTGCGGGCTTGCGGCCGACGCTACGAGCGGTCAGGTCCCCGGGTCGTCACCGAGGCGGGCGATCTTGGCGTCGGCCAACCGGCCGATTCCCGGCGACCGCGGCGTCATCCGACTGGCCGATGACAGGCAGGCGCACCGCGAATTACCGTTGCTGTGTGCACCTCAGGCTCAGCGATCCGCGCCACCGGGACTGGCTGCTGGCGGGCCTGCCCGCCGTGCTCTCGAATCTGCAGATCTGGCTGGTGGGCGGGACCGGGCAGCACGCCTGGAGAGGCGCGCTGTTCGCGACCGCCATCTCGGCAGCGGTCGCGTTCCGGCGGCAGTACCCCGCCACCGTCGGCATCGCCGGGCAAGGCCTGATGTGGCTGAACTTCAGCCTCTGGCATGACCTGACGGCCGGAGCCTGGACGGTGGCCTGGTTCTGCGCGCTGTACGGCCTGGCCGTCTGGGCGTCGCCGCGCAGATTCGCCGCGGGCACAGCATTCGTGCTCGCCACCGACCTGGGACTGGTGCCGTTCCCGGGCCAGAGCGGCGAACGCCTGAACGTGGCCATCCCGTTCGCGGCTGGCACGCTCGCGGTCATGCTGATCATCCGGCGCATCGTCCGCCACCGGGATCGCCGCGCGGAACTCGCCGAGCGGGAACGCGATGTCGCGGCGCGCGAGGCCGTCGTGGAAGAGCGAGCCAGGATCGCGCGCGAGCTGCACGACGCGATCGCGCACAACGTGTCGATGATGGTGGTCCAGGCCGGGGCCGAACGGCGGGTGCTTGGCACGGCAAGCCCGGCAACCACAGAGGTGCTGGAGACGATCGAGCAGATCGGCCGCGGCGCCCTCACCGAGATGCGGCGGCTGGTCGGGATGCTGCGCGCCGACTCTCCCGATCTGCTTGCCCCGCAACCACGGCTGACCGACCTTCCGGCCCCGACACGCTCGAGCTGGAAATCACCGACGATGGCGGCGGAACCCGGGCGCAGGTCCCCGGAGGCGGCCAGGGCCTGGTCGTGATGCGCGAGCGGGTCAGCCTGTAAGGCGGCAAATTCGACGCCGGAAGCCGCCCCGGCGGCGGCTTCACCGTCCGCGTCCTGCTCCCGCTGATATGACCACGGTGCTCGTTGCAGACGACCAGGCACTGGTCCGGGTCGGACTGCGCAAGATCCTGGACAGCGAGCCCGAGATCACCGTAGTGGGCGACGCCAGCGACGGGCAGGACGCAATCGCGTCCGCGCGCAGGCTGCGGCCCGACGTAGTGCTCATGGACATCCGGATGCCGGTGCTCGATGGCATCGAGGCAACCAGGCGAATCGTCCGGGCGCAGCCAGCGACCCGGGTCCTCATCCTCACCACGTTCGGCCTGGACGGCTATGTCTACGACGCGCTGCGCGCGGGCGCCAGCGGCTTCATGCTTAAAGACGCCCCGGCCGAATAGCTCGCCGCCGCCGTCCGGATCGTCGCCAGCGGCGAGGCCCTGCTCGCGCCCGCCGTCAGCCGTACGGTCATCGAGGAATTCGCGCGCCATCCTCTCCCGCCGCCCGGACCGCCGCGCGTCGTCGAGGACCTGACCGCGCGTGAGCGCGAGGTACTCAACCTGCTCATCCGCGGCCTGTCCAACCCCGAGATCTGCGGCCGGCTAGTCATCAGCGAAGCGACAGCCAAGACCCACGTGGCCAGGATCCTGCAGAAGCTCGGCCTCCGGGACCGAGTCCAGGCAGTCATCTACGCCTATGAAAACGGCCTGGTCACACCAGGCTCGCCAAGCTGACGAACTCTGGGCGGCCACGCCAGGACAAGATCGCTCACCGCCTTGTCCGCCGAGATGGAACGCACCCTCGCCGCCGGCTCGCAGCTTATGTACCTAGACGGGTACGTAACAAGTCGGGTACACTCGTGCCGTGGATGCTGTTCTGCAGGCGCTGTCGGACGAGAGCCGGCGCACGATGCTGGAGTCTCTGCGAGGCGGTCCTGCCACCGCGGGCGAGCTGGCAGCGCTGCTGCCGATCGCTCGCCCGGGGGTATCGCGGCACCTGCGGGTGCTGCGGAAGGCGGGACTGGTCGAGGTGCGCCAGGAGGCGCAGCGGCGGGTCTACAGCCTGCGTCCCGAGCCGCTCGCCGAGCTTGATGAATGGCTCGGCCGGTACCGGGCCCTGTGGGATCAGCGGCTGGATGCCCTGCACACCGAAGTCGCCCGGGGAAAGCACGAACGAAGGAGCACCAGATGACGAGCGACACACCAGCGGGTACGCGCATCGTGGGCAGCCTGCGAGCGGTGGACGGCAAGGGTGCCGTGCGCATGGAGGACCGCTACGAGACTGATATCGACGACCTGTGGTCGGCGCTCACCGACAGCCGCCGGCTCGGCCGCTGGGTCGCGGCCGTGACGGGCGACCTCCGCCTGGGCGGCGAGTTCCACGCGCGCTTCACCAGCGGCTGGGACGGCCCGGGGCGCGTGGACGTCTGCGAGCCGCCGCGGCGGCTGCTGCTGACGATGTCCCCGGGCCAGCAGGACGAGACAGTCATCGAGGCCTGGCTGGCCGACGCGGGCGACCAGACCACTCTGGTGATCGAGGAACGAGGCCTGCCCCTCGGCGAGATCGCCTCCCACGGAGCGGGGTGGCAGGCTCATGTGGAGGACCTCGCCGCCCACGTCGCCGGGGGTGAGGCCGCCGACTGGCGGAGCCGGTGGACCGAGCTCACCCCGGCCTACCAGGACCTGGCGGGCGACCTCTCATGACCGAGCAGGCAGAGCGAGCCGCCCTTACTGAGTTCCCGACTGAGGAGGCGCGTGTCCTGGGGCACTTCCTCGACGCACAGCGCGCCGCTGTGCTGGCGATCGTCGACGGCCTCGACGACCAGGGGCTGCGGACGCCGGTCCTGCCATCGGGCTGGACGCCCCTGGGCCTCATCGTCCACCTCGGCCACGCCGAGCGGCACTGGTTCCAGCAGGTGGCGACCGGCTCGGCGCCCGCGCTGCCCTGGCCCGCGGAGGCCAGCGACGACGAGGACGCGGCGTTTGCTTCGGCACATCCGACCGCGCAGGTCTTCGCGTTCTACCGCGACCAGTGCCGGCAATCCAACACCGTGCTCGCGTCCAGGCCGCTCAGCTCGCCCCCGGCGGGAAAGCACAACGGCGAGATGGAAGACGACATCACCGATCTGCGCTGGATCGTCCTGCACATGATCGAGGAAACAGCCCGGCATGCCGGGCACCTCGATGCCGCCCGCGAACTGCTCGACGGGCACGTGGGACTCGGCCCTCGGTAAAGATCACACGCTGGCGGCACTTTCTCTTTCTCGGTGACCGTAAGGCGCCGGGCTGTCAGGCGTCCACGACGATGAGGTCCCGGCTGCCGTTGTTCAGCCGCTCGCAGCCCTGCTCGGTGCAGACCACGATGTCCTCGATCCGGGCGCCGTGCGGCCCCGGGTAGATGCCCGGCTCGATCGAGAACGCGTTCCCCGCCTGCAGCGGGTCACGGTTCCCGGACACGATGTAGGGGTCCTCGTGGCTCTCCAGGCCGATCCCGTGCCCGGTCCGGTGCATGAAGTACGCGCCGTATCCGGCCTCGGCGATCGGCTCGCGCGCCGCCGCGTCCACCGCCTCGGCAGCGACGCCGGGCCGGACCGCGGCGCAGGCGGCCTCCTGTGCGGCCTGCAGGACCCGGTAGTACTCGGCGAAGTCCGGCGGGGGCGGCCCGATCACGTAGGTGCGCGTGCAGTCCGAGCAGTACCCGCTGGGCATGGTCCCGCCGATATCCACCACGACGGCGTCACCGGGCCGCAGCACGCGGCCGGCCGGGGCGTGGTGCGGGCTGGCGGCGTTCGGGCCGGAGGCCACGATCGCGAAGTCCACCTGGGCATGGCCCTCCTCGATGATGGCGTCGCCGATGTCCGCCGCGACCTCCAGCTCGGTGCGGCCCGGCCGCAGCCAGCCGGGCACCCGGGCGTGCACCCGGTCGATGGCCTCGCCCGCGGCCCGCAGCGCCGCGACCTCAGGCGGCGTCTTGCGGGCCCGCAGGTCGCGCAGCGCGAGGCTGGCCAGCTCCTGGCGGGCACCGGGCAGCGCCGCGCGCAGCCGCAGCACCATGAGGGCCCACATCCGGTCCGACAGGCCCACCGCCGCCGCGCCGGGCAGCCGCGCCGCCACGAGCGCGTAGGGGTCGTCGGTCTCGTCCCAGCCGATGATCTCCAGGCCGAGGCCGCCAGCCGGGGAGGCCTGCGCCGCGGGCAGTTCCAGGCTCGGCACCAGCAGGACCGGGCCGGCCGCGTGGCCGGCCGCGTCCGGGCCGGGCAGTACCAGGCAGGTCAGCCGCTCCAGCTGGTGCGCCGCGTAGCCGGTCACGTAGCGCAGGTCCGGGCCGGGTGTCAGCAGCAGGGCGTCCAGGCCTGCGGCGCTGGTCGCGGCCGCGGCGGCGGCCAGCCGGGCCGCCGGGTACAGGTCGCGGGCCGCCGGGTCCTGCCCGGTGCCGCCCGCTGGTTCTGTGCTGGCCACTGCCGTCCTCCCGTTACCGTTGACCACGCCCCCGCGCGGTCGCTTCGCCCGCCGCATCATCTCACGCCGGAGAATTGCGTCCCCATCTAGACACGGACGTCCTACATGCTTCACGCTTGGTGCACAACAGCTGACCTGATGTGAACCGTGATGAGCCCTGAGACTGTCGAGGTTCCAGCCCTGCAACCGGGCGCCGCTGCCCAGCAGCCACGCCCCGGGCAGCGTCCGGAGATGACGCGCCCGGAGGCGTTTTTCGCGCGCCCGGAAACGGGGAGCCCGCGGGGCGCGGAGGCCCGGCTCGCGGCCGAGCTGGCCCAGCAGCGGCATGTCACGGTGGAGCTGCAGCACGCGATCCTGCCGCTGCACGATGAGCCGTTCGACCTGCCGGGCCTGCGGGCCGTCGTGCGCTACCTGCCGGCCTCGCGCGACAGCCGGGTCGGCGGCGACTGGTACATCACGGCCGACATGCCCAACGGCCTGGTGCTGATCGCGCTCGGCGACGTCGCCGGCCACGGCCTGGCCGCTGCGGCCGGCATGGCCCGGCTGCGCGGCGCGCTGGCCGGCCTGGCCATCACCGGCGCCCCGCCGCAGCAGCTGGTGGCCTGGCTCAACGAGCTGGTCCGGCACGTCGATTCCGAGCACACCGCCTCGGTGGTAGCAGGCTATTTCGACCCGGCGACCCGGATGCTGACCTGGGCTCAGGCCGGTCATCCGCCGCCCGTGCTGGTCCGCGGGCCGCGGGCCTGGCCGCTGGCCCAGCCCGAGGGCATCCTGCTGGGCGCCGGGGACCGCGGCTACGAGGTCGCCAGCCAGCAGCTCGATCCCGGCGACGTGCTGCTGCTCTACAGCGACGGCCTGGTCGAGCGGCGCCACCAGTCGCTCGACGACGGGCTGGCCGCGATGGTGGCCGCCGCGGGCGGGGCCGCCGACCCCGACGCGGTCATCGGAGCCGTGCTGGGCGCCATGGGCAACACCGCCACCGATGACGACACCTGCCTGGTGGCACTCCAGGTGCTGTAGCGCCGCGTCAGCCCGCGCGCCGGCCCGGGCCGGGTCAGCCCGGTCGGGTGGCCAGGGCGGAGAGCAGCCGGCCCAGGGACGAGCCCAGGCCCCAGCGCTCGTCCAGCTCCGCGAGCTGCTGCGGGCTGGCCGGCCGGGCCGGCAGCTCGCCGCCGACGTCCGGGACCGGCGCGTCCGTCGCCACCCGGACGACCTCAAGCGACGCCTCCAGGTAGGCCCGGTCGGCGACCAGCTTGGCCCGGCTGCCCATCGGGAAGCCGCCCTGACCAGCGTCCAGGGCGGCCAGCATCGCGTCCACGGACCCGAAGACCCGCACGAGCGCGGCGGCAGTCTTCTCCCCCACTCCGGTGACGCCGGGCAGGCCGTCGCTGGGGTCACCGCGCAGCGCCGCGAAGGTGTCGTAACGGCGGCCGGGGATCTGATAACGCCTCGTGACGGCCGCCTCGTCGATCTCCTCCAGCCTGGCCAGCCCGCGCGCCGTGTAGAGGACGCGGACGCCGCGGGCGTCATCGACCACCTGGAACAGGTCCCGGTCGCCGGTCACCACCTCGACCGGCCCGGCGTCGCGGGCCGCCAGCGTGCCGATCACGTCGTCGGCCTCGTAGCCCGGGGCCGCGGCCATGGTCACCCCGGCCGCGGCCAGCACCTGCTCGATGATGGGGATCTGCACGGTCAGCGCGTCCGGGGCCTGCTCGGTGCCGTCCGGGTTGGCCCGGTGCGACTTGTAGGACGGGAGCGCGGCCGTGCGGAAGGCCGGCCGCCAGTCCGCGTCCATGCAGGCGATCAGGCGGTCCGGGTGCCGGGCCCGGATCAGCCGCGACATCATGTCCAGCAGCCCGCGCACGGCGTTCACCGGCGTGCCATCGGGTGCCGTCATCGTCTCCGGTACGCCGTAGAACGCCCGGTAGTACAGCGAGGCGGAGTCCAGCAGCATCAGCGTGCCCACGTCGGCCATCCTGCCAGGCTCGCCGTCGCGCCGCCGCCGTCTCCCATCCATGCCTCCCCTCTATGCGTCCATGGATCTTTGGCATTAGATCCGGAGGCCGCGGGTCCCTAGGCTGGCCTCATCGGCGCCGGCCAGCGGGGAGGGTGAGCATGACGACGATGAATCCCGATCGCAGCCGATGTCCGGGTGAGCTGATCACCGCCATCCGGGGAGCCACGCAGCGCCGCGGCGACTGGCCGCAGACGGCCGGGCTCGTGGCCGCCGAGCTGCGGCGGCAGCTGCCCGGACCGGAGATCCTGACCGCCCGGGAGCGGGCGGGCGACCCGGACGGCTACCGCTGCCACATCCTCCACGCCGAGCCGGACGGCTCGTTCTCGGTCACCGCCATGGTCTGGCGGCCCGGCCAGGTCACGCCCATCCACGACCACGTCACCTGGTGCGTCTTCGGGGTCGTGCAGGGCGTCGAGTACGAGGAGCTGTACGCGGTCAGCGAGGACGGCCGCTATCTCCGCGAGGTCGGCCGGGGCCAGAGCGGCCGGGGCGAGGTCAGCGGGTTCGCCCCGCCGGGCGACATCCACCGGGTGCGCAACTGCGGCGACGACATCGCCGTCTCGCTGCACGTCTACGGGGCCGACATCACCCGGCTGGGCAGCAGCGTCCGCCGCACCTACGACCTTCCCGTGGCCGCGGCCCGTGCCTAGCCAGCACCGTGCCTAGCTAGCACCGTGCTTGACTAGGACAGCTCACGGACCATGCGCTGCTCCCAGCGGCCGGACTGGTCCGGCCGCACCAGCTGCCGCTGGCCGGTCTCCCGGAGGCCGGACCGCCGATAGAACGCCAGGGCCCGGGCGTTGACCTCGGTGACCCACAGGGCGATCTGCCCGGCGCCGTCGGCGCGGGCCAGCTCGCAGATAGCGGCCACCAGCCGGTCGGCGATCCCCTGGCCGCGGCCGTCCGGGCTGACCCACATCGAGACCAGATGCCAGCCCCCGCGGCAGGCCCGGCTCCGGGAAGCCTGCCACCAGCCCGATCAGGCCGCCCTGCGGGCCTGGCCGCCGCGCGCCGACGTGCGCGGTCGAGTCCAGCCGCCCGCGCCAGGTCGCCTCGTCGAAGCCGAGTTCCCGGTCGATGGTCGAGCCGAAGGCGTCGGGCGCGTCGGCCAGGGCGGTCAGCCGCGCCTCGCGCAGCGCCGCCCAGTCCGCGGACCTCGATGGTCACCGATGACGTTGGCGCGGTCATGAGGCCGAGCCTTGCGCACCCGTCGGCCGCCTCGCAACCCGATAACCCGGCCGGGCGCCGATACTCCATGCTGGGCGTACCTTTCCCCATTTCCCCATGGAGGAGCATCCATGCCGCATATCACCCTGACCTCCGGCGAGCCGGGAATCCGCGGCCTGCTGCAATTCCGGCCGGAGACCGGCCGGCCGCTGAGCGAGCTGGCCGAGGTCCTGCTGCGCGGGCCAAGCACCCTGAGCCGGGGCGAGCGCGAGCTGATTGGGGCTTACGTGTCCGGCCTGAACGACTGCCGGTACTGCTCCGGCTCGCACTCTGCCTGCGCCGCGGCTCAGCTGCCCGGCGGCATGCCGCTGGTGGAGCAGGTCCGCGCCGACGCTGGCCACCATCGCTCCCGATGACCCTGCGGCCTACGCCGCCGGAGCGCAGCACCTCGTCCACGAGGGCTACCTGCCGCCATCGGCCGGCCGAATCCCCTAGGCGTGTGCTAGCACCGGCGAGACCGCCACCAGCGATGAGGTCACCGAGGCTGTCGCCCGGGCCGCTGATCAGCTCCCCCCTCGTCCTGACCGAGGTTGATCACCTGGCCAAGGCCCGTTTCGGATCCCGCGCCCGGACCGCGATCATCGATTTCGTCCTCGCTCAGACCCGGCAGCTGCGCTTCCAGGTCCCCGAGACCGGCATCGGGATCCTGGACACCGCACGCCTGGCCCAGCGGCAGTCCGCCAGCCTGGACCTGGACCTGGCCGACGCCGTGAACGTAGCGCTCGCCGCCTTCTACCGGACCGTGCTCAGCGCTGCTCAGGCCACCGAGGAGTAGGCCACCACGCCGCGGCGCAGCGCGTCGATCGCCTGGCGGGCGGTCTTCGCCAGCGGGCTCTGGCCCGCGGCCGCGGCGATCTGGTCGAGCAGGTCGATGAGCTGCTTGACGGCCCGGACGAAGTCACCGGGGGTACGGTCGCCGAGGGCCCGCTGCAGGTCCATCCCGCTCGCCCAGGCGTGCGCGGCCCACGCGAAGCCCAGATCCGGCTCGCGCAGGAACGAGAGCCGGTGGCCGCGCTCGACGGCGTCCAGGTCACCCCAGAGCCGGACCATGTCGGCGAGCACCTCCCGGACGCGGCCGCCCGGCAGCCGCGGCGGAGCGGCGTCGTCCAGCCGGCGCGACTCGAAGGTGAGCGCCGAGACGCAGGCCGCTAGCTCCGGCGCCGACAGGCCGTCCCAGGCGCTGCGGCGCAGGCATTCCGCCGCGACCAGGTCCAGCTCGGTGTAGAGGCGGCCCAGGCGGCGCCCTTCCGCGGTGACTGCGTCGCCGCGCACATAGCCGAGCTCTTCCAGGACCGCGCAGACCCGGTCGAAGGTACGGGCCAGCACGTGGGACCGGCCGGCCACCCGCTGCTCGAGCGCCTCGACCTCACGTGCCAGCCGCAGGTACCGCTCAGCCTGGCGCAGGTGCCCCTCCCGGTCCTGGCACTGGTGGCAGGGGTGCTGGCGCAGCGTCCGGCGCAGCTGGGCGATCTCAGCGTCCTCGCCGCGGCCGTCCTCGCCGCGCTGCGCCCGGCGGGGCCGGGCCAGCTCGTGGCCGGTCAGCTTGTTCCGGACGGTAGCGGCGAGATCGCGGCGCTGGCTGGCCGACCGGCCGCTGAAGGACGGCGGAATCCGGACGCGGTCGATAGCGCTGACCGGAACCGGGAAGTCGGCCAGCGACAGCCGCTTGAGCTGCCGGTTCTCGGTGAGGACCAGCGGCAGCGGCTGGCCGTCGGCGGTCACCGGATCGATCACCACCGCGACGCCGGCCCGGCGGCCGCCCGGCACCTGGATGATGTCCCCCCGGCGCAGCCGTCCCAGGGAGGCGACGGCCTCGTCGCGCCGGGCCGCCGACCGCCGCCGGGCCTGGTCGCCCTCACGGCTGGACAGCTCCTGCCGCAGCGCCGCGTACTCGGCGATATCGCCGTGCTCGCAGCCGACCGCGAGCTGCTCCATCTCCGCCCGCAGCCGGCCGGCCTGGCGGGCTAGGCCCACGACGCCGCGATCGGCCTGAAACTGGGCGAAGGACGATTCCAGCAGCGCGGCCGCCCGCTGCCGGCCGACCTGGCCGACGAGGTTGACCGCCATGTTGTAGGACGGCTGGAAGCTGGAGTTCAGCGGGTAGGTGCGGGTGCCGGCCAGGCCCGCGACGGACGCCGGGTCCATGCCGGGGTGCCACAGCACGACCGCGTGTCCCTCGACGTCGATGCCGCGGCGTCCCGCCCGGCCGGTGAGCTGGGTGTACTCACCGGGAGTCAGGTCGGCGTGCGTCTCGCCGTTCCACTTATCCAGCCGCTCGATGACGACCGTCCGGGCCGGCATGTTGATGCCGAGGGCGAGGGTCTCGGTGGCGAACACCGCCCGGACCAGCCCAGCCTCGAAGAGCTCCTCGACGACCTCCTTGAACGTCGGCAGCAGTCCCGCGTGATGCGCGGCGACACCACGCTGCAGGCCGGCCAGCCAGGCGTCGTAACCGAGCACCGGCAGGTCCCGGTCCGGGATCCCGGCCGTGCGCTCGGCGGCCAGCGCGGTGATCTCGTCGGCCTCCTCGGGCGTGGTCAGCCGCAGCCCGGCGTCCAGGCACTGCAGGACGGCGGCGTCGCACCCTGCACGGCTGAAGATGAAGGTAATGGCGGGCAGCAGGCCGGCCGCATCCAGCCGCGCGATGACGGCCGCGCGGATCGGCGGCCGGGACCGGGGCGGCCGGTGGCCGCCCCGCTGCGGGCGTCCGTAGCTGCCGCGGCCGTCCACCTGCCGCGGCCGGCCAAGGCCCTCGCGCTGCGCGATCCGCAGCAGCTCGGGGTTGACCATCGCGCGCCGCCCGCCGTTCTTGGCCGTGCCCGGCCCGCCGCTGCCGTTGCTGGCCGCCCGGCTGCTGCCGCGGGGGCTGGCGAACAGGTCATACAGCCGGTTGCCGGCCAGCATGTGCTGCCAGAGCGGCACCGGGCGGTGCTCATCCACGATCACGGTGGTCCCGCCGCGCACCTGCGACAGCCACTCGCCAAACTCCTCGGCGTTACTCACCGTCGCCGACAGCGCGGTCAGCCGCACGGACTGAGCCAGGTGAATGATCACCTCTTCCCAGACCGCGCCGCGGAACCGGTCGGCCAGGTAGTGCACCTCGTCGAGGACGACGTAGCCCAGCCCGGCCAGGGCGGCCGACCCCGCGTACAGCATGTTGCGCAGCACCTCGGTGGTCATGACCACGATGGGGGCGTCGCTGTTGATGCTGTTGTCGCCGGTCAGCAGCCCGACGCTGGCGGCGGAGTACCTGCGCACCAGGTCGCTGTACTTCTGGTTCGACAGCGCCTTGATGGGCGTGGTGTAGAAGCACTTCTTGCCCTCGGCCAGGGCCAGGTGCACGGCGAACTCGCCCGCCACGGTCTTGCCGGACCCGGTCGGCGCCGCGACGAGGACGCCGTGGCCGCTGTCCAGGGCCCGGCAGGCCGCCAGCTGGAACTCGTCGAACTCGAAGTCGTAGAGCCGCTGGAAGTCGGTCAGCCGGGGGCCATCCGCCCCGACGCGCCGCCGGGAGGCCGCGTACCGATCCGCGGGGCTAGCCGACGTGGTCATGGACTCCAGCCTAAGCGGGCCGCCGACCAGCCGTGGCGGCGCGTGGTCGGGACGCTACTCCGGCGGGCCCGTTCCGGCGTCGACCGTCTCGTCACCGGGCTCCAGGCCGAACTCCCGCACCTCCTCGGGCGAGAGACCGGGATAGGGCGTCGCGGCCAGGATCCGCGCCCGGCGGCGGTCGTTGAAGAACGCGAACACCTCAGCCAGCTCCACGAGCAAGACGCAGGGCACGGCCAGCAGCAGCATGCTGATGGGGTCGGGGCTGGGCGTGGCCACCGCGGCGAACAGGAACACGCCGAAGATGATCATGCGGCGCCACTTGGCGAAGCGCTCGTGGGTCAGCACGTGGGCCAGGTTCAGCAGGACGAACACCAGCGGCAGCTCGAAGGCGATGCCGAAGATGGTCAGCATCGCGATGGCGTAGCCCAGGTAGGTGTTGATGGTGATGATCGGCACGACGCCGTGCGGGATCAGCGCGATGAGGAACCGCAGGCCCTTGGTCATCGCGAAGTACGCGATGGCGCCGCCGAGCGCGAACAGCGGCACCGACGCGCCCACGAAGAAGTAAGCCCAGCGGCGCTCCCGCGCGTACAGGCCGGGGGCGATGAACGCCCAGAGCTGGTACAGCCACAGGGGCGAGGAGACGATCACGCCGGTGATGATCGAGACCTTCAGCCGCAGGAACAGCGCGTCGAACACCCCGGTGACGTACAGATGGCACGAGTGCCCGGTGGCGCCGGTGACCTTCAGCTGCGCGGGCAGGTCCAGCCGGCAGTAGGGGGCCTCGATGAAATGCCAGACATGGGGGTAGATGTACCAGCCGACGATCGTGCCGATGGTGGCGAACAGGAGCGCCTTGAACACCCGGTTGCGCAGCTCGCGCAGATGCTCCATGAGCGGCATGCTGCCGTCCGGGTTGTGACGCTTTCCGGGCAGCCGCACGCCAGGCCCGGGACCCGCCGCATCGCCCAGATCGTCCTGCGTGGCCATGGTCAGCAGGCCGGGGCTAGAAGGGCTGCTGGCTGCGCTGCGCCTCAGACAGCGGGGCGCCTCCGCCGTTCACCGCGGCACCCTCGGCGCCGGCGTTCTGCCGCTGCAGGTCCGCGATCTGGCGCTGCAGGTCCGCTAGCTGCTGCTGCTGCCCGGCATCGACGGCCGTGGGCTGGGCGGCCAGCGGCTGCGGCGGCACCGCCGGGGGCAGGGTAGTCTGCGTGGCCATGGCTGCGGGGTCCTCCATCGGCTGGCCGCTCTCACCCAGGCCGTGGACCGACTTCTTGAAGATGTGCATCGACTTACCGAGCGCCTGGGCCGCGCCCGGCAGCCTGCTCGAGCCGAACAGCAGCAGGACCACGACCAGCAGGATGATGATGTGCGGTGCGCTGGGATCGAACATGTCAGCCCCAATTCAGCGGAGGGAATCCGCAGGCCAGTTACTACCCGGAGTCTACACGCGGCTTCGGAACCGGACATTGCGGATCGGCCGTGCGGGACTAGCCAGCTAGCTAGCCAGCCAGCCCGCCTCCGGAGCCTACCTGGGTCACCGGTACTGGTCGAGTGCGGCGCGGGCATCGCTGGCCACCAGCGTGACCAGATCCGGCGGGGCGACGACCCGGCCGTCCCCGCCCAGCCGCAGCGCCAGCCGCCGCACCCAGCGGGTATCGGGCGTGCGCAGGCTGACCCGGAGCTGGCCGTCGCCGAGCTCGTCCACCTCCTCGCAGGGGTAGTACTCGGCCACCCAGCGGCCCGCTGTGGACACCTCGAGCACGACCTGGATGTCGTCCGGGGACGGCCGGAACAGGCCCTCGTCGACGTCTACAGGCTCGGCCTCGGACGGCACCTCCGCCGGCCCGTCGAGCACCTTGATGGCCAGGATCCGGTCCAGCCGGAACAGCCGGACCGCGTCGGCCCGCCGGCACCAGCCCTCCAGGTAACTGCGGCCATCCACTATGACCAGGCGCATCGGGTCCACGTCGCGCTCGGTCGCCTCGTCCCGGCCCGGCACGTAATAGGACAGGTGCACTCGCCGCGCGTCGGCCAGGGCCCGGCTGACCTCGGCCAGGGCCGCCTGCTCGGCCCTGTTGTCGACCTGCACGGCGACCTGCGCGCTGGGCCCGGCCGCGGCGCCCGCCGCGGCCTCCAGCTTGGCGATCGTCCGCCCCAGGGCCGACCGGTCGCCCATGCCGGGCAGCTCAGCCAGCATGCGCAGGGCTACCAGCAGGGCGCTGGCCTCGTCGACGCCCAGCCGCAGCGGGCGGTTGATGGACTCCGCCTCGCTGACCACGATCTCGCCGCCCTCATAGGAGAGGTCGATCGGGCAGTAGGGATCCGGCGACCGCAGCTCGACGCACCACAGCAGGTTGAGGTCGTCCACCAGCTGGCGCTCGCTGACTCCGAACGCCGAGGCCGTCTCGGCCATGCCGACGACCTTCCTGCTCACCACGTACGGCACGAGGGCCAGCAGCCGCTGCAGCCGGTCGGTGGCGGTCGGCGGCCGGGTATGCCCAGCGGCGGGCGGCGGCGATGAGCCGGCATCGGCTGTCATGCCAGCACTCCCTGGAGCCGCCCGATGACCGCGTCGCGCAGGTCGGCGGGCTCGATCACGATGACATCGGCGCCGAACGAGGCCAGGTGCTCACTCCACCAGCCGTTGTCGGAGTAGGGGACCCAGAGCGTGTCCCAGCCCGGCTGCTGGGCGGGCTCGGCACTGACCGCGTGCCGCCGCAGCCCGTGCCCCGCGCCGCTGCGGACCCGCAGCACCCCGGTGCGCTGGGCCGGCGGCTCGAAGTCCCAGGCCCGCACGGCCCCCCGGACGTCGGCATCGGCGGGCACCTGCACGGCGCCGGCGGGCCCGGTGAAGCTGACGGCCCCGTCGATCCGGCTCAGCCGGAAGACCCGCTGCTCGCCGCGGTCGGTGTCCTGGCCGACGACGTACCAGCGGCCGTTGCGGTTGACCACGCCCCAGGGCTCCAGGCGACGCTGCCGGGCCTGGCTCTGGCCGGCCCCGCGGTAGCTGAAGGAGACGGCCCGGCGGTCCCGGACCGCCTGCCACAGCGGGGCGAACGCCGCCTCGTCGGTCTGCAGGCGCGGCTCGATGCCCTGCCGGGTGGTGTCCTCGGCCTCGACCCCCGCCGCGCGGAGCTTGAGCAGCGCGCCCTCGGCCGCCCCGGCCAGCTCGGCCCGGCGCCAGACCCGGGCGGCCAGCCCCAGGACGGCCGCCTCGTCGGGCTCCAGCCGGATCTCCGGCAGCATGTAGGCCTGGCGGGAGATCCGGTAGCCGGGCTCGTCGTCGCTGGCCGAGTTGACACCCGTCTCCAGCGGGATGCCCAGCTCGCGCAGCTCGTCCTTGTCGCGCTCGAACATTCGCTTGAACGCCTCGAACGACTCCGGGTAGCCCGGAACTGCCTCGCGTATCTGGGCCGCGGTGAGATAACGGCTGGCCGACAGCAGGCATACGACGAGGCTGAGCAGCCGCTCGGTTTTCCGCCTGGACACCCGCGTCACCTTCCCAGCTCATTGGGCCGCCGCTCCCCCGCACCGACGCTACCCTGCCGGAGTGATCAGGTGGCGTAGTGGCGAGGTTTCTGCCCGTCGGCGCGAGTGGAATGGCGCGCTGGAACTCGACGTGACCGTGGCCGGAACCCAGCTGCGGGCACTGGCCTATCCGGAACTGACCGGCACACCCGAGCCGGGTGACCGCGTGCTGCTGAACACCAGCGCGCTCGACCTGGGCCTGGGTACCGGCGGCTATGCCCTGGTGGTCGCGATCCCGGACCGGCTGCCCGCCGACCGGGCCGAGCCCGGTCACCTGATCAAGGCCCGGTACACGCCGCTGCAGGCCTGCGTGCGCGGGGCCGACGAGCAAGGGTCCCGGTACCACGACGTGCTGCGGGACGCCGATGACCTGGGCGGCATGCCCGTCGTGATCGCCGACCTGCACTCCGCGCTGCCCGCCGTGCTGGCCGGCTACTACGCCGCGCGCGTCGGCGGCCGGCCGGCGGTCGCCTACGTCATGCTCGACGGCGGCGCGCTGCCGGCCTGGTTCTCGCGCACTACTGCCGCGCTCCGGGCGGCCGGCTGGCTGGCCGGGACCGTCACCGTCGGGCAGGCGTTCGGCGGGGACCTGGAAGCTGTCACGCTGCACAGCGGCCTGCTGGCGGCCCGCCACGTCCTGGCGGCCGAGCTGGCGGTGGTCACGCAGGGGCCGGGCAACCTGGGCACCGGCACCCGCTGGGGCTTCTCCGGCATCGCCGCCGGGGAGGCCGTCAACGCGGCCGCGGTCCTCGGCGGCGCGCCGGTCGCGTCGCTGCGGATCAGCCAGGCCGATCTCCGGCCGCGCCACCGCGGGGTATCCCACCACAGCCTCACCGCCTACGGCCGGGTGGCGCTGGCCCGCGCCGACGTCGTCGTCCCCGACCTGCCCGGCGAGTTCGGCGCCCAGGTCGCCGCCGTCGCCGCGACGCTGGCCGGCCGGCATGACGTTGTCCTGGTCAGCGTGGCCGGGCTAGCCGAGACCCTGGCCGCATGCCCCGTCCCGCTGTCCACGATGGGCCGGAACCTCGACGGCGACCTGGCCTATTTCCTGGCCGCCGCGGCGGCGGGACGGCACGCGGCGACGCTGGCCGGCGCCGCCGCGGTGCCGCCGGGGGCGCAACGGGATGATGGAAGGTAACTGAACGCGGCCTTGCCGCGCCCGCGACGATGGAGGACTACCACCTATGCGCATATCAAAAATCGCACGCCAGCTGCCCGCGCGGGTAGCCGTCGGCGCGTTCATCCTCAACTCGGGCCTGGGCAAGTGGGGCGCGGACGAGGAGCACGCTGCCGGCATCCACGGCATGGCCGTCGGCAGCTATCCGTTCCTGGGCAAGCTGCCGCCCGCGCAGTTCGCCCGCCTGCTGTCCATCGCCGAGATCAGCCTCGGCGCGGCCCTCCTGCTCCCGGTAGTGCCGGGAGTGGTGGCGGGCGCCGGCCTCACGGCCTTCTCCGGGGGTCTGCTCGGCTTGTACCTCAAGACCGAGGGCATGCACGAGCCGGGCAGCGTCAAGCCCACCCCGCAGGGCATCGGGCTGGCCAAGGACGTGTGGATGCTCGGCGTCGGCCTCAGCCTGATTGTGGACGACCTCGTCGACCGCGGCTGCTGACCGCACGCCGGCCCGGCCGGACCTTCCGTGATCACCGCCGCTTCCAGTGCCCCGCGCCGGGCGGCGGTGATCACGGAGCCGGCCGCTGCTAGGCCGTGGCGGCCGAGACACCTGCCAGGACGTCGACCACGAAGACCAGCGTGTCGGTGCCCTTGATGCCGACCGACGCCTGACCGGTCTTCCCGTAGCCGTCGGCCGGCGGGATGACCAGCATGACGCGACTGCCGACCGGTACCCCGGTCAGGCCCTTGATAAAGCCCGGAATCACGCCCGTGCCGGCCAGAGCGAAGCTGAACGGGGTGCCCGCCGACGAGCTCGACGGCCAGGTGGAGTTGAAAACCGCTCCGGTCCGCCAGTTCACGGCCACGTACTGGGCCACGACCGTCTGGCCCGCGGTCAGCTTGGGGCCGGTCCCCTGGATCAGGGTCTTCACGACGAGCTTGCTCGGCGGCGTGCTCTTCGGGACCGTGACGACCGGCGCGCTGGCGGTGGGCGCGGTCACCGACGGCAGGCTGCCGCCGCCGGAGGAGACATGCTGTCCCGACGCCGACGATGTCGGGCTGAACGGCTTGATCAGGTCGATGACCCAGACGGTGGTGTCGGTCCCCTTGACTCCGAGCTGGGAGTTGCCGGAGGTGCCGTACCCGTCCGCGGGCGGCACGACGGCCAGCACTCGCGTGCCGATCGTCTTGCCCTTGACCGCCGCGGCCAGGCCCTTCAGCCCCACCTGGGCCGGCAGGATCTGCGGGATGCTGGTGAACGTGCTGTCCAGCAGCTTGTGCGTCTTCCCGCTCCACACGTAGATGGCCAGGTTGGCGAGCACGTCGTCACCCGACGCCACCGCCTGGCCGCTGCCCTTGATCGGCGTGCTGATGGCCAGCTTGGCGCTCGCCTTCTCCGCCGGGATCTTCACGTTCGGGGCTTTGCCGAACGAGCCCGAGACGCTGACCTGCGAGTTCGGGTTGGAAGCTGACGAACTCGAAGAACCGCAGCCGGCCAGGGCCAGAGCGGCCAGCAGCGGGACTAGAAGCGCAGCGGAAATGCGTCGCATGAGAATCCTCAGTGTCGTGATACACCATTCGTGATCAACCGGGCCAGGATCAACCGTGCCGTGGCTAAGCAGCCGAGATCGGGGGCCGGCCGGCCCAGGCGTGTCCAGGCCAAGAGCAGTCAGCCTACCCGCCAAGAATGCGCAAAAGCTCAAAAGCAGCTGGACGTCGGCTCCGGGGCCGGCCTGGCCCGCCCGCCAGGGCCGGCGCCTGGTCCGCGGCCAGGCTATCCCGGCAGCTCAGTCAGCAGGTTCTTGCTGGTCCAGACCAGGATCGTGTACTGGCCGACGTAGTAGATCCTGGACGGCTGGCCGAAGGTATCACGGACATTGGCCATCGACGGGAACAGCGGCGCGCCGGGCCAGGTGTGGCTCAGGACGACAAAGCTGGCCTGGTGCTCCGCCGGGCTGTACCAGCTGGGCTCGGTTTCCCAGGTATCCCGGTTGATGACGCGGCCGGCCGAGACTACCGAGCGGACCGCGACGCTGCCGCCGCTGTCCAGCGTGACGACGTTGGACTGCCAGTAGCCGGCCAGGCCGTAGGACAGGTGCCGTGCGGACAGCCAGGCGGCCAGCTGGCTACCCTGCGCCGGCGCGGGGGGCAGCGCCACCACCCGGCTCAGGCTCAGCAGGTAGCTGGTCAGGACGACCGCCAGCGCCGGCACCATCCTGCTGGCCATGAGCCGCCCGGTCAGCAGCCGGCCGGCCAGCGCCGCGCCGAACGGCAGCACGGCCGTGAACTCCCTGGTGCTGTGCAGGTCCAGGGCCCTCGTGCCGAGCAGGTAGGCGGCCAGGCTGACCAGGGTGGCCGTGACCAGCAGCTGCACCGAGAGCTCAGCCGCGCCCCAGCGCCGCAGCGCCGCGCAGGCCGCCCACGCCACCAGGGCGATCCCCGCCAGGTGGACGGCCGCGAGGACGGCGACGCCATCGATGCTGCGGCCCAGGAAGTTGGCCCCGAACAGCAGCAGGATGCCCTGCAGGGCGAGTGTCAGGTTCTTGGCCAGCAGGCTGAAGGGCGCCAGCTGGGTGCCGACCGGCCAGACCGCGTAGCCGCCGTGCGCGGCGATCATGCGGCCCGCCTGCGCGGCGCCCTGCGCCGCGGCCAGCGCCATGCCGACCAGCAGGATCTCGAACCAGGCCGCTCGCAGGCCCTGGCCCAGCCGGACGGCGACCTGGTAGCCGCGGGCTGCCCCGACCGCGACCAGCGGGACGATGCCCGTGATCAGCACGATGTTGTCGGCCACCAGGGCCCCGGCCAGCAGCAGGCCGGCCAGCACGGGCACCCACCAGCGACGCGGCGCACGGTCCAGGAGGAGCCAGGCCAGCAGGACCGGGATCGTGCTGCCGGCATGATCGGGCGACAGCATCAGGACGTAGACGCCGCCGTCCTGCTGCGGCGACAGCATGATCCCGATGGCCAGCGCGGCGCGCAGCACGCCCAGCCTGCCCGTGGCCTGGCCCTTGGCCAGCCTGGCCGCCAGCAGCACCAGCAGCGAGTAGGTCATGGCCCCGGCCAGGTGCACGACGTCCGGGCGCAGCCCGCCCAGCGCCTCCAGCGCCATGTACTGCGGCAGCTCGGTGGTGTAAAACGACACGTCCGACAGCTGCCAGCCGCGCAGCAGCGGGTTCCCGTGCAGCATGGCCCACGCCTGCAGGGCATTGGAGGCGCCGTCGGAGTTGACCGGCACCGTCCGGGACATGTGCAGGTACACGGTGAACAGGGCGACGCCGAGGGTCAGCCAGGCCAGCGCCGCCGCGATCCCGCCCGGCCGCACCGGCCCGCTGCCCGGCCGCGGTGGCCGCAGCAGCGCCAGCCTGCCCAGATGCAGCCGGGGGAAGGCCGACCCGGAGAAGGCCGGCCATACCTGGGCCGGCCGGAAGAAGGCCGGCCACAGCGGCCCCGGGCCCGCCTGGCGCCGCCAGTGCAGGCCGGCCCGCATGAACCCGGCTAAGCCGTCTCCGGCCAGCCTCAGGCCGCCGCCTGCGGCCAGCCGCAGCCCCGCCCTGTCCATCAGCCCCCTAGCACTCGGGACCGCGCTCGCGCCCGGGCCCGGATCTGATCGACGCTCAGCCGGGGACCGAGAGCGAACCAGTACCACCGCAGGTACCGCGGGATCCACCGGAGGAGCTGGAAGCTGGAGACGCCGGCCGGCCGGTCCAGCCAGACCGTCGGGATCTCGGCCACCGGCAGCCGTAGCCGCGTCGCCTTCGCGGTCAGCTCGATGCCGATCTCGAAGCCGTGCCGCGAGTCGATGCCCACCGACCGGGCGAAGGCCGCCGAGTAGGCCTTGAAGGAATTGGTCGCGTCGCGGGTGCCCGCGCGCGCCAGCACGTGCAGCGACCGGCCGGCCGACTTCGAGAGCAGGCCCTTGACCAGCGGGCCGCCGACCTGCTGGCCGCCAGCCATGTACCGGGACGCCGCCGCTACCGCCACGCCGCGCTCGACCAGGCAGGCCAGGTCGTCGATCTGCCGGGCGTCGTCGCTGCCGTCGGCCATGGTGACCACGATGACGTCCCCGCGGGCCGCGTCCATGCCGAAGCGGATCGCGTTGGCCGGCCCCGGGCCGTAGGCGTTGATCAGGCACGCCAGCCGAGGCTCCTTATCCGCGTACACCTCGACGACGTCCACGGTCGGGTCGCTGGCGTAGTCCACGATCACCAGCACCTCACAGGGCAGCTGGATGGACTCGAAGAGCCGGTCCAGGACGTCGGTGATCAGCGCACCCTCGTGATAAGCGGGCATGATGACCGACAGCCGGGGGTCGCCGCTCATGAGTAACGATGCTAGCAACTCTGCGTAACGCTGAGAGTGCGATCAGTAATCAGCCCGCGTCATCCGGCTCCGGGTCATCCAGTCGGGTCATCCAGCGTCGGGCCGCCCGGCTACATGCCGGCGATCAGCTTCTCCACTCGCTCGTCGACCGAGCGGAACGGGTCCTTGCAGAGCACCGTCCGCTGCGCCTGGTCGTTGAGCTTGAGGTGCACCCAGTCCACGGTGAAGTCGCGCCGCCGCTCCTGCGCCCGCCGGATAAACTCGCCGCGCAGCCGCGCGCGGGTGGTCTGCGGCGGCACGGACTTGGCCTCGAAGATGTCCAGATCGCGGCAGACCCGCTCGACCGCGCCCCGCTTCTGCAGCAGGTAGTAGAGGCCACGGCCGCGGTGCACGTCGTGATAGGCCAGGTCGAGCTGAGCCACGCGCGGCGAGGACAGGGACAGGTCATGCTTGGCCCGGTAACGCTCGATCAGCTGGTACTTGGTCACCCAGTCGATCTCCCGCGCCACCATGTTCAGGTCCCCGGTCTCCACCGCGCGCAGGGTCCGCTGCCACAGGTCCACCACCCGGTCAGTGATCGGGTCCGAGCCGCGGCGCTCGATGAACTCCATCGCCTTGGACAGGTACTCCTGCTGGATCTCCAGCGCGCTGACCTCGCGGCCGTTAGCCAGCCGGACCTTCCGCCGCCCGCTCATGTCGTGGCTGACGTCCCTGATCGCCCGGATCGGATTCTCCAGGGTCAGGTCGCGCATGACCGTGCCGGCCTCCACCATCCGCAGCACCAGGTCGGTCGCCCCGACCTTGAGCAACATGGTGGTCTCGCTCATGTTCGAGTCGCCGACGATGACGTGCAGCCGCCGGAACCGCTCGGCATCGGCGTGCGGCTCGTCCCGGGTATTGATGATCGGCCGTGACCGGGTGGTGGCCGACGACACGCCCTCCCAGATGTGCTCGGCCCGCTGGCTCACGCAGTAGACCGCGCCCCGGGGGGTCTGCAGCACCTTGCCCGCGCCGCAGATGATCTGCCTGGTGACCAGGAAGGGGATGAGCACGTCCGCCAGCCGGCCGAACTCACCGTGCCGGCCGACGAGGTAGTTCTCGTGGCAGCCGTAGGAGTTGCCGGCCGAGTCGGTGTTGTTCTTGAACAGGTAGATGTCGCCCGCGATGCCCTCTTCACGCAGCCGCCGGTCGGCGTCGACCAGCAGGCCCTCCAGGATCCGCTCGCCGGCCTTGTCGTGGGTGACCAGGTCAATGAGGCTGTCGCACTCCGGGGTGGCGTACTCCGGATGGCTGCCGACGTCCAGGTACAGGCGGGCGCCGTTGCGCAGGAACACGTTGCTGCTGCGACCCCAGGAGACGACGCGGCGGAACAGGTACCTGGCTACCTCATCCGGCGACAGCCGTCGCTGCCCGCGGAACGTGCACGTGACGCCGTACTCGTTCTCCAGGCCGAAAATCCTTCTGTCCATCGGCTCAGGCCCCCTGCGGCGGCGTCACCAGTCGACCGCGATGTACTTGGTCTCCGTGAACTCCAGCAAGCCGTCATGGCCGCCCTCGCGGCCCAGCCCGGACTGCTTGACACCGCCGAATGGAGCCGCGGGGTCGGACACCACGCCACGGTTGATCCCGACCATGCCGGACTCCAGGGCCTCGGCTACCTGCAGCGCACGGCGCAGGTCCGCGCTGTACACATAGGACACCAGGCCGTACTCGGTCGCGTTGGCCAGCGCGATGGCCTCCGACTGGTCGGCGAAGCGGACGATCGGCGCGACGGGACCGAAGATCTCCTGGCTCAGAATGCCCGCGTTGGCCGGCACGTGATCGAGCACGGTCGGCTCGTAAAAGTAGCCCGGCCGGTCCGGCGCATGACCGCCGAGGACCACCTGCCCGCCGTCCGCCGCGGCCGAGTCCACCAGGCCGGCGACCTTGTCCCGGGTGTCGGCGTTGACCAGCGGGCCGAGCTCGACCCCGTCCTCCAGGCCCGGCCCGACCCGGACGGCCGCCAGCCGCCGGGCCAGCTTGGCCGAGAACTCGTCCGCCACCGACTCATGGACGTAGAACCGGTTAGCGGCGGTGCACGCCTCGCCGCCGTTACGCATCTTGGCCACGTAGGCGCCGCTGACGGCCTCGTCGATGTCGGCGTCTTCGAGGACCAGGAACGGCGCGTTGCCGCCCAGTTCCATGGAGCAGTTGATGACGGTGTCGGCGGCGGTCCTCAGCAGCATCCGACCGACCTCGGTCGAGCCCGTGAACGACAGCTTGCGTACCCGGGGATCGGCCAGCATCGCCGCGGTCAGCGGGCCCGGGTGGCTGGTCGGCAGGACGTTGACCACGCCGGCCGGCACGCCCGCCTCCGCCAGGATGTCGGCCACCGCGAGCGCGGTCAGCGGCGTCTCCTTGGCCGGCTTGAGCACGACCGTGCAGCCCGCGGCCAGGGCCGGCCCGATCTTGCGGGTGGCCATGGCGGCCGGGAAGTTCCACGGCGTGATCAGGACGCTGACGCCCACGGGCTGGTGCTGCACCATGATCCGGTTGGCACCCGACGGCGCGATCGACAGCGAGCCCTCGTTACGCACCGCTTCCTCCGCGTACCAGCGGAAGAACTCGGCCGCGTAGGCAACCTCGCCGCGCGCGTCGGGCAGTGCCTTGCCGTTTTCCAGGACCATTAGCCGGGCCAGTGCCTCGCCGCGCTCGGTCATCAGCTCGAAGGCTCGCCGCAGGCACTGGCCGCGCTCGCGCGGCGGCGTGGCCGCCCAGCCGGGCAGCGCGTCGTAGGCCGCGGTCACGGCGTCCAGGGCGTCCTGCTCGCTAGCATCGGCGACCTCGGCGATGGGCTTCTCGGTGGCAGGGTCGATAACCGGCAGGACGATGCCGCGCCGCCCGGCGGAGCAGTGCCCGCCGATCAGCAGCCCGGTCGGCGCGTCGACTCCCGAGATTGCAACCAGGTCGGCCGTCACTTCTCCTCCATTACCCGCGCTGCCGCCTGCCGGACCGCGCATTCCCTGACACTACATCGGGGTCAGCCAAGCCCGGCCCTTCAGCCCGCGCCGCCGGCGTCCGTGCTGCCCGCGTCCGTGCTGCCCGCGTCCGTGCTGCTGGCGTCCGTGCTGCTGGCGTCAGTGCTGCCGCTCTCGGGGCCGGCGCCTCCCGCGCTGCCTTCCGGGGCGGCCGCGGCCGGGCTCGCACCGACGGCCTTGCTCCCCGACCGGGCCTCGGCGAGCACGGCGTCCAGCCGGACGCCGGTGAGGCGCCGGAACGTCCGGTGCGACCGTGACCGGTCCAGGAGCGCTACTTCCAGCTGGGCCCCGGTGATCTCGGCGCCGCCGCCGTTGGCCTGGTCGGCCAGGGCCGCGATGGCCACCTCCATGGCGCCGGCCAGCGTCATGCCCTCGGAGTAGCGCTCCTTGAGCACCGCGGCGGCCTGCTCGGTCTGGCCGCCCATGACCAGGAAGTGATGCTCGTCGCTGACCGTGCCGTCGAAGGTGATCCGGTAGATCTGGTCCAGCTCGGCGCTCGCGCCGACCTCGGCCACCACGATCTCCACCTCCAGCGGCTTGACGCTCTCGGTGAAGATGGTCCCGAGCGCCTGGGCGTACCAGTTCGCGAGGCCGCGGGCAGTCACGTCCTGCCGGTCGTACTGGTAGCCGGTCAGGTCGGCGTAGCGTACGCCGGCCTGGCGGAGCCGCTCGAACTCGTTGTACCGGCCCGCTGCGGCGAAGGCGATCCGGTCGTACAGCTCGCTGAACTTATGCAGGGCCCGGGAGGAGTTCGGCGAGACGAGCAGGATCCCGGCATCGCAGTCGATCACGACCCCGCTGCGGGCGCGCGTGATGGCCTTCCGCGCGAAGTCCGCCTTGTCCTTCATCGCCTGCTCGGGCGACACGTAGAAGGGCATCGACACCGCTGGCACTGTCCTTACTCGAGGTGGTCAGATCTGCACGTGCAGGGCCGGGCCGGTCTAGGTGGCAGGCTCCCGCAAGGGGGCGACGGGGCCATCCGGGCGCCGCATCCGCCCCTCGACCACGGCCTGGGCATAGGTCGCGGACTCGTCGTCGGACAGCCGCGTGAAGCCGTCGGCGGTGATGGCCGCCACCACCGGGTAGATGCGCCGGCTGAGGTCCGGACCGCCGGTCGCCGAGTCGTCGTCGGCGGCGTCGTAGAGCGCCTGCATGCAGGCCATCACCGTGTCGGGGACGGACATGCCCTCGCGGTACAGCTTCTTGAGCGAGCCCCGCGCGAAGACCGAGCCTGACCCGATGGAGTGGAACAGGTGCTCCTCGTACCGCCCGCCCGCCACGTCGTAGGCGAAGATCCGGCCCTGCTCGCGATCCTCGTCGAAGCCGGCGAACAGCGGCACGACTACCAGGCCCTGCATCGCGCTCATCAGGTTGGCCCGGACCAGCCCGGCCAGCCGGTTGGCCTTGCCCTCGAGCGACAGGGTGCGCCCCTCAAGCTTCTCGTAGTGCTCCAGCTCCACCTGGTAGAGGCGGACCAGATCGATGCCGATGCCCGCGACGCCGGCGATGCCGATGCAGGAGAAGTCGTCGGTGCGGAACACCTTCTCGATGTCCCGCTGGGAGATCATGTTCCCGGCGGTGGCCCGCCGGTCCCCCGCCATCACCACGCCGTCGGCGCAGATCGCCGCGATGATCGTGGTGCCGTGCGGCAGCTCCGGGCCGCCGTGCGGCGGGCCGCCCGCGGTCACCGTCCCGCTCGCCAGCCGGGCCGGCTGCAAGCCCGGCGCGGCCATGTCGAGGAAGTCGGAGAACGACGACGTCCCCGCCGTCAGGAACGGAGCCGGCAGCCGCCGGCTCTCGGATTCAGGGGCCACCCGCGAGTCCTTCCGGTTAGAACGCCTGCAGTCCTGACATGACCCTACTGCTCAGCGGCCCCAGAAGCCGCGCTGGCCGCGCGGCGTCGGCTATGAGAGGAATCGGCTGTGAGTGAACGTCCCCCCGGCCCGCTGCCAGGACCTGGTCAGGGGCCCGGTGGTCAGGGGCAGGGTCACTGGCCGCCCTTCTGGACGTAGGAGCGGACGAACTCCTCGGCGTTCTCCTCGAGGACCTCATCGATCTCGTCGAGGATCGCGTCGACGTCGTCGGTCAGCTTGTCCTGCCGCTCCTTGACCGCCTCGCCGGACTGCGCCTCGCTCTCTTCCTCTTCCTCGGTGCGCCTCGGAGCCTGCCGCTGCCCGCCGGTGTCTTTCGTCGCCATGCTCAAACCTCCGAGAATCGCGGTTACCGCCCACAGTCTCAAACGCTATCCTCGCCCCGGTATGCCCCACCCAACCCTGCCGGCGGGCATCGGTATGCATCCGCGACGTGGACGGCGGCCGGGATGGCGAGCGGGCGTCAGTCCCGCCCGGTCAGGGCCGATACCAGCTCGGCCGCGGTGTGGCACCGGTCCAGCAGGGCCCCCACGTGCGCCTTCGTGCCGCGCAGCGGCTCCAGCGTCGGTACCCGCTGCAGCGACTCCCGGCCGGGAATGTCGAAAATGACCGAATCCCACGACGCGGCGGCCACGGCCTCCGGATACTGCCGCAGGCACCGGCCGCGGAAGAACGCGCGGGTGTCGTCCGGCGGCTCCAGCATCGCCCGCTCGATCGCCGGCTCGTCCAGCAGCCGGCTCATCCGGCCGCGGGCCGCCAGCCGGTTGTAGAGGCCGCGCTCCGCGCGGACGTCGGAGTACTGCAGGTCCACGAGCTGGAGCCGCGGGTGGCCCCAGGCCAGGCCGTCCCGGGACCGATAGCCCTCCAGGATCTCCAGCTTGGTCACCCAGTCCAGCTCGCGGGCGGTCAGCATCGGGTCCTCGGCCAGCCGGGTCAGCACGCTCTCCCAGCGATCCAGGACGTCCGCGGTCGCCTCATCGAGGCTGGCGCCGTACTTGTCCTCGGTGTACTTGCGGGCCAGCTCCAGGTACTCCATCTGCAGCTGGACGGCGGTCATCCGGCGGCCGTCGCGCAGCAGGACCAGGTGACGGCAGGACGGATCGTGCGAGATCGCGCGCAGCTCTGCCACCGGCGTCTCGACCGACAGGTCCGTGGCCAGGAACCGGTCCTCGATCATCGCCAGCACGAGCGCGGTCGTGCCGAGCTTGAGGTAGGTGGAGACCTCGCTCATGTTGGCGTCGCCGATGATGACGTGCAGCCGCCGGTACTTGTCCGGATCGGCGTGCGGCTCATCGCGGGTGTTGATGATCGGCCGCTTGAGCGTGGTCTCCAGGCCGACCTCGACCTCGAAGAAGTCAGCCCGCTGGCTGATCTGGAAGCCGTCTTCCCGGCCATCCGCGCCGCGGCCCACGCGGCCGGCCCCGCAGACCACCTGCCGGGAAATGAAGAAGGGGGTCAGGTACCTGACGATATCCGCGAACGGGGTCGCGCGGTTCATCAGGTAGTTCTCGTGGCAGCCGTACGAGGCACCCTTGTTGTCGGTGTTGTTCTTGTACAGCTGGATGGCCGGGCCGCCCGGCATCGTGGCCGCCTTGGCGGCCGCCTCCGCCATAACCCGCTCGCCGGCCTTGTCCCAGAGCACCGCGTCCAGCGGGTTGGTGCACTCGGGCGCCGAGTACTCCGGGTGGGCGTGGTCTACGTACAGCCGCGCGCCATTGGTCAGGATGACGTTGGCCAGGCCCAGGTCCTCGTCAGTGAGCTGCGAGGAGTCGGCCGCCTCCCGGGCCAGGTCGAACCCGCGCGCGTCGCGCAGCGGGTTCTCCTCCTCGAAGTCCCAGCGCGCGCGGCGGGCTCGCGCCGCCGTCGCGGCCTGGTAGGCGTTGACTACCTGGGAGGAGCTGACCATCGCGTTCGCCCCGGGCTGGCCGGGCACGGATATCCCGTACTCGGTCTCGATGCCCATCACTCGGCGCACGCTCATGCTAAAGAGCCTAGTGCCGGATTAGCCGCGTCACGCACGCGCCGCCCTCGCCGCGCCGCGTGGCCAGCCCGGCTACAGGTACTGGCCAGTGTTCGCCACCGTGTCGATGGAGCGGCCCGCCTCGGTCCCGTGCTTCCCGGAGACCAGCGTCCTGATGTAGACGATCCGCTCGCCCTTCTTGCCCGAGATACGTGCCCAGTCGTCCGGGTTTGTCGTGTTCGGCAGATCCTCGTTCTCGCTGAACTCATCCACGCAGGCGGCCAGCAGGTGGGCCACGCGCAGGCCCTTCTGGCCGGTCTCCAGGAACTCCTTGATCGCCATCTTCTTGGCCCGGTCGACGATGTTCTGGATCATCGCGCCGGAGTTGAAGTCCTTGAAGTAGAGGACTTCCTTGTCCCCGTTGGCGTACGTGACCTCCAGGAACCGGTTCTCCTCCGTCTCGGAGTACATCCGCTCCACGACCCGCTGGATCATCTCGTCCACCGTGGCCACCGCCGAGCCGCCGTGCTCGGCCAGGTCGTCGGGGTGCAGCGGCAGGCCCGTCAGGACGTACTTGCTGAAGATGTCCCGGGCCGCCTCCGCGTCCGGCCGCTCAATCTTGATCTTGACGTCCAGGCGGCCGGGCCGCAGGATCGCCGGGTCGATCATGTCCTCGCGATTGGAGGCCCCGATGACGATGACGTTCTCCAGGCCCTCCACGCCATCGATCTCGCTCAGCAGCTGCGGCACGATCGTGTTCTCCACATCGCTGGAGACACCCGAGCCACGGGTCCGGAAGATCGAGTCCATCTCGTCGAAGAACACGATGACCGGCATGCCCTCGCTGGCCTTCTCCCGGGCCCGCTGGAAGACCAGGCGGATGTGCCGCTCCGTCTCGCCGACGTACTTGTTCAGCAGCTCAGGGCCCTTGATGTTGAGGAAGAAGCTGCGGCGCTCGCGGGCCGGGCCGTCCGGGCCGTCGTTCGCGCTCTGCCCCGTCCGCTCCGCGACCTGCTTGGCCAGCGACGCCGCCACCGCCTTGGCGATCAGGGTCTTCCCGCAGCCGGGGGGGCCGTAAAGCAGGACGCCCTTGGGCGGCCGCAGCTGGTGCTCCTTGAACAGGTCCGCGTGCAGGTAGGGCAGCTCGATCGCGTCCCGGATCTGCTCGATCTGCGGCCCGAGACCGCCGATGTCCACGTAGGAGATGTCCGGCACCTCCTCGAGGATCAGCTCCTCGACCTCCGCCTTCGGGATGCGCTCGTAGACGTATCCCGAGCGCGGCTCCAGCAGCAGCGAGTCGCCGGCGCGCAGCCTCTGCTCCCGCAGCGGCTCCGCCAGCCTGACGATCCGCTCCTCGTCCGCGTGCGAGATCACCAGGGCCCGGTCCCCGCCGTCCAGGACCTCCTTGAGCATGACGACCTCGCCGATCGTCTCGTAGCCCTGGGCGATCACCACGTTGAGAGCCTCGTTGAGCACGACCTCCTGGCCGGGCCGCAGCCCGTCCAGCTCGATGGTCGGGCTCACACTGACGCGCATCTTCCGGCCGCCGGTGAACACGTCAGCGGTGCCATCCTCGGCCGCCTGCAGGAAGACGCCGAACCCGCTCGGCGGCTGCGCGAGCCGGTCTACCTCCTCCTTGAGCGCCACGATCTGGTCACGCGCGTCCCTGAGGGTTCCGGTGAGCCGTTCGTTCTGACCGGTCACCGCAGCCAGGCTCGTCTGCGCTTCGCGCAGCCGCTCCTCGAGCAGCCTTGCCTGACGCGGCGAATCGGCCAGCCTGCTGCGCAGGGCCGTGACCTCCTCCTCGAGGAAAGAGATCTTCGTGGTCAGGACTTTGACCTCATCGTCATACCGCCCGCTGCGAGCGCTGTCGTCACGAGAGGCCATGCCCCTCACCCCCTCCGGGAGAGCCGACTTACCTAGACCCTACCTATCCAGGGTCGTTCCGTAACCTCGCGGCGGTCCCGACTCTCGGTCTCTCCGTTACGATCCGGGAACAGTGCCGCCGCGTTACCGATTCTGCTACATCTGCCCGTCCTCGAGTTCGGCCAGGTCATCCGCCGCCTGGGCGCCCTTGGAGGGACGCCGGCGGCGCGGCGGGGCCTGGACCCCGTCGGCCAGTCTTCTTGCGGTAACGAGAAAACCCGTGTGCCCCACCATGCGATGCTCGGGCCGTACCGCCAGTCCGTCTACGTGCCAGCCGCGCTGCATCGTCTCCCACGCGGCGGGCTCGGCGAAGCTCCCCTGATCGCGCAGCGCGGTCACCGTGCGGGCCAGCTGGGTCGTCGTGGCGACGTAGCAGCAGACCAGTCCGCCCGGAATCAGGGCGGCCGCCGCCGTCCGCGCGTACTCCCAGGGCGCCAGCATGTCGAGGAGGAACCGGTCCGCCTCGGTGATCCGGCCGTCAGCTGGCTCGTCAGGGGGCCTCGGGCCGCCGGGCAGGTCCCCGACTATCAGCCGCCAGGCCGGATGCGGACCGCCGAAGAACTGCTCGACATTGGCCCGGGCGATCTCCGCGAAGTCCGGCCGCCGCTCATACGAAATCAGCCGCCCCTCCTCGCCCACCGCGCGCAGCAGCCAGCACGAGAGCGCGCCCGAGCCGGCGCCCGCCTCCACGACCGTGGCGCCCGGGAAGATGTCGGCCATCGCGATGATCTGCGCCGCGTCCTTCGGGTAGATCACCGCGGCCCCGCGCGACATCGACAGCGTGTAATCCGCGAGCAGCGGCCGCAGCGCGATGTAGGGCGTCCCGCCGGCCGACATCACCAGGCTGCCTTCCGGCTGCCCGATCAGGTCGTCATGCGCAACGGCGCCGCGGTGTGTGTGGAAAGTCCGCCCCGCCGTCAGCACCAGCCGGTGCTGACGGCCCTTGGGGTCGGTCAGCTGGACCTGGTCGCCGGGCATGAACGGCCCGCGGGGCTGCTTGATCACGCCGACAGGCTAGTTGATGCCGGGGGCAGCCGGCCGAGGGCTCACACGCCCGCGAAGGCGTGGTCCAGGTCGGCGGCGGCCAGCACGCCGTAGACCTGGCCGGACGGCTCGATCAGCAAGTACTCGCTGGCCCGCTTGCGCTGCACCGCCTCGATCAGCTCCATCCCCGACAGGTCCGCGGACAGCACCATGGCCGGATCCAGCGTGCGGGCCAGCGTGCCGACCTCCACCCATGGCCGGCGCTGCTCCGGCGTGGCCATCACCGCCTCCTCGCTCACGATCGCAATCGGCGCCTGCTGATGATCAACGATCACCAGGGCCCGGGCCTGCGCTTCGTCAGCCCGCCGGATCGCCTCCGACAGCGGCAGGTTCGACGGAATCGGGATGGCCCGGCGCGCCAGTTGCCGGGCCTGCAGGGCCGGCAGCCGCTCGCGCACCTTCGCCGCCTTGATCGCCTGTCCCGACTGCAGCCACATGAACACCGCGATGAAGGCCAGCCACAGCCAGTAGGAGCTGTTGACCAGGGACCCGAGCCGCCCGCCCGTGAGCCCGATCGGCACGATGATCAGCAGCACCGCGAGCACGCGGCCCGCCCACGCCGCCGCGATGGTGGCCGTCGCCGTCTTGCCCGTGATCTTCCAGATCCCGGCCCGGAAAATGCGGCCGCCGTCCAGCGGCAGGCCGGGCAGCAAGTTGAAGATGCCGACCAGCAGGTTGGCCCGGAACAGCTGGTCGATCAGCAAGTTCGGCAGGCCGTGGGGAACCACCTTGGTCAGCCCCCCGGCAATAGCCGCGAGCACCAGGGAGATGGCCGGACCCGCCGCGGAGACCAGGAATTCCTGAGCCGGCGTAGGCGGCTCCTGCTCGATCTCCGAGAACCCGCCCAGCGGATAGAGCAGAACGCGCCGCACCGCCAGCTTGAAGGCACGCGCCACCGCGCAGTGGCTGAGCTCGTGAATGAGCACCGACAGGTAGAGCAGGATGACGAACCCGGCTGAGACCAGGTAGCGGACCCGGGCTGGCTGCACGGTGCTGTCCAGCGAGTTCGCGTACAGGTAGACCAGGAGGCCGGCGACCAGGAACCAGTACGGAGAGATATAGATCGGGATACCGAACACCCGGGCAATGACGATCCCGAGTCTGGGATCGCGCCGATTCTGCGCCGCAGGCTCGCGCTCGGGCGGCTGGAGCTGCTGACCCTGCGAAGGATCGTCCCCGGGGGACATACCTGCCACGCACTGATGTTACGCGCTAGGCCACCATTCCCAGCTCGACGCGGCGAGGTCGCGGCGTATTGTCAGCGCTCTCCCCTAGGCTCCGATGCATGAGCGAAGCAGCGCCCGCGGCTACCGCGACTGAAGCGCCCGCGGCTACCGCGACTGAGGTACCCGCGCCAACGGCTGCCCCGGCCGCTGAGGCGCCCGTTCACCGGAGCCTGTCCCCGTCGCGCGCGGCCGACTTCCTGACCTGCCCGCTGCTGTACCGCTTCCGCGTCGTGGACCGGCTGCCCGAGCCGCCCAGCCCGGCCGCGGCGCGCGGAACGCTCGTGCATGCCGTGCTGGAGCGCCTGTTCGACGAGCCTGCCCCGGCCCGGACGCCCGCCGCCGCCCGCAGCCTCGTGCTGCCGCAATGGGAGCGCCTCGCCGCCGCCGAGCCCGAGCTCGCCAGCCTCTTCGCCAATGACGAGGAGCGGGCCGTCTGGCTCGACGAAGCCGGCGTGATGCTCGACAGGTACTTCACCCTCGAGGACCCCACTCGCCTCGAGCCCGCCCATCGCGAGATGTCCGTGCAGACCGTGCTGGAGTCTGGCCTGACGCTCCGCGGCTACATCGACCGGCTGGATGTGGCCCGCACCGGCGAGGTGCGCGTCGTCGACTACAAGACCGGCACGGCACCGCGCGAGGAATACGAGGCGCGGGCACTGTTCCAGATGAAGTTCTACGCCCTCGTCGTATGGCGCACCAGCGGCAGTATCCCGCGGCAGCTGCAGCTCATCTACCTCGGCAACGGCGAGATCATGCGCTGCACGCCCGACGAGGCCGAACTGCTCGCCACCGAGCGGAAGATCAACGCGCTCTGGCAGGCGATCGAGCGGGCCCGCGCGACCGGCGACTGGCGGCCACGGCAGAGCAGGCTCTGTGACTGGTGCGCTCATCAGGCCCTCTGCCCGGTCTTCGGCGGCACGCCCCCGCCGCTCCCGGCCGCGAGCACCGCCCCGAGCGCCGAGCCCGCTCTGGACGCCGGCTCCGTTCCCGCGCCTAGGCCAACCCCGGAAGCCGGTCCTGACGGGGCGCCCGAAGCGGATCGGTCGCCTAGCGAGGCCGACCGGGCGTCTGGCGATGATGTGCCCGTTCGGTCGTCGGTTGTTCCAGCGGTCGGCGACTGACGGGGCCGGACCTCTGCCTGTCCTGTACCTGCGTCTAACCTCTGTACCCCTCCGCCTAAGCCCCTGCACCTAACCCCTGCGCGCCTGCGGCTCCCGCCCCCGCCACTGCCGACATATCGGGCTAAACAATTGTATTAGACCTAGCAACGACGTTCACATCGTTCGAGGACGTCACGTAGGACTGGTGTCGAGCGGGCCACCCAGCGACGTGGCTGGGCCGCTGCTGTCGTTCCAGCAGCAGGAGAGGGCCATCCATGACGTTGGCGAAGTGCCGCGCAAGATGCCGATGGGGCTGCAGGGGATAGTGAGCTGCCCGTGGCTGCGGGGATCGGCCGAGGCGGCGCGGCAGAGGGCTAGAAGGAGTCGAACGTGTACGCCATGGCAGCAGAAGGCCCGGTCTAGCGTTGCGTCGGCAGCGGGCTCGCCATTGGCCGAGTTGCCCCAGCCTAGACACGCTAGCGGCGACATCACCAACCTGGGCGGGCGGCCACCCGGAACGTCCGCTTCAACCGCTTGCCGCCGCGCGCCCCCAGCTACCGCGCCGATGCGTCACCACTTGCCATCCGCCGCCTCGCGCCCGGCTCCGCCGCCGATGCGCAGGAGTACCTCTGGCGCCGACTACTTGATGCCGTGCCGACGGAGGATCTCCTGCACATCGGACATGTCGTCGTCGGCGTCCGCGCTCGGCGCGCGGGCCGTGCGGGCCGGCGCCTTCGCCCGGGGCGAGGGTGCCAGGCCGGTCGGTGCCGACCGGGTTCCCGCCGTGACGGCCTGCAACGGGTCGCCCGAGGCTCCGGAATCGCCGGCCTTGGCCTTAGCCTTGGCCAGCTTCCGCCGCTCCCTGGCCTTCCGCCGGTTCAGGAGGGGCAGGCCGCCGGAGACGAGGAACAGGACCACGATGACGCCGAGCACGGCCACGCCTGCCCACGACTTAGGCGAGAAGACAAAGGACCCGGCGAAGCGGACGACGGCTGAGACGAGGCGGCCGATCAGCCCGACCGCGTTGGTGAGGTAGGCGGCGACCGGGATCAGCGACCAGGCGGCCGCGCGCATTCCCCGGCTCGCGCCGCTCTTGCGCCCGATTCGCCAGCTCAGGACCAATCCGAGCACGGTAATCGCGACGCATACCGCGCCGCCGATGCTACTCCAGACACTCATGAGCGCCTCCCCTCGTGGGGGCTCGCGGGTGCGTGCCACCCAAAGGCCCGCTCATTCCATCGTCGCACATGTCCCGCATGCTCCGACCGGCCCCGACTCCCAGCTCCGGCCCAGCCCGCGCTCCCAGTCCGGGCCGTCACCCGCCGGCGCCAACCACCCGGCCAGCTCAGCCCGCCGCCAGGCGATACAACCGGTCGAGGCTCAGCTCCGTCAGCGACGCCACGACCAGCCTCCGCTCGGCCGCTGGGATCGGCACCATGCTCGGCACGGCGATCGTCAGGCAGCCGGCCGCCGCCGCGGACGCGACCCCGTTGGGGGAATCCTCGATGGCCACGCAGTGCCGCGGGTCGGCGCCGAGCTTGGCCGCGGCCAGCAGGTAGGGCTCCGGATCGGGCTTGCTCTTGCTGACGTCGTCGCCGCACACGGTCACCGGGAACGCCACGTCCAGCTGGTCGAGCACGGCCTCCATGACGGGCCGTTCCGACGAGGTCACCAGCGCATAGGGGACGCCCGCCGCGGCGACCTCGGCGAGCAGCTCGCGGGCGCCCGGCATGGCGGGCAGCGACCGGCTGTTCACGAGCTCCACCATGCCGCCCACCATCCAGCCCGCGACGGTCTCGCGCGGCACGGGGCGAGCGGCCTTGGTCAGGAGGTAGTCCAGGCTCCGCGACAGGGAGCCGCCGACGAGGGCCTGCTGATCCGATTCCTGCCAGGAGCCGCCGAGGCGGGACATCACGGAGCTTTCGACCTCGAACCAGAGGGGTTCGGAATCGACCAGCAGCCCATCCATGTCGAACAGGACGCCCAGCAGCTCACCGCGAGGGTGCCCGGCCGGTTCGGCTGGCAGAGACCGCGGGACTGTTCGTGACATGGCTCATCCATCCTAAGACAGCCCTGGCGAGGCCGCCGGGCTTGAGCGCTGCGGCGCCGGCCCGGCCGGGCCGACTTTTCCGCCCTGGCCGCGATGGCCCTAACATGGGTGCCGCCCCGGAGGGCAGCAGGTGGCTGGCTCCTGGCAGGTGCCAGGTGACCTGACCCGGCGGCAGCCGGGGCCGGGCACGTAGGCTGAGACTATTCGCCTGAGGGTCAGGCGGGCTGCGGAGGGAGGTGGCGGGCGATCGAGCTCGATGCCATCGGCAAGCTCACCGCACCAGCGCTGATTGCCGCATTCGAAGGCTGGAACGATGCGGGCGAGTCGGCGACCGGAGCGATCAATCATCTCAGCACCGCCTGGGATACCAAGGCCATCGGCCAGGTCGATCCGGAGGACTTCTATGACTTCCAGGTCACCAGGCCCGTCATGGAGGTCACCGACGGCCAGACCGACCGGCTGGTCTGGCCGACGACCAGGCTGAGCGTAGCCCAGCCCGCCGGCCTGGGCCGTGACCTGGTCCTCGTGCACGGCATCGAGCCCAACATGCGCTGGCGCGGGTTCAGCAGCGAGCTGGTGGCGGCCTTCACCGAGCTCGAGGTGGAGATCGTGATCCTGCTGGGCGCGCTGCTAGCCGATTCCCCGCACACCAGGCCCGTGCCGGTCAGCGCCGGGGCCTCCGACGCCGACCTGGCGGCCCGGCTGCACGTGGAGCCCGTGGACTACAAGGGCCCGACCGGGATCGTGGGGGTGCTGCAGCACGCCTGCGCGACGGCCGGCATCCCGGCCGTCTCGCTGTGGGCGGCCGTCCCGCACTACGTGGCTCAGCCGCCCAGCCCCAAGGCCACCCTGGCGCTGCTGCACGGCGTCGAGGACATCCTGGACATCTCGCTGCCGCTGTCGGACCTGCCCGACGAGGCCCGGGCCTGGGAGCGCGGGGTCGACGAGCTCGCCGAGCAGGACTCCGAGGTCGCCGACTACGTGCGGACTCTGGAAGAGGCCAAGGACGCGACCGACCTGCCGGAAGCCAGCGGGGACGCCATCGCCCGCGAGTTCGAGCGCTACCTGCGCCGGCGCGGCGACCGCGGCGAGCACGGCGGCCGGTAAGCACCGCGGCCGGTTGGCGCTTAGATCGGCGGCCAGGGCACCGCGGGCCAGTCGGCCGGCGGGAACGGGTGCACCTTGTGCTCGATCAGCAGCTCGACCCGGGCCCGGGTCGCGGCCAGCTCGTCGGGGTCCAGCCACTGGGACAGCCGCCCGGCGAGCCCGCCGCCGGGTTCGAGCATGGCGTTAATTCTCTCCAGGACCGCGACCGCCTTACCCGGCAGCCGCTTGCCGCGCCACTGCCACAGGACGGTCCGGAGCTTGTACTCGGTGCCGAAGCAGACGCCGTGATCGCAGCCGTACAGATGGCCCCCGGCGTCCGGGAGCAGATGCCCGATCTTGCGGTCGGCGTTGTTCACCACGGCGTCGAACACCGCCATCTGGCGCAGGCCGGGATGGTCGCCGCGGCGGGCCAGCGCCACCAGGTCGACGGACTCGTCGATGTCGATCCACAGCTGGCACATGCCCGGGCCGAACGGGCCGTCCCGGTACACCGTCGGCGGGACGACATTCCAGCCGGCCGCCCGGGATACCTCGTAGGCGGCCACTTCCCGCCCGGCCAGGGTGCCCTCGGGGAAGTCCCAGAGCGGCCGCTCGCCCGACACGGGCTTGTACACGCACGCCACCTCGCCCGCCTCGCCGCTGACGGTGCAGAACATGGTGAGGTTGGAAGCGTCGACCAGCCGGCCGGATACCTCCAGCGTGCCGCTGGTGAGCAGGTCCAGTACGGCCTGCTCGTCGGCCGGCCGGGCCGACTGCCGGTCGCGTTCAGCCCGCCCGCCGGGGGACGGATCAGCCATGCCCTGCCCGGTGCCCGTTCTGCCGGGGGCAGACATGGCCCGCCGGGTCCAGCGGCAGCCCGCACAGCGGGCACGGCGGCCGTCCCTGGCCCACCACCTGGAGCGCGCGCCGCGAGAACGCCCGGGCGGCTGCCGCGGAGATGCGCACCCGCAGCACGGCGGGGCCGTCCTCGGGGATGTCCTCGGCCAGCGGCTCGACCGGCTCATCGGTCTCTTCCTGAGCCTCGATGATCACGCGGTCGCCGTCATGATCCCAGGCCAGCGCGATCGCGCCGACCCGGAACTCCTCCATCAGCGGCAGGTCCAGCGGGCCGTCGTCGGCTAGCGCGACCGGCGCCGCCGCGGGGACGGCCGCGGTCCCGCTGGTGCGCCGCAGCACCTCATCCAGGAGCTCGTCCAGTCGCTCAGCCAACTGGCTGACCTGGCCCTTTTCCAGGGCCACGCTGGTCGTCCTGCCACCGCCGCTGGCCTGCAGGTAGAACGATCGCTCTCCTGGCTGGCCGACGGTGCCCGCGACGAATCGCTCCGGCGGGTCGTACGAATAGACCGGCATGAACCTATCCTCCCGCGCCGCCGCCTACCTGCGCGTCCTCCTCGTGCCGGGCTGACGCGCCGGACGACTCCCTGCTTGGTCTCTTCAGGCTGCTCACGTCCCCGCCGGTGTCGTTCATCCGCAGGACGAATGGACGCAGTGGCGTGTAACGGATGACGCTGAGCGAGCATGGATCCACCTGGATGCGCTGGCACATGTCCAAGTGCATGCCCAGGCTATCGGTGAGGATGGACTTGATCACATCGCCGTGTGAGCAGATGACGTAGACGGCGCCGCTGCCCAGGCGCTCGTTCCAGTCCCGTACGGCGCTGACGGCCCGGTGCTGCATGTCGAGCATGGACTCGCCGTCGGCGCCGGGAAAGCGCACGGCGCTCGGATGAGCCTGCACGACCCGCCAGAGCGGCTCCTTGGCCAGCCGCCTCAGGGGCTGGCCCGTCCAGTCGCCGTAGTGGCACTCACCGACCCGCTCGTCGACCTGGACCGCCAGCGACGATCCCGCGCGGGCGTTCGCGATGGCCTCGGCGGTCTCCCGGCACCGGTCGAGCGGGCTGGTGATGATGGCGTCGATCGGCACCTCGGCCAGCCGGTCCCCGACCGCCTTGGCCTGCGCCCGGCCCCGGTCATCCAGGGAGATGCCGGGCGTCCAGCCGGTCAGCGCCGTTCCCGTCGCAGCCGTGAGGCCATGACGCACCACCAGAACCAGAGTCACCCGATGACTCTATGGGGTACACCGAATGCCTGCGCCGCAGGGCGCGGGCCAGTCAGACGCCCATCGCGTGGGCGCCGCCGTCCACATGCACGATCTCGCCGGTAGTGGCGGGAAACCAGTCGGACAGCAGGGCCACGACGCCGCGCGCCGCGGGCTCGGGATCGGACAGGTTCCAGCCGAGCGGCGCCCGCTGCGGCCACATCTCGTGGAACTGGTCGAAGCCGGGAATGCTCTTGGCGGCCATCGTCTTCAGCGGGCCAGCGGCCATGAGGTTGACCCGGATGCGGCGCGGCCCGAGATCGCGGGCCAGGTAGCGGGCCGTCGCCTCCAGGGCGGCCTTGGCCACGCCCATCCAGTCGTAGACCGGCCAGGCCAGGGTGGCGTCGAAGTCCATCCCCACTACCGAGCCGCCGTTGCCCATCAGCGGGACCGCGGCCATGGCCAGCGCCTTCAGGGAGTACGCCGACACCCGCACGGCGGTGGCCACATCGGACCACGGGGTGTCCAGGAAATTGCCGCCCATGGCCGTCCCCGGCGCGAACGCGATCCCGTGCACGACGCCGTCCAGCCCGTCGACGTGCTCCGACACCCGCGCCGCGAGCGAGTCCAGGTGATCGGTATCGGTCACGTCCAGTTCCAGCACCGGCGGCGGGTCGGGGAGCCGCCTGGCGATCCGCTCCACCAGGCTCAGCCGCCCGAATCCGGTCAGGATGACGGTGGCGCCCTCCTGCTGCGCGACCCGCGCGACGTGGAAGGCGATGGAGGCGTCGGTCAGGACCCCGGTGACCAGGATCCGCTTGCCGTCCAGGATGCTCATCGCGATCTCCTTCGCTAGTGGCCCATGCCCAGGCCGCCGTCCACCGGCAGCACCGCCCCGGTGATGTAAGCCGCGTCCGGGCCGGCCAGGAAGGCCACGGCGGCCGCGACCTCGTGCGCGGCCGCCATCCGGCCCAGCGGGATGCCGGTCAGGATGGTCTTCTTCCGGTCCTGCGGCAGCGCGTCGGTCATGTCGGTGTCGACGAACCCCGGGGCCACCACGTTGGCCGTGATGTTGCGCGACCCCAGCTCGCGGGCCAGCGAGCGCGCGAGGCCGATCAGGCCCGCCTTGGAGGCCGCGTAGTTGGCCTGGCCGCCCGAGCCCAGCATGCCGACCACGGAGGAGATGAAGATCAGCCGCCCCCGGCGCAGCTTCATCATGCCCCGCACCGCGCGCCGGGCGACCCGGTAGGCGCCGGTCAGGTTGGTATCGATGACGTCGGCGAAGCTCTCCTCGCTCATCAGCGCGAGCAGCTGGTCGCGGGTGATCCCGGCGTTGGCCACCACCACCTCGACCGGTCCGTGCTCCTGCTCGGCGGCCGCGAACGCCGCGTCGACCTGCGCCGCGTCCCGCACGTCGCAGCGCACGACGGTCAGCCCGTCGATCTTCTCGCCGGAGCGGGAGGTGACGGTGACCTGGTCGCCATCGGCCGCCAGCCGCTGGGCGATGGCCAGTCCGATCCCGCGGTTCCCGCCGGTCACCAGGACGGAACGGCTCATCTGCGGGGTACCTCCGGTCAGCGGGATCTGGGCTCAGGCGCGCGAGAGCCTAGCCGGTCGCCGCCAAAGCGGTGCCCAACATATCCGGTCGCGGGCCGCGGGCGGAAGCCGGGCCGCCGGACGCAGCATGATGCTGGCCGCATATTGTTTTTGGCACGGTGTTAGCGGCATGATGCCCGGGATGGGTTTACGGCAGGGTGCTAACGACCCGGTGCTTTGCAAGCCGTTCTCTCACGCGTTAACGCCATCGTTTAGCAGTCACGCGTCCCGGGAGGGCGGGGCGGTTATGGGCCGATGGCGAGCTCCGAGCGGCCGGAAGCAGCGTTTGATGGCGACCCGCTCGGTGCGGCCGCGGGTTTGGCCGATGCTAAGCCTGGCAACGCTGCGTTTAACGAACGGCGACTATCACGCCGTTTTTGTGACTCAGCGTTATCAAACCGCGATAGTTACCTGGCGTTAGTTTTCTGGGCCTTTGTTACGCTCTGTCAACGGCACCGTAGATAGTAACGCGTGGTTAGCCGTCCCCGGCCTTTGCTGCGCCGGACCGGCCAGATGCCACCGGTACCGGGCTCATTAAGTAGCGCCCATTGAGCGCGGCCCGCAGCGGCCAGGATAGGTTGGCGGGTCGTGAGGGACAGCCAGCCGGGCCAGCGGGACGAAGCCGCGGCCATCGACCCGGAGTTCACCGCGTACCCGCTCCAGGCCATGGCGGACGCGGCCCGGCAGCATGCGCATGACCTGGGCGCGCGGTACTCCGATTTCCGCGCGGAGCGCGTGTGCGGCCAGCAGCTCGGCCTGTCCGACGGCAGCCTGGAGACGCTGCACGACAGCGACGACCTGGGGATCGCGGTCCGCGTCATCGTCGATGGCGCCTGGGGCTTCGCGGCCACGGCCGACCTGACCGCCGAGGCCGCGATCCGCGCCGCCGCCGAGGCCGTCGACGTGGCGCGCGTGGCCGCTCCGCTGGCCGCGGAGCGCGTGGAGCTGGCCGACGAGCCCGCCCACGGCCGCGTCAGCTGGGTCTCGGACTACCTGGTCGACCCGTTTTCCGTCAGCGTCGCCGACAAGGTCGCGCTGCTGGCCGACTGGAGCTCCGGGCTGCTGGCCGACAGCCGGGTCGATCACGTCGACGCCTCGCTGCTGCAGGTCCGGGAGTGCAAGTTCTACTGCGGCGAGGGGACGACGGCGCTACAGCAACGGGTCCGGCTGCATCCCGAGCTGACCGCCGTCGCCGTCGACCCGGGCGGCCGGTTCGAGACCATGCGGACGCTCGCCCCGCCGGCGGGCCGGGGCTGGGAGTACCTGACCGGGACCGGCTGGGACTTCCCGGCCGAGCTAGCCGCCCTGCCCGACCTGCTGGCGCAGAAGCTGGCCGCGCCGTCCGTGCGGCCGGGACGCTACGACCTCGTTATCGATCCTTCTAACCTCTGGCTCACGATCCATGAGTCGATCGGGCACGCTACGGAGCTGGACCGGGCCCTCGGCTACGAGGCGGCCTATGCCGGGACCTCCTTCGCGACCGTCGACAAGCTGGGCACCCTGCAGTACGGCTCCCCGCTGATGCACGTGACCGGCGACCGGACGGCGCAGCACGGGCTCGCGACCGTCGGCTACGACGACGAGGGGGTAGCGGCGCAATCCTGGGACCTGATCACCGGCGGGGTGCTGACCGGCTACCAGCTCGACCGGCGGATCGCCGGGCTCCGCGGGCTGAGCCGGTCCAACGGCTGCGCGTTCGCCGACTCCCCCGGGCATATGCCCATCCAGCGGATGGCCAACGTCTGCCTGCAGCCCGCCGCGGACGGGCCAGACACGGCCAGCCTGATCAGCGGCGTCGAGAACGGCATCTACGTGGTCGGCGACAAGAGCTGGTCGATCGACATGCAGCGGTACAACTTCCAGTTCACCGGCCAGCGGTTCTACCGGATATCCGGCGGCCGCCTGGCCGGCCAGCTCCGGGACGTCGCCTACCAGGCCACCACCACCGACTTCTGGAACTCCATGGAAGCGGTCGGCGGCCCGCAGACCTCTGTGCTGGGCGGCGCCTTCAACTGCGGAAAGGGCCAGCCCGGCCAGGTGGCCCCGGTCAGCCACGGCTGCCCGGCGGCGGTCATGCGCGGCGTGCGGATCCTCAACGTCGCCCGTGAGGCCCGGCCATGAGCGGGCGGTCGTCACCGCAGGACACCGCCGAGCGGGCGCTGCAGGCGGCCGGCGACGACGAGTGCATCGTCATCGCCGACGAGCAGTCCTCAGCCAACCTGCGCTGGGCTGGCAACACTCTCACCACCAACGGGATGTCCCGGTCTCGCCGCCTCACGGTCATCGCGACCAGCCGGAGCGCCGACGGCATCCGCGTCGGCGCGGTCTCGCGGGCCGCCGTCCGCGATGACCAGGTGGCCAGCGTGGTCGCCGAGGCGCAGCAGGCGGCCGCGCAGAGTCTGCCCGCGCCGGACGCGCGGCCGCTGCTGCGGCCAGCCGACCTGCGCGCGGCGGCGACCCATGCCGCCCAGGCCGCGCGCGGAGCCGGCTCCGGACCAGGTCAGCCGCCCGCGGCCGGCGCGGGGCCGGGATCGGGGCGGCTGGTGACCGATGGCTGGGACGCCCCCCCCGGCGCCACGGACATCGGCGTGTTCGGCCGGTTCGCCGGCGAGCTCGGGGCTGTGTTCGCGGTGGCGGCCGCGGGCGGCCGCCGACTCTACGGATTCGCCGAGCACACCGTGACTTCCAGCTTCCTGGCCACCTCCACGGGCCTGCGGCTGCGGCACGACCAGCCGACCGGAACGGTGGAGCTCAATGCCAAGTCCGCGGACCTGAGCGAGTCGGCCTGGACCGGCGCGGCTACCCGCGACTTCGCCGAGGTGGACGTGGCAGCGCTGGAGGCCGACCTGGCGCAGCGGCTGGGCTGGGCGGCCCGGCGGGTGGAGCTGCCGGCAGGCCGGTACGAGACGCTGCTGCCGCCGTCGGCCGTGGCCGACCTGATGACCTACCTGTACTGGTCGGCCGGGGCCAGGGACGCCCTGGACGGGCGCACGGTATTCAGCCGGCCCGGCGGCGCGACCCGGATCGGCGAGCAGCTGGCCAGCCTGCCGGTCACGTTGCGCAGCGACCCCTGGGAGCCGGGCCTGGAGTGTGTGCCGTTCGCGGCGGCCCACGCGTCGAGCCGGCGGTCCTCGGTGTTCGACGACGGCCTGCCGCTGCACCGCACGGAGTGGATCTCGTCCGGAACCCTGGCCGCGCTGACCCAGACCCGGCACTCGGCGCAGCTGACAGGGCTACCAGTCACCCCGATGATCGACAACCTGATCATGGAGGCCCCGGGCCATGGCGGCTCGCTGCCGGAGCTGGTCCGCCGGACCGGGCGGGCCCTGCTGCTCACCAGCCTGTACTACATCCGCGAGGTGGACCCGCAGACCCTCCTGCTGACCGGGCTGACCAGAGATGGCGTCTACCTGGTCGAGAACGGCGAGGTGGTCGGCGCGGTGAACAACTTCCGGTTCAACGAGAGCCCCGTCGCCCTGCTCGGCCGGCTGGCCGAGGCAGGGTCGACGCAGGCCACGCTGCCGCGCGAGTTCGGCGAGGCCTTCCCCCGGGCGGCCATGCCGCCGCTGCGGGTCGAGGGCTTCAACATGTCGTCAGTGAGCCAGGCCACCTAGGGCCCGCGACGGGCGCTAGCCCGGCCCGGCGCGGCTGGGCTCAGGCGTCTTCCAGCCGGAAGCCGACCTTGAGGCCGACCTGGAAGTGGGCGACCTCGCCCTCCTCTATCTGGCCGCGGATCTGCGTGACCTCGAACCAGTCCAGGTGCCGCAGCGTCTGGCCGGCGCGGTGCAGCGCGCTGCGGATCGCCGGCTCGATGCCCTCCGGCGAGGTTCCGACGATCTCGGTGACACGGTACGTGCGCTCGCTCATCTGTCCTCCAGTGCTGTCCCGCCGGTGCTGTGCCCCGGTACCAGTGCTGCCGGGACAATGGTCGGGTGAATCCTGACATCGCCCGGCTGCAGCGCCAGGCCCGCGAACTCCTGCCGCCCGCGGTCTATGACTACTATGCCGGCGGCTCGGGCCGCGAGCGGACGTTGCGGGCCAGCGAGCGGGCGTGGCGCCGGAATTGGCTGGCGCCCCGGGTGCTGCGCGACGTCCGCGCGGTCGATACGACGACCCGGCTGCTCGGCACCCCGCTGCGCACGCCGGTGGCCGTGGCCCCCACCGCCTACCAGCGCCTCGCGCACCCCGAGGGCGAGCTGGCGACGGCGGCGGGCGCGGCCCGGGCAGGCGCCCTTTTCGTGCTCTCCACCCGCAGCACCCGGCGCCTGGAGGAGGTCGCGTCCCAGGTCACGGGGGCGGGCGGCACCTGGTGGCTGCAGGTCTACGTGATGCGCAGCCGGGCCGCCACCACCGACCTGGTCCGGCGGGCCGCCGCCGCGGGCGCGCAGGCCCTGGTGCTGACCGCCGACACGCCCGTGGTCGGCCGCAAGCGCCGCGATGCCGGGGTGCTGGCGCAGATCGGCGCAGACATGATGGCCAACCTCGGCCCCGTGCCGGACCCGGCCGACCTCGACCAGTCCGCCGGGGTCACCTTCGCCGACATCGGCTGGCTGAGCCAGGCCAGCGGCGGCCTGCCCGTCGTGGTCAAGGGGGTGCTGCGGCCCGACGACGCGCTGGCCTGCGTCGCGGCCGGGGCAGCCGCGATCATCGTCTCCAATCACGGCGGCCGCCAGCTCGACGGGGCCATGCCGGCCGCCTGGGCCCTGCCCGGCGTCGCGTCCGCCCTGGCCGGGACGCCGGGCGAGGTGCCCGCCTGCGTCGACGGCGGCATCCGCACCGGGGAGGACGTGCTGGCCGCGGTCGCCCTGGGTGCGGGGGCGGTGTTCGTGGGCCGTCCCGTGCTCTGGGCGCTGGCCTGCGGCGGGGCCGACGGGGTTACCGAGCTGCTGACCGGCCTCACCGACGCCCTCGCGCACGCGATGGCCCTGGCCGGCGCGCCGGCTCTGGCGCAGGTGGCCGGGATCTTCGGCCGCCCGCCCGCTGATGTCGGCGGCGAGGGCGCTAGCAGCGGATTTGGGGGGCCGGTTACGGTGGGGTAGTGAGAGAAGTCCAGCACCCAGCTCAGCCGGGGCTCCCAGGGCCCCGGGGGCACCCCGCTCGCCTGGCCCGGCCGCAGCGCCGCCAGCGCGCGCAGGTGGTGACCGAGGCGCGGCCGTCCAAGTCGGAGGACATCGCCTATCGCCAGCGGCGGTACCTGATCATGATGGGTATCCGCGCTCTTTGCTTCATTGTCGCCGTCGTGGCGTACGTGAACCATGCGGGCTGGCTTACCGCTATCCCGGCCGTCGGTGCAATTATCATTCCGTATTTCGCCGTCGTGTTCGCGAACGGCGGCCGCGAGCCCGCCAGCACTCGGGGCTTCCGTCCTTACCAGCCGAACCTTCCGGCTCCGTACGTGCCGCCGGGACAGGGCGCTGGCGGGCCACCGCCGTCCGTCGCGGCGGACCCTCAGCCCCCCGGCGCCGGATGGACAGATCCCCCTACACCGGGCGCCCACGGCGCGCCTCCGCATAACGCCTGATCGGAGTAGCGGAGAACACGTCGTAAAGGGGCACCTGTGACAGCACTAGACGGTCTCCATGGCGAGATTGGCTCGTAATCCGGTCTTGACGCACAACGGGGAGGTTCGGTGTAACATGATTCCCGGTGCTCTGGTCCCCCGCCGGGGCACCTTGCCGGCGTTCCGGGCCCCCGTCGGAGCGCCGATGAATGCGACGCCGGGTGGTTTGCCCCCGTAGCCACCCGGCGTCGCTCTATCTTCAGACTGGATCCTCTCCGGCCGCGCGTTCCGCCCCCGGACTTCGCATCAGTTTGTGACCGCGCCGAAATGCCGGCGGCCGGGCCGAGTGCGTCCTATTCCGGATAGCGGAACGCGGCAATAGCGATCGCCAATCGCGGAACCATTAGCGTGGCAATTGTCAGCGACAGCGACAGCGGGACTAGCCAGCCGCCCGGGTAATGCAGGGGCCTGTTCGAGTGGCGTGGTGACCGGCTACCGTGCTGACCGCTACCGTGCTGACCCGCTACAGAGCCGGGGCCTCGCTGGCCGTGCTCTCCGCGGTCACGACGGGCTGCAACGGGAAGTGGCACGCGGCCAGGTGCCCGCTGCCGGGGAATGACCGCAGCGGCGGCTCGACCTCGGCACAGATCTCCTCCGCCAGCGGGCACCGGGTGCGGAACCGGCAGCCCGACGGCGGATGGATCGCGCTCGGCAGCTCCCCGGAGATGCCGGCCTTCACCTTGGCCCGCTCGGTGTCGGGGTCGGCGACCGGCGCGGAATCGAGGAGCCCCTTGGTATAGGGGTGCGCCGGGCGCAGGTACACCTCGTCGGCCGGCCCGATCTCGACCAGCTTGCCCAGGTACATGACCCCGATCTGGCTGGACAGATAGCGGACTACCGCCAGGTCGTGGGAGATGAACAGGTAGGTGAGGCCGAGCTTGCGCTGCAGGTCGGACATCATGTTCAGGACCTGGGCCTGAATCGACACGTCGAGGGCCGAGACCGGCTCGTCGGCCACGATCAGAGCCGGCGACAGCATGAGCGCGCGGGCGAACCCGAGCCGCTGGCGCTGGCCGCCGGAGAACTCGTGCGGATACCGCTCCGTGGACGTGCGCGGCAGCCCGACATGATCCAGCATCTCAGCCACCCGCTGCCGCCGCTCGGTGCGCGAGCCGATGCCCTGGACCGTGAGCGGCTCCTGCAGCAGCGTGCCCGCTCTCATCCGCGGGTCCAGCGAGGCATAGGCGTCCTGGAACATCAGCTGGATCTGCTGGCGCTCCCGCCGGTACTCGCGGCCGCTGCTCTTCGCCAGATCCTTGTCCCGGAACCACACCGATCCGCTCGTCGGCGCGTCCAGGCCGACGACGAGCCTGCCGACCGTGGTCTTGCCGCAGCCGGACTCGCCGACCAGGCCGAGCGTCTCACCGCTGCGGATCGAGAAGCTCACATCGGCGACGGCGCTGACGTTGCCGACCCGCCGCTGCAGCACGGCTCCCTTGGTGACCGGGAAGTCCTTGACCAGATGCTGGACGTTCAGCAGCACGTCAGCCTGGCTGCCGCCGCCCGGGGCGAGCTCGGGAGCGCGCGGCATCGTGGGCGCGGCGGTCACCGGAGTCCGGCTCCATTCCGACGCGCCGACCGGGAAGAAGCAGGCGTACTCATGGCCCGCGACCTCGCCGCCCAGCGGCGGATCCTCGGCCCGGCAGCGGTCCTGCGCGTACCGGCAGCGCGGCGCGAACCGGCAGCCGTGGGGAGGCTGCACCAGGTCCGGCGGAAGGCCCGGAATCGAGTACAGCCGCTCCTTGGACTCCGCGGCCTTATCCGGCAGAGCCTGGAACAGCGCCTCCGTATAGGGGTGCCGCGGGTTGCCGAACAGCGTCGCCGTGTCCGTGGTCTCAGCGATCTTGCCCGCGTACATCACCGCGACCCGGTCGGTGCGGCCGGCGATCACCCCCAGGTCATGGGTGACCAGCAGGACCGACATCCCGAGCCGCCGTCGCAGGTCGTCGATGAGCTCGAGGATCTGCTTCTGGATCGTCACGTCCAGGGCGGTCGTGGGCTCATCCGCGATGAGCAGCTTCGGCTCGCACGCCAGCGCCATCGCGATCATCACCCGCTGGCGCATGCCGCCGGAGAACTGGTGCGGGTACTCCGCGACGCGCTCCTTGGCGCGCGGCAGCCCGACCAGGTCAAGAACCTCCGTGGCCCGGTCCATGGCCTGCTCGGTGCTGGCGCCCCGGTGCAGCTTGACCGCCTCCGCGATCTGCTTGCCCACGGTCATGGTCGGGTTCAGTGACGTCAGCGGGTCCTGGAAGATCATGCCGATCTCGTTGCCACGGATCCGCCGCATGGCGTCGTCGGGCAGGTTGCTGATCTCCTGGCCGTTGAGCTTGATGCTGCCGGCGACGACCGACCCGCCGGTAGGCAGCAGATTCATGACCGACAGCGCGGTCGTCGTCTTGCCGCAGCCCGACTCGCCCACCAGCCCGAGCGTCTCGCCGGCCTCCACGTGAATCGACACCCCGTCGACCGCGTGCACGACACTCTGCTTCAGCCGGATCTCGGTGCGCATGTCACTGATCTCAAGTAGCGGCGCCACCTGGTCAACCTTCCTACCGGCGCTGCAGCCGGGTCTCGAAAGAGTCCCGGAGCGCGTCGCCAATGAAATTGAACGCGATGCAGGTCAGGATGATAGCGATGCCCGGCGGGTAGATCAGCCACCAGTAGTTGCTGCCGGACTGGAGGTAGGTCAGGCCGCCGGACAGCATGTCCCCCCAGTCGGTCGCGGGCGACTGGACGCCGAGGCCGAGGAAGCCGAGGCCGGCCAGGATGATGATCGAGTCCGCGATCGCGAACGTCGTCTGCACGATGATCGTGCCGATCGCGTTCGGCACGATATGCCGCACCACCGCGCGGGACCTGCCTCCGCCGATGACCTTGACCGCCTGCACGTACTCCCTGGTGCGCAGCGAGAGCGTCTCGCCCCGCACCAGCCGGGCCACGCCCAGCCAGTAGAACACGGCGATGATGAAGATCATGATCAGCGTGGTCGGGTGGAAGACCACCGACAGGATGACGATCACCATGATGTACGGGATCGACAGCCCCGCGTCGACGATGCGCATCATGAACGAGTCGACCGGGCCGCCGATGAATCCGGAGAAGGCCCCGTACAGGGCGCCGATGAAGACCGCCACGATTGCGGCGGCGAACCCGACCTCGATGGATGTCTGGCCGCCGACCATCAGCCGGCCGAGCTGGTCGTAGCCCACGTTGTCGCAGCCGAGCAGGTGCGCTCCACTGGGCGTGCACAGGGTCTGGCTCAGGTTGGTGTGGACCTGGTCGGTGTGGTAGAAGAGCGGCCCGACGAAGCAGAACAGCACGATGAACACGACCATGCCGAGGCTGGCCAGCGCGAGCCGGTTCTCCGCGAACACCTCCCAGCCGCGCCGCAGCATGCTGCGCGGCTTCGCGGCCGCAAGTACCCCCTCGATGGCCTCGGGCGTTTCGGAAGGCAGCACCGCGGTGTCCATGCGGCCGCGATCCGCGCTCGGCGGAATGATAGCCATCAGCTGTACCTCACCCTCGGATCGAGGACCGCGTACCCCACGTCGGCCAGGAGGTTCCCGACGATCGTGGCCAGCGTGGCGACGAGCGTGAACCCGAGCAGGACCTGGTAGTCAACGTTCAGCGCGGCGTTGTAGAACGCCAGCCCCATGCCCGGGAAGTTGAACACTACCTCGATGAAGATCGCGCCGGCCACCAGCGTGGGCAGCGAGAGCCCCAGCAGGGTGACGATCGACATCAGCGAGTTCCGGAAGACGTGCCCCCAGAGCACCCGCCGCTCGCTGGCCCCCTTGGCCCGTGCGGTGCGGACGTAGTCCTGCACCAGGTTGTCCATCACCGAGGAGCGCATGTACCGGCTCCACAGCGCGTACAGCACGAACGAGTACGCGATCACCGGCAGCACCAGCGCCCTCGGCTGGGACAGGATCTGGCCGATCGTGGTGCCCTGCGGGGCGAACGGCGGGAACAGGTGAATGTCGATGGCGAACCACTCGATCAGCAGCAGGGCGACGAAGAACGTCGGGGTGGCATAGCCCAGGAACGAGATCCCGGTCAGCACGTAGTCGCCGACCGTGTAGCGCTTCACGGCCTGGTAGAGGCCGAGAGGGATGCCGAAGAGCAGCGAGACGATGGTGCCCAGGGCGACCAGGATTATCGTCTTCGGCAGGTCCTGGGCGATCAGGCTGGTGACCGACTGGTTGAGCTTGGTCGAGAAGCCGAGATTGCCGTGCAGTAGCTGCCCGAGATACTTCAGATACTGCACATAGAACGGCTTGTCGAAGCCGTACAGCTGGTTGTAGTGGGCGACCTGCTGCGGGGTCGCCCGCGGGCCGAGCAGCGACCGGACCGGCCCGCCCGGGAACAGGTGCACGAGGGCCAGCGTGAACACGCTTACCAGGAACAAGACCAGGAGGGCCTGGAGGGTCCGGCGGATCAGGAAACCGGTCATCGCGCTACCGTCCCGCCTGCGGGCCGGTCACCGCCCGCGCCACGCCATGGTGTCATGAGTTCCTCCCCTTTCCTGCCAGCCTCTCACGCCGCAGGTCATCCGGCCATGGCCGCCGCCCCGCCCGCAGGACGCGGACGGGGCGGCGGCTCAGGCCTGCCACTGCTGGCTACGACTTCCTGCTACTTGGTGAAGTACCAGTACTCAGGAAGCAGGGTGTAGAGCGCATTGAACGTGACGGCGTGCAGTTTGGAACTGACCGCCTCGACCCCGTACGGGTTAGGCGCCCAGATGAACGGCAACTGCTTCGCCCCGTACGTGGCGTAATTGACGAACGCCGACGTGGCGCTGCTGGTGTGCGTCTCGTTGATCAGATTGTCCATCGTCGGGTCCGAGTAGTTGCCGGAGTTCGACCCCGCGCCGGTCGCGAACAGCGGCTCGCCGGTCGGCTCGAAGCCCGGGCCGTTGAAGCCCCAGCCGCCGAAGGCGAACACCTGCACGGCGCACTTCGGGCCCATCGGCGCGCACGGCGCGCTCTCGCCGATGATCGTGTTGAACGTCTGCCCGACCAGGTTGATGTCGATGCCGGCCTGGCTGGCGTCGGACTTGTAGGTCTGCCACTGCGCCGTGACCGCGGCATTGCCGGTCGAGTAGACGTACGTGAACTTGGCCTGCTGGCCCTGCTTGATGCCGGTGCCGCACTTAGCCGGGTCCTGGCAGGTCATCACGCCGCCCGTCTCGGACCAGCCGTGGCTGGTCAGCAGCGCCTTCGCCTTGGAGATACTGAACGGGTACGGGCCCTGGCTGTTGTTCTCGTTCTGGATGGACGGTGTCCACTGGTTCCCGGGCGGCGTGTTCGGGGCCGGCCCTGAGTCCGGGACGCTGTATCCGCGGTAGATCGCCTTGTCGATGCCGACCTGGTCGAAGACCTCCTGCAGGGCCTGCCGGACGTAGAGCTGCCGGATCATGAAGCCCACCGTCGGGTTGTTGAAGTTGGGCTGGGCGTAGTAGATGCCGAACGAGTAGAAGGGCTGCAGGTTGTAGCCGCTGCCCAGCGGGTTGGTGGCCGGCAGGACGGCACTGGCCGGCTTCTGCGGCAGGTCCTGTGCCGGGATGTAGCCCACGTTGATCTGCCCGGTCTTCAGCGCGGTGTACTCGGTCGAGTCGGCGGTGAACGGCACGATCTTGAGGGCCGCCAGCTTCGGCTTGGGGCTGCCGGAGTACTTCGGGTTCGGCACCAACGTGATGTTGCCGGTCGTGCTGTAGCTGGACAGCTTCCACGGCCCGTCAACCACCGACCAGAGCGGGCTGGTCGCGTAGGTCGAGGCGATCTTCGACTGAGCGGTTAGGAACGCCCAGACCGCCTTGCACTTGGCCCAGTGGTCGGCCGCGCTGTCGGCGATGCAGCCGCCGCTGCCCGGCTTGCCGGTCAGGCTGGTGACGTCCCAGGACTCCGGCATCGGGTTGAGCTCCGCCAGCTGGTTGTAGGTGTACCAGATGCTGGAGTAGGCCTTGTTGAGGTGCATCGTGAGTGTGTTCCCGCTGGCCGTGGCGGACGTCACGTTGTCCGGCAGCAGGGTGGGCGAGTAGGCGTACCAGTTCGCCTTCTCGGCCATCGTCATGTGCAGGAAGAAGAGCGCGGAATTGGCGTCGACGGTCTCGCCGTTGGACCACTTCCAGCCCTTCATGCTGACCACGACGGTCTTGCCGCCGTTGCTGTACACGGGGGCGTTGGCGGGCGACAGCGCGTAGTTGATGGCCACGTCGTTGTTGGTGTTGTTGCCGAACATGTACAGCGGCCGGTACATGAGCCACTGGAACTGCACGGAGTTGTAAACGCTGGTGTTCGTGAGCGCGGCGAACGGGAAGATCCAGTTCTGGGTCACGCCCGGCGCCGACAGCGACATGGTCGCCGTCCCGCCCTGGACGGGCGTGCCGCCCGAGCTGCCTGCCGAGGTACTGCTACTGCCGCTGGAACTACAGCCGGCGGCGACCATCGCCATCGCCGCCACCGCACCAGCCGCCGCGAGGCCCTTCCGTCTCCATATATTCATGTTGCTCCTTCGTCTTGGCGTGCCTGCTCGCGCGTACTGCCATACCGGCTGATGCCGAGGCGCCTCGATGATCCGTATGCGCGAATCAGCCCGCGCCAGCCTGCTTCGCCGCGGCCCCGCCCAGGCGGGCCGACGCGGACGGGAGACCACGGCGCCGGTTGCATCATCGCTCGCCGCCTCTCCCCTCAACGCCGCCAAAAGCCACCCGCGCTCTTGGCGTGGCCACCGTGCCGGCGACATCTTTGTCCTGGCTACGGTCCACGCAGAGCGTAGTTTCATCGTCGGCGCAGATTCCAGCAGTAAATGTCACAACTTTCTATCGATGTCTCCCGAGGCCGAATCGTTACCGCTGATCATTACGCCGCTGTTACGTTGCCATCACGAAAGGGGTGGTGGTTACGGCTTCAGCGCCAGCGGCCGGCGCGGACGGCTTCTGCGCCGCCCGCAGCCCGGGCGGCGGACGCCCGGCGGCCGGCGCGGGTAAATACCGGGCACGGGGTCATGGCCGGGGCGGGTCCTCGTCACGGCAGGGTCCGGGCTGGTTACTGGCCGTGCCCGGCCGACCCGGCTACTGGCCGCCCGCGGCGGGGCCGGCGCCGGCCCCGCCGGCGTCCTCCGCGTCGTCATCGTCGGCCCCGTCATCGTCGGCGGCGAGGATGCGGTAGAGCGCCTTGCGGGCGTCGGCCAGGACCTTGCGCGCCTGTGCCTGCTGGGCGTCGGTGCCGGCGCTGATCACCTGGAAGGCCGCCATGCCGAGCTGACCCATGAGGGTCCGCATCTCGATGGCCGCGCCGCCCGCGCCGCCTGCCACGACATCCCAGGGCGCCCGCAGCTCGTCGGGATGCGCGGCGACGTAATGCTGGCCCTCGTCGGTCAGCACGTAGCCGCGGCGGCCGCCGTCTCCGGACTCGGCCCTGATCAGTCCCTCGTCCTCAAGCTGCTGCAAGGCCGGATAGACCGAGCCCGGGCTGGGCCGCCAGACTCCCCCGCTGCGCTCGCCGATCTCCTGGATAATCTGGTAGCCGTTCATCGGCTGCTCAGCGAGCAAGGCCAGCGCCGCCGCGCGGACGTCCCCGCGCTTGGCCCGCGGCCCGCGCATTCTCGGCTCGCCGGGCCAGGGGCCCAGACCATGGAAACCGGGCGGCGCGGGCATCCGGCCGGGAAAGCCGCCCCGCACGTGGCCACGGCGACCGCCGCCCCGCGGTCGCCGTCCCTCGTCCTCGCTGCGATGCCGGTGCGCGTCGTCGTCGCGCCGCTCCCAGCCGGGCGTCAGATCGGGGCGGTCGGGGGGCCAGAATCCTTCGTCTCGCATAACAAGCGCTCCTGACCTGCTCGCTCCAAGCCCTCCGGCCGGGCTGCTCCCGGACTGTCTTAGGTGATCTCGGATAGGTCAAAGATATATCGCCAGAATTCTCGCGGCAACCCCGCCGCTAATGTCGGCGCCGGGCGTCGGCGGCCAGCTTCGGGCACCCAGCTTCCGCGCGGGACTCAGCTCTCCGGGGCCTCCCAGCGAGCAGTGAGATCGGTCAGCCGGCGGGCCGCCTCGTCCAGCGGCTGACCGTGGCCCACCGCGAGCCCGAGGATGAACGCCGTCAGCGGCGCGGCGGGCCGCTCGACCTGATGCGCCGCATCGCGGGCCAGGTCGAGTACGGTCCGGGCGGACACCTCGGCCGGGTCGACGCCCAGCTCTGCGCACGCTGCCTCGGTCCAGCGGTCAAGCGTCGTCACTGGTCTGCCTCCTGGGTCTGGCTCACGGGTCTAGCTGGGGTCTGGCGCCCAGGCCTGGCCGGGTTCCGGGTCGCGGGCCTGGCCGGCCCGCCAGAGGCGCGCGGCGGCCAGCTCAGCGGGCGTGTCACAGTCCAGCCAGGGTGGCGGCTCGCGTGACGGCATGGCCGCCAGCCCGATCAGCGCGGGCCGCAGCGGGCCGAGCAGGCCGCGCAGCGAGCTGCCGCGGTACTCCAGCAGCGCCGCTCGCAGGCTGGCGGTCTGCCAGCACCCCGCCAGCCACTGGGGGGCGCCCTCGGCGTCCGCCATGACCACGCCGGCCAGCGTGCCCCGGGTCGCGGCGGCGAGCAGGCTGCTGATGTCCGCCCCGTGCAGGAACGGGAGGTCCGCGGCGAGCAGTGCTACCCAGGGCGCGCGCACCCGGGTCAGGCCGGCCCGCAGCGCCGGGACGGGTCCCGCGCCGGGCGGCTCCTCCCGGACGACGGTCAGGCCGCCCGGTAGCGGCGCGCAGATCAGCGCCAGGTCGGCCCGGGGCGGCCCCACCAGGACGACCCGGCCCGCGCCGGCGGCCACGGCAGCGGAAGCCACGCTGGCGGCCATCGTCGAGGAGCCGACCGTCAGGCCGGGCTTGTCGGCGCCGCCGAGCCTCGTGCCCCGGCCGCCGGCCAGGATCACGGCATCGAAATCGGGCCGCCCGTCCCCGGCTCCTCCAGGCGGCGCTCCCGCCATCGGCGGCTCAGCCGCCGATGGCGGACATGGGCCGGGCCGGCTGCAGGAATCCGGGGTCGTTGATGCCGTGGCCGGGAAGCTTGGCCGCCACGGCCCGCCGCCAGCTGTCCGCGAGCTCCTCGTCTGACGCGCCCGCTCGCAGCTGACCGCGCAGGTCACTTTCCTGCCGGGCAAACAGGCAGTTGCGAACCTGCCCGTCAGCCGTCAGCCGGACGCGGTCACAGGCGCCGCAAAACGGCCTGGTCACCGAGCCGATGATGCCCACCCGACCGGGGCCGCCGTCGACCAGGAACACCTCGGCGGGCGCGGACCCGCGCTGCACCGAGTCGTCCGGCTTCAGGACGAACTCGTCACTCAGGCTGGCCATGATCTCGTCTGCGGTCACCATCTCGGCCCGGCTCCAGCCGTGCTGGGCGTCCAGCGGCATCTGCTCGATGAACCGCAGCTGGTACCCGTGATCCAGGCAGAACCGCAGCAGGCCCGCGGCCTCGTGATCGTTGATCCCTCGCATGAGCACCGCGTTAACCTTGACCGGCGCCAGCCCGGCGTCAGTTGAAGCGGCCAGGCCGGCCAGCACGTCGCTGAGCCGGTCCCGCCGGGCCAGCCGCACGAACGTCTCCGCCGCCAGGGTGTCCAGGGACACGTTCACCCGGTCCAGGCCGGCCGCCCGCAGCGGCCGCGCGAGCCGGGCCAGCCCGATCCCGTTGGTGGTCAGCGACAGGTCGGGCCGCGGTGACAGCGCGGCCGCGCGCGCCACGATGTCGGGCAGTCCCCGCCGCAGCAGGGGCTCGCCACCGGTGAAGCGCACCTCCCTGACCCCCAGCCGGGTGACCGCGATCCCGATCAGCCTCAGGAGCTCATCGTCGGTGAGCACCTCCGGCTTGGGCAGCCAGTCCAGTCCCTCGGCAGGCATGCAGTAGCTGCATCGCAGGTTGCACCGGTCTGTCAGCGACACCCGGAGGTCCGTGGCCGTGCGGCCGAACGCGTCGTTCAGCAAGGCGCTCCTCCTCCCGGCGATGAGGCATATCCGCCATCACCAACCACACCAGACTAGTGCGGAGAGCAAAGCCGACCTCGGCAGCGGCGGCGCGGAGCGCCGGGAAGCGGAAGCGCGGGTGGCCGCGCGGGGTTGGCGCGGTGGCGCGGGAGGTGAGCGGCGGCCTCAGGCCACCTGGTCCGCGGTCGTGGCCAGCGCGGACCAGCCGCGGCGGCTGTAGTCGGCGAAATCGGGCTGGATGCGGTCGTACGCGTGGCCCAGCAGCGGCGAGGAGATCAGGAAGTCCGCGCTGGCCCGGTTGCACGCAACCGGGATATTCCAGGCCACCGCGAGCCGCAGCAGCGCCTTGACGTCCGGGTCGTGTGGCTGCGGCTCCAGCGGATCCCAGAAGAAGATGAGCAGGTCGATCTGGCCTTCAGCGATCCTGGCGCCGATCTGCTGGTCGCCGCCCAGCGGCCCGCTGCGCATGCAGGTCACCGGCAGGCCCAGCTCGGCCTGCAGCAAGCGCCCGGTGGTGCCCGTGGCGCACAGGTCATGGCGGGCCAGGATAGCCAGGTTGTAGCGGGCCCATTCAGTCAGGTCAGCCTTCTTGTTGTCATGCGCGATCATCGCGATCCGGCAGGCGGATGGCCGGTCCAGGGGCATGGTCATGACAGCGAGCCTGCCAGGTCAATGTTTCGGGTCACGTAACGGGCAGTTACCGAAGCATTGCCCCGGATAAGCGCCCGGGCGGCATGTGCCCCCATCCTCCCGCGCGGGAGGATAGAGGCATGACAGTGCAGAGCGCCATCTGGCGCTACCAGCTCACTGCCACCGAACGCGCGGCCCTGGGCCGGGATGACGCCCACGTGGCGGGCTCCCGGCCGGACGTGCTGGTGGTCGGGGGCGGGATCATGGGCGTCGCCACCGCCGCGGCCTGCCGGGAGATCGGCATCGGCTCCGTCCTGCTCATCGATACCGGCCGACTCGGCGCCGGCGCGACGGGCGGCGCGACCGGCCTGCTGATCCCCGAGCCGCACCAGTGGAGCGACCCCGAGCCGTTCGTCGACCTGGAGCGCGCCAGCCTCGAGCGCTGGCGGGACCTCGAGCGGGCCCTGCCGGGCGGCGTCGGCCTCGTTGAGGTGGACTGGCTCGGGCTGGCCCCGCACGACAGCGGTTTCGCCGCGCATCAGCCGCGGGCGGTCGAATGGCTCAACCCCGGCCGCGTCGACGAACTGCTGCCCGGCCTGGCCCGGCCGATGGAGGGCGCGCTGATCCACCGGCAGGGCCGGCTGAACCCGCTGCGGGCGCTGGTGCGGATCGCCGCTGACCTGCCGGCCGTGGCGACGGGTGTCGCAGCCACCGGCGTGACCATCCGGGGCGGCCGGATCACGGCGGTCAGCACGTCGGCGGGCGAGGTCAGCCCGGGCACCGTGGTGTTCGCGACCGGCCGCCCGCCGGTGCTCGACGGACTGCCGCTCAGCATCCCGTCCGACCGGGTCAAGGGCCATCTGCTGGTCACCGAGCCCACTCCCCTGCGGCTGCCGGGCATCGTGGCGCCCGTCGCCACCCAGATTGAGGACGGGCGGCTGCTGGCCGGCGGCACGTTCGACGTCGGCGACGAGAGCCCGGCCGTGCAGCCGGAGGTAATCGAGGGCATCATGGCCAGCCTGGCTGCCGCGCTGCCCGAACTGAGCGGCCTCGGGGTGGCCTACCAGTGGTGCTGTTTCCGGCCGCGGCACCCGGACCGGCGGCCGGTGATCGACCGGGTGCCGGGCCTAGCTAACGCCTGGCTGACGTCGGGCCATTTCCGCACCGGAATCCTGAACGCGCCGGCGACCGCATCAGTGCTGGCCCGGTGGATCTACAACGGCGAGCAGCCCGCCGAGCCGGCTACCTGGTCGGCTTCGAGGTTCGCCAGCCGGGCCAGCTAGCCGCGACCCGGACGGCGCTTCAGCGTCCCGGCTCAGCCCGTCCGGAGCTGCCGCCGGTCATCGGGCAGCCGCTGGGTGATGCCTGCCCGGTCCAGGTACTCCAGGAGCGGGATGGCGGTCCGCCGCGTCGTCCCGAGGGCCTGCCGCGCGTCCGCCGCGGTAAACGGCTGCGGCAACGTCGCGAGCACCTCGGCCGCCGCCTGGTCGGCCCCGGGGGCGAGCACGATCTGGTCGCTGATCCGCAGCAGCAGCCCGGCCCGGGCCGCCGCGGCGATCGCCCGGACGTCCAGGCCGAGCTTGCGCAGCCGTTCCGCGTCCGGAGCCGCGAACGGGGCCTGGGCCAGGTCGGCCCGCAGGATCCGGACGGCCGCCAGCACCGATTCCGGCAGCCCGGCGGAGGCTGGGCCGTCCGCGGCCGGCACGAGCTGGACGAGCCCGCCGGAGACCCGGAACGGCGGCCGGGCCAGGGCACTGACCAGGCGGCGATCCGGCAGGCCGAGCGCCGCCCGGGCCGCCTCCAGCGGCAGCCCCGGCGCGAGCGGCTCCCGCGCGGCGTGCGCGGCCAGCACCTCGCCGAGTTCGGCGGCCAGGGCCGCCCAGTGGGCCGGATCGACCAGCCACTCGCCGGTCACTGGTTCCGGATGCTCCCGCACGCCCATCGCGAGCAGGGCGCTGGCGCGGAGCATCCCGTGCCGGCGGAGCAGTTCGGTGGCACCCGGCTGGTCGGGCCAGTCCGCCAGCTCGCGGGCCGCGGCGCCGGCGGCACCGCGGCGGGTCAGCGGCGGCGGCGACACGTCGAGCACGACGGCCCCGACGACGCCAGGCCAGCCGTCGTGCTCTCCGGGGCCGCCGGCGCCGGGTGCCTGCGCCGGGCCCTCGGCCCGGGGCCGCCCGGCGAGCACGGCCGGGCTGGCGATGGCCGGAACCCGCGCCGGGCCCCGCGCGTCGCCCGGCCCACCGTCCAGCTCGCCAACCGGCTCGCTCTCCAGCCCGCGGCCGGGGCGCCGCGACATCCGGGCCGCGCCCGGATCCCGGAGCAGGACCCGGTCGCCGACATGCAGCGGCAGCGGATCGCGCAGGCTCAGCCGGACGAGATCGCCCGACAGCGGCCGGACCCGGGCCACCGTCCGGGCCGATCCGATGTGCAGCGTCAGCGTGCGCGGCAGCCGCGTCGCAAGCCCGGCCTCGGCCTGGGGCCCCGGTGCCGGGGCCGGCTGGGCGGCCGCATCCGTCCCGGCGGCTGGGCTCTCGGGCAGCCGGGCACCGCGGATGCGAACGTCGATGACATCGGTGGTCGTCCAGCGGCCGGCCTGCACGATGGCCATGCCCCGGGTCAGGCTGTCCTTGGTGACGCCGCGCAGGTTGAGGGCCACCCTCGCCACTCCGGTGGCCTGCGGGGCGCTCTCCCCCAGGGTCTGGATGTCGCGGACCCGGACCGGGCGGATGGACGGCGTGACCACCAGCTCGTCACCGCGGTGCACGGTGCCGGCCGGCAGGGTGCCCGTCACGACCGTGCCGCTGCCGGTCATGCTGAAGGCCCGGTCCACCCACAGCCGCACCGGGCCGCCCGGATCGGGCACTGGCAGGCTCTGCGTCAGCTTGTCGAGCTCGCAGACCAGCTCCGGCAAGCCGGCTCCGGTCACGGCGCTGACCGCAACCGCCGGCACCGTGCCCAGGCTGCTGCGGCTGATCTGCGCCAGGGCCTGGTCCAGTGCCGGGCCCGGATCGGCCAGGTCGGACCGGGTGATCACCAGCAGGCCGCTGCGGATGCCCAGCGCGTCGACCACGGCCAGGTGCTCGGCCGACTGGGGCATCCAGCCCTCGTCGGCGGCCACCATGAACAGCACGGCCGGGACCGGCCCGACCCCGGCCAGCATGTTCGGCACGAACCGCTCGTGGCCGGGCACGTCCACGAAGGCGATCCGCTCGCCGGACGGCAGCTTGAGCCAGGCGAAGCCGAGGTCAATGGTCAGGCCGCGGCGCTTCTCCTCGGCCCACCGGTCGGGATCCATCCCGGTCAGGGCCCGCAGCAGCGTTGACTTGCCATGATCGACGTGACCAGCGGTTGCGATGACCTGCATGTCGGCCGCCCGCCTACCCGGCCGCCGCGAGGACCGCCGCGCAGAGCACGGCGTCGTCCGCCGGGGCGACGGCGTGCAGGTCGAGCAGCAGCCGCCCGTCGTCGATCCGCCCCACGACGGCCGGCGTCGTGCCGCGCCTCACCGCTTCCCCCGACCGCAGGGCCGGGGCCAGCGCGGCCGGCAGGCTCACGGCCGCGCTGGCCAGCCCGACGCCGGGGGCGCCGCCGCCGCCCACCGCGGCCTGGGCCGCCACCGACCGCGCGTCGACTCCGGCCACGGTGAGTTGCTGAGCCATCCGTTCACTACGATCGCGCAGCTCGCGGGGATCGGCGGCCAGTGCCTCGGCGACCGGTGCCGGCGGCCCGGCCAGGGTCGCTTCCAGGGCGGCCACGGTCAGTTTGTCGACTCGCAGCGCCCTGGCCAGCGGATGGCGGGCCAGCTGGCCGATCAGCTCCGCACGGCCGAGCAGCAGGCCGGCCTGGGGGCCGCCGAGCAGCTTGTCACCGCTGGCGGTGACGAGCGCGGCGCCGGCCCGCAGCCAGCTGGCCGCGTCGGGCTCGTCGGGCAGCAGCGGATGCGGGCCCAGCAGCCCGGATCCGATATCCCCCACGACGGGCACGCCCAGGGTGGCCAGGTCGGCGACGCTGGCGCTGGCCGTGAAGCCCTCGATCCGGTAGTTGGACGGGTGCACCTTGAGCAGGAAGCCGGTGTCCGGTCCGATGGCGCCGGAGTAGTCCCCCGCGGTGGTGCGGTTGGTCGTGCCAACCTCGCGGATGCGGGCGCCCGTGGACTCCAGAAGCGCGGGCAGCCGGAACCCGTCCCCGATCTCGATCAGCTCGCCGCGGCTGACGACGATCTCGCGCCCGGCGGCGAGCGCGGTCGCGGCTAGCACCAGCGCGGCCGCGTTGTTGTTGACGACAGCCACCGCCTCGGCGTCGGGGACCGCGGCGCGCAGCGCGGCGAGCATGCCCCGGCCCCGCTGCCCCCGGCTGCCGGAAGCCAGGTCGAACTCAAGGTCCGTGCAGCCCGCGGCGGCCTGCACCGCCTCGCGAGCGGCCGCCGACAGCGGCGCGCGGCCGAGGTTGGTGTGCAGCAGCACGCCGGTGGCATTGATCACCGGGGTCAGGGACGCGGCCACTGGCGGCAGCGCCGCCGCCGCCACGTCCGCCACCGCCGAGGGCTCGATCTCGCCGGCCCGGGCCCGATCCTGAGCCTGCCGGACCGCGGCCAGGACCAGCGGCCGGCCCAGCCGCCGCTGCGCGCCAGCCAGCCGGGGATCAGCCAGAACCGCGTCAGTGCGCGGAATGAGCCTGCGGACGTCCACGAGCGCGACCATACCTGCCTGGAGACGGAAGATGGCCTGCCGTGAACTGGTCTAGTTTGCCGGTTTGCCAGCACTTTGCATAAGGGCGCCCGCGCGGGGTACGCGACGTGTGCAAGTCTTAATCTTCCGATTACTCAGGGAGTGAGACCCTATGGCCGAACTAGCACGAATTCCGCGCAGGCGCGGCGGACTGTGCGGGCTGCTGCTGATTCTGCTCGGCGTCTGGGGCGCGCTGATCCCGTTCATCGGGCCCTACTTCAAATTTGCGTACGGCCCGGACAAGGCCTGGGCCTACACCTCCGGCCGGCTCTACCTGTCGATCCTGCCCGGGGCGGCCGCCGCGGCGGGCGGACTGCTCGTGCTGGTCACCCGCAGCCGGGCGGCAGGCATGTTCGGCGGTCTGCTGGCCGCCGCGGGCGGCGCCTGGTTCATCGCCGGAGCCGGGATTGTGGACACCGTCCTGAATCAGACGTCGATCACCCCCGGCACTCCCCTCGCGCACGGCGCGGCCGGGATTAGCTCGTCGGCAAAGTGGATGTTCCTGGAGGAGATCGGCTTCTTCACCGGAGTCGGCATTCTGGTCATCTTCTTCGGCGCGATCGCTATCGGCCGGTTCTCGATGCTCTCGGCCCGGGACGCGGCCAGGGCCGACAGCGGCGACAACTACGGCAGCGACTCGCCCGACTCGGCGGACGAGGTCACCCCGGCCCCCGCCACGACCGCGGCGGGCCAGTTCCCGGCCGGGCCCCGGCCGTTCCCGGGTGACGAGCCGACGCAGACCCAGGACCGGTACCCGGCCTCCACGAGCCAGTTCCCGACGTCTCCGTCCGGCCAGTACCCGGAATCAACCTCGCCCTTCGGGACCAAGAGCGAATAGCGGCTGACGGCCCGCCCCAGCGGCCCCGGGGCTACTGGTGGCGGGCCGTCCCGCCGGTGGCGGAGGCGGACGGGAATCGAACCCGCCGACGACGCTGCGCGCCGTCCGCCGGTTTTGAAGACCGGGGGGGCCACCAGGCACCCTGACGCCTCCGGGATGAGACCTTACCGGCGGCCGGACGCCTCGTCCCGCGCGTCGTACAGCGCCTCGATGACGTCGGCGTACTTGGCGTGCACCACGCGGCGCTTGAGCTTGAGCGTCGGGGTGAGCTCCTCGCTCTCGGCCGTCCACTCCACCGGCAGCAGCCGCCACGCCTTGACCTGCTGCACCCGCGCCAGCTTGGCGTTGGCCGCCGCGACCGCCGCCGCGACCGACGCGAGCACCTCGGGATGCTCGGCCAGCTCCGCCAGGGAGCCCGCGTCGATGCCGCGGGCCCTGGCCCAGGCCGGGGCGACCTCGCCGTCCAGGGTCAGCACCGCCACGACGTAGGGGCGCCGGTCACCGTAGGCCAGCGCCTGGCCGACCAGCGGATGGGCGACTAGCAGGTTCTCGATCGCGGCGGGCGCGATGTTCTCGCCGCCCGCGGTGATGATGAGCTCCTTCTTCCGGTCGATGACCGACACGAAGCCGTCGTCGTCGAGCGTTCCGATGTCGCCGGTGTGCAGCCATCCGTCGGCGTCCAGGAGCTCGGCGGTCTGCTCGGGCAGGCCCAGGTAGCCCGGCGTGTTCAGCGGCCCGCGGGTCAGGATCTCGCCGTCCGCCGCGATCTCCACCTCGGTCCCGGCCACCGGCTGGCCCACGGTCCCCAGCTTGAAGGCGGTCATGGTATTGACCGTGAAGGCCCCGGCGGTCTCCGTCATCCCGTACACGTCCAGGATGCGCAGGCCCAGACCGCCGAAGAACGCGCCGACGTCGGGCGGCAGCGGCGCGGCCGCGCTGACGACGATCTCGGCATCGCCCAGGCCGAGCAGGGACCGGATGGGCCGCAGCACGGCCTGCTCCGCGGCGGCGAACTCGGCGGCCAGCTCGTCGCTGGCCTGCCGGCCGTACTGGCAGCTGCGCACGTACCGCAGCCCGGTGTCCATCGCCGCGGCCACGGCCGCCCGCCGGCCCTCGTGCGCCTCGGCCGCCAGCAGAGCCTGGAGGCCAGCCTGGATCTTCTCCCACACCCGGGGCACGCCGAAGAACGCCGTCGGCTTGACGTCGCTCACCGTGGCCACCAGGTCGGTCGACGCGTTGTGGCAGAAATGGACGTTCCAGCCGTTATAAATGGCCAGGTACAAGGTGAACATCCGCTCCGCGATATGGGCCAGCGGCAGGTAGGAAACCCAGCGCGTGTGCAGCCTGGCGTTTCCCGAGACGGTGGTGGCCACCACCTCGTACGCCGCGCTGGCGTGGGTCACGATGACGCCCTTGGGGTTACCGGTCGTCCCGGAGGTGTACAGCAGGGTGAGCGGGTCCTCGGGCCGGATCGCCGTGATCCGGCCGGCTACCTCCTGCGCCGCCTCGGGCCCCTGACCCTCGCCCAGGGCCGCGAACTCGCTCCAGCTCAGGTATGGCTCGCCCGCCGGGCAGGCCTCCGGGTCCCGCACGATCACATGCCGCAGGCCCGGCAGCTGCGCGAGCACCGGCTGCCAGCGCCCCAGGTCGGCCGCGCCGTCCAGGACGGCGATCCTGGCGTCACAGTTCGCCGCCATGTAGGCGACCTGGTCGGGCGCCAGCGTCGGGTAAAAGGTCACCGGCACTCCCCCGGCATGCAGCGCGCCCAGGTCGGCCAGCACGTGCTCCAGCCGGTTCGGCAGCATGAGCGCGACCTTCTCGCCGGGCTGCAGGCCCAGCGCGACAAAGCTCGCCGCCAGCCGCAGCACGCGCTCCCGCGTCTGCTGCCAGGTCAGGACCTGCCACGGGCCGCCGTCCCGGTCGGCGTAGGCGGGCAGCTCGCCCCAGTCCGCGGCCGCCGACTGCAGGTGATCGCAGATCGTGCGGCCGCCCGCGGCCCGCTGGGTGGCGGCGCGCTGCTCCAGGATGTCCTCGGTCACGGCAAACCTCCGTCAGCTGTCCTGACCGGACCATACTGCCGCCGGGGGGCTACCGCCCTCTCCCGCTGCACCGAGGGTGCCTACAGTTTCAGGCATGCCCGCGACGACCAGCATCCGGCTCACTCAGTACGCCCACGGCGGCGGCTGCGCCTGCAAGATCCCGCCCGGCGAGCTGGAGGCGGCCGTCGCCCGGCTGATTCCCGATCGGCAGGCACCCGACCTCCTGATCGGCATCGAGCACGGTGACGACGCCGCCGTCGTGCAGATCAGCCCCGGCCGGGCCATCGTGGCCACGGCTGACTTCTTCACCCCCGTGGTCGACGACGCCTACACCTTCGGCCAGATCGCCGCGACCAACGCCCTGTCGGACGTCTACGCCGTCGGCGGCGAGCCGCTCGTGGCCCTGAACCTGCTCGGCTGGCCGCGGGCCGTGCTCAGCGCGGACCTCGCCGCCGAGGTGCTGCGCGGCGGCCTGGACGCCGCCCGGGCGGCGGGCTGCCACGTCGCGGGCGGTCACAGCATCGATGATCCCGAGCCCAAGTACGGCATGGCCGTGACCGGGCTGGCCGACCCGGCGGCCCTGCTGCGGATCGACGCCGGACGGGCCGGCCTGCCGCTCTCGCTCACCAAGCCGCTGGGCATCGGCGTCCTGAACTCGCGGCACAAGGCCACCGGCGAGGTCTTCCCCGAGGCCATCGCGGTGATGACGACGCTCAACGCGCAGGCGAGCCGGCAGGCGCTGGCCGCCGGGATCCGCTGCGCCACTGACGTGACCGGCTTCGGCCTGCTCGGTCACCTGTTCAAGCTGGCCAGGGCCAGCGGCGTCACCGCGGTCATCGATCACGCCGCCGTGCCCCTTATCGACGGCGCGCGGGCGGCCCTGCGGGCCGGCTACGTGCCGGGCGGCAGCCGCCGGAACCTGGACTGGGTAGCACCCCACGCCAACTTCGACGGAATAACGGACGATGACCTGCTGCTGCTCGCCGACGCGCAGACCTCCGGGGGGCTGCTGGTGGCCGGCGAGGTGCCGGGGGCACCGGTCATCGGCGAGCTGGTGGCGGCAGGCCCGGCGGTGCTGGTCATCCGCTGAGCCCGGCGGTCGCGGTCCTGGCTCTGGCCGCCGCGATCAGTCCGATGCCCGCAGCGGCCGCCAGCGCCCACCCGCAGAAGGCCAGGACGACGGCGACGACCAGCAGTGCCGGCAGCGCCGCGAGGCGGGCCGGGCCGGACAGGACCCGCGCCGCTGAGGCGAGACACGTCAGGTAGACGCACAGGAACATGGTGGTCGGCAGGATGACCAGCGCCCCCGTGCTTACTACGTGCAGCGCCTGCAGGCCGATGAGCGCCAGGCCCCCGGCGCCGATCACCAGCAGCAGCGGGCGCGCCGGGCGCCTGCCTGGCGGTGCGCAGCGCCGGGTGCCAGTCAGCTGCCGGAGCATCTCGGTGGCCCCGGACAGGTAGGCATTGGTTGCGCCCAGGGTGAGCACCAGGGCGGCCACGGCCGCAGCGGCGCGACCCGGCGGCCCGACGGCCAGCTGGAGCAGGTCGGCTAGCGGCACGTCGGTCCCGGCCCGGCGGCCCAGGCTGCCGATGGTGGCCGCGGCCAAACCCAGGTAGAGCAGGGCGGTGGTGCCGAACGCGATGACGATGACCCGGGGCAGCTGCCGGGCCGGGTCGGCGAACCGGGCGGTCAGCGGGGCGACCGCCTCCCAGCCGACGAACGACAGCATCAGGGTGGACGCGGCCCGGCCGATCGACGGCCAGCCATGCGGCGCGAACGGTATCCAGTTCGCGGCGCGGGCCGCCGGCGCCGATCCGGTCACGGCCACCACGACTACGACGATCAGCAGCGCGACCAGCACCAGCTGGGCCGTGGTCGTCGCCCGGACGCCGCCGAGGGCCAGGCCGAGCACGGCCAGCAGCAGGCCGCCGGCCACCGCCGCGCGCACCAGCTGACCGCCGCCGGTCAGCTCCGCGACGTAGCTGGCCCCGATGAGGCAGACGATCGGGGCGCCGCAGGCCACGCCGGCCAGGAAGCACCAGCCGGCCGCGGCGCCCGCCCGCTGGCCCAGGCCCGCGGCGGTGTAGCTGATCACGCCGCCCGCCGACGGCACCGCCCGGCCCAGGGCCGCGAAGACCACGGCCAGCAGCGCCGACAGCCCGATCAGCGCCAGCCACGCCAGCACCGACGCCGGGCCTGCCTGCGCGGCAGCCAGCCCCGGCAGCAGCAGCAGGCCGGGGCCCAGCAGGGCCCCGATATACAGGGCCGCCCCGCGCGCGACGGACAGGGGACGGGAAGCGTGCGGGTCGCCGTCCCGCTTCCGCGGGGACGCTGGATGCGTGGCGGGCAGCACCTCCGGCGCTGATTTCGTCATGACAGCAGCCTGGCCGAGATCCGCTCGCACGCGATGGCAAAGATTGCGCGATTAGGCCCTCTCCTCACAATATTGTACTGCTATCCAGGCGATAACATGAGTTTCATGGCAGCTGAGAAGGCAGACCGCATTGATCGTGCCATCGTGACCGAGCTTCAGCGCGACGGGCGGATCGCGAACGTCGACCTCGCCGAGGCCGTCTCGCTGTCCCCGTCCGCCTGCCTGCGCCGGGTCAAGGCGCTGGAGAGCAGCGGCATCATCGCGGGCTACCGCGCCGAGGTCGACCGAGCCAGCGCGGGACTCGGCCTGACGGCCTTCATCGGGCTGCGGGTCGAGGGTCACTCGCGAGAGACCTCGGCGCAGATCGAGCGGGCGCTCACGGCCATCCCGGCCGTGGTGGCCTGCTATGTCACCTCCGGCACCGCCGACTTCATGGTGGAGGTGGCCGCGCCGGACCTGGCCGGCTACGAGCAGCTGCTGCTGGATCAGGTCCTGGCCATTCCGCAGGTAGTAGAGGCGCGCAGCACCTTCGCCATCCGCACGGTCCTCAGCCGCGGCCCGGTGCCGCTCGACCACTGGCGCTAGGCCGGCCAGCTAGCCTCGTAAGGGCGGGAAAGCAAGCGATGACGGCCGGAGGTACCGATGGCGGGCAGGACGGCGCGGCGCCGGGTGCTGCGGATCTCGCTGCCGGGCGACGCCACGGCTCCCGTGACGGCGGAGCGGGCCGACTTCCTGGCCGCGGAAGAGCCGCTGGGCATCCGGATCGACGGCGAGGCCCTCGCCATCACCATGCGCACGCCGGGCGACGACATCGACCTGACAGCTGGGTTCCTGGTCAGCGAGGGCGTCATCACCTCGCCCGAGGACATCACCGGCATCGTGATCTGCTCTGGTGAGCGCTGCGGCCATGCTGACCACGGGCATGCTGACCACGGGGGGGCCGCCGGCACCGGGAACATCGCCGATGTCACGCTGCGGCCCGGCCTGACGCTGCGCCCGGAGCTGCGGCGCAACTTCATGACCACCAGCGCGTGCGGAGTGTGCGGCAAGACCAGCATCGCCGAGCTGGCCGCCACGACTGATCTTGACCTGTCCGCCGACCAGGCCAGGGTCACGCCGGCCACGCTCGCGGGGCTGCCGGACGCGCTGCGGGCCGCCCAGCGGGTGTTCGATCGCACCGGCGGCCTGCACGCGGCCGGGCTGTTCACCGCCGACGGCGACCTGCTGGCCGTGCGCGAGGACGTTGGGCGGCACAACGCGGTCGACAAGATCGTCGGCTGGGCGCTGCTCAACGCCAAGCTGCCGCTGACCGGATGCGCGCTGCTGGTGTCCGGTCGCGCCTCGTTCGAGCTGGTGCAGAAGGCCGTGCTGGCCGGCATTCCGCTGCTCGCGGCCGTGTCAGCGCCGTCATCGCTGGCGGCGGAGCTGGCCGACGAGGCCGGGCTGACCCTGATCGGCTTCCTGCGCGGCCCGTCGATGAACATCTACACCGGCGACCATCGGGTCGCGACGTGAATCACGGCGTCGACCGTCCCCCGGGGGCCCCATGAGCCCCGCCAGTAGCGGC
>DATCEO010000016.1:0-4729 GCA_036510065.1 Streptosporangiaceae bacterium | reverse complement strand
CAAGCGGTCCCGGGGTCCCGCGAAGGCCCTCCGCCCCGGCCTGAACGGGCGGCTCTCCGGCGACCCAGCGGACCCGGACGTCGTAGACAGGCTGCTCGCTGGTGCTGTGCACAGTTGCGGTGACGGACGGAGGCTCTGCCTTGGGAGGCCGGCCGACGGCCGCCGGGCCGCCCGGGGCAGCTTGCCACTGATCAGCCAAGCTCACCCGTCACGCCGCCGTGCTGAGCGCGGCCGTGTTCCTTGCCTTGCCGTTGTCCGGCGGCGCCCTGCCGTCGTGGTGGCCTATCCGGGGCCGGTCAGGCGCTGCGGCACGTGATCATGTCGCGGATCTGCGCCCGGTAAGTGCGGCTCGCCTTGGCGGGGGACTGGAGCCGTGCGTGGTGGCCGGGGTAGTTGCCCGCCCGGCGGACCGCCGGTGGCTTTCGCGGGTGCCCGACGGCCCGGCGCACGTCCGGGGGGTTGCGCCGGCGCCGGAGACGCGTCCGGCGCTGCGGGGATGGGGCGCGCGACCGGGTCGTGGAGCGACGCGGTGACCGGCTGCCCGTGGTGCATGATGCGCATCGGGTCGCCGTCGAGCAGGGTGTAGGAGGCGGTCGCTGCCCGCACGTCCACGGCCAGCACCCGGTGCCGCAGGGAGATGGTGAACGCGAGCCGGGTCAGCTCCCCGGGGAGCCGGGGGGCGAAGCTCAGGGCGCCGTCGCGTTCCCGCATGCCGGCCAGGCCGTCGATCAGCGCGATCCAGCTGCCGGCCAGGGCGGCCATGTGCAGGCCGTCGCGGGTGTTATGTTCCAGGTCGTCGAGGTCCATGAGGGCTGCCTCGGCGAGGTAGTCATACGCCAGCTGCAGGTGGCCGGTCTCGGCGGCGATCACCGCCTGGGTGCAGGCAGACAGCGAGGAGTCCCGGACGGTGAGCCGTTCGTAGTAGGCGAAGTTGCGGGCCTTCTGCCCGGCGGTGAACGCGTCGCCGCGGCGGTGCATCGCGAGCACCAGGTCGGCTTGCTTGACCACCTGCTTGCGGTACAGGTCGAAGTAGGGGAAGTGCAGCAGCAGGGGGTACTGCCCGGCGGTGGTGGCGGCGAAGTCCCAGGCCTGGTGGCCGGTGAAGCCCTCGGCTTGGGGGTGGATTCCGAGCGTGTCGTCGTACGGCAGGTACATCGCCTCGGCGGCGTCGCGCCAGCGGGCTGTCTCCTCCTCGTCGATCCCGAGCTCGCGGGCGCGGCCGGGGTGGCGGCTGGCGGCGTCGGCGGCGGCGCGCAGGTTCTGCTGGGCCATCAGGTTGGTGTAGACGTTGTTGTCGGCGATGGCACTGTACTCGTCGGGGCCGGTGACCCCGTCGATGCGGAAGATGCCCCGGGTGTCGTGATGGCCGAGGGAGTGCCACAGCCGCGCGGTCCCGGCCAGCAGCTCCAGGCCGGTGCTTCGCTCGAAGGCCTCGTCGCCGGTGGCGCCGAGGTAGCGGATGACCGCGTCGGCGATGCCGGCGTTGACGTGGAAGGCGGCCATGCCCGCCGGCCAGTAGCCGGAGCACCCCTCGCCGTGGATGGTGCGCCACGGGAACGCCGCGCCGCACAGCCCGAGCCGGGCGGCCCGCTCAGCGGCCAGCGGCAGCGTGGAGTGCCGCCAGCCCAGGGCGTGGGCAACCGTCTCTGGCGCGACGTAGGTCAGGACCGGCAGCACATAGGCTTCGGTGTCCCAGAAGCAGTGCCCGTCGTAGCCGGGCCCGGTCAGGCCCTTGGCGGCGATCGCCCGGCCCTCGGCCCGGGCGCCGGCCTGCAGCACGTGGAACAGCGCGAACCGGACCGCCTGCTGGATCTCGGCGTCCCCGTCGAGCTGCACGTCGGCCCGGTCCCAGAACGCATCCAGGTAGGCCCGCTGCTCCGCGATCAGGCCGTCCCAGCCGGCCTGGCTGGCTCCGGCCAGCGCCGCGTCGGCCTGGTCACGGACCGCAGGCAGCGACCGGGATCCCGACCAGCCGTAGGCGACGAACTTGACCAGCCGCAGCCGCTGCCCCGGCTCGAGCGCCGCCGTCACCGTCACCCGGGCCAGATGGGGGAAGCTTTCGGCCTGCACCTCAGTGCCGGCGGGCCCTTCGACGAGGTGGTCCATCACGGCCGCGATGCGCAGGCCGCTGTGCCGCGTGCAGTGCACCAGCCCGGCGCGTGCGCCCTTCGCCGCATCCGCTTCCGCCACCAGGGGCGCCTCCAGCACCGCCGCGGCCCGGGGATCACCGCCGCGCGCGGGCAGCTGCTCGTTGGCCACCAGCTCGGACTGCACCACCACCCGCACCGGGCCCTCGAGGGCCTCCACGTCGTAGCAGATCGCCGCGATCGACCGCTGCACCAGCGACACCAGCCGTGTCGAGGACACCCGGACCGCCCGGCCGGCCGGGGAGGCCCACTCGGCGGTCCGGTGCAGCACGCCCGCGCGGAAGTCCAGGCACCGCTCATGCGCCCGCAGCTCACCGTAGCGGACGTCGAACGGTTCGTCATCGACGAGGAGCCGGATCAGCTTGCCGTTGGTCACGTTGATCACCGTCTGCCCGGATTCCGGGTAGCCGTAGCCGGCTTCGGCGTACGGCAGCGGCCGCAGCTCATAGACGCCATTGAGATAGGAACCTGGCAGGCCATGCGGCTCTCCCTCGTCCAGGTTCCCGCGCCAGCCGATATGCCCGTTAGCCAGCGCGAAAACCGACTCGGCCTGCGCCAGCACCGCCAGCTCCAGCTCGGTCGCCCGCAGGCACCACGGCTCCACCGTGAACGCCGGATGGCCGATCATGAGACCACCGGCAACCCGGCCAGGCCGGCCATCACGTCGGCGCCCTGCGCCTGCAGCTCGCTGGCCTGCCCGGCCCGGCCGGTGCCGGCCACGAAGCCGGACCCCCCGCCGCGCCCGGCCGCGGCCCCGGCCAGGGCGTCCTCGGACACCGCAGCCTCCGCCGGGGCGACCCCGGGGGCCCGGGCGGCGGCGGAGACCATATCCGGCGCGGGCTTGCCGGCCAGGTGGCCCCGCTCCGCTGTCTGGCCGCCGGCCCGGATGAGCTGGCGGCCGGTCCCGGCCGCCTGGAAGACGGCCGCCGGTGCCGGCGAGCCGTGCCTGCCGGCCGCGAGCGGCCGGCAGAATGGTGACACCTGCGCCGGGCGGTGACCCCGCGGTGCCTGTTCCTGCTTGATGGTCATGGCCGTCCTAATCAGGGTTAGCGAGCCGCCATCCGGCAGACTCGGGGGTGGTGGCCACCGGCAGGTGAGCGCTCTGTGGTCCTGGGCGGTGAGCCCTGGCGAAAGATCGCGCCCCTGCCGGCTGGCCGGGAGAGCTGATCGCTTCTGGGATGCCGTGCCCACCGTGATGGTGTGAGCACTGCTTGATTAGGTCGCTGATAGTTCTCCCGCGGGCTGCCGGTGGTGACCGGCATCGATGACGGGAGTTGTGTTGTGGCTTTTCGCAGGTGATGACTGGGCTCAGGACCATCACGATGCCGGGGTGATGGACAGGCCGGGTGCGGTGCTGGCGAAGGCCAGGCTGCCGGAGGGGATGGCCGGGATGACCCGGCTGCACGCGATGATCGCGGGCCAGGCCGGTGACCGCGCCGAGGTGGAGGAGGTGCAGGTGCTGGCCGGGATCGAGACCGGCCCGGGCCCGTGGGTTCAGGCGCTGGCCGCGGCCGGGTACCTGGTGTTCGAGGTGAATCCGCTGCAGGCGTCCCGGTACCGGGAGCGGCACGGCGTGTCCGGCGCGAAGAGCGACCCGTTAACCGAACTACGGGGCGGGCTTGGGCAGGTCAGCGGACGGATGCGGATCTGGGTGTCTACGGTCGCTGATCATGGTCACAGATGGGGATGCGCCGCGGGATCTGTCGCGGCTGGTGGTGCCGCTGCTCGGGTCGCTTGAGGCGACCGGGGATCTGTTCGAGCCGTTCCGGCTGGTCGATGCCGGCGGTGTGGTCGTTGCCCCGGCTGGGGCTTATTTCCGGGAGCTGGCTGCGTGCGGGCGGCCGCTGGCGACGCACCGGTCGTATGGGATGGATGTTCTTCGATGGTTCCGGTTCCTGTGGGCGGCGGGGGTCTGCTGGGATCAGGCGACCAGTGCTGAGGCCAGGGACTTCTGCTGCTGGATCGGGCTGGCTGACAAGCCGGTGCGGCCGCACTGGCGGTATCCCGCTGGCGGGGCACCAAGGGTGAGGCCGGCGGTGGCGCCGGGGACGCCGAACCCGGTGACGGGCAAGCGGTCCCCGGGCCGCGGGTATGCGGCGGCGACGGTGGTGCACTGCGAGAGCGTGCTGCGCGGCTTTTACGGTTTCCACCTGGAGGCCGGCACCGGGCCGATGGTCAATCCGTTCCCGCTGGCCCGGGGCCGGCGGGGCGGCCGGGCGAATGCGCATCACAACCCGATGCAGCCGTTCCCGGGCGAGCGCGCCGGCCGGTACCGGCCGAAGCTGGCCCGGAGGGTGCCGCGGCAGATCCCGGATGTGATGTTCGACGAGCTGTTCGCGCTGCTGGGCTCGCACCGGGACCGGGCGCTGGTGGCGTTGTGGGTGTCGACCGGGGCGCGGGCCAGCGAGCTGCTGGGCGCGACTGCCGCCGATGCCGATCCGGGACAGCAGCTGATCACGGTGATCCGCAAGGGGACACGGCAGCTGCAGCAGCTGCCGGCGTCGCCGGATGCGTTCGTATGGCTGCGGTTGTATCAGGCGCAGATGCACGGGCTGGTCCCCGCCGGGCGGGATCAGCCGCTG
>DATCEO010000015.1:0-2591 GCA_036510065.1 Streptosporangiaceae bacterium | reverse complement strand
GAGACCCTGGACTACTCCTACCAGCGCCAGCTGGAGATGCTGACGCAGGTCCGCCGGGGCGTCGCCGACGTGGCCACGTCGCGCAAGCGTGTCGAGCTGCAGATGAACTCCCTGCAGCAGCAGCAGACCAAGCTTGACGGCCAGGCCCGGCAGGCGCTGGGCAGCGGGCGCGAGGACCTGGCCCGGGAGGCGCTGACCCGGAAGTCAGGGCTGCAGAATCAGATCAGCGACCTGCAGACGCAGTACCAGGCGCTGCAGGCGGACGAGGAGAAGCTGACCGCCGCGTCGCAGCGCCTGCAGGCCAAGGTGGAGGCCTTCCGCACGCAGAAGGAGACCATCAAGGCCACCTACACCGCCGCCGAGGCCCAGACCAGGATCGGCGAAGCCGTGTCCGGCATCTCCGAGGAGATGGGCGACGTGGGCATGGCGGTGCAGCGGGCCCAGGACAAGACGGCCCAGATGCAGGCCCGGGCCGGCGCCATCGACGAGCTGATGGCCTCCGGCGCCCTGGACGACGTGACCGCGCAGCCGAACGATGACATCCAGCGGGAGCTGGACCAGATGGGCTCCAGCCACGACGTGGACCGGGAACTGGCCCGGCTCAAGGGCGAGCTGGACCAGGGCGAGGCGCCCCGGGAGATCGAGGGCTCCGCGTCGGGCGCGGCCGGGAACGGCCAGTCGGGCACCGTCGCGGACAAGCCCCAGACCGGTGACGGATCATGATCATCCGGATCCTCGGCGAGGGCCAGCTAGCCGTGGATGACAGCCTGGCCGGCGAGCTGAATGAGCTGGACGCCCGGCTCGAGGCGGCGGTCAGTTCCGGTGACGAGGCCGCCTTCCGCCCGGTCCTGGCCGAGATGCTGGAGCGGGTCCGCGGCGCGGGAACACCAGTGCCGGCGGATTCGTTTGAACCCTCGGACGTGATCCTGCCGTACTCCGACGCCAGCATGGACGACGTGCGTGGCCTGCTTTCCGAGGATGGCCTCATCCCGGGTTGAAGTTCCCCTCATCCCCGGACCCCCGCCATCATCCTTCAGCGGACCTGTGCTCACCCTGCTTTCGGGGTTTGCTCAGCAAACTTTCAGCTGGCCGGTGCACACTGACAGGTGGACGTCCCTGGGGGAGGATGACCAGGTCGCTGGCCAGCCGGAAGGCTACCTGCGGCCGCTTCGCCGGCCGGGAAACACCCGGCCCGCAGGCCGGGTGAAACCCGGCCCTACGGGGCGGCGCATCGTGGGCATTTCGCTCGGCCTCTGCCTGATAATGAAACAGGATGGCTTCGGTAGCGAAGCCGGTAAAGCTCAGCTGGCCAGGCCAGCTGGCTAGAACGGAGGCGGCGCGGTGGCGAAGACTCGCTATGCGCCTGACAGGGGACTCACGGCGCGGATGACCCTGACGATGTTTCTCCTCGGAGTCGTGTTCGTCGCCTTCATCACCGCTCTCGTGCTGATCCTCGGCGCGACCAACAAGGTCTCGAGCGGCGGCATCGTGTTCATCGCCGTGCTGGTCGGCCTGGCCCTGACGGTCGGCTCCTTCTGGTACTCCGACAAGATCGCCCTCAGCACCGCCCGGGCAGTCGTGGTCGGCCCGCAGGACAGCCCCGGGGCGGCCCGCCTGCACGGCATCGTGGACCGCCTCGTCGCGCTGGCCAACATGCCCAAGCCACGGCTCGCGATCGCCCCGTCCCCGATGCTGAACGCGTTCGCCACCGGCCGGAACGAGAAGACCTCGGTCCTGGTCGTGACGACCGGCCTGCTCAACAACCCCAGTCTGGACGACCGCGAGCTCGAGGCCATCCTGGCCCACGAGCTGTCGCACGTGGCCCACAAGGACGTCGCGGTGATGACCATCGCCTCGTTCCTCGGCATCATCGCGGGCCTGCTGGTCCGCTTCGCCTTCTACTCCGAGCTGTTCGGCGGGGGCGGCCGCGGCCGCGGCGGCAACAACAACAACGGCGGGGCCATCCCGGTCGTGCTGATCGTGCTGGTGGTGGGGATCGTGACCTACGCGGTCAGCTTCCTGCTCATCCGGCTGCTGTCCCGGTACCGCGAGCTGGCGGCCGACCGGGCCGGGGCCCTGCTCACCGGGCAGCCGTCCGCGCTCGCCAGCGCGCTGCAGAAGGTCAGCGGGTCGATGCAGGGGATCCCGAACAAGGACCTGCGCACCGCCGAGCCACTGAACGCGTTCTACTTCGTCCCGGCGTTCAAGGCGGGCGGCAAGGGCGTCAGCCTGAACGGCCTGTTCTCCACGCACCCATCGCTGGAGCGCCGGCTCCGGCAGCTGTCGGAGATCTCCGAGCAGCTGAGCCGGTAGCGGTGGGCTTCCTCGACACGATCCTGGGCCGGACCAAGCCGGCCCAGCCCAACCTGGACGAGCTGTTCTCCCTGCCCACCGCGGCTATCACGCTCGAGGCAAGCATGAACCTGGTGCCTACCGGCACCGGCTCGGTGTGCTTCCGGGCCGCGGAGGGCAAGGCGTTCAGCGACATCGAGAAGGACGTGCGCGAGCTGCTGTCCATGGGCTCGGGCACGGCCTCGGTCGAGGTGAGCACCGACTCCTACGGATTCACGTGGCTCACCTGCCAGCACGCC
>DATCEO010000014.1:0-3168 GCA_036510065.1 Streptosporangiaceae bacterium | reverse complement strand
AGATGCGCCCTGACGCGTGCCGCAAGAGCAAGCAGTTATCTCTGCGACCCGCCGAACTCCCAGTCAGGCGTACAGATCACACCTGATCTGCGTGCTCCAGTCGATGCTTGTGAACCAGACGCAGGCGGCTCATATCGGCGGAAGTGTGCGCTCGGCGTCGCCCTTTACCGATCACGCTATGTGACGCGTTCTCCGGTGGGTAAGGTTCTGTCATTCGCTAGCCCGAGCCCGAGCCGGTCCGGCTGGCCCGGTACGGGCGCCGCGAGCGCAAGTGATCACTAAGCTCAAGACGTTCCGGCGGTCGCTGCAGAAGATGGCGGCTACGCCCTGGCCGCTACCGAGACGATCGAGGTGCATGTGCAATACGGCGATCGCCAGTGGCATTCTCTGCGCGGGCGGAATAGCCCACAGGATCCGCACAGCCCAACGGTGACCACAGCCCCTGGCGAACCCGACGCACAGCCCGCCTGTCGCCCCTGCTGCTAGCCGCTCGGCTCAACCTTCCGCACCACCTGATTGACGGCGTCGGCGATCAGGAACCCGCCGTCAGCAGTCACCGCCACCCCCTCCGGGTAGTTAAGCTCGGCGCCGGTGGCCGGGCCGTCATCGCCACCGCTGCCCGCGGTACCCGTGGTTCCCGCGACACGAGTGATCACACCGTCCGCCGACACCTTCCGCACCACCTGATTTGCGGTGTCGGCGATCAGGAACCCGCCGTCGGCAGTCACCGCCAGCCCCGCCGGGTTGTTGAGCTCGGCGTCGGTGGCCGGGCCGTCATCGCCGCTGCTGCCCGCGGTACCCGTGGTTCCCGCGACACGAGTGATCACACCGTCCGCCGACACCTTCCGCACCACCTGATTTGCGGTGTCGGCGATCAGGAACCCGCCGTCGGCAGTCACCGCCAGCCCCGCCGGGTTGTTGAGCGCCGCGTCGGTGGCCGGGCCGTCATCGCCGCCGCTGCCCGCGTTATCCGTGCCAGCGACACGAGTGATCACACCGTCCGCCGACACCTTCCGCACCATAATGCCACCGGTGATCAGGAACCCGCCGTCGCCGGTCACCGCCAGCCCCACCGGGTTGTAGAGCTCGGCGTCGGTGGCCGGGCCGCCGTCCCCGCCGAAGCCCGCGGTACCCGTGGTTCCCGCGACACGAGTAATCACGCCCAAGGCGCTCCCCTTCAGAAAAGGACAAGACTCAGCATTCCATATCCCAGTGTGTCACCGGACCTTGCTGCTAGCTTCCAATCGGTCGATGAGAGAACACCACGCTTGGTGACCCGGCTGGTACGGCAGCCGCCATTGGCTAGCTGACCAGTGTGATCTTGAGGTTCCTGGCGAGTCTGGTGCGCTGGTGGTACCAGCGTGAGCGGGCCTGGTGGCGGCGGGTCCAGGCGGACCAGTGGTCGGCGTGGCCGGGTGGCCAGGGCCGGGCGAGGCTGGCGGCGAGCAGGCGCTGGATTTCCGGGATGGTCAGCGGGATCATCCCGGGGTCTGGTGGCGGCGGCTGGTCAGGCGTTCGCGGCGGGGGTGCCTGGGTGTCGGTCCGGTCCTTGAGCTGGGCGGCGGTGACGGCGCAGATGGCCAGGGCGGCCATCACCAGCACGGTGTGCCGGGCGATCGCGGTGTAAAGGCGGACCTGGGACTGATCCAGCCCGAAGCAGTCCTTCCCGAACTCGAAATCCTCTTCCACGGGCCAGCGCAGCCCGGCAGCGCGGACCAGCCGGGTCAGGGTGAGCACCTGGCCCTCGGGCACATAGCAGTAGTGAAAGGCCAGCTCACCAGTCCTGACGTGGCGGCGGACCAGCAGGTAATGCCGCGGCGACGCAGTCGCCAGCCACGCCCACCCGTACCAGCGTTCCCCCTTCGATCCTGTCCCGGCAGAGCGGATCTCCCAGCGCCGCGCGGCCCGCAGCAGCTGCCTGACCGCCTCCGCGCAGGTGAGCGTCATCCCGCGAGCCAGCGTGAGCCGGAAATTCGAGGGCACCCGCAGCACGTATCCCTGCTGGCGGCCTTCCAGGAAGACCCGCAGTTCCGTGCAGCTGCCGTAGACCTCATCCCCGCACGCGAAGTCCAGTTCCATGCCGCCCGCGAAGGCATCCGCCAGGATGGTGATGGCCAGCTGCCCCTTCGTGCGGAACACCAGGTCCGGCGGCAGCGCGGTCAGCAGGGACTTCACCGGGTCAGCGATGTGACCGGCGGGGATCCACTGCCGGGCGCCGATCAGCGCGTGCCCGGTCTTCTCCCGCACATACGACAGGTGCACGGTATTGATCCCGTTCTCCACCCCGCCGGCGCACCCCATGTGCTGCCTCTTTACCCCCGCAGTGGCGGTCCCCTTTTTCTCCTGCCCTGTCTCGTCCAGCGCCCCGACCCGCAGGCCACGCTGCCAGCCGGACCGCCCGGCGGCCGCATCCAGGCCGGCCAGCGCGAACTGGCGCACCGCACCCATCGCGCCGAAGGTGTCCCAGGCCGCACGATTAAGCAGCCGCTGCGTCCGGTCCGGCGTCCGGTCCCCGACATGCCGGGCGATGCTCCACCCGTTCCGCTTCGGCAGGCCGCTCATCACCGCGCCCAGGTACTTCCCCGCCTGCAGCCACGGCTCCGCCCGGCCGAACGACGGACGCATCAGCTCCAGCAGCTCACCGCGTTTCCGCAGACCCAGCCCCGCACCTATCCTTGCGGCAGCAGCCGCCTTCGATCTAGTTGTCTTCACAAACCGCATGATCGCGAGGCGGCTGCCCCATGTCCAACCAGCGCCCGCACGCCCGGCCGCAGGTCACAACCCAAATGGCGGCTGCCGTACTGGCCCATGGAACCGTTCAGTACGGGGTCGTCACGGCAACGGCTGTGCATGTGCAGCCAGGGTCCGATGGCGGCGCGGGCCGACCCGCCGAGAATGACAGAAGACGCACGCACATCGGCACGACCGGTCGTCTGCGAGGATCCTGCGAGATCGTCACCGTGCCAGATCCACCTGATCTGCACGCCTAAGTTGCTTGATGCCCTCGGTCAACTGGCCGCGCCTAACGGCGGGTCGGCGCGCGCGTCCGGCCCACCCAGTTTCAGCGCGCACTTTGACTCGATCGCCCCGGCGAGCCCGCATAAATATGCGCTGCGACGGGCCGGGCGAATGCACGGTTCTGCCGCATGGCGAGCGATCGTGCCGAGG
>DATCEO010000013.1:0-4436 GCA_036510065.1 Streptosporangiaceae bacterium | reverse complement strand
CCTGTGCGTGCCGAGAATCCCGTCCACGGCTCTGACCAGCAGGTTTGCTCGCCCGAAGCTGGGCCCGTGATGATCATCGATCATGTGCCTGCGGTTCGTGTTCCTCCTGATCATGCGGCTAGCAGCATGGCTGCGGCTATTCCGGCGGGAGGAGGCATGGAAGACCGCAGAGATCTTGGTCCTGCGCCAACAGCTCACCGTCCTGCAGCGGCGGCAGCCGCACCGCCCGAAACTGAACTGGGCGGACCGGGCACTCCTCGCGACCCTGCTCAGCGGATACCGAAAGCCCGCCGCCACGGGCTGCGGCTGCTGGTCACCCCGGACACGATCCTGCGCTGGCACCGCAACATCGTCCGCCGCCGCTGGGCCGAGAGGTCCAGGCTCGGCAGGACTGGCCGGCCGGCGACCCGCCGGAACATCAGGGCGCTGGTCCTCCGGCTAGCCCAGGAGAACCCTGAATGGGGCTACCGCAGGATCCACGGCGAACTGGCCGGCCTGGGAGTAAAGATAGCGGCGTCGACGGCATGGAGATCCTGAAGAAAGCCGGAATCGACCCCGCGCCGCGGCGGACCGCGCCAACTTGGTCCCAGTTCCTACGCTCAGCGGATCGAGCAGTCCTACGGCCGCCTCCGACTCCCTCCCGGCCGCCGCCCACTTCCCGGCTCCGCACCGGTTATAAGACGACGCTGTCCGCGCCTTTCCGCAGCACGCTTCGGCCGGGGAAGGTCTCCCCATTTCCCGCCGTCACCTTCTGAGCATTCCGTGCCCTCTTACGCCGGAGAGTCCCTCACGGCTGCACTCAAGGATCTTCACCGCTTCCATGGCCCTCGCCGTGAACCGCCCGGCTCGGCTCTCCCTCGGTGCCTGACGACGCGGCAGGCTTCGCTTCCGCTACGGACCGCTCAGCTGCTTCCCCTCACAGGGCTTTCGACGCTGGGCTCCGACCCGGCCCGTTTCCAGGCCAGACCGCCAGCCTGCTACCGGGCTCCCTGGCGATTACCCGGACCGGACTCACACCGGCAGGCGACGACAAGCTTCCGATCAGGTCATGATCGCTGGACAACCACCTCCATGATCTCTGGGCGCACCGATTGATGTACTAAGCCCAGCGCAAACCGTCTACCTAGAGCTTTATTCAAAAGCCTCTTGATGATCTTGCCAGCGTACCACCCGGAATTGTTATCAGATAACGCCATCCTCAGGCGGCGCGCCTAACAGGCAACGGCTTCCCCAATCAATAGAAAGGAGGTAACCAGCCAAACCTTTCACCGACGGAGAAGCCGTTGCGATTTGATCGTATGTCAGGGCTCGGCCCTGAGCAACTCGACGAACTTGAGGAGCGTGTCGCCGCGCTACTAGAGAATCCGTGGGACAGCGGCGCCGACCGCCCAAAGGAGCTCACCCTGCGAGAGGCCATAATCGTATCGTCGGGATATGCCCGGCAGAATATCATCGAGGACGTCTGGGCTGAGATCTTCGACACTTCGCAGCCCACTATCTCCCGGATCATCACCAAGATCACGCCCCTTATCGAGAAGGCCACTGCGGAGTTCCGGCTCGCCGCCGGCGAGGCCAGGGCCGCTGCCCGCGGTCAGACAGTCCTGGTAGACGGCTTCCTGGCGCCATGCTGGTCGTGGCGCGAAGCACCGGACCTGTGGCCAGGCAAGCACAAGACGGGCTTCAACAGCCAGGTCGTATCTAATCTCGCAGGCGACGTCATATTCGTCTCCGAGCCCGTCACCGGCCACAATCACGACATGACTGCCCTCAGCGAAACGGAGACCACCGAAGTCATCGCCGCCGCATTCAGCGCCATTGGCGACAAGGGGTATCAGGGATCCGGCTACATCACCCCGATCAAGAAGCTCCAGTACCGGGAGCTGCTTAAGTGGGAGAAGGAATTCAATGCCGACGTAAGCCGCCTGCGCACCCCAGTCGAGCGTGCGATCGCTCACATCAAGTCGTGGCGCATTCTCCACACCGAGTACCGAAGGCCACTCCGGACCTATCTCACATCGTTCAGAGTTGCTATTGGCTTGTACTTCTTTAAACTCGCTTATGAATAAGACTCCTAGAACTCATCAGTGCCAACTAGCTCTTGTTCTATGAGATCAGCCGACAAGGCTATCAGGACAAGGGGACGCCTGAACTGATCCATTTCCAAACTGCCGAGGTGCACAGAGTGGCGAAGCGCCGCCTTGTCGGCCATAATTATGGCAGCTCCGCAGATGCTCTTGCCGGCCTTTTCGAGCAAGCTACGAAGATCAACGTCTCCAACCCTTCCGCACGGTGAGGTGATGTGCGCCCACTCCTCGCCATTCGCCGCCGCTTCCCCCAAGATATACACGAGCTGACTTCTGCCGCCTGGAATATTGAACATCAATACCAATCTGCCCTCGTCTTCGTCCGTTATCGTATAAGTTGACTTCAAATGGGCCACCAGGTCTTGCCACGACACCATCGGATATCCTTCCATTCAGAGCGTTAGCGGACCCAGCTATCGAACGTCACCAGCCATCTTCCGTGGGTCCTCCATTGTCTGTGCAGTAGTTCCTGTATGTCTTACACAGCCATCCGATGTCGGTGGGTGAACTAGTCGTTCCAGTGCTTGCCGTCCTGAGGACATAGCTGGCCCGTCCCGTTACATTCCGTGCAGTCCCCGAAGGTGTACGAGATCTTGCCATCCCCGTGGCATACGGGGCACGTATATAGATCTTTGTAGCATCTTTGGCAGGTCGCCACTATGGACTCCTTCATGATTCGAGTGTTGATCGCCTGCATTTTGGCTGATACGCGGTCCAGTAATAAACTGATGCGGTCCACCGCTGCGCCGGCCAACACAACTCCCGGATTTGTTCACCATACGAAGGGTTTTATGCTAGTCATGGGGCCACGCGAGCCGACGTGACCCTAGCTAGCCATTTCCTGACGTCCGGGTGACACTGGCTGGCCTGCACCAGGGTGGTCCCTAGAAATTGATCAGGCTAGTTGCGCAGAAGACACTATTTTGTCTCCATCTGTGCGTAAACCGAACTGCCAGATCAAACGTCGTGATGTTCCCACGCCTACTATCAGCCGATATGGTCCTATATGGCGGCACTCATCCGGCTCATGTCATATTTAACTATAACCTGTGGGTGCCGAAAACCTGTGCCACCTGGCCGGATGCTCCGCTGGCCGCTCGGCGACGGGTCCGGCAGATGCGAGGCCGGCCTGGGGCTGCCGGGGCGTGGGATGATCTTCGGCTTGTGGGCTTGAGGCTGATCTTCGTGATTGTCACCCGTGCGGTGTCGCTGCTGGGCTTGTCGCGGCGGGAGTGGTGGTGGAAGGACGCCGAGATTCTTATGCTGCGCCATCAGCTCGCTGTGGCCGAGCGCGAGCGGCCTCGCGCTCATTCGCGTTTGACGTGGCCGGACCGGGCGTGGCTGGCGCTACTCGCGGAGACGGTGCCGGCGGAGCGCCTGGCGGCGATGCGGCTGATCGTCACTCCCGGCACGATCTTGCGCTGGCGGCGCGGCATCGTCCGCCGCCGGCGGGGGCGGCTGTCGCGCCGGGGCCGCTCGGGGCGCCCGGCAACGCACCGCAACGTGCGGTCGGCGGTGCTGCGGCTGGCCCGGGAGAACGAGTCGTGGGGCTACCGGCGGATCCACGGCGAGCTCGCAGGGCTCGGCATCACGGTGGCGCCGTCCACGGTCTGGCAGATCCTCAGGACCGCCGGGATCAACCAGGCTCCGCGCCGGGATGGCCCGGGCTGGGCGGAGTTCCTCCAGTCCCAGGCGCAGGGGATCCTGGCGCTGGACTTCTTCACCGCCGACCTGCTCAGCGGCGCGAAGGTCTATGTCCTTGCCGTCATCGAGCACGGCACCCGCCGCATCCGGATCCTGGGAGCCACCGAGCATCCGACCCAGTCGTGGGTAGTGCAGCAGGCCCGGAACCTGATCATGGACCTGGAAGACGCCGGGACTCGGGCCAAGTTCGTCGTGCACGACCGGGACGCCAGCTTCAGCAGCGCATTCGACTCGGTGTTCCAGGCTGCGGGCATCAGGGTGATCCGCTCCGCAGTCCAGGCGCCGCGGATGAACTCGATCATGGAACGCTGGATCGGCAGCTGCCGGCGCGAACTGCTGGACCGGACCCTGGTATGGAACCAGCGGCACCTGATGATCGTCCTGCGCGACTACGAGGCCTTCTACAACACCCACCGGCCGCACCGCGCCTTGAAGCAGGCCGCGCCGCTGCGCCCGCTGCCCGATGGCGTCGCCGACCTCGATCAATTCCGGGTCCAGCGCCGTGACCGCGCCGGAGGCGTGATTCATGAATACCGCCTGGTGGCATAGGTTTTCGGCACCCACAGGTTGGCGAGCTTGCGCAGGGCGGCGTTGTGCTCGGTGCCGCTGGCGCGCTCGGCGTCATACAGGCCCCGTGCGCCGGCCGAG
>DATCEO010000012.1:0-5377 GCA_036510065.1 Streptosporangiaceae bacterium | reverse complement strand
CGATGCCGAGCGCGCCGAGAGTCAGGGCCGCCGCGGCGGCACCCGACGCGCCGCTGGCGCCCTTCCTCCCGTTACGCCGCGCAGTCGCAGTGCCCCGCGGCTCGCCCCCGGCTGCCGGGGCAGTTGCGCCTGCCGCCCGGGTCTCGGCCAGCGCGCCGGCGCCCTTGGGAAATCCGGGATACATCACTGGCCAGCCAGCCACGACGGCGTCTCCGTTGGATCAGGACCGATGACTACCTAAGTGAGTCAATCACGCAGGTAGCCAGCTACGCTCGGGCCACCTCGTCGACCGCTTCGGACAGCATTTTTATTAACGTGGAACCGGTCGGAGGTCATCGGCGCGTTCGGAAGGTGGCCGCGGACCCCGGCAATGAACGCCGCCGACATGCCCGAGCTGGTCCGGGTGATCTTGCCGGGTCACCGCCGTGCTCGGCCAGGTCCTCGGCGAACGCGCTGACCGTGGCGGCGTCGCGGCACCCGGGCCACCGGCGGACCGCGGCGTCCGACGGCAGGTGGCCGGCCGCGGCCAGGGCGTGCAGGCAGCAGCTCGCGAGCTCGCCCCTGCCCGAGGGTGCCTGCGGACGGTAAGCGACGAAGGTGACCAGGGGGCGTCCGGCCAGCATGCGTAGTCACACGCAGGGCGGCGCATTCAGACAGTGCCAGCGGCGATTACACGAGAGAGCGCCGATCGCGGTGCGGCGGTTACTCACAGGACAACCGGCAGCGCCTGAGCTGGGCGAAGGCAGGCTGGCAAAGCCGGATCGCGGCGAGGATAATCCGGCAATGGCAGGCAAGCAGATGCGGGAGCCGAGTCAGGCGGTGGGCGCGGCGGCGGCTGCTGCCGGGTGGTCGCAGCGGCATCGTGATGTGTCCGGCGGCTGGCTGCGGCCCACCGTGTTCGGGACGGTGGACGGGCTGGTTACCAATGCCTCGCTGATCGCCGGGGTCGGCGGGGGCGGGGTGTCGGCACACGCCGTCGTACTGACCGACGTAGCCGCGCTGGTGGCCGGGGCGTTCTCGATGGGCACCGGGGAGTACATCTCGGTGACCAATCAGAACGAGCTGGTGCACGCCGAGGTCGCCGGCGAACGCCGGATGCACGCCCGGTTTCCCGCAGCCGAGCAGGCCGAGCTCGCTGATACATTCCGCGGCTACGGCGCGGACCCGGATACCGCGGCCCGGATGGCTGCGGCGGTGTCGCAGGATCCCGACACCGCGCTAAGCGTGCATACCCGCGAAGAGCTCGGCGTCGACTCGCATGAGCTGCCCTCCGCGGTGCTGGCGGGTATCTCGTCGCTGGTCGCGTTCTCTGTCGGGGCGCTGGTGCCGCTGCTGCCCTACCTGGCCGGCCTGCCCGACCTGGCCGCCACGCTGGGTATTTCGGCGGCAGCGCTCGTGGTCGGCGGGATGGCGGTGGGCCGGATCACCGGCCGGCCGCTGCTGCGCTCGGCCCTCCGCCAGCTCGTTCTGGGCGGGGTCGCCGTCGGGGTGACGTTCGCCGTAGGCAGCCTTATTGGCAGCCACGCCACTACATAAATTTAGTCCTGCGCGACAGTCCGCCCGCTCAGGAGGCCAATGCAGGGATGACCGTCGGCAGACCCAGGTCGCGCTAGCCGATCTGGCCTAGCCCGCGGGGCGGCAGGCGACGTCGGGTGCCCGAGCTCGAGGCGGATTGGCCAAGTGCTGATTCCTCCGGTGGCCAGGGCGATCGCTTGGGCGGCCATGAGCGCCGCGATGAGCCAGCCGAGGATCTTGGCGGCGTTACCGTTCACATGGTCGCCCATGTGCTGGCTGCCCGGTACCCGCATGACCACGACGGCGAAGCGCGCGGCGACGGACAGAACGTCACCCTTCTCGCTCACGGGTAGCGCTGGTGCTGTGCGCCGGCAACCGCAGACCACCCGCCCTTTCCCTGGACGGGGCGCCTGATGCGCGCAGGAACACGGCAGGCCTGCTGGGCTCGTTTGCCGTGCCTGTGGGGCTCGAATACTCGATCACGGCGGTGACCTGCGACTCCTCGTAACAACGCGGGGCTGTCACGCGGCGATCTGGTACTCGCTGGTGAGTCCGCTGAGGACTTGCTTTCGCCGGATCCGGTGCTCGGCGAGGTTGATCTGCGGTGGCCGGGTGTTGGGCTTGGTCCGGTGCGAGCTGGCCGAGGGTCCGGTGCGGCCGGGCGGTGTTGTAGTGCTCGAGGTACTCGGTCAGAACCTGCCGTAGGTGGTGCTCGCTGACGATCAGGAGCTGGCCGGGGATCTCACGGCGCAGCGTGCCGATGATCGGCTCGCAGATGGCGTTCGCCCTGGGTGCCTGCGGCGGGCTGGGGAGGATCCTGATGCCATCGGCCTGGGACACGGCGCCGAGGGAATCGGTGAACTGGCCCGCCCGGTCCCTGATCAGGAACTTGACGGGCGCTGCGCGCTGGCCGATGTCCATCAGGAAGTTACGGGCTGCCTGGGTCGTCCACGCGCCGTCAGGGTGCGCGGTGATGCCGGCCAGGTGAGCCCGGCGGGTGCCGTGCTCGATAACGCCGGGTACTCCTCGGAGCTGCACCGGTAGGCCCGGCCGCACGACAGGAGGCGCCTCGTGGCCGGGTGGTCGCTGCTCGCGGGACTGCTGCGGGCGGTGACCGTTGTCGGTCCCGCCGGGACAGCGGGTGGAACGGATGCGTTCTTCGACGCCCGCGACGCGGGCGTTCCTGGCAGGCTTTCACGAGGGCGGCTGGTGCTCTCGACTTCGCTGATCAGCCCGTCGCATTCGCCGATACTAAGATCTGCCGTACCTTCCTGATTCAGCAAGGCAGGGCGTGGGACCGGCCTGAGGGCGGCACGGCCGACGCCTGTACAGACGTGAGCGCGGGCCGCCGGACGCGAAAGAGGACAACCCGCGGACGTCCCGCTGTGCACGGTCAAAGCCCGGATCCGGGACGCGCTGGCCAGGCTCCGCCATTGCATGCAGGCGGACCAGTGAAGCTCCTGCCGGCCAGCCCGCGTCAGCGCAGGTAAACCTGCAAGCTGGCCACCCCCTGGCGGCAGCCCGGGCGTCCTCGGCAGTCGTCCCGGCGATCCCGGGCTCGCGGGTTTGCCGTACCCGCCACGTGCAGTCCCGGTGTGATGAAGGACGGCTGATGGGACCGGTCGCCACTTCCGCGGGGTGACCCTCGCCTGCCCCCGCCCGCTCGAGTCGGCCAGGCGTTCCGCCCGCCGGATGGCGGTACGACGATCGCGTGCAGCAGTGCGGACTTCACCGGCCGGAGCGTCGCCACGATGGGCCCCGTCTGACGCGCCCAAGGCACGCTGAGCGCTTGTGAGCTGATCAAGGAACAGGCGCCAGCTGCGCGTGCCGGCCAGGGCAGTACTCCGGGCCGCGGACCTGCCGCATGCGCTGGGCGCCCCGGGCCAGATCTGCGGCCTCGGCCAGATCCACTCCTCCGGCCGCGGGCGCCGTTATCCGCCTCAGCCAGCACCTCTGACCACCTCACGTTGAGGACACCGGCGATGCGCGTGCGCCGCACCACATCCCGGGGGTCTGCCTCGCCCTTGCTGGCCCGGTGGACTAGGCGTAACGTCGGCAAGGAGACGTCGCCCCCGCTGTGCGCTGCGCGTGCGCGAGATTGCGGCTCTGGCTGCTCTGGACCTCGGTAGCGAGTGATAACTCCAGGTGAGCCAGGTGGCACGTCATGACGGTCCCTATCCTCGAGCGGGCGCCGTCGCCGCCGCTGCCCGGTCGTGAGCACGGCGACGTGACCGTGATCAGCCTGCGCGGCGAGCTGGACGCCCTGGACGCGCCTGCCCTGCAGGCCAGCCTCAGTGAGATCCGCGGGCAGGGGCAGCCGCGCAGCGTCATTGACCTCACCGCGCTGGCGTTCATCGACTGCGCCTGCCTGGGTGCCCTGGCCCGGCACGCCCGGGAAATCCAGGCCCGGGGCGGCACGCTGGCCCTTGCCGGACCCCACGGCGCCGTCCGCAGGCTCCTGTCCGTGACCGGCCTGCTCACCTGGTTCGACGTCCACGACACCGTCAGCCAGGCCACCAGCAGTCGCGGGTGCCGGTCCCTCGTCTTTCCCGCAACCCGCTAGCCCGCCCTGCTGCCCCGCGCCCGAGGCGATCCTGCCGCCGCCCCGCGAATCCGGAAAGAGGAAGCGTCATGAGCATCTGGAAGAAGATCCGGCACAAGGCCCAGACCGCCAGGGGGAAAACTAAGAAGCACACCGGCCGCATCACCGGAAACCGGCGGCTAAAAGCGGAAGGACGCACCGACCAGGTCGCCGGCGACACCAAGCAGGCAGCAGATAAAGTCAAGGACGCCTTCAAGCACTGACCTGCGGCCTGCGTACGCACTGTGCGTGCCGAGAATCTCGTCCACGGCTCTGACCAGCATGGTTGCTGTTCCGGCCGTCTGGCCGTGATGATCACCGGTCATGTGCCTGCGGTTCGTGTTCCTCCTGGTCACGCGGGTCGCCGCGGGGCTGCGGCTGTCGCGGCGGGAGGAGGCGTGGAAGACCGCGGAGATCTTGATCCTGCGGCATCAGCTCGCCGTGCTGCAGCGGCGGCAGCCGCGGCGGCCGAAGCTGCACTGGGCGGACCGGGCCCTGCTCGCTACCCTGCTCGGCGTGATACCGAAAGCACGCCGCCAGGGGCTGCGGCTGCTGGTTGCCCCGGACACGATCGTGCGCTGGCACCGGGACATCGTCCGCCGCCGCTGGGCCGCCCGGTCCACGCGCGGCAGGACCGGCCGGCCGGCGACCCGGCGGAACATCCAGGCCCTGGTCCGGCCGCTGGCTCGCGAGAACCCCGGCTGGGGGTACCGCAGGATCCACGGTGAGCTCGCCGGCCTGGGTGTCAAGGTAGCGGCGTCGACCGTCTGGGAGATCCTCAGGGCCAGCGGCTTCGACCCCGGCCGACGGCAGACCGGGCCGGCCTGGTCACAATTCCTGCGGTCCCAGGCCGAGGCGATCCTGGCCTGCGACTTCCTCACGGTCGACCTGCTCGACGGCACCCGGGCCTACGTATTAGTTACGTGGAATCACGCGGCGGGCCGGAACGGTCTTGATCGTAATGGGTGAGTTATTGATCTTGAACCGGCTGCTCCGGAGAGCGGACATACGGGCGGTTTCCATCTGCCCAGCTCCTCCTCGTTGCTGCTTGAAGGGTGACCCACCAGCCCACTCATTCGTGATCATCTATCCCCGGCAATGGCAGAAGCGGATGACCGTGACAAGCCAGATTCCACAGAATCCTGGCCGTCATCGAGCACGCGACCCGGCGGATCCGCATCCTCGGCATCACCCTCCATCCCACCGGGCAGTGGACAGCCCAGCAAGCCCGTAACCTCCTCATGGACCTTGACGAGCAAGCGCACCGGGCCAGGTTCATGA
>DATCEO010000011.1:0-2122 GCA_036510065.1 Streptosporangiaceae bacterium | reverse complement strand
GCTGGACATGCCCGGCACGGTAGCGGCGGCCGGACGGCTGGCCGCGCGGATAGCCGCCGACTGTGACCAGGCGGATCCGCTGACCAGCCGGGAACGCGAGGTCGCCGCCCTGCTCGCCGAGGCGCTGTCCAACCGGCAGATCGCGGCCCGGCTGGTGTTGTCGGAGCGGACAGTGGAGTCACACGTACGCAGCATCCTCGCGAAGACGCAGTGCGCAAACCGGATCGAGTTCGTCGCCAAGTGGAATCCGTCATGAACATGGTGACCGAGGGGGATCCGGAGGGGGTGGGCTTAAGCTCTGGCACCGGCTGCCGGCCGTCAGTGCTCGCCCGCGGGCTCGCTTGGCGCTGATGCGGGCATCAGCCAGACGAGGCCGAGGCACAGGAGGGCGATCGCGCCGACGACGGCGACGCTCACCGTCATGGCATGGCTCGCGCCGTGTGCCCGCTCGCTGAAATAAACGGTAGTAACGACGGCTGAGCCGATGGCGGCGGCCAGCTGCTGGATGGCGCTCAGGGAACCGCTGGCGCCGCCCGCTTCGTCGGCCGCGATGTCCCCGATGGCCACGTCGTAGATGCTGCTGAAGCAGGCGCCCATGCCGACACCGAGAACGAGGATGGAGGGCGCCAGCGCCCAGGTGCTCACCGCGGTGCCCTCGGCCAGGACGGTGCCCCACAGACCGGCGGCTCCGGTGAGCGTGAGGACCAGGCCGATGACGACGAGCCGGCGCCCCAGCGACTCGATCAGCGGGCGGCAGGCGAGTGCCGCGGCGATGATGCCGACGGCCATCGGAGCGAGGCCGAGCGCCGCCTGGGCGGGCGTGCGGCCGAGAGCGGTCTGGAAGAACAGCGAGACCACGTAAGCCAGGCCGTTGACGGCGGCGAAGAACGCCAGTCCCAGCAGCAGCCCGGAGGTGAACCCCTTGTTGGTCAGCAGCGAGGGCAGGATGAGCGGGGCCGCCGCCACCCGCTGCCGCACGCAGAAGGCGCCGAACGCCACTGCCCCGGCGATGAGGCTGAGGATGGGCGCCGCCGTCCAGCCGGCAGTGGAGCCCTCGATCAGCCCGTACATCAGGCCGAGCATGGTCGCGGCGAGCAGCCCGGAGCCCAGCCCGTCGATGGCGACCTCGCCAGCTGGCTCGTCGCGGGGCAGCAGGCTGGCCGCGGCGGCGAAGCCGATGCCGCCGATGACGATGTTGATCAGGAACATCGGCCGCCAGGACAGGCCGCCGATGTTGGCGTCGATGATGAAGCCGGCGAAGATCGGCCCCAGGACCGCGGAGACGCCCATGACCGGGCCGAATGCGGCAAAGGCGCGAGGCAGCTGCGCGCGCGAGAACGTGGTCGTGAGGATGCCGAACCCCTGCGGGATGAGCAGGGCGCCGAAGCCGCCTTGCAGGAGACGAGCGGCGATCAGCATCGGCGGGGCAACGGCGATCCCGCACAGCAGCGAGGCGGCGGCGAACCCGGCGATGCCGATGAGGAACAGCCGCCGCTTGCCGTACCGGTCGCCAAGACGGCCGCCCAGCACGAGCAGCACGCCCATGGCCAGGGCGTAGCTGGCCCCCAGCCACTTGATGAGCGACTCCCCTCCCCCGATCTCGCGCACGATAGAGGGGGCGGCGATGTTGGTGATGGTCGAGTCCATCAGGTCGAGCACATCCGCGATGAGCACGACAGCGAGGATCGCGCGCAGGCGGTTCGTAAGCCGGCCCGGGCCGGTGTCAGCGGTGACAGTGTCAGTGGAAGCAGTCATGGCGGTCTCCTGGAGTCAGGCGGTGAAGGGAGTACTGCGGACAGGGAGCACTGCGGGCACCGGGCGGCAGGGCATGGCGGGCTGAGGCGACCGCGTGGCGCGGTGCCTCGGGCGTGGTTACGGTGTGGCGGCCGCAGTTGCGGCCGGGCGGCTAGCGGCCTTCGGTCTGGTCTCCGGCCACCTGGCTAGCGGTCTTGGGTGCTTCGGGTTTCGGCCGGGGCGTGTGCAGAATCCCGTTGATCAGCACACTGAAACCCCAGGCGAGGCGGTCGTAGCCCGATCCGGACAGGAGCTCGGTGCCGAGCGCGGCGATGTGCGGGTGGGTCTGGGCAGAGATGCCGTGCAGCGCCGCCGCGAGCACGTCCTC
>DATCEO010000010.1:0-13793 GCA_036510065.1 Streptosporangiaceae bacterium | reverse complement strand
AGCCTGGACCCGACCGGGAAGGGCCGCAAGCGGTGGACCAACCGGTGGAAGGCCGCCCTGAACGCCTTCGACATCACCTTCGACGGCCGTCTCACCGCGGGCAGGAAGTAACAACCAAGATCAAGTTACACCGTTAGATTGGCTCTGTCTCACTTTCGGTGGTGTCAGCGTGTCAGGTTATGACACGATTAGTGACGTGTGGCATGGTCGGTCGGGTGTGACATAGATGGGCTTGCGGGAATAGTGTTCTCCGGGTTGTCTTCCCTGGTCATCGAGGATGTGACGGACCAGGATGACGTGATCGTGGTGCGGGCGCGGACCAGGTCCGGGCCGGTGCCGTGCCCTCGGTGCGGCGTTCAGACGGGCCAGGTGCACGGGTATTGCGAGCGGACGGTCGCGGACGTGCCTGCGGACGGCCGCCCGGTCGTCGTCCGGGTGCGGATGCGGCGGATGCGGTGCCCGGACCTGGATTGCCCGGTGCAGACGTTCCGGGAGCAGGTCCCCGGGGTGCTGGACCGCTATCAGCGGCGCACCACCCGGCTGGCCGGCCAGGCCGGCGCGGTCGCCCGCGCGTTAGCGGGCCGTGCCGGCGCCGGGCTGCTGGTGGCGCTCGGTGTCCCGCTGTCGCGGCACACCGCGCTGCGGGTGCTGCTGCGCCTGCCCCTGCCTGAGGTCAGCGTCCCCCGGGTGCTCGGCATTGACGATTTCGCCCTGCGCCGGCGTCACGTCTACGCCACCATCCTGATCAACGCGGAGACCGGGGAGCGGGTCGATGTCCTGCCCGGCCGCACGGCTGACGTGGTGGAGGCGTGGCTGCGCGATCACCCGGGCGCCCGGGTCGTGTGCCGCGACGGATCGGGCGCTTATGGCGAGGCGATCCGCCGGGCGCTGCCGGGCGCCATCCAGGCCGGTGACCGCTGGCACCTATGGCACGGCCTGGCCGGAGCCGTCCTGAAGGAGGTCGCGGCACACAGCTCCTGCTGGGCGGGCGCCGGGCCGCCGCGCAGGGACGGCAAGCATGCGGAAACCACGGCGGAACGGTGGCGGCAGGTCCACGACCTGCCGGCAGGGGCACCGGGCTGCTGGAATGCTCACGGCGGCTGGGCCTGTCGCTGAACACCGCCAGGCGGTACGCCCGCGCCGCCGAGCCCGATCGGATGATCCGCGCGCCCCGGTACCGGGCGACGCTGGTTGATCCCTATCGCGACCACCTGCGCGCCCGCCGCGCCGAGGACCCGGCCGTGCCCGTCCCGTGCCTGCTCGCCGAGATCCGCGACCTTGGCTACCCCGGCAGCATGAACCTGCCCTGCCGCTACATCACCCAGGGCAGAGTCGAGGCTGACCGGCCGCACCTGTCATCCCGGCGCGTCACCCGGCTCTTGCTCACCCGGCCCGCCGCCCTCACCGACAGCCAGCAGTCACTGCTCGCCGGGCTGACCGCCGCCTGCCCCGAGATGACCAGCCTCGCCGCCCTCATCCGCTCCTTCGCCGCCCTGCTTAGCCCAGACCCCGCCAACGAGGCCCGGCTCACCGACTGGGCCGAGAGTGCCCGCGCCGCGGACCTGCCGAGCCTGCACGCCTTTACCCGCGGCCTGGACCTGGACAAGCAGGCCGCCATCGCCGCCGTCACCCTGCCGTTCCATAACGGCCGGACCGAGGGCGTGAACACGAAAACGAAGATGATCAAGCGGCAAATGTATGGCCGCGCCGGCTTCACCCTCCTCCGCCACCGCATCCTGCTCAGCTGACACCACGATTCGTCACCACCGAAAGTGAGACAGAGCCAAAAATCTGACAGTCCCGATTGCCCCGGCTTTAGTTGACTCCGGGGGTTAGTGGTTCAGGCGGCGTGTGCAGCCTGGTTGATTGTCTCGTATTCGATGGGCGTGAGGCGGCCGGGTCCTCGCTGGCGTCGTCGGCGGTGGCAGGTGCGCTCGATCCAGGTGATGATGGCCAGGCGTAGCTGCTCTCTCGCTGACCAGCGCTGGCGGTCCAGGACGTTCTTCGGCAGCAGGGCGAGGAGCGACTCCATCGCGGCGTTGTCGCCGCAGGCACCGGCGCGGCCCATCGACCCGGTCAGGCCGTGGTCCGTCAGCGTGCGGACGAAGGCGGCGGACCGGAACTGGCTGCCCCTGTCCGGGTGCACCACGACGGTCCCTGCGGGCGAGCGCAGCGCGATGGCGTTCGCCAGCGCGGAAACTGCAAGCCGGGCGGTCATCCGGGAGTCCATGGAGTAGCCGGCGATCCGGTTGGAGTACACATCCTTGAAAGCGCAGAGGCAGGGCTTCCCCTCCGCCGTGGGGTGCTCGGTGATATCGGTCAGCCAGGTCCGGTCCGGCTCACTGGCGGTGAGCTGGCGCGTGATCAGGTCGTCATGCACGGGCGGCCCGGCCTTGCGGGTCAGGCCGCGCTTCTTCGCGAACGCTGACCAGATGCGCTGCTGGGAGCACAGCCGGGCGACCCGGTTCTCCCCGGCGATGATGCCGCGGGCCGGGAGCTCGTCCGCGATGAACCGGTACCCGGATGCCGGGTCGTCGCGGTGCACGTCCAGGGCGGCGTTGATCAGGAGCGCGTCGTCCCGGTCCCGCTGCGAGACGGGGTTCTTCTTCCACGCGTAGAAGGCCTGCTTGCTGAAGCCCAGTACCCGGCAGGTCACCGCGACAGGGATCTTGCCGGCGGCAAGGTCAAGGACCAGCGGGTACGTCATTTTGGGGGAAGCTCGCGGGCGAAGTACGCGGCCGCCCGGCGCAGGATCTCGTTCTCCTGCTCCAGGACCCGGTTCCGCCTCTTCAGGTCCCGCAGCTCCGCCGACTCCTGAGTCGCGACACCAGGCCGGACCCCGTCATCAACGTCGGCGAGCTTGAGCCAGCGGTGCAGGCAGGACTCCGAGATCCCGAAGTCCTTAGCGATCTGCGACAGCGGGGCCCCGCCCTTGCGGGCGACCGCGACCACGTCCCGGCGGAACCCCAGGGGAAACGCCTTCGGCATGATGAACATCCCTCCAGCCAGGACCAAATCCTCACAGGCAAGGAGTCAACCGATCTCGGGGCAGTCCCCTATCAGGGCCGACAGTCTCTTCGGGTCCGGAACCTTGGGCCTGGGGTACCTCAACCGGCGCCGACGGTTAGGGACGGTTCCTCGGCTGTGTCGCCGAGGGACAGGTATGTCTCGTCTTCCTGGGCCGTGTGGAGCCGGAGGATGGCATCCAGCCCGTAGAGCATGCGGCGCAGGTCGGCGAGGTCTGCTGCGTCCGGCTCCTGGTCCCCGATGTCGTCGAGGAGGCGGCCGAGCCGCGCGATCTGGTATGCGATTTCGGCGTGGGCCCGGCTCATCGGAGCGGTTGGGTCCTCCCCGCCGAGCAGCCGGTTCACCGCCGGGTACAGCTGGGTTTCCTCGGCGTTTTCGTGCGGCGCAACCTGGCTGGTGAGCAGATGGTAGGCGTTCCGGACCTGGGTCATCGCCTCGGCGGGCGCCGCAGAGGTCAGCGCGTCGGCGGCGCCGCCGATCAGATCGGTAGCAGCGTGGGTCATCTCGTGTTCGCCGCGGAACCGCTTGGTGAGCGCGGCGTCGCCGGAGGCCAACCGCGGGCCGGCCGCGACTGGCCGCAGCGCCCGCAACGCGTTGACGATCACGGCCACGTCGATGGCCTCCTGCAGCAGCGCGCCCCACACCGCCGGCAGCAGCCCGGCAGCGGCGGCGCCCATGGCCGCCAGGGACATCCCCATCCCGGCCAGCACACTTTGCAGGGCGATCCGCCGGGTCCGGCGGCTGAGGGCAGCCACCTCACCGAGCCGGCCGAGGCGGTCCACGGTGAGCACCGCGTCGGCGGCCTCGGTGGAGGCGGTAGAACCCCGCGCCCCCATAGCGACCCCGACGTCGGCCAGCGCGAGCGCAGGAGCGTCGTTGATCCCGTCACCGGTCATGATGACCGGCCCATAGCGCTGTTCGCGGCGGACCAGATCGAGTTTGCCGCCCGGGGTGAGCCCGGCGATCACTTCATCCACCCCGGTGATCGCACCAACCGCATCCGCGACCTCAGCGCGGTCACCGGTCGCCAGCACGATCCGCCGGATACCGCCCTGGCGCAGGGCCCGGATCGTCGCCCGGGCGTCGGGCCGGATCCGGTCCTCCAGCAGCAGCGCACCCGCAGGCCGGTGGTCGATCGCGACGAACACGGTGAGCACACCGTCGAGCCGGGCGCGCCTGCGGACGGTCTTGACCCATGGTGGCGCGCCGGTCACCCCGGCCCATTCCGCCCGGCCCAGAGCCACGTGGCGGCCGTCAACCGTCCCCGCGATCCCCTGGCCCGCCTCCTCAGCCACGTCCTCTGGCCGCGACAACTGGCCTTTGCGCTCAGCGGCGGCGCGAACGACGGCACCCGCCAGGACGTGCCCGGAGACCTGGTCCAGGGACGCCGCCAGGCGAAGAATCTCCCCGGGCGACACGGAACCTTCCGGGACGATGGCGGTAACGGCGGGCTGGCCAGCCGTCAGGGTCCCGGTCTTATCCACCAGCAGGGTCGTGCACTGGGCGAGACGCTCCAGTACGCCGCCGTTCTTCACCACCACGCCCCGGCGCGCCGCCGCGGACAGGCCCGAGACCAAAGCGACCGGGGCGGCCAGGATGAGCGGGCAGGGTGTGGCCACGACCAGAACCGCGACTGCCCGCGCCGGGCCGCCCAGCGCCCAGGCCGCTCCGGCCACGGCCAGCGTCAGCGGCAAGAACCACAACGCATACCGGTCGGCCAGCCGGACAAACGGTGCCTGTGTCTTTTCTGCCTCGGCCACCAGGCGGATGATCCCCGCGTAAGTGCTGTCCGCAGCGCTCGCGACGGCGCGCAGGTCGAAAGGGCCGCCCGCGTTCAGCACGCCGCTGCGCACAGTGTCCCCGATTCCCCGCTCGACCGGCAGCGCCTCGCCAGTCAGCGCGGACTCGTTCAGCACCGCAGCGCTCCCGGCGACGATGCCGTCGACCGGCACAACGTCGCCGGGCGCCACCATCAGCAGATCACCGGCCGTGATCTCTGCCAGCGGCACCGTCTCCAGCGGCCCATCCCGGTACCGCCGGGCGGTCCTGGGCGCGCGCGCCAGCAGAGCATGCAGGTCCCGCTGGGCCCGCTCAGCGGCCCACGCCTCCAGCGCGCGCCCGCTGGCCAGCATGACGCTAATCACCGCAGCAGCCAGCAGTTCACTGACCGCCACCGCGCCCGCCAGCGCGAGCACCGCGATGACATCAACCCCGATCCGGCCCCGGCGGATACTGCCGGCCGTTGCCCACAGCGCGTATCCCAGGCCGACGGCCGCGCCGGCCAGCCACACGCCGTCCCGCGCCGTCCCCGCCCCGGCCAGGGCCGCGATCCCGCCACCGGCCAGGCCCAGCGCGGTCACCACCAGCAACAAAGCCGCCGATCGCCGATCCATCCAGACCCGCATCCGATGCAAAAGCTGCCTCTCCATAAAGCCACCGTGCGCATGGATGCCCCTCAACAGCAGGGCCGGAAGTCACGGGCCTCAAGGCCATCCGGTCAGCGATCTGAATCCTGCCGGGTTTGGTGGGGACTTCCTTGCTTGGAAGGATCGTCCCCATGCCGAAGCAGTACCCGAGAGAACTCCGCGAGCGGACGGTGCGGCTGGTCGCCGAGCATCGCGGTGAGTATGAAACTGAGTACGCGGCGATCCGCTCGGTCGCGGCCAGGCTGGGCATCTCGACGCCGGAGACGCTGCGCAAGTGGGTCCGCCAGGCCGAGGTTGACGGCGGGCAGCGGCCCGGCGTGACCAGCGAGGAGTCCGCTGAGATCAGGCGGCTGAAGCGGGAGAACGCCGAACTGCGCCGCGCCAGCGAGATCCTGAAGGCGGCGTCGGCTTTCTTCGCTGCCGAACTCGACCGGCGAGCCGGACAGCGCGACTGCCAAGACCGTGTCCCCGGCCAGCGCGGCGCGATCCCGTAGATCATCTCAACGACCCCATCACCGCGGTCTTCCAGCCCGACGACGCCGATGAACCGCGGCTCTTCGGGGACGGTGACCACCAGCGTTGGGCCGTTCCGGCTGGGGCGGCCCGCCCACGCGTCAAGCCAGTCGCCGATCGCCTGCTCAGCCGATACGAGCGGGATCTCCGGCAGCCAGCCGTCGCCGAGCTGCTCCTGCTCGATGTAGCTGCGCACCGCGTCAATGTCTCCCGCGGCGCGCGAGGGCAGCCTCGGACTGACCACGCCATCGGTCAGCGGCTGGCCTGGCGCTGTGAAGCGCGTCACCTGTCATCTCCATCTCTCGCGTTGCCCGCATGATCCCGATTCGGGAGTCAGGCAATGACCGGACGGAAGAGCGCGGGCGCCGCGCCCGGCCAGGAGACAGGGGTGGCGTAGCTGGCCCCGAGGTTCACGTCATTCAGCGGAAACGCACAAATCTAGGCTACGACCCGGGCGCCTACACTCGCTCCTAGCAGACGGGAGGTGCCATGAGCGCTGAGATCCAGACAGCCAGAGGCCAGACAGACGAGAGCAGATGCTGGTGCTGCGGCCAGATCAGGTCCGAGGACACCCTCGTTCACCTCGGCAACCATCCCGAAGTCGGTATCTGCATCAGCTGTGTCCATTTTCTGCGCCGCCGGACCAGGGACCAGCAAGCCACGGTGACGCGCCAGACGCTGCGCGGTGCCGCCGAGTCGATCCGCGGGCAAGTCATGGCGCGCGGCTGGCATCAGCGCCCGGTGATCGGGCCTGCGCTCCAGTGGCTCAACCGGCACCTGCCCTGGTAGCCAGACGACAGGAGCTGGACGGATGCATCTGACAGTCCTGGGCGTGCCAGGCTGCCCGAATGCGCCCGTGCTCAGCGGACGGCTCGCGGCTGTCCTGGACGGCCGGGCCGGTTTCTCGGTGTCGCACGAGGTCATCTCCGATGAGGGCGAAGCGGCCAGGTGGGGCATGCATGGCTCGCCCACATTGCTGATAGACGGGCTGGACCCGTTCGCCGAGCCGGGGCAGCCGTCGGGCATGTCATGCCGCCTGTATCGCGATGACGACGGTCAGATATCAGGTGCGCCATCAGTCAGCCAGCTCCGGCAGGCGATTCTCAGCAACGGCAGCCAGCGCTAGCCGCAGGCGAGGACGAGGCCGTCAATGACCAGCAAGCCAGCATGCCTGGCCAGGCATGATGCGCAGATGGCTGGCCGCCGGGTCTCTTCGGGCCGGGTGGGCTGTCGATGTCATCCGGCTGAGCCTGACCGGCACCGGCCGCGATGGCACCTGGCTGCGGATCCGGCGCGGCGGCTTCTGGATAGCCGACGTCCGCACCGTCGCCGAGCTGGAGGCCTTCGTCCCGCTAGGCAGCCTGGAGCCCGGCGGATTGCGGCCACGGGAGCTGGCGGGATGCGTGAGGCCAGGCCGCTTTCCCGCCCTTCGGCACCAGCGCTCCGGAGACAGGGGGCCAACCTCCGCCTCAAAGCCGATCATGTGATCTGCTTGGCCCAGATGGACGTGCGGCCCTCGTGGTGGAAATACCCGCCCGAATGCGACAGGCACCCACAGGGACCCGGCCGTGTCATCGTTGGCCTCATACCCTGCGACTGCCCCGCCGCGCTGCCCGAGCGCGGTCACTTGCGGGTACGCTGCCGCACCGCGGGACTGCGACTCGATCTGGTACCAGCCACCGCACGACCCGGCCGCGACAACTTTCGCGGCCGGATGGGTTAGACCCTGGCGTTCAGCCAGATCGGCCGGCCTTGAGGGAAGACTCCGGCGGAGGGTACGACGAAGCCCGTATTGATCAGCGACGGCAATCCGCCCGGATCCTCTTCTGGCCTGGACGCCGCTGACCTGGGCGCATACCCTCAGCGTGACTGCTGATTTCAGTTGGTCTCGTCCGGACCCCGCGAGCCGATTGAGAAGCCATAGTGAGACCTGCTCTGACGATCAGGGCCGCCCGTGACGGACCGGTCAGCACGCTCATCCTGCGTGGTGAGCTAGACGCTAACGAAGCTAGCGGGCTGCTGAGCCAGGCAGCCGTCATCGTCGATAGCCAGACCGAGCGGCTGGTCCTGGACCTGGCCGGGCTGGCGTTCCTCGACTGCGCCGGAGCACGGGCACTGGCCGTGGCTGCGAGCTTTGCGCCCGCTGGCTGTCCGGTCATCATCCGCTCGCTCAACCACAAGGTGCGCCGGGTCCTCGACCTGCTGAGCCTGGACCTGGCCATAGAGGAGCCAGGCGACTTTAGACGAACCATCTACGTCCACTAAGCGACCAGGAGTCGCCTCGCGCAACCACGACGAACCTGCTGCGTGACGTGGTGACAACCGACGCGACATACCCGCAGGTCAGGTGCAATCTGGCGACGGAAATGCCGTCTCCCTGTAGAACCGCCGGCCGAGCCTGCGTTGGTTCGAGCCAAACACCTGCCACCACCAGCGGAACGGCCCGCGGCCCGCGGATATCGCGGCTGGCGGGCCGTCTGCGTGTTGCGCCGCCTTGTTCCCCTGGGTGCCGCTGCGGGGCGCCGCGTAGCAGTGGTGATGGACATATGGCGGACGGGGACAGGGCGGAACCGGCGGTTCGCCGCGCCGCTAGCCTTGCGCGTGAGCCACGAGTCTGGTGAGAGTCCGGGCGCTGAAAGTCATGCGCATTGCGCTGGCCGCTACAGCCGCGATTGTGATCCAGGTGATGGATGGGATGGCAAACATCATGCTCGTGATCATTGCGGTGTCGAGCACGGCGATGGCGGCGCATCCCGCGATTCCTGCGCGGGCAGTGAGCCGGTAGGTGGTCCCGACCGCGCTAGCGGCCAGCAGGCCGATGGTGGCAATGACTGCCAGGCCGAGCAGGATGCGGACTGAAAGGGGGACGGGCAAGGCCCAGGCCTGGCTGGTGATCAAGGTCGCGGCCCAGCATGCCCCGACGGCAGGCCCGGTCACGAGCAGCTTGCGGGCGGTGCGGCGGGCGGGATGCACGCGAGCGAACTCATCAACGATGACCTGCGGTTCGCCGAACTCCTCTACCGCTGCCTGAGCCGCGATGTCGGGTGCCAGGCCTTGCCGGCGATAGGACCGGTAGGTCTCCGAAAGCCCGTCGGCGAGCTCGTCGACGATCGACGCAGGCAGCTGCGCGGACAGGCTGGACTGGTAGTCGCGGATCAGGCGGGGCTCGGCCATGGCCTGCCCTCCAGCGCTGCAGTGACCGCGGCGGAGAAGTCGCGCCAGTCGGCCCGCCTGCCGGCGAGCGCCCGGCGTCCTGCGCCGGTCAGCCGGTACTCACGGCGCCTGCGGCCGCCCACGACCGACCAGGACCCGGTGATCAGCCCTGCCTGCTCCAGTCGCCGCAGGGCCGGGTAGATCGTCCCGGTCGGCAGGTCCAGCCGTCCGCCGGTGTTCTGCCGCAGGGTCTCGATCACTGCATACCCGTGGCGTGGGCCGCCTTCCAGGGCAGCCAGCAGCACCGCGTCCAGATGTCCCTTCAGCTCTTCGGCCCTCATGCGTAGTAACGCTACTTTAACCCTTTCCACCAGGCAACCTGTGATCTAGAATCGATCAGATAGGTAGCAACGCTACATATAAATCTGAAGGGTCTCGCTGCTGAGGGGAAGCGACATGGTGACTGCCGCCCGCGTCCTGGGCGACCAGGTGGGCTCCGCTGCCCCGGTGTTCCTGGCGTTCCTCGCCGTCCACGTCATCACCGGGCTGACCGCTGTCGTCAGCGGCGCCATCGCCGCCCTCTCGCGCAAGGGCAGCCCGCGCCACATCCGTGCCGGACGATGGTTCTACCGTGCCATCACCGCCGTGTTCGCGACCGCGACCGCACTGGCCGTCATGCGCTGGCACCAGGACTATTACCTGTTCATCGTCGGCGCCGTCGCCTTCACCGCCGCGACCATCGGCCGCCAGTACCGCCGCCGGCACTGCGGCGACACCGGTCACATCCTCGGTATGGGCACTGGCTATACGGCCATGCTCACCGCCTTCTATGTCGACAACGGACCCCACCTGCCCCTGTGGGACCACCTCCCGACTCCGGTGTTCTGGGTCCTCCCCGCCGCCATCGCGGCACCCCTCATCACCCGCGCAATCATGCGGGCCCGGCGCAACAGCACGCCCGGCGCGGGCACAGTCCCTCCTTCGCGACCGGAGGGAGTGTCCGACCGTCGGCTCTGTCGCTCTTCCGGTGGTGACGGTGCGTAGCCTCATCCGAGGAGGATGCGGTGGCGCAGCAGGGTGAAGCCGGCACGTCCGTACATCTGTCTTTTGATCATCTTGGTCTTGGTGCTGACTCCCTCGGTGCGTCCGTTGTGATGCGGGAGGGTGAGCGCGGCGGAGGCGGCCCGGATGTCCAGGTCAAGGCCGCGGGTGAATGAGTGCAGGCAAGGCAGGTCGGCGGCGCGCGCGTCGGTGATCCACTGCCGGAGCCTGGCGTCGTTGCCCGGGTCGGGGACCAGCAGGGCCGCGAAGGACGTGATGAGGCTGGTCAGGGCGGTCATCTCGGAGCAGGCTGCGGTGAGCTCGGCGAGCGTCTCGTGCTGGCCGGCGGTGAGCCGGCCTGGTCTGGTGAGCAGGATCCGGGTGGCCCGGCGGGGCGACAGGTGCGGCCGGCCTCCTTCTGCACGGCCCTGGCTGATATAGCGGACGAGGAGGCTGGAGCTGCCCTGGTAGCCGCGCTCGCGGATCTCCCGCAGCAGCTGCTGAACCGGGACGCCGGGCTCTTCGGCCCGGCGCTTGCACAGGTATTCGCGGTGGGGGTCGACGAGGGCGGGACGGTACTTCGGGACGCGCTGCAGCCGCTCCGGCTCGCTGGCGCGGTCGTAGCGCTTGACGGTGTTGAGCGAGAGATTCAGGCGGCGGGCGCACTCGAGCAGGCCCACGTTCCGGGCACGCAGCTCGTGGACCTGCTGCCAGCGCTCCAGGGTGGTCTCGGCCCGCTTGCCGGACTGGAGCGGGACAGCCTTCGCCCAGCAGGCGCAGTGCGCCGCGACTTCCTTCCGGACAGCCTCGGCCAGAAGGTGCCACAGGTGCCAGCGGTCGCTGACCTGCACCGCGCCCGGCACTGCCCGGCGGACCGCCTCGCCGTAGGCACCCGACCCGTCGCGGCACACCACCTCGATCCCGGGATGGTCCCGCAGCCACTTCTCCGCGACGTCAGCGGTCCGGCCCTGGACGACGTCGACGCGCTGGCCGGTCCCGGCGCCGGTCAGCACCGTCGCATAGACCAGGCCGCGGCGCAGCGCGAAGTCGTCGATCCCCAGCACCCGCGGCACCGCCAGCCCGGGCAGCGGGATCTTGAGCAGGACCCGCAGCATGGTGTGCCGCGAGAGGCCGATTCCCAGCGCCGGCAGCAGCCGTGCCGAGGCCCGGCCCGCTAATTCGCGGGCCACCGCACTGACCTGCGCGGTCAGCCGGGCAGTGCGCCGCTGGTAACGGTCCAGGACGCCCGGGACCTGCTCGCTGAACGTCTGCCGCGGGCACCCCGTGACCGGGCAGCGCATTCTGCGGACCCGCACCTTCACCAGGACCCGGCGGCCGCCGGCCGGCACGTCCGCCAGCGTCCGCTCCCGGTACCCGTGCACGCGGGTCGTTTCCGTGCCGCACCCCGGACAGGCCACCGCCCGGTCCAGGGTCCTCGCACGGACGCAGATCACTTCGCCCGCGTCCTCGACATCCTCGATGACCAGGGCAGACAACCCGGAGAACACAGTTCCCACAAGCTCTATCACGTCAATCACGACTGATCGTGACACATCAGCACAATCAGCCACCACCGAAAGTGCGACAGAGCCCTACCGGCTGTGTAAGTGATCGTGGCGGTCATAGTGTTGGGATTCGTACTTCGAAGTAGATCGTGAATGCCTGCAGCGCCTGTTTCCGCCCCGAGCTCCGGATTCCGATGTTCGGGCTGCGGTAGTCCTCGAGGTTCCGCACGGCCAGGTAGAGCACCTTCAGCGCGGCCTGCTCACTGGGGAACTGGCTGCGGTTGCGGGTCACCTTCCGCAGCCGGGCGTTCATCGACTCGATCAGGTTCGTACCCGGTATGAAATTCAGTGGGTGCCCGCGTGCTGTTCTGTGGCCCGGGGGCTGTGGCCGGGCATACGGTGCGACCGTCCGGAACAGGGGCGCATCCGGGGAACACGTATGGGCAGGCCGTTCTTGCTCAGTGGGCTGCGAGCCCGTGTTAGTAGCTGGCCGCCCCTGCGACTGGTCCGGCTGCGCTGCGAGCGCGTATCCGTAGGTGTCGTTCCGTCCCAGCGGTTCCCCATCGGCAGGCGGTGAAGGGAGCATGAGGTGGTCCGGTATATCGGGATGGATGTGCACCGCGAGTTCGCGCAGCTCACCGTGGTCGAGGACGGCCTGGTCCGCGACGAGGGCCGGATCGGCGTCACCCCGGAGGCGCTGCGGCAGTGGGCCGCCGGCCTGCGCGGTGATGATCAGGTCGCGCTGGAGGCGACGGGCAACAGCGACGCGATCGCGAATCTGCTGGTGCCGCTCGCGGGCCGGGTGGTGGTATCGAACCCGTCGAAGACGCGGGCGATCGCCGAGGCGAAGGTGAAGACTGACAAGGTCGACGCGCGGATCCTGGCGCAGCTGCTGGCCGCGGACTTCCTGCCGCCGGTATGGCTGCCCGACGAGCGGACCCGGTGCCTGCGCCGCCAGGTGACCCGGCGGGCGCACCTGGTGGGCCGAGTTGCTGGTGCTCCGGCACGAGAACGCGGTGCTGCGGCGGAACGCCGGCCGGATACGGTATGACCCTGCTGACCGGGCCTGGTTCGCGGTGCTCATGGGGTTCATCCCGCGGCGGCGCTGGGCAGAGGTCTTCCGGTGACGCCCGCGACGCTGCTGGCCTGGCCCCGCAGGCTCGCCTCCAGGAAATACGACACGAGCAAGCGGCGGCGGCCCGGCCGCCATCGGTCCGGAGCATCGCCCGGTTAACCATCCGCCTGGCGCACGAGAACCCACTCTGGGGCTACCGCCGTATTCACGGCGCGCTGACGAAGCTGGGCGCCGCGGTCGCGGCGTCCACCGTCTATGAGATCCTGCGCGCGGCGGGCATCGACCCGGCGCCGCGGAGGGACGGGCCGACCTGGCGGCAGTTCCTGCGCGCTCAGGCCGCCGGGACTCTGGCCGTCGACTTTCTGCACGTCGACACTGTCCTGCTGACCAGGCTGTACGTCCTGGTGTTCATCGAGCATGGCACCCGGCGGATGCACATCGGCGGCGTCACCGCCCACCCCACCGGCGGCTGGACGGTGCAGCAGGCCCGTAACCTGGCCCTAGATCTCGGCGCCCGGTTCGGGACTTTCCGGTTCCTGATCCGTGACCGCGGCTCGAACTTCACCAAGTCGTTTAACGCCGTCTTCCAGGCCGCCGGCACTACCATCGTGCCCACCGCGGTGCAGACACCGCGGTGGGCACGATCTGCGAGCGCCTGATCGGCACCCTGCGCCGTGAGCCTCTGGACCGGACCCTGATCCTGAACCAGGCGCACCTGCGCGCCGGCCTTGCCGAATATCAGGAGCACTACAACACCGCCCGACCCCATCAGGGCATCGGCCAGCGTATCCCCGGCGCTGATCCCGGTCTCCGCGTCACCGCAGCCAACCCTGGCACCTGGCAGATCCGCCGAAAACCGGTCCTGGACGGCCTGATCAACGAGTATGAGCGAGCCGCCTGAGGATCGGGAAGGCCCAGGTCAAAGCCAGAATCCTGACCGGAAACAGAGCAGTATCCTCGGGCAGAGTCCAGCCACCCTCTGCGCAATGCTGCCAGGGGCGGTAGGTGAGCTGCGGTAATACGTTAAGCGATTGCGCCATCCATGCTGGTGAC
>DATCEO010000009.1:0-62397 GCA_036510065.1 Streptosporangiaceae bacterium | reverse complement strand
CAGCACGTAGTGGAAGTGCGCGACCAGGAAGTAGGAGTCGCTGACGGCGAAGTCCAGCGGCGGGGAGGCCAGGATGACCCCGGTCAGCCCGCCGAACAGGAACGTCACCATGAACCCGATGATGAACAGCATCGGCGCCTCGAACGTCAGCGCGCCCCGCCACATCGTCCCGATCCAGTTGAAGAACTTGATCCCGGTCGGGATCGCGATCAGGAACGACATGAACGAGAAGAACGGCAGCAGCACCGCGCCGGTGGTGAACATGTGGTGCGCCCACACCGTCATCGACAGGCCGGCGATCCCCATCGTCGCGCCGATCATGCCCTTGTAGCCGAACAGCGGCTTGCGGGAGAACACCGGCACGATCTCGGTGGCGATGCCGAAGAACGGGATCGCCACGATGTAGACCTCCGGGTGGCCGAAGAACCAGAACAGGTGCTGCCACATGATCGCCCCGCCGCTGGACGCGTCGAACACCCGGGCGCCGAGCTTGCGGTCGGCCTCCAGGACCAGCAGCGCCGCGGCCAGCACCGGGAACGCGATCAGCACCATGATGCTGGTAACCAGGATGTTCCAGGTGAAGATCGGCATCCGGAACATGGTCATGCCCGGCGCCCGCATGCAGATGACCGTGGTCACGAAGTTCACCCCGCCCAGGATGGTGCCCAGCCCGGACAGCACCAGGCCCATGATCCACAGGTCCCCGCCGATACCCGGCGAGTAGACCGCGCTGGTCAGCGGCGAGTACGCATACCACCCGAACGCCGGCGCGCCGCCGGGCGTGAGGAAGCTGGAAAGCAGGATCAGCCCGCCGAGCAGGAAGAAATAGTAGGACAGCAGGTTCAGCCGCGGGAACGCCACGTCCGGCGCGCCGATCTGCAGCGGCATGATCTCGTTCGCGAAGCCGACGAACAGCGGCGTCGCGAACAGCAGCAGCATGATCGTCCCGTGCATCGTGAACAGCTGGTTGTACTGCTGATCCGAGACGATGTGATTGTCCGGTCCCATCAGCTGCGCCCGCATGATCATGGCCATGAGGCCGGCGATCAGGAAGAAGCCGAAGGAGGTAATCAGGTAGAGATGACCGATGACCTTATGGTCGGTGGACGACAGCCAGTCCGCGAGCAGCGAGCCCTTGCGGTAACCGGACGGCGCCGTCTGGGGGGCAGTCTGCGCTGGCTGTTGGATCGCGGTCACTGAGTACTCCCGGATGCGTTGTGCTGCGCCTGGGTCGCTGTGGTGGCGGGGGCTGCGTTCTGCTGCGCCTGCTGCGCCTGGACCCAGGTGTTGAACTGGGCTTTCGTCACGACCTTGAACCGGAACAGCATCCGGCTGTGATAGAGCCCGCACAGCTCGGAGCAGTGGGCGATCGAGCTGCCGGTGGCCGTCGGCGTTACCTCGAAGTGGTTCGGATGGCCGGGGATGACGTCCCGCTTGAACTCGAACGGGATGATCCAGAAGGCGTGGATGACGTCGATGGAGACCAGGTTGAAGCGCACGCTCTCGTGCACGGGGATCTCCAGCAGCGGCATCTGGTTCTCGTTATCGCTCGCGCCGAGATTCCCGTTCCAGGTGGAGCCGAGCTCGCACAGGTCGGCGTGCCCGCAGAGCGCCGACGAGCTGCGCACCGAGTACTGCGGGTACTGGAACGACCAGCTCCACTGCCATCCGGTGACGTTGACCACCAGGTCGGGGTGCTTGGAGAGCTTGTCGATCGAGTTCTCGTCCCGCGCGGTGTAGAAGAACAGCACGCCGATCATCACGAACGGCAGGACGGTGTACAGGACCTCGATCGGCAGGTTGTACCTGACCTGGCGGGGCACCCCGTCGGAGCGCTTGCGGTGGAAGATCACCGCCCAGAGGATCAGGCCCCAGACGACGATGCCGACGGCGATCGCGGCCACCCAGGACCCCTGCCAGAGGTGGGTGATCATCGAGCCTTGCTTGGTGTCCGGCTGACGCAGGCCCAGGTTCTCCCAGGCGCTCGTCTGGCACCCGGCTGTCATCGTCACCAGGGCGACGGCCAGGGCTGTGCGCGGCAGCCAGCGCCGAAGCTGGCCCACTCTCACCCCGAGGCGCGGGTGACTGCGGAAGAGACTCACAGATTGCCTTCCCAGCGGATGACTTCCGGCTCCGTACAGGCCGGAAACGCTCGCCCTACAGCCTGTCGTGGAAACAGTACAACGAACCCCCGCCGGCGTCGGGCGGGACCCCGGTACTGGAGCGGCCGATCCCCGCCACCGTGGGCGCTTATCCGTGGTGCCCGCTGGGTATCGTAGGCCCGTGACTGCCGACCAGCGCGGAGCGCGATCCGGCTGGCCAGGTGCGCCCGCGGCCGCGCTCACCATCGACGCGCTCGGGAAGAAATGCCCGATCCCGATCATCATGCTCGCCGAGCGGATCCGGGAGGTGGCCATCGGGCAGCTGATCGAGGTGCTGGCCGACGACCCGGCCGCCGAGAGCGACCTGCCCGCCTGGTGCCTGCTCAAGTCGCAGGAGTTCGTGCAGACCCGGGCACTGGTGTCCGGCTGGTCGTTCCTGGTCCGGCGGAGTTACTGAGCCTGCGGTTAGTCAGCGCCGTCCTTAGTCAGCGCCGTCCTTAGTCAGCGCCGTCGTCGACGGGCTGGAACCGCTCGGCGAAGCGCGGGTCGGACTCCCACCAGGGTCGCTGCACCGCAGCCGGCGTCTGCTCTCCCGTCGCTGATGAGCCGTCGCCGTCCCTGGCAGCAGCTAGCTTCGCGTCGGCGGCATCCAGCTCGGCGTCCACGACCTTCGCATCGGACTCGTCCTCCCGGATCATCTGGATCAGCTGGGCCGCGAGGAACGGCAGGCCGACGATGTCGCCCAGGACCCAGATCGTGCCGCCGCCCAGGACCTGGTCGGTGGCCAGGCTCGGGCCCCAGGGCCGCGCGACCAGGTGATAATAGGCGGCGGCGATGAGGTTCGGGTCGGCGATGATGGCCAGGCCCAGGACGGCGTCGCCGATGACCTCGGCCGCGCTGATCCACAGGGACACCACGTAGGGATAGGCCTTGGGCACCGGGTCGGCGCGCAGCAGCGTCCAGAAGAACACGAATCCCGGCGTCATCAGGGCCAGGAAGGTCAGCTCCCGGATCAGCGTGGAGTGAAAGCCGGCCACGTACCACGAGGTGAAGTAGACCAGGAACGGCGTTACCACCAGGACCAGGGTGGTGATCGCCGGGAACGTGGCCACCTTGGCGGTCCGGCTGGCGATAGCCCGGTCGATCCGGGGGCCGGCGACGGGCAGCGCGGCGATGGCGAGGCCGATCGGACGGCCCAGGGCCAGGAACAGCGGCACGACGAGCAGCATGAGGACCGTCTGCGCCGCCCGCGCGTAGAACAGGACCGGGGTGTAGACGGCCAGGAAGGACATCGTCGCGATGACCGCGAAGCCGAGCCCGAGCCCGCAGAAGGCGATAACGCGCCCGGCCGGCCACTGCTGCCCGCCCGCGCGCACCCGCCGCACGCCGGCCACGTAGGCCACGCCGAGCACGAGGATGACCGCCAGCGCCCACGGGTCGAGGACCCACTCCGTGAGGGCCCGGGAGACCGTCAGCTGCGGCGGCCCGTGGTAGCTGGCCCCGTGGTAGCTGGCCCCGTGGTAGCTGGCCGCTAGGTGATATCCGGGCATGCCGCCACGCTACCGCCAGCCTCCCCCGCCGTGGCCGGCGCCTCGGCCGCCCGGCGGCAGAAACGGCCGGCCCCGGGAGCATGTCTTGCCTGCCAGGACGGCCCGGCTGGTGGAGGGTGGGGCCTGCGACCGGAGGCCAGGCCACCTGACCACGGGTTCTCGCCCGCCCGCTCACCAACCCGAAGGGGACGCAATGCCTCAGCTCGCCCGGGGCCGGGACGTCTGCGCGGCCGTTGCGGTCGGCGCGTTAGGACTCGCGAGCCTGACGCTCGCCGGCGGCGGCGCCCAGGCTGCCGCGGCCCCGCGGGTCACCATCGCCAGCACCCACCCCGTCTGGGCTGTCCCCGCCCGCCGGGCCAGCTCGCGGGAAGTCACCCGCGGGACAGTGCGAGCCCGGGTGTACCTGGCGGCCCGTGATCCGGCCAGGCTGGCCGCGCTGGCCACCGCGGAATCAACCCCGGGCAACCCGAGCTACCGCCACTTCCTGCGCCCGGCACAGATCCAGGACCGGTTCGGTGTCCCGGCGCCCCGGCTTGACGCGATCCGGGCCTGGCTGACGAAGTCCGGCCTCGACGTGACCGGGGTCAGCGATCACGTCGCCGACGGGTACGTGGCGGTGCGCGGCCCGGTAGCGGCGGCCAGCCGGGCGTTCGGCGTCCGGTTCGCCGGCTACCGGCTGCGCGGTCAGGGCGTCGTCCGGGCGCCCCAGCAGGCGGCCAGCGTGCCCGCCGCCGTGGCGGGCTCGGTCCTGGCCATCGCCGGACTGTCCACCGCCCGGCAGACGATGCGTCCCGCCGCCGTGCGTCCCGCCGCCGTGCATCCCGCCGCCGTACATCCCGCCGCCGTGCATCCCGCCGCCGTGCATCCCGCGGCCGTACAAGCCAGGGCGGTCCGCCCGCTGGCAGCCGCCAAGCTGCCCCCGCCCGGGCCGAACTTCTGGGTCGCGCGCCCGTGCGGCTCCTCCTACAACCAGAAGATCGCGCTCAGCAAGCCCGCGGCCTACGGCAGGCACCGGCCCTGGGCGGTGTGCGGCTACATGCCCCGTCAGGTCCGCCGCGCCTATGGCGTGACCGCGTCGGGCATGACCGGTGCGGGCCAGACCGTCGCCATCGTGGACGCCTTCGCCTCCCCCACCATGTTGTCGGACGCGAACGCCTATGCCCGGGTAGTCGGTGATCAGCCCTTCGCGCGCGGCCAGTATCAGCAGTACCTGCCCGCGTCGTTCACTGGCGCCGCGGCGAACATGTGTGACGCCCAGGGCTGGTACGGCGAGCAGACCCTGGACGTGGAATCCGCGCACGGCATGGCGCCCGCTGCCCGGGTCCGGTACGTAGCCGCGGCGAGCTGCACCGGCCCGGCCCTGGCCGACGCCCTGGCCCGCATCGTGAACAACCACCTGGCCAGCATCATCAGCAACTCCTGGGGGGACACCGAGGACAGTACGGCCGGCTTCACCGACGTCTACCACCTGATCCTGCAGACGGCCGCGGCCGAGGGCATCGCGGTGATGTTCTCCTCCGGCGACAGCGGCTACGAGTCCCCGGGCGAGGATCCCGGCCTCTCCGACAAGATCCAGGTCGACTACCCGACCTCCGATTCGTGGGTAACGTCGGTGGGGGGTACCAGCCTGGCCATCGGCAAGAACCGCAACTACATGTTCGAGACGGCCTGGGGCACCATCCGCGACCCGCTCGCCGCCAGCGGGCAGTCCTGGCAGTACAAGCTGCCCGGCCCCTACCCCGCTGGATTCGCGGGCGGCAGCGGCGGCGGCACCTCGACGCTGTTCGCCCAGCCCGGCTACCAGCAGGGCGTGGTGCCGGCGCGGCTGTCGCAGCGGCTGCCCGACGGCAGCAAGAGCGCCACGCCGATGCGGGTGGTTCCCGACGTCTCCGCTTACGCCGACCCGGCGACCGGCTTCCTGATCGGCCAGACCGTGCTGGAGCCGAATGGCAAGACCTACCGCTTCGCGCTGAGCCGGATCGGCGGGACGAGCCTGTCGTCCCCGACGTTCGCCGGAATCGAGGCCGACGCGCAGCAGGCGGCGGGCGGACCGCTCGGGTTCGCCAACCCGGCCATCTACCACCGGTACGGCACGCCGGCCTTCCACGACGTCATCGGCCAGCCGCTCGGCCCGACGCCGCTCGCCCAGGTCCGTCCCGACTACACCGACCCCGCTACCAAGGGCGGCCCGCTGATCTACCACCTGCGCACGCTCGGCATTGACGGCGAGGGCGCCGCCGCCCTGCGGGCCACGTCCGGTTACGACGACGCGACGGGCGTGGGCTCACCGAAGGCCTATGTCCAGTCCTTCGGAAAGGTCTGAGCAACCGCGTCGGCGCGGCCGACGGGCTGGGCTAGCTGAAGTGCCGGGCGATGTCTTCCGCGGCGGCCGGGCCGTAGGCGTCGGTGAAGCGCTCGGCCAGGTTCCCCGGCTTGAGCTCGTACTCCTGCGTCCCGGTGGTCTCCAGCGCGTGGACGGCGATCATGTTGCCTAGCTGAGCCGCCCGCTCGAGGCTGAGCCCCCAGGCCACGGCGGCGAGAAATCCCGAGCGGAACGCGTCGCCCGCGCCGGTCGGCTCGCGCGGTGTGACATCGGGGATCGGCCCGACCACGACCGGCTGCTCCCCCGCCCGCTCCACGCGCGCGCCGGACGAGCCCAGGGTGGTCACCCGGATGCCCACCTGGCCGGTCAGGTCCGCCGTCGTCCAGCCGCTCTTGTGCTCGATGAGCTCCGCCTCGTACTCGTTGCTGAACAGGTAGGCGGCGCCGCCGACCAGCTCCCGGACCTGCGGGCCGTCCATCCGGGCCAGCTGCCAGGACGTGTCGGCCGCGAAGGGCAGGCCGAGCTCCTTGCACTGGGCCGTGAACCGGAACATGGCCTCGGGATCGCTGGCCCCGATCAGCACCAGGTCGGTGTTCCCGGCCAGGTCGCTGAGGTCCAGGTGAATGTCCTCGCTCATGGCCCCCGGGTAGAAGGAGGCGATCTGGTTCAGGTCGGCATCGGTGGTGCCGATGAACCTGGCCGTATGGTGCAGCGCCGTCTCGCGGACGCCGCTGGTGTCGACGCCGTGCCCCTCGAGCCAGCTCCGGTAATCGGCGAAATCGGTGCCGGCCGTGCCCACCAGCAGCGGCCGCAGGCCTAGGCAGCCCAGGCCGAAAGCGATGTTCGCGGCTACCCCGCCACGGCGGATCTCTAGCTTGTCCACCAGGAATGACAGCGCCACCTTGTCCAGCTTGTCCGGCATCAGCTGGTCCACGAAGCGGCCGGGGAACGTCATCAGCTCGTCGGTCGCGATCGACCCGGTTACGGCAATACGCACGGCTGTCCTTCACGGCAGGAGGATTGCGGGCAGGCGCGCCTAGGCTATCGCCTCACGCGTCCGCGCCGAACTCACGCCGAGGCACGGCCGGATCCCATCCGAGTCAGACCCGAAGTACGGGGCGCTGGACGCCGAGGCAGCTCAGCAGGCGGCCGATGTCATCCGGGTCAGTGCTGATCACCACCGCCTGGGAGCGAGCGGCCAGCAGTGCGACGAAGGCGTCCACCACGTCGGCCGTTCCGGATGCCGCCAGAAGCTGGCCGACCGGGACATGATGATCAGCATCGAACGGCACTAACTCGCAACCGCGCAGTACCCGCATCAGCCGGACCTGCACGGCTGGCTTGCGCACGACCTGCGCTGCGACAACGGTCGGGACCAGGATCTTTTTCCGCTGGCCAATCCGGTCGCGATGCAGGTCGAAGGCCATCCGATTGCGCTGATCACCAAGGGCGATGAGGGCGCCGCTGTCATAAACGACGGCGGTCATGCAGCGCCGCTTTCACGCCGCTCGGCGGCCAGCATCTCGGCGAGGAGCCGATCCTCCTCGTCCACTGCGGCCCTCGCAGCCGCTTCCTCCCCGGGAGTCGGGTATCTGGTCTCCCGGTACTCCTCCTCGATGGCGGCCAGGCCATCGGCGCGGATCTTGAACCACTTGAGCTGCTCGGCCAGGGCCGCCTCGACGACGCTGGAGATGGTGACGTTCCGAGTCGCCGCCTCCTGGCGGACTGCCTCGGCCACGGACTCGGGGACCGTGACGTTGAGCACAGCCTTCTTCTCGGTCATGTTACAAGCGTAACATGACCGGACGACAGTTACCCGTGGCGGCGAGACTCTGCCCACGACGAGGGGCGGGCATGCGAAAGCCGTCGCGCGGCGACGGGCTGGCGCGCGACGGCCTTCTAGCGGTGGATCAGTGGCGGCGGATTAGTGGAACGAGTCACCGCAAGCGCAGGAACCCGTGGCGTTCGGGTTCTCGATCGTGAAGCCCTGCTTCTCGATCGTGTCCACAAAGTCGATAGTGGCGCCGGACAGGTACGGCACGCTCATCTTGTCCGTCACGACCTGGACGCTGCCGAACTGGCTCACGACATCGCCGTCGATCTGGCGCTCATCGAAGTACAGCTGGTACTTCAGGCCCGAGCAGCCGCCCGGCTGCACGGCAATGCGCAGCCGCAGGTCGTCGCGGCCTTCCTGCTCCAGCAGGGTGCCCACCTTCGTCGCGGCAGCCTCAGTGAGGTTGATGCTCTGGGTGGTGGCCTGGTCCTGAACTGTCATCTGGCTTAACTCCCGGGTCGACTAGCCTGCGCCCCTGTGGCGGGGCCCCGTCACCTGCACTACCAACCAACCATAAGCCCGCCGCGCGCATTCCGGCCGGCCCCTGATCTTCCGCGAGCCTGATCTTCCGCCCATCCGGCCTACAGGCCGGGGGCCCCCCAGACCGGGAACCAGCGGCCGAGCTCAGGCTCGACCTTGAGGTCATCGCCGAGAGCGCCGCGGACCTGCAGCTCCAGCGCATTGTCGCGGTGCTCGCCCGATTGCGGCGCGAACGGGTAGAAGGTCCCGCGCTTATACAAGTAGACCAGGCCCAGGCTGCGGCCGGCCGAGTCGCGGAACGCCATGATCGTGCACAGCAGCTGCGGCCCGAAGCCGCCGGCCTCCAGCGAGGAATTGACCGCGTGCAGGTCGGTGACCAGCCCTTCGGGATCTGACGGGTCGTGCCGGCAGACCAGCCAGGTGAATCCGAAGGAATCGGTCGATACCTCGACCGACTGCTTGTCGGCGCCCATGCTGAGCAGCTCCCGGACGTCCTTCTCGATGTCGCCGAACGCCCGGCCCTCGACGGCGCGGAAACACACCGAGCCGCAGCCCGTCGGCGTGAAGTCCGTCCCCGCCTGCAGGGTGAGCGCGGCGCCCGGCAGGGCGAATAGCGCGTCCAGGTTCGCCGCGGCCGGCTTGGTCCGGCCGAGCAGCGTGTCCAGGAATCCCACCTGCTACCTCCCTCGAGCGGGCGCCGCCGGAGGCTGGCCGCGCCTGCGCCCGGGCCGGCGCGGCTGGGCCGGGCCGGGCCGGGGCGTTACTTACTGAGCTGCTGAGCAATCTTGTCGAGCTGCTTGAGGCGCTTCTCGAGCGGGGGGTGGGTGGAGAACAGCGCGGACAGGCTCAGCTCCCCCTCGCGCCGGGAGAACGCGGGTGCAAAGTAGAACGCGTTCAGCGGCTCAGCCGCCCGCAGGTCCCTGGTGGGGATCCGCGCCATCTCCCCGGTCACCTTGACCAGGGCGCTGGCCAGCTTGGACGGCCGCCCGGTCAGCAGCGCGCCCGAGCGATCAGCCGACAGCTCCCGGTACCGGGACAGCAAGCGGATCAGCAGGAAGCTGATGGCGTAGGTGACGATTCCCACCACCATGACGATCAGCATGATCGGCAGCGCGTTCTGGTTGTTGTTGTTGCCGCCCCGGCCCCGCCCGCCGCCGCCGCCGAAAAGCTCGCCGTAGAAGGCGAACCTGACCAGCAGCGCGGCCACGATCCCAAGGAAGGAGGCCAGCGTCATGACCGCGACGTCCTTGTGGGCGACATGCGACATCTCGTGGGCCAGGACGCCCTCGAGCTCCTCGTTGTCGTCCAGCTTGTTCAGCAAGCCCTGGGTCGCGCACAGGACGGCCACCTTGCTGCTGCGACCGGTGGCGAAGGCGTTCGGCATGGAAGTGGGGGCGATCGCGATCCGCGGCTTGGGCATGTTAGCCAGGGCGCAGAGCCGGTCCACGACCGCGTGCAGCCGGGCCGCCTCGCGGGAGTCGGTCGGGCTGACCAGCTGGGCGCCGGAGGCGCGCAGCGCGATCTTGTCCGACCAGAAGTAGGACCCGAAGGCCACGGCGATGCCGATCACCGCGGCCAGGACCACGAACGAGGCGGTGCTGCCGCCGCCGCCGCCTGACCGGTGGCTGTAAATGTCGAGAATGTAGAACAGGCCCACGATGAGCCCGACGAAGACCAGGCCCAGCAGGAACATCGTCGCACCCATGCGCGCGATGAGCCCGGGGTCAGACGCGTAGCGAGTTCGCGCCATCGGGGGCGCCTCCGTTTCGTTAGCGGTCCACCTTGGGAGCCGCCTTACTTCATTACACCGCAGCGGCGCCGTGCTCTGTGCGGGACGCCCGGGCGATGCCGGTTAGCCCACACTGGTGCTTTTCCACGGCGGCTTGCCAGGGCGGCCGGCCAGAGGCGCACCGTCCGTCTACTGCAACGCCATCGGGGCCGTGATCGTTCCCCTGCCGCCCGCGGGCGGGCGGCAGGGGACGACCTGAATCAGCCCGGGATGAGCCCGTCGTCGGTGAGTAGCTTGCGCACGTCGTCCATGGTCGCGTCGGCCTGCGGCAGGATCAGCGCGGAAGGCTCAAGGTCATCGGGCTCGGTCGGGGCGCCGATCGCCCGGACCCGGCCCAGCAGCGCGGCCAGGGCATCGGCGAACGCGGCCTCGTCGCCGCTGTTGACTGCCGCCTCAAGCCTGGCGTCGAGCTCGTTGAGTTCGCTAAGGGCTGAGTCCTCGACGCGCAGCTGGCCCTCGCCGAGGATCCTGACGATCACTGCGCATCCCCCTGCGGCTGGTCGGCCGCCGGCTGGGCAGTGGCCGCGGGCGCCGGCTGCGCCTCCGGAACGGCGCTGGTGGCCTCGATCTCGCGCGGCGCGCTGCCCTGGCCCACCTCAGCCTTCATGCGCTCCAGCTCGTTGTCGACGCCGTGGGTCGCGCCCATCCGGTCCAGCTCAGCCTGGATGTCGTCGCGCGGGCCGCTGACAGCGTCGTCAAGCGCGCCCGAGGCCATCAGCTCGTCGATGGCGCCGGCCCGGGCCCGCATCTGCTCGGTCTTGTCCTCGGCACGCTGGATCGCCATGCCGACATCGCCCATCTCCTCGGAGATGCCGGTGAACGCCTCGTTGATCCGGGTCTGGGCCTCGGCCGCGGTGTAGGTGGCCTTGATGGTCTCCTTCCGGGTCCGGAAGGCGTCTACCTTGGCCTGCAGCCGCTGGGAGGCATTGGTGAGCTTCTCCTCCTCGCCCTGCAAGGAGGCGTACTGGACATTGAGGTCATTCATCTGCGACGCGACGGCGGACTTGCGGACCAGCGCCTCGCGGGCGAGGTCCTCGCGGCCGGCCGACAGCGAGTCGCGCGCCTGCCGGTCGAGCTTGTCCGAGCTCTGCTGCAGCGTGTTGATCTGCAGCTCGACGCGCTTGCGGGAGGTGGCGACGTCGGCCACCCCCCGGCGTACCTTCTGCAGGAGCTCCAGCTGGGTCTGGTAGGAGTAGTCCAGCGTCTCGCGCGGGTCCTCCATCCGGTCCAGCGCCTTGTTGGCCTTGGACTTGAAGACCAAGGACACTCTCTTCATGACGCCCATAGGCGCGACCATCCCCTTTGACATGTACACCGCAGCCGCAGGGCGGCAGTGCCGCGGTCTGGTGCCCGCGAGAGGCAACATTTCCGGCCCGTGTTTTTCCCAGCCTACGACTAGCTGATGCCAGCGTCATCACATAGGCCGCCGCGCCGCGCCCGCCGTCCCCGCGTCGGCACGGGCCCTGTCGCCCGGCTGACCAGAGCGGCCGCGGGGTAGCGTTCCGCGGCGTTCGTCCCGGTAGGCTGGGGCCGTGTTCCGACGACGTGCTAGCGCTGCCCCTGACGTGCTCGATCGAGATTCGGCCGACGAGCCGGGCGCGGAGGTAGATGCCGCGGGCCAGCCCGTGGCGCGGCCCGGTATGACCCCGGCCAAGGGCAAGCCCACGCCCAAGCGCAGCGAGGCCGAAAAGCGCCGCCGGCAGCCGTACACGGCGCCGGGTGATCGCAAGGCCGCCGCCACTCAGGGCCGGGACCGGGACCGGGCCGGCCGCCAGCGCCGGATGGAGGCCATGCGGCGCGGCGAGGACTGGGCGCTGCCGCGCAAGGACCAGGGGCCGGTCAAGGCGCTGGCCCGGGACGTCGTGGACGCCCGGCGCGGTTTCAGCGAGTACTACCTGTACGGGATAGTTATCCTGATCGCGCTGCTGTTCCTGCCGGCGCTGCGGGGCAACCCGATCGTCGACTACATCATCCTGGTCATCCTGCTGGTCATCATCGGTGAGGGCTGGTGGGTCGGCCGGAAGGTGCTCACCCTGGCCCAGCAGCGCCACCCGGGCGAGAGCACGCGCGGCTTGCGGCTGTACACCGCGATGCGCGGCACGCAGATCCGCCGGATGCGGGTCCCGGCGCCGCGGGTCAAGCCGGGCGACAAGGTCTGAGCGCCCCGCCGGGCCGATCCCGCCGACGGGCGGATCTGTAGGTTAGGCGCCATGGAATACCGTCATCTGGGCCGCAGCGGCCTCAAGATCAGCGAGATCGCCTACGGAAACTGGCTTACTCACGGATCGCAGATCGAGGAAGATGCGGCGCGCTCGTGCGTCGCGGCGGCCCTCGACGAGGGAATCACCACCTTCGACACGGCCGATGCCTACGCGGGCACGCGGGCCGAGGAGGTGCTCGGCCGGGCCCTGCACGGCGTCCGCCGCGAGTCGGTGGAGATCTTCACCAAGGTCTTCTGGCCGACCGGCGGCGGGGTGAACGACCGGGGCCTGTCGCGCAAGCACATCATGGAGTCGGCGCATGCGTCCCTGCGGCGGCTGCAGACCGACTACGTCGACCTCTACCAGGCCCACCGCTATGACCATGAGACGCCGCTGGAGGAGACCCTGCGGGCCTTCGATGACCTGGTCCGCCAGGGGAAGGCGCTCTACATCGGCGTGTCGGAGTGGCGGGCCGAGGAGATCGCCGCGGCGGTCAGGATCGCCAGCCAGATGGGGTTTGACCGGATTATCGCCAATCAGCCGCAGTACAACATGATCTGGCGGGTGATCGAGGCGGAGGTCGTCCCGCTGTGCGAGAAGGAGGGCATCGGCCAGGTGGTGTTCTCGCCCATCGCGCAGGGCATCCTGACCGGCAAGTACCTGCCGGGGGTGGACGCCCCGGCCGGCTCGCGAGCAGCCGACGAGAGCGGCGGTGCCGCGATGATCTCCCGGTTCATGAGCGACAGCCTGCTGGCGCGAGTGCAGGAGCTCCGCACGGTCGCCGACGAGGCCGGGCTGTCGCTGGCCCAGCTGGCGATCGCGTGGACCCTGCAGAACCCGAACGTCGCCGCGGCCATTGTCGGCGCCACCCGGCCCGACCAGGTCGCCGACAACGCCGGCGCCTCCGGGGTCCGCCTGGACGCCGGGCTGCTCCGGCGGATCGACGAGATCCTGGGCCCGGAGATCGTCACCGACCCGGCCCGGACGGCCAGCCCGCCCAGCCGCCCCTGATCCGGCCGCCCCTGATCCGGCTGGGCCGCGAGCCCCTAGTCGGCCGCCGGATGCAGGCTCATCGGGCCGTACTCGACCCGGCTGTCTTCCAGCAGGCTGACCTGGTCGACGCCCGAGTCCACCAGGCCGCGCCAGTTCTCGCCCAGCCAGCTCTCCGCGTCGCCCTGGCTGCTGAAGGTGTCCTTGGGCAGCTCACGGCCACTGACGACGCTGCCGTCCTGCTTCTCGAACTGCCAGGTCCAGGTCATCTCTCGCCTCGGTAGCTAGGATCGGGCCGGTCATCGGTCGACCATTCATCGGTCGGGCCGGCCGGCGGCGGCCATCTTCCGGCGAGGGCCATCTTCGCGGGCCGGCCGGCCGCCTCATCGTAGCCACACCGAGCGCGGGGCAGGCGAATGGACGTTCAGTTGCTCGGCACGGGCGGCCCGGCCGGCTGGCCGCAGGCTGGCTGCCGGTGCGCCTCGTGCCTGCGCGCCGCCGCGGCCGGCCGCCGCCGGGGCCCCGGCGGCCTGCTCGTCGACGGGCAGCTGCGGATTGACCCGGGCCAGCCGCCACGGCCCGCCCATCCCGGCGACGGCCAGGATTCGGTGGCCGGCTACCGGATCAAGGCCCTGGCCGGGGGCTGGGACATCACCGGGCCCGAGGGGGCGAGGCTGCTCGTGGCCGCCGGGCCCGGTGCGGTTCCCGACCCGCCCCCCGGAACCGCGCCGTACGACCTGGTCCTGCTCGACCTGCTGGACTCGGCGACGCAGCTCGGCGACCTGCGGGCGCGCAGCGTGGTCCGCGCGGATACCGTCGCCGTGGCCCTGTGCGCCGACCACCGGATCTCCACTGAGCAGGAGCTAGCGCGCCGCTGCCGCCACTGGCGGGCCCTCCTGCCGGCCGACGGGACCATCCTGAGCACTGACGAGCCGGGACCGGGCGACACCGCCGTTATCGCGCATCGGACCCTGGTTCTCGGCGGGGCCCGATCGGGCAAGTCGCGGGAGGCGGAGCTGCGGCTGGCCGCCGAGCCGCAGGTCACCTACCTGGCAGCCGGCCCGTGGCCCGACTCCGCGCGGACCGGCGCCCCCGACCCGGAGTGGGCGCAGCGGGTCGCGGCGCACCAGGCGCGCCGCCCGGCCTGGTGGCCGACGGTCGAGAGCGCCGACGTCGCCGGGGCGCTGCGGCGGCTGCGCGGAGCGGTGCTGGTCGACGGAATCGGCACCTGGCTGACGGCGGTCATGACCGAGGCCGGGGCCTGGCAGGAGCCGGGGGCGGGGCAGGCGAGCGGCCGCATTGCCGCCCGGGTGGACGAGCTGATCGCGGCCTGGCGGCAGGCCAGCGCGCGAGTGGTCGCGGTCAGCGACGAGGTGGGCTCGAGCGTGGTCCCGGCCACCCCGGCCGGCCGTCAGTTCCGGGATCAGCTCGGCTGGCTGAACCAGCGGCTCGCGGCGGAATCCGAGGAAACGGTGCTCGTGGTGGCCGGGCGGGCACTGAGTCTCCCAAGCTGACCGAATCGCTACTAATCACGGATTCGATGCCCGAACCGCACGAGAGCGGCCGTGCACCTGTTAAGTTCTATGCGCTAGCTCTGAGCCGGGCTTCATTCAAGAGGCGGGCCGGCTCTCAGCCCTGTGATCAAGGTGGTGAGACGACATGACGCGCGTCGTCGTCGTTGGTGATCTCATGACGGACACGGTCGCCCACGCCGCCCTGCCGCTGGCCAGGGGAAGCGACACGCCAGCGGTCGTCACCATGCACGGCGGCGGCTCTGGTGCGAATATCGCCGCCTGGCTGGCCGTGGACGGCGCCGAGGTCGCCTTCGTCGGACGCCGCGGAGCCGACATCGCCGGCCGCAACCGGGACATGGAGCTCATGGGCTACGGGGTGGATGCGCGCCTCGTGATGGACCCGGAGCGGCCCACCGGTACCTGCGTCGTCATGGTCACGCACAAGGGCGATCACACGATGCTGTCCGACCCGGGCGCCAACGCTGCCCTGTCGCCCGATGACCTGCCCAAGGACCTGTTCACGCCCGGCAGCCACTTGCACGTCTCGGGCTACACGCTGCTGAACGAGGGCTCCCGCCAGGCCACGCTGGCCGCCCTCTCCCACGCCCAGCGGGCCGGGATGACGATCTCGGTCGACGGCGCCTCCGCGGCCCCGCTGGAGCGGGTCGGCGCCGAGCCATTCCTGCAGCTCACCAACGGTGCCGCGCTCCTGTTCGTGAACGCGGACCAGGGCCGGGTGCTGACCGGCCGGGAGGAGCCCGAGCAGGCGGCCAGGGTGCTGAACGCCTGGTACCCGCACGTCGTCATGAAGATGGGCGCCGATGGCGCCCTGTTTTACGCCAACGGCCGCCCCGATCCGATCCGGGTGCCGGGCCCGCCGCTGGAGAAGCTGGTGGACCGCACCGGGGCCGGCGACGCGTTCTGCGCCGGGTTCCTGCCCTCGTGGCTGGACAAGAAGCCGCCGGCCGAGGCCCTGGTCAGCGGCTGCCGCCTGGCGTCCCGCGCGCTCAGCCTGGTCGGCGCGCGGCCGCTGCTGTAACCCCGGTGCCCGAACTAGCCGCCTCGCGGTGACCTCCTACCTGGAGCAGCTCTTCTCCCTCGGGGGACGGGTGGCGGTCGTCACGGGCGGGAGTTCCGGCATCGGCCGGGGCATCGCGCTGGCGCTCGGCCAGGCCGGCGCCGCGGCGGTCCTGGTGGCCCGGGACGAGGAGAAGCTGCGAGCCACCGTCGCCGACCTGCGGGCGGCCGGCTGCCAGGCCGCCTGGGTCAGTGCCGACCTGGGTGACCGCGCCGCCGTGGACCGGGCCGCGCAGGAGGCGGCCGCGGCCTTCGGGCCGCCCGATGTCCTGGTGAACTGCGCGGCGGTGAACCTCCGGCCGCCGCTCGCGGAGCTGACGATCGGCGGCTGGGACACCACGATCGCGGTCAACCTGACGGCGCCGTTCTTGCTCGGCCAGCATTTCGGCCCGGGAATGGCGGCCCGCGGCTGGGGCCGAATTATCAACATCAGCTCGCAGCAGGCGGACCGCGCATTCGGGAATAGCGGCGCTTACGGCGCTTCCAAGGGCGGCCTGGCCTCGCTGACCCGCTCGCAGTCCGAGGCGTGGGCGGCGCGCGGCGTCTGCTGCAACGCGATCTCGCCGGGATTCGTGGCCACCCCGCTGACCGCCTCGGTCGCCGGTGACCCGGTCCGGTGGGCGGCGCTGGCCGCGCGCACGATGCGAGGCCGCAACGGCGACCCGGCGGACTTCGCCGGCGCGGCGGTGTTCCTGGCCAGCCCGGCCAGCGACTACGTCACGGGCCAGGTGATCCGGGTAGACGGCGGCTTCTCGGCGACCTGAGCCCGCGACTGGCCGCATTGACCGTCATGAACGTGCCGCTGCTGCTGTAACAGGGTCGGCCACCGCACGTCCACGTCGTTCGCGGGGCTCGGGTCGGGCCGAGGTTCGCGGCGACGCGGCGACGTGACGACGTGGATGGGCATCTCCTGCTCTCGCAGCGACAGCTCCGGCCCAGCCACGTCGCTGGGCGAGCTCGGCCGGGGCAGCGGGAGCGCGGCTAGGATGCGCCGATGGGGCAGCGGGACGCACAGCGGCGGGACGCACAGCGGCGAGACGGGGATCAGGATCTCTCCCCCGCTCTCGTGTCCGAATTGGTCGCCGCCCGCTTTCCTGACCTGGCCGGGGCGCCGGCGTCCCGGCTTGGCGCGGGCTGCGACCACGAGCTGTTCCTGATCGGCGACGAGTGGATCTTCCGGTTCCCCAAGCGGGCCGAGCGAGTCGCCTGGCTGCGGCGAGAGATCCAGGTGGTGGCGATCGCCGCCGAGGCTCTCGGGGACAGGGTTCCGCGGTTCGAGCGGATCGCTGAGCCCTCCGGGGCATTCCCTTACCCCTTCGTCGGCTACCGGCGGCTGGCCGGCGTCGGCGCCGACCGGGTGACCGACGGCGACCGCGCCGAGCTGGCGGCAGACGTCGGCCGCGTGCTCAGCGGGCTGCACCGCATCGATCCCGCTCGGATCCCCGCGGTCCCCGGCGGCGGCCAGCGCGCGTCCTGGGACGAACTGCGAGCCGAGCTGGCCGCCGTCGGCCACCTGGCGCGACCGCTCCTGGCGGCCGGGCTCCTGGCCGAGGCTGAGCCCTACCTCGCCGGCCAGGTCGCGGCGCCTGCCCGGGCTGGTCCCCGGCGCTTCATCCATAACGACGTCTGCCCCGATCACGTGATCGTGGATCCGGCCACCGGCCGCCTGGTCGGGCTGATCGACTTCAGCGACGCCCTAGTCGGCGAGGTGGTACTCGACTTCGTCGGTCTTCTCGGCATCGGCGGGTACGGGTTCATCAGCCAGGTCGCGGCCGCCTATGACCTGCCCCTGGGGAGCGGCTTCGCCGCCAGCCTGGAATGGGTGTCCCGCACGCTCACCCTGACCTGGCTCGCCGACGCGGCCGCCCACGACCCCGGCGATATCCCCAAGCACCAGTCCTGGGTGGCCCGCGCCTTCGGCCGCTGACCCGGCGGCGGCACGACGGCGCGCGGCGCGCCGGACACGGGCGCTGGTCGCGGTCATAGCCAGCGGGACGGCACAATGACGGTCATGGCCAGACGCACCACGACAACTCCGCCGCCGGATGACTTCGAGGAAAACATCGTTGACATCGACGTCACCGATGAGATGCGCGGCAGCTTCCTGGAGTACGCCTACTCAGTGATCTACCAGCGCGCCCTGCCGGATGCCCGGGACGGGCTCAAGCCTGTCCAGCGCCGGATCCTCTACCAGATGAGCGAGATGGGCCTGCGCCCCGATCGCGCGCACGTCAAGTGCGCCCGGGTGGTCGGCGAGGTGATGGGCCGCCTGCACCCGCACGGGGACGGCGCCATCTACGATGCGCTGGTCCGGATGGCGCAGCCGTTCGCGATGCGGCTGCCGCTCATCGACGGGCACGGTAACTTCGGCTCGCTCGGCGGTGATGACGCCCCCGCGGCGATGCGCTACACCGAGGCCCGGCTGTCCGCCGCGGCCATCGAGATGACGGCCTCGCTGGACGAGGACACCGTCGATTTCATTCCCAACTACGACGGCCAGGACGTCCAGCCCGAGGTCCTCCCGGCCGCGCTCCCCAATCTCCTGGTCAACGGGGCGTCGGGGATCGCCGTCGGGATGGCCACCAACATGGCCCCGCACAACCTCGGCGAGGTCGTGGCGGCGGTTCGCCACCTCATCGCGCACCCGGACGCCGACCTCGAGACGCTCATGCGGTTCGTGCCCGGCCCGGACCTGCCCACCGGGGGGAAGATCGTCGGGCTGGACGGGATCAGGGACGCCTACCAGAGCGGGCGCGGGATCTTCCGGACGAGGGCGGCCGCGCGGATCGAGAAGATCACGCCGCGGCGGACCGGGATCGTGGTCACCGAGCTGCCCTACGGCGTCGGCCCCGAGAAGGTCATCGCCCGGATCAAGGACCTGGTCCAGGCCAAGAAGCTGAACGGCATCGCGGACCTGAAGGACCTGACCGACCGGCACCGCGGGCTGCACCTGGTGATCGAGGTGCGTAACGGCTTCGTCCCCGAGGCCGTGCTTGACGAGCTGTACCGGCTCACGCCGATGGAAGAGACGTTCGGCATCAACAACGTGGCCCTCGTGGACGGTCAGCCGCGGGTGCTGGGCCTGCGGGAGCTGCTGCAGATCTACGTCGACCACCGGATCGAGGTCGTCCGGCGCCGCACCGCCTACCGGCGCGGCAAGCGCGCGGACCGGCTGCACCTGGTGGATGGCCTGCTCGTCGCCCTGCTCAACATCGACGAGGTCATCCAGGTCATCCGCACCAGTGACGACGCGGCGGCGGCCCGGGACCGGCTGATGACGGTCTTCGAGCTCTCGCAGATCCAGGCGCAGTACATCCTGGACACCCCGCTCCGGCGGCTGACCCGGTTCGACAAGCTGGAGCTCGAGCGGGAGCGCGAGACGCTGCAGGCCGAGATCGCCGAGCTGACCGCGATCCTGGAGTCGGAATCCCGGCTGCGCGAGGTCGTGTCCGACGAGCTGGCCAGCGTCAGCGAGCGGTTCAGCACCCCCCGCCGGACCGTCCTGCTCGAAGGCAGCGGCGCGGCCCGGGCCGCGGCGGTGCCGCTGGAGGTGGCCGACGACCCGTGCACGGTGCTGCTGTCCTCCGCCGGGCTGCTGGCCCGGACGGCCGCGGGCCCCGGCGCGGGCCAGGAGACACTGCCAGTGGACGGCGCGGCAGACGCCGGGCGACGGCCCCGGGACGCCGGGCGGGCGGGCCGGAGCCAGCGGGCCGCGCACGATGTCATCGTCGGCTCCGTCGAGTCGACGGCTCGGGGCACGATCGGGGTGGTCACCTCCTACGGCCGGCTGATCAGGCTCGGCGTGCTGGAGCTGCCCGCCCTGCCGCCCAGTGCCCACTCCCCCGGTCTGTCGGGTGGCGCTCCCGTCAGCGAGTTCGTCTCGACGCAGCCGGGCGAGACCGTCGTCGGCCTGGTCGCGGCCGATGGCGCCGGGGCCGGGCTGGCCCTCGGCACCGCCCAGGGCGTCGTCAAGCGGGTCTCCCCCGACTACCCGCAGAGCGCCAGCGACTTCGAGGTGATCTCGCTGAAGGACGGGGACCGGGTGGTGGGCGCCGTCCAGCTCGCGGAGGAGGGACACGACCTGGTCTTCCTGACCAGCGACGCGCAGCTGCTGCGCTTCACCGCCGGCATTGTCCGGCCCCAGGGCCGGGCGGCCGGCGGCATGACGGGAATCCGGCTGTCCCCGAGGGCCAGCGTGATCTGGTTCGGCGCGGTCGACCCGGCCAGCCCGGCGGCCAGCGACTCGCCCGGCGACGGGCCGGGCGGGACTGGCGGGCCGGGCGGGCCGGGCGGGGTGCCGGTGGTCGTCACTGTCGCGGGGTCGGCGAGCGCGCTCCCGGGCACCACCGCGGCCACGGTGAAGGTAACCCCCTACGCGGAGTACCCCGCGAAGGGCCGGGCCACTGGCGGGGTCCGCTGTCACCGGTTCCTCAAGGGCGAGGACGCCCTGGTCCTGGCCTGGGCGGGTGCTGGTCCGGCGCGCGGCGCCACCGAGGCCGGGACGCCAGTCGAGCTCCCGCCGGCCGAGGGCCGGCGGGATGGCTCGGGTGAGCGGGTACGCCAGCCGGTCGCCGCGATCGGCGGCACCGCGCCCCCAGCCTGACGGCCGCCGACGGGCCCGTCGGCCCGGCGGCGGCTCGGCCAGGCGTCGGCTCGCCTAGCCGCGGCTCAGCCGGTCGCGGCTCAGCCGGGTGCGGCGCTGCGGGATCGGGGATCGGCGACCAGGGCGGCGAAGCGGTCCAGCCCCGTCTCGATCAGCTCGGGAGTGAGCTGACTGTAGGCCAGGCGGGCCTGGTGCCGGCCCCCGGTGCCGTCATAGAAGTGACGCATCGGAGTCCACAGCACGCCGTACTGACGGGCCGAGAACTCGAGCAGCTCGTCGCCGGCCGGGAAGGGCAGGGTGACGACGACGAAGAACCCGCCGGACGGCGAGTTCCAGGTCACCAGCCCGGTGCCGTCGCCGCCGGCGAACCGGCTGGCCAGCCCGGCCAGCAGCTGCCGGCGGTTGCCGCGATAAACGGCGGTCTCCCGGTGATTGGCCACGGTCAGGCTGCAGTCATGGGCCAGGAGCTTCCCGCCGACGACGGCCTGGGCCACCGGTGAGGTATTCACCGTGAGCATGCTCTTGATCTTGGACAGGTGATCGGCCAGCAGGATGACGTCCCCGCCGGAGCCCGCCACCCGCTGGTCCGCCACGGCATAGACGACCCGGGCGCCCGGGAAGCCGGTCTTGAGTTCCTCACCGCGCCCGCCGGCTACTACCGAGCCCTGCAAGCACGGCTGGGCGCGCTGGCGATCCCCGTCCCGGTGCTCCGGGAGCTGAACGTGCTCGCCGATCGCGACCGCTGGGGGCAGATGTTCCAGATCTTCGCCCGGTCCACCCATGACCGCCGGACCCTGTTCTTCGAGCTCATCGAGCGCCAGGGCGCGCTCACCTTCGGCAGCCGGAACATCAAGGCGCTGTACGAGGCCCTCGAGACCGAGCGCGCGGAGACCAGTCAGCTGACCTGACGGCTCAGCCGGGCGGCGGCCCGGCTGACTGAGTGGTGGGAGCCGGAACATGACCAGCACGGACGAGTTCACCCTTGCTCATGCCGCAGCGACCCTGCTGCCCTCCGACGCGGACGTGCGGGCCTACGCCGCGCACGGCTGGTACCTGTCGAAGAAGCTGCTGACCGACGACGAGGTGGACGCCCTGGCGGCCGCGAGCGAGCGGTTCTACGCCGGCCACCGGGACCGGGCGCTGCCGGTCAGGCCGCCCAACCTGGCCTACTGGGAACCGGAGCACGGGCCGGTGCAGCGGCACAACGACTACATCCACTACGAGTCCGACGAGATCGGGGAGATCCTGCGCAAGCCGCTGATCGGCGCGGTGGCCGCCCGGCTGGCCGGCGTGGACGCGATCCGGGTCTTCCAGTCCACGCTGATCTACAAGCCGCCGATCAGCGGCGAGACGAGCAATCTCGTGCCCTGGCACGCCGACCGCCACTACTGGCAGACCTGCACGTCCGACCAGATGCTGACCGCCTTCATCCCGTTCCACGACTGCGGCCCGGAGATGGGCACGATCACGATGATCGACGGCAGCCACCGCTGGACGGAGATAGCGGGCGACGACTCGACCCGGCACTTCGCCCAGCGGGACCGGAGCGAGCTGGAGTCGATCCTGGCGCAGACGGCGCTGGTGAACGGCACCCGGGTGGAGCCGGTCCCCATGGTGATCCCGAAGGGGCACATGAGCTTCCACCACTGCCGCACCTACCACGGCAGCGGCCACAACCGCAGCGGCCGGCCGCGCCGCGCTATCTCACTGCACCTGCAGGACGGCGAGAACCGCTGGCGGCCGTTCCACCGGCCGGACGGGAGCCTCCTGGCCTACAACCACGACACGGTCGTCCGCCAGGCCAGCGCGGGCGGGCCCGACTATGCCGATCCCGAATTCTGCCCGGTCGTCTGGCGGTCTCAGTGATCCAATAGCGGGATGGACTACGTTGACCTAGCCCGGCAGGGGCGCTCGTGACCGCGGCGCAGCCGACCATCATCGCGACCAGCATCAGCTTTCAGCCTTCCGCGGGCAGCCCCTGGGAGGGCGTCGCCGGGCCGGCGTTTGAGCTGGCCGGCCGGCTCGCCCGGGCCGGGAAGCACCCGCGCGTGTGCATCATCGCCACCGCGGTGGGTGACAACCCGGCCTACCTGACCATGTCCTACTCCGCCATCAGCCGGCGCAGCATGCTGGTCTCGCACCTGTCACTGTTCCCGATGCCGAGCGTCCCGGATATCCGAGCGCACCTGGCCAGCCAGGACATCATCTGGGTGGCCGGCGGGAGCACCGCGAACCTGCTCGCGCTGTGGCGCCTGCACGGACTCGACACGATCCTGCGCGAGTGCTGGGAGGCGGGGGTCGTGCTGATGGGCGTGTCCGCGGGCTCCATCTGCTGGCACGCGGGCGGCACGACCGACTCCTTCGGGCTGCCGCTGCAGCCGGTCACCGACGCGCTCGGCTTCCTGCCGTACTCCAACAGCCCGCACTACGACGCCGAGCCGGAGCGCCGCCCCCTGACCCAGCGGCTCATCACCGACGGCGTGCTGCCGGACGGATACGCGACCGACAACGGCGCCGGCCTGGTCTTCTACGGCCTGGAACTGCACGAGGCCATCACCGAGGTATCTGGCGCGAGCGCCTACTCGATCGTCCGCGGTCCGGGCGACGAGGCCATCGAGACGGCCCTGCCGACCCGCCTGCTGTAGCGGCTGCTCGGAGCCGGGCTGGCGCGGGCGGGACGGGACGGCTAGCGGCGGCGCGGCTGGCGCGGGGCGCAGCGAGGCGGGCAGGGCGAGCGGGCCAGCCGGGCGCCATGGCTGGACGTCCGCTGGTGCTCACGGATTGTGCCACCGCGGGCGGCCGCCGGCTGTGGCCCAGCGGGCTGGGGTAGCCGGGCGCCGCTGTCATGGCCGACTTCCGGTCGGCCAGCTCGCATGATCACCACCCTTTTGTGGCGCTCCCCGACTCGGAACGGTGGTGATCACAGGCGGACCGGGTTCCGGCGCGGCCTAAAAGCTGGCTGCAGTGACCGCAAGTCCTGCGCGCCGCTAGGCAAGCGCACCGGCCCCGACTGGAAACCACTGACGCCAGCCGCCATCGGACCTGCCCAGTCTCATCCGCCGCATAAGCCCCATGATCCCCCTTAGCCCGGCTGACACGGCTGGAGGTGGTCGGGGACGACGTCGCTGGGCATCTGCTGCCGTCCCAGCAGCAGCTCCGGCTCAGCCACGACGTCGTCAAGTCACGGGCGGCCTCCAGCGGATGCGCGCGCCAGCGGATGCGCGGGGCGTTAGGTGTCGATGCGGGCGGGGTCGAGCTCGGCGGCGCCGCCGACGATGAAATCGCGGCGCGGCGCCACCTCGCTGCCCATGAGCAGCTCGAAGATGCCCGTCGCCGCCGCCCCGTCCTCGATCCTGATCCGGCGCAGGGTGCGCTGGCGCGGATCCATGGTGGTCTCGGCCAGCTGGCCGGCGTCCATCTCGCCCAGGCCCTTGTAGCGCTGGGGTGGCTCCTTATAGCGCTGGCCCTTGCGCTCCAGTTCCAGCAGCGACCGGTGCAGCTCGGCATCGGAGTAGGTGTAGAGGTACTTCTGCTGGCCCTTGCGCGGGTTGGTCAGCTCCACCCGGTGCAGCGGCGGCACGGCCGCGAAGACGCGGCCGGCTTCCACCATGGGCCGCATGTACCGGTGGAACAGGGTGAGCAGCAGGGTGCGGATGTGCGCGCCGTCGACGTCGGCGTCGGCCATGAAGATCACTCGCTGGTAGCGCGCCGCGTCCAGGTTGAAGGCATTGCCTGAGCCGGCCCCGAGCACCTGGATGATCGCCGCGCACTCGGCGTTCTTCAGCATGTCGCTCAGCGAGGCCTTCTGCACGTTCAGGATCTTGCCGCGGATGGGCAGTAGCGCCTGGAACTCCGAGTCCCTGGCCAGCTTGGCCGTGCCGAGCGCGGAGTCACCCTCCACGATGAACAGCTCGCTGCGGTCATCGGCCGAGCGGCAGTCCACCAGCTTGGCCGGGAGCGCCGAGTTGGCCAGGGTCGACTTGCGCCGCTGGTTCTCCCGGTGCTCTCGCGCGGCGACCCGGGTCTTGGCCGCGGCGGCGACCTTGTCCAGCACCGCGCGGGCCTGCTGCTTGCTGCCCCGGGCCCGGCCCTCGAGGAACGACCTGAGCTCGGTCGAGATGACCTGGGCCACGATCTTGGCCGCGGCCGGGGTGCCGAGCACCTCCTTGGTCTGGCCCTCGAACTGCGGCTCGGGCAGCCGAACCGCGATCACCGCGGTCAGCCCCTCCAGCACGTCCTCCTTGATGACGGGCTCATCGCCGTTGCGCAGCAGCCTGGTCGCGCGCAGCTGCTCGTTCACCGTCCGGACGATCGCCCGCTCGAACCCGGTGACGTGCGTGCCGCCCTTGGGGGTAGCGATCACGTTGACGAACGACCGGATCGTGGTCTCGTAGCCGCTGTCCCAGCGCAGCGCCACGTCAACGGCCAGCTCGCGCTCGACATCGGTCGGGGTCAGGTGCCCCAGGTCGTCGAGGACGGGCACGGTCTCGGTGAACTGGCCGGAGCCGGTCAGCCGCAGGACGTCGGTGACCGGGCCGCCGGTCGACAGGTGCGCGCAGAACTCACTGATGCCGCCGGCGAACCGGAACTCGGCCTCCCGCGGGCTGGCGCCGTCCGGCCGCTGGGGCGATGCCTCCGAGGCGGCCAGGCCCGCCAGGGCCGCCTCAGCCCGCTCCGCCGCGTCATCGGGCGTCCGGGCGTCCTGATCCCGGTGGTCAGCGATCCGGATGGCCAGGCCGGGAACCAGGTAGGCCGTCTGCCGGGCGCGATCGGCCAGCAGCCCGTAGTGCCAGTCGGCGCCGGGCACGAACACCTGCCGGTCCGGCCAGAACCGGACCCTGGTGCCGGTCAGCGTCTTGGCCACCCGCCGTCCCTTGCGCAGGCCCGAGCCCGGCTGGAAGGGCGCGTCCGGCCCGTCGGCCGCGAACTCGCCGGGCACGCCGCGGCGGAAGCTCGCCGACCACTCGTGGCCGCCGCGGTCCACCTGCACGTCCAGCCGGGCCGACAGGGCGTTGACCACCGAGGCGCCGACGCCGTGCAGGCCGCCGGACGCCGTGTAGGACCCGCCGCCGAACTTCCCGCCCGCGTGCAGGCGCGTCATGACCAGCTCGACGCCGCTCAGGCCGGTCTTCGGCTCCACGTCCACGGGTATGCCGCGGCCGTCGTCCCGGACCTCGGCCGAGCCGTCCGCGTGCAGGATTACCTCGATTCGCGAGCAATGCCCGTTCAGCGACTCATCCACCGCGTTGTCGATGATCTCCCAGAGGCAGTGCAGCAGCCCCCGGCCGTCGGTCGAGCCGATGTACATGCCGGGACGCTTGCGGACAGCCTCCAGGCCCTCCAGCACCGTGAGGTGGCGCGCTGTATAGCCATCCGAGGCACTGGCCTGGCGGGCGGGAGCTGCGCTGACAGCGGTCACGACGAGGGTCTCCTGAGGTGGCGTTGCGGTCGGCCGTCCCGGATCGCCTTCCCGATCCGGCGAGGGCGGCCCTGAGGGCAGACTAGCCGTCCTGGCGGGATGTCCGGTGCCACCACGCCGCCACATAGGTGGCGACCTGGCACAACGGCGGACCTTTCTGGACGGTCACAGACCGTGGCGGCCGGGCTGACTATGTTCGCCTACGGCATACTCACGGTCTCTGGGGGATGACAAGGACCCCGGCCAGGTGTTGTGATGCGGTAAGAGATCACAGTGAGGCCCCCGGCACAGGCGCCAAGGGCCCGAGGCGAGGAGGCGACATGTCCGGAGCTCTAGCCCCTACAAAGCCGCTGACCGCCAGCGACCTGTGCGACCGGTGCGGGGCGTCAGCATACGTACGTGTGCTGCTTCCCGGGTCCGGAGAACTCTTGTTCTGCGCGCACCACAACCGCCAGCACGCTGCTGCGCTGGCCAAGGTCGCGGTCGAGATCCAGGACGAGACAGCACGGCTGGCCGCTAAGCCGGGTAGCGACTCGCGCTGACGAGATGACTTAAGGGGGCCCGGCAATCGCCGGGCCCCCCTAAGTTGTGCCGGTGAGCTGCCCGGCCGGTGAGCTGCCCGGCGGCGGCTCGTCCAAGTCGGCGGTCAGTCCAGGTAATCCCGGAGGACCTGGGACCGGGACGGGTGCCGCAGCTTCGACATGGTCTTGGACTCGATCTGCCGGATCCGCTCCCGGGTGACCCCGTAGACCTTGCCGATCTCATCCAGCGTCTTGGGCTGGCCGTCGGTCAGGCCGAATCGCATCGATACCACGCCGGCCTCGCGCTCGGACAGCGTGTCGAGGACCGAGTGCAGCTGCTCCTGCAGCAAGGTAAAGCTGACCGCCTCGCCCGGCTGGATCGCCTCGGAGTCCTCGATCAGGTCACCGAACTCGCTGTCGCCGTCCTCGCCCAGCGGAGTATGCAGCGAGATCGGCTCCCGGCCGTACTTCTGCACCTCGATGACCTTCTCCGGGGTCATGTCCAGCTCGGCCGCGAGCTCCTCGGGCGTCGGCTCCCGGCCCAGGTCCTGCAGCATCTGCCGCTGCACGCGGGCCAGCTTGTTGATGACCTCGACCATGTGCACGGGAATGCGGATTGTCCGGGCCTGGTCGGCCATGGCCCTGGTAATCGCCTGCCGGATCCACCAGGTCGCGTACGTCGAGAACTTGTAGCCCTTGGTGTAATCGAACTTCTCCACCGCGCGGATCAGCCCCAGGTTCCCCTCCTGGATCAGGTCCAGGAAGAGCATGCCGCGGCCGGTGTAGCGCTTGGCCAGCGAGACCACCAGGCGCAGGTTGGCCTCCAGCAGGTGGTTCTTCGCCCGGCGGCCATCGTCGGCGATCCACTCCAGGTCAATGCGCGCCTCGGCCCGCAGGCCGCCGTCACGGCCCTCGGCCAGCTTCTCCTCGGCGAACAGGCCAGCCTCGATCCGCTTGGCCAGCTCGACCTCCTGCTCCGCGTTGAGCAGCGGGACCTTGCCGATCTGCTTGAGATAGTCCTTGACCGGGTCCGAGGTAGCCCCGGCCACCGCGACCTGAGCTGCGGGCAGGTCCTCATCGTCATCGCCGTAGACGAACGTCTCGTCGTCGCCCTCGGACTCCTTCTCGGCCGCGGGAGCGCCGTCGGCCTTGGCCGCCGCGGGCTTGCCGCCGCCGACGGTCACCTCGTCCGCGCTGTCGGCCTCGGTCGCCTCGTCGGCGTCCGGCGCCACGGCCTCGGGCGCGGCGTCGCCGCTGTCCTCGATATCGAGGCTGATCTCGTCGTCAACCTCGATGTCTTCGACCGGCAGGTCCGCCAGGTCTTCCAGGTCCGGATCGGCCTCCAGCTCGGTGACCGCCGAGAGGTCGGGCTCAGCCTCGGCCCCTTCGGGGAGGTCGGGATCCGGGTCGACGCCTACGCCGCCGCGTGCCCGGCCAGCGAACTCGTCAGCTTGCGCGGTCACCTTCTTGCGCCCGTTGCCGCCATTACTTCCCCCACCTGGCCGATCCGATTGACTGCTTGATCCACCGCCGCCTGATCCCATACCGTCTGGTCCGCCACCTCGCTGCTGACGTGCGCCCCGGCGGCTCGCCGGGGCTGCCTCGGTGTCCGTTCCAGCGGAGTCCGCCAGCGCGACAGCACCCTCTGAGGATCCCCCACGGGCTTGCTGCGGAACACGTGTGCCCTGAGCCGACGGCCGAGTCCGCCGCCGAGCTGCAGAGCTTGCCGCACCTGCCATCGCGGTCACCCCTTCCTTCGCTGGACGACTGGCCACGATGTCGCAACCGGCCACCGGCCGATCGAACTGACAAGCGACACAGCCACCTCTCCCGCAACGTGATGGCGAGAAATGGACCTTACCGGGCTGACCCTGCTGCTTGGACCGAGCCGGAGCCCGGCCCCGGAACCAGGAACTCGCAGCAGGAGACCCGCGCCAGGTCTAGTCCCGTCAACCACCTTAGGCGGAGTCCGGGGGTAGGTCGTACAGTTACGGGCCGCCGCCGGGCATTGCCGACGGCAGCGGGCTTAGCCCGGGAAATGGTACCCGCATCCGTCATGCCCGCCCTCTCCTCGTCACTCCCGCCGCCCGCGGCCGGTGGGCCAGCGTCTGGCCTTCCCGTTCCGGCACGTGCAACACCAGAACGGTGACATCGTCATCCTGCTCGTACCCGGCCAGCATCCGGTCTACGAGATAAGCAAGCAACTGCGCTGGATCTTCCGCCACGCCGGGCGGCGCCGCGGCCGCCACGGCCACCAGCTCGTCCAGGCCCTTGTCCAGGCCGCGCTTGCGGTTCTCCACCAGTCCATCGGAATAAAGCACCGCAGTGTTGCCGGGCGGCAGCGCGAACTGGTACTGCTGGCGCGGGCTGGCCCAGCCCAGCGGAGTCCCGGCCTCGGTGTTGTCCAGCCGGGGCGGCGCCGTGGTGGACAGCAGCAGGGGCGGCAGGTGGCCGGCGTTCCCGGCCATGCCGTCGCCCGTCTCCGGGTCCACCACCAGGTAAGCGACCGTGGTGACCTGCTCCTCTAGCTCCGTGGCGATAAACAGCCGGTCCAGCCCGGCCAGCACGGCGGCTGGCCGGGGGTCGGTCAGGGCCAGGGCGCGCAGGGCATTGCGGACCCGGCCCATTCCGGCGGCCGCGGTCAGGCCCTTGCCCATGACGTCACCCGCGGCGACCGCGAGCTTGCCATCAGGCAGCCGGAAGGCGTCGTACCAGTCGCCGCCGATCTCCATGTTCCTGGTGACCGGCAGGTACTTGGCCTCCAGGATGATCCCCGGCACGGTGGGCAGCCGGTCCGGCAGCAGGCTGCGCTGCAGCGTCTCGGCCGTGGTGTGCTCGCGCTCGAACAGCGAAGCCCGTTCCAGGGCCAGCGCGCACTGGCCGGCGAGTGCCTCCAGGAATACCCGCTCCTCGTCGGTGATCTGCCGGGGCCTGGTAAACGAGAATCGCAGCGCGCCCAGCGGCGCGCCCGATGACAGCAGCGGAAGACCTACCCAGGCCTGCTCATCGCTATGCGACAGGAACAGGTCCAGGTTGACCTGGCTCTCGAAGTAACGCCGCAGCACGTCGGGGTTCTCGAACATCAGCGGCCGCCGGGCCGTGATCGCCGCGGTCATGACGCTCGGGAGGTCCAGCGGGATTTCCGCGCTGACCGATCCGGGGGTGCCCGGAAGGCCGGCCGGGTTGATGGTCTTGAGCCGCAGCCGGTCGGGGTCCAGCATGGCCACGGCGGATCGCTCCGCCCCGATGGCCGACCGGCCGACCTCGGTAATGACCTGGACGACCTGCTCCACGGTCAGGGCCTCGGCCAGCATCGAGGTCGCCTGCTGCAGCCGCGCAGTCCGCAGCGCCGCCGCCGACAGCTGCTCGGTGAGGCGGCCCCGCATCTCCTCGGCCTCGCGCTGGCCCGTGACGTCGGTGCTGGCGCCGACCCACTCAATGATCTTCCCGTCGCGCTCGACCGCGACCGCGCGGACGTCGTAGTGCCGGTAGGAGCCGGTCTTGGTGCGCACCCGGTAGCGGCTGTCGAATGCCTTGCCGGACCGCAGGCTGTCCTGCCAGTCCTGACCGATCCGCTCGCGGTCGTCGGGGTGGATCACCGCCAGCCAGCCCGCGGCGAGGTATTCCTCGACGCCCTGGCCGGTGATCCAGCGCCACTCCGGGGAGTCCTCGGCGATCTCCCCGGCCGGCGTGGTCACCCAGACCACCTGAGCGCCCGCCTGGACGAGTGAGCGGTAACGCTCCTGGCTGCGCCGCAGCGTCTCGGCCGCGCCGCGCCGCTGAGCATGGTCGACGGCGATCAGGGCTACGCCCGCCAGGTCACCGTCGGGATCATGCGAGGGATACCAGGAAAAGCGCCAGTGCTGAGCCGCCGGCCGGCCGGCGGCCGAGCCGCCGGCGCCCGCGTGGTCAGCGGGGAGGCCGTCCGCGTGCACGTGCCCGGCGGGCGCCTGCGGGCTGACCCGGGCGTCGTCGCCCGGCTCGGACTCCAGCGGCCGGCCGTCGGCCAGCACGCTGCTCAGCGCCGCCTGCGCGCCCGCAGCCAGGGCAGCCGGCCACACCTCGGCCGGCGTTCGCCCGATATGCCCGGCCGGCTCGATGCCCGCCAGCTGGGCCAGGGCGGCGTTCACCCGCCGGAAGCGCAGATCGGCCCCGAAGAACGCGAACCCGATGGGCGCCTCGCGCAGCAGCGTGTCTAGCAGCGCGGAGTCACAGACATCCAGGCCGGGCGCGCGCGGGCGCGGCACGGACATGTCGGTGCTCATCCTGAACACCTCACACGCGATACCTCATGCCTAACTCCTCGCACCCGACACCCGGCCCCGTGCACCCGTGCGAGCGCGTCCCATGGAAGAGCCCCTTCCCGCTCACTGCAGACACAAGAAGGCTAGCGGCAACAACGGGCGCAAGAAGCCGCCGGCGACAACTGTCGGCAATCATCGTCGGGCAGCGCGCGGCCCTCACGCCAGGCTATGCCGGTTGCGCGCCCTTTGCCGCCACCACGGGAATCTTCCTGGCCAGCTACCGCGCCGGGGGCGGCCGCCCGGCACCCGCGGCACCCGCGGCCCTGGGACCGCGGCGCCGGCACCCGCGGGGCCGGCCGGGACCCGGCGGCCGGCCGGGACCCGGCGGCTGGGCCAATACCGCGCAGCAGCACCGTGACCGAGCACCGTCGTATTACTATGCCACTGGCCCCATTAATGGTTCATTCCGCAGCAACGGAGCGTGCGACCATCCCGGCGAATACGTCCGTCAGCGAAGGAATCGGACAGCGCGCCGGGCCGAGGCATAGCGATACCAACCGCGAATCTGGGAAGCTAGACCCGTGAGCCCGCAGAGCCGACGCCGAGATCCCGCAGGAGGAAGGGAGCCTTCCGGATCCTCGGGAGCTTCCGGACATTCCGGAAACTCGGGTCCTCCAGGCCATAAGCGCCGCGCGTCCGGCCTGTCCACCCCGCCGCCGAACGCGCTGTTCGCCGAGATGCTGCGGGCCGCCCGCGAGCTGCTGGCCGTGCGCAGCCCGCTCGATGCCGAGCTCATGGTGAGCGAGCTGCTGGGCACCTGGTGGGGCCAGCAGCCGGGCCGCGCCGGGATGCGGGAGGCGCGCCGGCGTCGCGCCGACATCGAGGAGCTGGTGGGCGAGGGCCTGGTCGCCTACGCCGCCGAGCAGGGCAGCCCCGCCGCGCTGGCCCTCCTCTCGGGCATCGCGTGCCTGGGCACCCCCCGGCAGTGCGCCCTGGCCGAGCAGGCCGCCCTGGACCTGATGGAGCGCGGGGTAGCGCGGCCGGGCTGGGCTGATCACGTCGGCGCCGTCGAGGCGGCCGAGTGCTACGTGAACGCCGACGCCTACGGTGACCGCGACGAGGTCGTGTGCGTCTTCAGTTACGCGGGCCAGGAGCAGCACGCCCTGGTCGTGGTGGTGGACTACAACGCCGGCGGCCTCGCGCGGGATGGCTGGGTCACCTCGCAGGTGGGCAAGCTGCTGGAGTACTGCCGGGACGCCAGCGGCCAGCCCGTCGGCGCGGACCCGGAAGCGGCTCAGCCCGCGGCCGGGATCTCGCTCGCGCGGTCCACCTTCACCCAGGTCGAGCCCCCGCAGGCGCGACGGCTGCTGTCGGCGGCGCTGGCCGCGACGGAAAGCGCGGCCGATCCGGCCGTGAGCGCCTCGTTCCCCTCCTACCACGCCTTCATCCGGGCCCGCGTCCGGACGCTGCCGCCCGCGTCGCGCAAGGGCTCGCCGGGCCTGGTGCCCGCGCAGGCCGTGCCCGGCCAGGATCCGGCCGTGGCCGCCATCACCCGGCGGCAGGTCTGGCGCAAGGACCGCCGGGCCATGCTGGTCGCCGAGTTCCTGGCCTCGGATGAGGCGGAGGACCTGTCCGATCGCGAGGCCGCCAGCCGGTGCGCCGACCACATCGTGGAGTACGGCTGCGACCGGGATTTCGGACGGCCGCTGCGGATGAGCCCGGCCAAGGCCGAGGCGTTCCTGCTCGACTGGCTGCCGCGCAAGGTGATGCTGTCACCGGCCGAGCAGGACGCCATGCCGCATGTCCTGCTGGCCTGGGTCCGCTGGGCCACCGCCAGGGCGGGCCTGTCGCGGGACGGGGTCACCGCGACGCTCGACGCGGTGTTCGACGCGATGCGCGCGTTTCCCAACGTGTACCGCGACCCGTCCTCATTCGGCCTCGAGCCCGCGCTGGTGGCCCGGCTGCTTCCCGACGGCGACCTGGAGGCGCTCGCCCGGCGCGCCTTCGCGTTCCCGCTGCTGCGGGGCACCTACCACGGCATCGACCTGGCCGGCCTGGATCCGGCGCGGGCCACCGACCGCCGCTCGCTGCTGGCGGCCGACCACGAGGACCAGTTCGGGCCGCCGGTCACCGACCAGCACCTGGACCGGCACGTGGCGCTGGCCGACCGGCTCTGGCGCGACGATCCCCCGGAGCTATGGGATGCCGCCCAGCGCCTGCTGGACCTGGGCGAGGACCGGCACTCGGTGCTGCACGCCCTGATGAATGCGATCCGCGCGGCGGGCGAGGACGAGAACGACATCGCCACGGTCCTGGCTGACCTGCCGCCGGAGGAGCCCAGGTGATCACCCGCCAGCGCGCGGTTGATCTCAACGCCGATCTCGGCGAGAGCTACGGCGCCTGGCGGATCGGCGACGACGAGGCCCTGCTGTCCATCGTGACCAGCGCCAACATCGCCTGCGGCTTTCACGCCGGTGACCCGCTGACGATACGCCGGGCCTGCGCGGCGGCGATCGCGCGGGGGGTGTCCATCGGGGCTCAGGTGTCCTACCAGGATCTCGCGGGCTTCGGACGGCGCGAGATGACGCTGCCGGCGGCCGAGCTGACGGCCGAGGTGCTGTACCAGATCGCCGCGCTGGACGGGATCGCCAGGGCCGAGGGCGGCCGGGTGAGCTACGTCAAGCCGCACGGCGCCCTTTACAACCGGGCGGCCAGGGACCCCGGGCAGGCCGCGGCCATCGTCGCGGCGATCCGCGCCTACAACCCGGATCTGCCGCTGCTGACCCTGCCGGGCTGCGTAGCCGCCGTCGAGGCCAGTGCCGCTGGCCTCACGGTGGTGGCCGAGGCATTCGCCGATCGCGCCTATAACGACGACGGGACGCTGGTCGGACGGGACCAGCCGGGCGCGGTCCTCGTCGACCCGGACGTCGTGGCCAGCCGCGTGGTCACGCTCGTGACCAGCGGATCGGTCGAGTCGGCGACGGGACGGCCGGTCCGGATACTGGCGCGCTCGGTGTGCATGCACGGCGATACGCCCGGCGCCGTCGGCCTGGCCCGGGCCGTGCGCGGAGCGCTGGAGGCGGCCGGGGTCACGCTGGAGCCGTTCGCGTGACCCCGGCCTGAAGCTGCCACCATGACGGCGATCCGGCCAGCGGGCGACGCGGCCCTGCTGGTGGACTGCGGCGGAATCGCCGCCCGGCTGGCCTCGGCCATCACCTCCGGCCGCCTGCCGGGCATCCTGGAGGTCGTACCCGGGGCCCGCACGGTGCTGGTCTCCGTCGAGCCGGGCAGCTGGGAGCTGGCCGAGCTGGGCCGGCGGATCCTGGCCCTGCCGCTGCCGGACAGCCCGGCGGACGCCGGGACCCTGGCCGAGATTCCGGTCAGCTACGACGGCCCGGACCTGGCCGAGGTGGCCGAGCTGACCGGGCTGACGGTCAGCGAGGTCGTCGCCCGGCATCAGGCCGCCGAGTACCGGGTGGGGTGGCTCGGCTTCGCGCCCGGCTTTGGCTACCTGACCGGCCTGGATGCCGCGCTGGCGGACGTGCCGCGGATGGCGACCCCGCGCGTGTCGGTCCCGGCCGGCTCGGTCGCCATCGCGGGCGGCCTCGCGGCGGTGTACCCCGCGGCCTCCCCCGGCGGCTGGCGGCTGCTCGGCCGGACGGCCGCCGCGCTGTGGGATCCGCGCCGGGACCCGCCGGCGCTGCTCGCGCCCGGCATGCGGATCCGCTTCCGCACCGCCGAGGGCGCGGCCGTCCCCGATCGGCCAGAGCTCCCCGTCGCCGGGTCCCTCGGATCAGCAGCCGGTCCGCTGGAGGTCGTCCGGCCCGGCCCGCTGGCCACGATCCAGGATCTCGGCCGGACGGGTTACGGCCACCTGGGGGTGCCGCCCAGCGGCGCCGCCGATCCCGCCAGTTTCCGGCTGGCCAACCGGCTCGTCGGCAACGCCGACGGTGCCGCCGCGCTGGAGCTCACCCTCGGCCGGGCCGAGCTGCGCTTCCACGCGGATGCGCTGGTAGCCGTGACCGGCGCTCCCGTGCCGGCCGTCATTACAAAGAGCAATGGCGTAGTAACGGAACGGTCGCCAGGCCGCGCCTTCCCCGTGCTGGCCGGCTCGGTCCTGCGGCTAGGGGCCCCCGCCGCGGGCCTGCGCAGCTACCTGGCCGTCGGCGGCGGCATCGAGGTGCCCGCGGTGCTGGGCAGCAAGTCCGCCGACCTGCTCGCGAGCCTGGGCCCCCGTCCCCTGCGGCGCGGTGACCGGCTGGCCGTCGGACCGGACGGCCCGGCCCGGCATGACGGCGGGCTGGCCGTAACGCCGGCTCCGGAGGGTCAGGCGGCCGTCGTCAGCGTCCGGATTCTGGCCGGGCCGCGGGATGACTGGTTCGACCCCGCGGCGCTGCGGACCCTGACCGCGGCGGCCTACCAGGTGACCTCGGCGAGCAACCGGACGGGACTGCGCCTGGCCGGGCCGGCCCTGGCCCGCGCGCGAACCGGTGAGCTGCCGAGCGAGGGCATGGTGACGGGCGCCCTGCAGGTGCCGCACGACGGCCAGCCCATCCTGCTGCTGGCCGACCACCCGACCACCGGCGGGTACCCCGTGATCGCCGTCGTGCACTCCGCCGACATCGGCCGCGCGGCGCAGCTGCGGCCCGGCCAGCACATCCGCTTCGAGCTGGTGGCAGCGCCCGCGGGTGACGGCCGCGGCTGAGCTCAGCGGCTGAGCTCCCGGTAGGCGGCCTGCAGGTCGGCCGCGGTCACGGTGGTCAGGTCCTGGGCCGTGGCGTCGTCGCCGATGCCGGAAGCTCGCATGTCCCGGGACGCGCATGCCCGCTCGAACAGCGACCGGGCGAACCGGCCGTTCCCGAGCTCGTCGATGCGGCCCTGGTCGCAGGCGTGGCGGAAGATCTCCGCCAGGACCGGCCGCGCGTCATCGGCGAAGGAGTCCCCGGCCTGCGCCGCGATGACCTCGGCGATGTTGGCGAGCTGCTCCGGGCTGTAGCTCGGGAACCCGATCCGGACACTGAACCGCGAGGCCAGGCCGGGGTTGCTGTGCAGGAACCGGTCCATGTCGTGGGTGTAGCCAGCCAGCACGATCACCAGCCGGTCCCGGTCGTCCTCGGCTCGCTTGAGCAGGGTGGCGACGGCTTCGGAGCCGAACGCGTCGCCGCCGGAGTAGCCCTGGTTGTAGAGGGCGTAGGCCTCGTCGATGAACAGCACGCCGCCGAGCGCGGAGTCGATGAGCTTGTTCGTCTTGATGGCCGTCGAGCCGAGGTGCTCGCCGACCAGGTCAGCCCGGTGCGCCTCGACCACCTCGGGCCGCACGAGCAGGCCCAGCGCGGCGAAGATCCGGCCCAGGATCCGGGCCACCGTCGTCTTGCCTGTCCCCGGCGGCCCGGTGAAGACGAAATGCCGGGCCGGGGCCTGGCTGGCCAGGCCCTGCCGGTCGCGGAGCCGGGCCACGCGCAACTGCGCGGCGATCTCGTGTACCTGGCGCTTGACCGGCTCCAGGCCCACCAGGGCATCAAGCTCGGCCAGCGCGCTCTCCACCGTGGGCGTCTGCCCGTACCCGCGGAAGCGCGTGGTCAGCTCGGCGAAGGCCTGCTCAAGGTCGGGGCCGCGGATGGTGACCAGCGCCGACTGGGACGGCTCGGCCTCGGCGGCCATGACCCGGACATCGCGACGCTGGCCCGCCTTGGTCAGCAGGCTGCGCACGAACCGGCCGTTGCCCAGCTCATCGACCAGCCGCCGCCTGCCGACTTCCTCGAACATCCGCCGCAGGACGGGCCGGGCGTCGGGATCGAGCAGCTCGCCCTTGTTCTGGAGCGCGAGGTCGGCCAGCAGGAGTAGCTCCGCCGGCGTGTAGCTGGGGAACTTCACCCGGTTGCCGAAGCGCGAGTTCAGGCCGGGGTTGCTGGCCAGGAACCCGTCCATCTGGCGCTCGTAGCCGGCCAGGATGATGATGAGGTCCTCGCGGTTGTCCTCGGCGCGCTTGAGCAGGGCCTGCACCGCTTCGTTGCCGAACCGGTCGCCCTGCCCGTCGCCCTCATTGACCAGGCTGTAGGCCTCGTCGATGAATAGCACTCCGCCCAGCGCCGAGTCGATGAGCTCGTTGGTCTTGATCGCGGTGGCCCCCAGGTACTCGCCCACCAGGTCGGCCCGGTGCGCCTCCACCACGGCCGGGGTATTAAGCAGGCCGAACGCATAGAAGATCTTCGCGATCACCCTCGCCACCGCGGTCTTGCCCGTTCCCGGCGGTCCGAGGAAGACGAAGTGCTGCATCGGCTTCTCGGTGCCGTGACCGGCCAGGGCGCGGCGGCGCGCGGCCTCCACCGACGCGGCAATGGACCGGACCTGGTCCTTGACCGCCGCCAGGCCGATCATGGCGTCCAGCTCGGCCATCGCCTCGTCAATCGTGATGACCGGCCACTGCTCGGCCGCCTGCTCCCGGAGCGCATCGGGGCCGACCTGGCTGCGCAGGCCGTCACCGGCCTGGGCGACCCGCACGGGCCCCCCAGGGCGCCCGCTCTGGCCGCCGCGGCCACCGGGCGCGGGACCCGCGGAGCGGGCCGGCGGGTAGCTCGCCGGCGGCGCGTACGGGCCGCCGGGCGACCAGGCGAAGGGCGCGCCGGGTCCGCCGCCGCGCGCCTGCTCCCGGGTCTGGCCCCGGCCGTACTGCCAGGCGCCGATCAGGCGCCAGCCCAGCACCAGGCAGGCGATCAGCCACGCGACCGCAGGCCCGAGGTAGGCAAGGTGCCGCCAGATCCGGAACGTGGCAATCCCGACGGGCAGCGCCCAGGCCAGGGCCCAGGCGACCGTCCGGCAGGGAACCAGCCAGCGGCCGAGCGGACCGATCTGGGCCGCCCCGGTCACCGCCAGCGGGAGCAGCAGCAGCGCGTCCCGGGGTCCCTGACTGCCGTGGGCGAGGGCGGCGGTCAGGGCAATGCCCCACAAGGCCACCGACAGCGATGCCAGCCAGCCGCGGCTGCTCGTCCACAGCGCGTACGGCGCGTAGATGAGCCCGGCGAACAGGCCGACGGCCGCCAGCGGCGGGGCGATAATGCACAGCGCCACGACCAGGATGATCTTGAGCAGCAGGGGCGCGGCAGTGAAAGTTTGGCGTAGGCGACTAAGCCCGTTCTGCGCGGCCCGACGGCCGGGCAGAGACGGTGACTTGTCAGCTGACCGCGTCTCGCTCGCTCGCACTGAGACTTGTATAGCGCATTACCGGCTGCAGACGGAGTCCCCTAGTGGTATGCGGCGGAAAAAATAGCACCGTGTCGCCCTCTAGCCCCACAAAGTAAACCTTGCCGCCCGGACCGCCCGGCGGTGACGGGCGGCAGGCCACCGCACGCCCGGGCCCCAGCCCAGGCCGCAAGCCTCGGCCGCGCCGGGCTTGTTGACCACCAGGCGGCCCGCGCCGGGCTGGCGGCGATCGCGGCTGGCTCGGTGATCACGGCGAGCCGGGCGAGCCGGATTGGCCGCGACCAGCTCGATTGACAGTATTGGCCAGCGGGCGGCTGCCGGATTGGCCGGCTAACGGAGTCCGCAATGCAAGCCCGCCCGAGCCGCGCCGGCTGCGGGGGCGGCGCTGGCGAGCGGTCCGTTAGGAATGAAGGGTCTGAGTCCGCGGCTAGGCGGCCGGCTTATCCGGCCCAGGAGGGAGACACATGGAGCGGATCGATGCCGGGCTGCTCATCCCCGGTCGCGGGGAGCCGGTGCGCGATGCCACGGTCCTGATCGATGGCGCCCGGATCGCCTATGCCGGGCCCGCCGCTGACGCCCCGCCCGCTCCCGGCGTCGCGACGCGGCAGGCGGCGACGGTGCTGCCGGGCCTGTGGGACTGCCACGGGCACTTCATGGGCAGCCGGGCGATGGACCTGGCCAAGCTGGCCGCCGAGCCGGTGCAGCTGCGAGCGGCCCGGTCGGCGCGGGACCTGATCAACGCGCTCAATGCCGGGGTCACCTCGGTCCGGGAGGTCGGCGGGCTCGGGGTCTACCTGGCCCAGGCGGTGCGGGAAGGACTGCTGGACGGCCCGTCGGTCTACGCCGCGGGCGCGGTCCTGAGCGTGACCGGCGGCCACGGGGACCTGCACTGCTACCCGCTGGCCTGGGTCGCGGACTTCGGCCGGCACGACGGGACGTTCCGCCTCGCCGATGGCACCTCCGAGTGCATGCGCGCGGTCCGGGAGCAGCTGCGGCGCGGCGCGGCGGTGATCAAGGTCTGCGCCTCGGGCGGCGTGCTGTCGGAGGTCGACGATCCCGTGCACCAGCAGTTCACTGACTCCGAGCTGCGGACCATTGTCGAGGTGGCGGCGCTGGCTGACCGGGTGGTGGCGGCGCACTGCCACGGCAAGCCAGGGATCATGGCGGCGCTGCGGGCGGGCGTGGCGACGATCGAGCACGGCACCTACCTGGACGAGGAGGTGTGCGACGCGATGCTGGAGACCGGGGCGATCCTGGTCCCGACCCGCAGCATCATCGAGGACATCCTGCTCCACCTGGAGAAGGTGCCGCCCTACGCCGCGGCCAAGCTGGTGGCCATCGCCGATATTCACGCCGACGCGATGCGGCTGGCCATCGAGCGCGGCGTGACCGTGGCGATGGGGACGGATATCGGCCTGACCGGCCTGGACCTGCCCAACTCCTGGGGCACGAACGGATCCGAGCTGGTACACCTGGTCAGGCTGGGCATGACGCCGCTGCAGGCGATTGAGGCGGCCACCGCGACGGCGCCGCGCACCCTCGGGCCGCAGGCGCCGCGCAGCGGCCTGCTCGCCGCCGGCTACGACGCCGATCTCCTCTGCGTGGCGGGCGATCCGCTCGCTGACATCTCGATCCTGGCCCGCCCGGACGCGATCACGGGGGTGTGGGTCGGCGGTCGCCAGGTCAAGGGACAGGGGGCTCCTTGACCGGGGATAGCGGGGAGGCCGGGGACGCCCTGGCCGACCCGGGTGGGGAGGACTGTCAAGGGCATGTTTCGTCGCCCTGGCGCTGGGTGCACGACAGATTTGTAGGTAGTCGGGGTGCGGCCTGGTCAGGCTACGGTTATCTGAGTGTCTGGGTGCTGCCAGATTTCGTCCCAGCGGCCGCTGGCGTCCTGGCAGCGGAGGGCGGCGATGCCGGCGGCGCCGCGGGCGGGCCAGTGCATGCCGGAGAGTTTCATGCGCTGGCCGATGACGGCTTTGCAGCCGGCTTCGACCATGCCGGAGCCGACGAGCATGCCCAGTGAGCGGAAGCGGGCGTATTGCATCCGGTGGGCGCTGGTCTCGAAGTAGCCGAGGGCCTTGTCCAGCTCGCGTGCCTTGAGGCCGGCGAGGGGGAACTCGCGGGCGGCGGCGGTGATGGCGGGGATGTCGCCGTTGTCGAGTTCGGTGAGCCGGGCGGCGAGCCAGTCGTTGTGCTGGCCGCCGAGCATGAAGGCGACCAGGCCGGCGAGCTCGTGCAGGTGCTCGCGGGCGTGGTAGAGGTCGACGATCTGGGTCGCGGCGGGCAGGATCTGGCCGGCCAGGTTCCAGATCCAGGCTGCCCCGTCGCCGAGGACGACCAGCTGGCGGACGTGCTGTGATCCGCGGCGGCGTGCCTCGGCGTCGACGAGCCGGGCGAACTGGGCGGCGGGGGCGAAGGTGGCCAGGTAGGTGGAGGACCCCGGGTCGCGGACCGGGCGGCCGCCGGCATCGAGGGTGGTCTGGGTGAACAGGCAGGCGAGCTTGACCTCGCGGGTCTTTGCCCGCCCGTCGGGTCCCTTACCGGGGCGGCCTGCGGTCTCGGCGGGCACCATCGGCACCCCGGTCCCGTCGACTGCGATATACAGCTTGCCGGGCAGCGGCGCGGGGGGCATGGGGATGAGCTTGCGGGCGAGGATCGCGTCCGCCGCGGCCCGGGTGGCGGCGGCTGCCGCGGTGCCGTCGGCCTCGGCGGACCGCTCGATGCGCCTGGCGGTCAGGTGCAGGCCGGCCAGGTCGGCCAGCAGGTCACCGGCCCGGGCGAACGGCGCCACTGCGGCGACCCGGGCCGTCATCTTCCGCAGGCCCGGCGACGTGGACACGCCGGCCACGCCCAGGTCGCTGTCCGCGGGCGCCAGGCCGCGGCCGCACTCGCGGCGGTGGTACCAGGCCCGGCGGACGCTGACCGGGCCGGGCACGGTGCCGATGGCCTTTTCCCGGTAGGAGACGAACTCGGCCTGGTGCCCGGCCCCGCAGCCGGCCCGCGGGCCGCGGTGCCCGCCGCCGGCGGCCAGCAGCTGCTCCAGCAGCGAGGCGCCCAGCCCGGTCATCGCGGTCCGGATCGCCAGCTCCGCCGCCTCCAGCCCGCCGCTGGTGCCCAGCGACCGGGCCGCCAGGCCGGCCAGCTGCTCTACCTCGGCGGCGAACTCCGCGGCGAGCCCGGCGAAGAGCCCTTTTTTTCGTCTCCCGGCCCGGCCGGGGGCTCACCAGCCAGCGGCGAGGCCGGGCGGGCCTGGCAGATCGCCTCGCTGACCTCCACGATCTCCCCGACGATCTGCCGGAACCACTTGCAGCGGGCCACCTCGCCGGCCGCCTTGTCCAGCTCCGGGCCCGGCCGCAGGTGCGCCGACACTGTCCTGCCCGCCACCTTCCTGGTCAGGATGTGCTGCGGCCCGTGACCGGGATGAGCCGGGTCAGCGCACGCGCACGACGGCCTGCCGCACCGGCGCATCACCGCCGACAGCGTCCCCGGCCGGAAATCGCCGACCGCGGCCAGATCGGCATGCAGCCGGGCACGCTGCTGCTCCAGGCCCGGCAGGTCCGGCTGGGCAGTCACCGGACACAATCCACTCTGAGAGTATTCATACTCTCAGAGTAACGTCACGAACTGTACTTCCATCCCCGGCCTACATTCGTGTCGCGCACCCCCTGGCGCTGGTTTTAGTCCCGGCTTGTCGGTCCCGGCTGGTAGGACTGGGCGCATGCCGACGCCAACTTTCGCTGACCTGCTCAAGCTGATCGAGGACCGCTCCGCAGCGCTGCGCGCCGCCGCCGGCCGGGCCGGGCCCGACGCTCGCGTGCCGGGCTGCCCGGACTGGTCCGTTCGCGACCTGGTCACGCACCTGGGCGAGGTGCAGCGATTCTGGGCGGCCGTGGTGGCCGCCGGCCCGGCTGCGGGACCGCCGGGCGAGGACCAGGTGCCTGACCGCGAGCCCGGCGATGACCTGATCGGGTGGTCAGCGGCCGCCACTGACGAGCTGGTCCGGGCCCTGACCGAGGCCGGACCGGGCCGGTCCTGCTGGACGTGGTGGCCGGAGTCCGGCGCGCCCACTGACTCGGGCGCGGTTGCCCGGCACCAGGTGCAGGAGGCCGCCGTGCACGCGTTCGACGCCCAGGAGGCGGCCGGACGGCCCGAGCCGCTGCCGGGCGTCGTGGCCGCGGACGGGGTGGGTGAGTTCCTGACAGTCGGGATGGCCACGATGGGCGCCTGGCCGCACGAGGCCGGCCGGGTCGCGCTGGCGGCCGATGGCGGGCCGACCTGGCTGGTGGACCTGGGCACGGCCGGGGCCCGGGCCACAGAGGAGATAACGGGAACGGGTGCGGCGGCCGCCGCCGCGCGGGTCCGCGGGACTGCGAGCGACATCGTGCTTGCCCTCTACGGACGCCAGCAGCGCGGCGGCCTGGACACCGAGGGTGACCGCGAGCTGGCGACCCGCCTGCTCAGCTGGACCGACAACGAGTGAGCCCGCCGGGCGGGGCCGCTGGGCTGCGTCGGGCCAGTAGGTTCGGTCCTGGATCCCGTCAGACCCGGCGCAGCACGGCGACCACCTTGCCGACGATCGTGGCCTCATCACCCAGGATCGGCGCATAGGCGGGGTTATGCGGGATCAGCCAGGCATGACCGTCACTTCTCTTCAGTGTCTTGACGGTCGCCTCGCCCTCAACAGAGGTGTCGCTCTCGATCATGGCGGCCACAATGTCGCCGTTCTCGACGTCCGAGTCCCGGCGGACGACCACCCAGTCGCCATCGGCGATCGCGGCGTTGATCATCGAGTCACCGACGATCTTGAGGATGATGAGATCTCCCTCACCGACTAGCTGTCTGGGCAGCGGCATGATGTCGTCGACCAGCTCGGCCGCGAGGATGGGATTCCCCGCAGCGATACGGCCAACCACCGGCACCCGGGCGATTCTCTGCTGCCTGGCATCACCGTGCGCCTGATCGGGTTGCCGCTCAGTGGCCGGACCAGTGACTGGGCGCATGACTGCGGTGCGCGGTCGTCCCGCGCCCCGGCTCAGGTATCCCTTCCTCTCCAGCATGGACAGCTGGTGAGAGACACTTGACGTACTGGAAAGTCCTGCCGCCTGGCCGATTTCCCGCAAGGTGGGCGGGTAGCCAGCGTGCTCCATGGAGTCCTTGATGACCTGGATGATCTTGCGCTGACGCGGGCTCAGATCCCGGCCGGGGAAATCAGGTAGCTCTGCACGTCGCATCGTCTGACCTCCGGCCGCCGTGGCTGTAGGTAGGTCAGGTTACCAGCACAACGATGTTAACCAAATGCATGTTCGAGATAATTGAAAGCCGGTGACCTGTTCGTATCTGCGAAGGTCCCTGCGATGCACGAGCGCCCGGCCTCCTCTCGAGGGCCGGGCGCTCGTGGCATGGTTGCGTCAGTTGCCAGGTCTCCGCCGTCAGCTGCAGCCGCTGGTGGAGCCGCAGCCCTCACAGACGTAGCAGCTGCCTGCCGGGCGCATCTTGGTCCCGCAGGTGAGGCAGAGCGGAGCGTCGGCGGTCCGGCCCTGGTGCGATTCGATCAGCTCCGTGGAGCTGCGCGGCTGCGGCAGCGGGTCGGCGCGGCGCGGCGCCTGCGGCTCCGGGACGCGGGACTGGGGCGGATGCACCTCCTCGACCGGCACCGACTGGGCCAGCTCGACCGGGTCGATGTCCTCGTCGACCGCGGGCGCCGGGTCCTCCCCCGACAGCTGGGCGGTGCGCTCGGCGGTGGTCAGGATGCCCAGCTCGGATCGCTGCTCGAAGGTGAGGTGGTCAAGCGCGAGCCGCCGGAAGATGTAGTCCATCACCGAGCTGGCCATCCGGATGTCGGCGTCGTCGGTGATGCCGGCCGGCTCGAACCGCATGTTGGTGAACTTGGCCACATAGGACTCCAGCGGGATCCCGTACTGCAGGCCCACCGAGATCGCCATCGAGAACGCGTCCATCACGCCGGCCAGGGTGGAACCCTGCTTGCCGAGCTTGAGGAACACCTCGCCGACGCCGTCGTCGGGATAGCTGGAGGCCGTCATGTAGCCCTCCGCGCCCGCGACCGAGAACCGGGTGACCGTGGCCGCGCGCTGCCGGGGCAGCCGGCGGCGCACGGGCCGGACCTCATGCGGCGCGACGGGCTCGGCGACCTCAGCGGGCGCCGCAGCCTGAGCCGTCTGGTTCTTGGAGATCGACAGAGGCTGGCCGACCTTGCAGTTATCCCGGTAGATCGCCAGCGCCTTCAGGCCGAGCTTCCAGCCCTCGTAGTAGATCTTCTCGATGTCCTCGACGGTCGCCGACTCAGGCAGGTTCACGGTCTTGGAAATGGCGCCACTCAGGGCGGGCTGGATGGCGGCCATCATCCGGACATGGCCCATCGGGCTGATCGCGCGCTCGCCCATGGCGCAGTCGAACACGTCGTAGTGCTCGGGCCGCAGCCCCGGCGCGTCGATGACGTGCCCGTGCTCGGCGATGTACTCGATGATGGCCTCGGACTGCTCGGGCTGGTAGCCGAGGTTCTTCAGGGCGCGGGGAACGGTCTGGTTGACGATCTGCATGGAGCCGCCGCCGACCAGCTTCTTGAACTTGACCAGCGCCAGGTCTGGCTCGACACCAGTGGTGTCGCAGTCCATCATCAACCCAATTGTGCCAGTAGGGGCGAGCAGACTGGCTTGGGCGTTTCTATATCCGTTTGTCTCGCCTAGCTTGAGGCACTCGCGCCAGGTCTTGTTGGCCAGGGAGATGATCTCCTTGTCCATCCCCCCGGCCGTCCGGATCTGCGTGCTGGCCTCGGCATGCTTGCCCATGACCCGCTTGTGAGCGGTGGCGTTGCGCGCGTATCCGTCGTACGGGCCGACGACCGCGGCCAGCTCGGCGGAGCGCCGGTAGGCCGTGCCGGTCATCAGCGACGTGATCGCCGCCGCGATCGCCCGGCCGCCGTCGGAGTCATAGGCGTGCCCGGTCGCCATCAGCAGCGCGCCGAGGTTGGCGTACCCGATGCCGAGCTGGCGGTAGGCCCGAGTGGTCTCGGCGATCTTGTCGGTCGGGAAGTCGGCGAAGCAGATGGAGATGTCCATCGCCGTGATCACGAGCTCGCTGACGTCGCGGAACCGCTGGACGTCGAAGGTGTCGTCGTCGCGCAGGAACTTCAGCAGGTTGATGCTGGCCAGGTTGCAGGATGAGTTGTCGAGGTGGACGTACTCGGAGCAGTTGGCGACGACCGTGCCGCTGACAATGTAGGAATGGTTGCGCGGCTCGGTGAGGTTGAAGGTGGTCTCGAAGCCGCGGGAGATCCTGCTGGCCAGGCGAACCGTCTCGTCGGTGTGGTAGAAGGTCGTCGAGGCGATGATGGTCAGCAGCTTGTGCGCCTTGCCGGGCAGGCTGAACCCGATCCGGGCACCGAACTCCCGCAGCGAGCGGCCAGTGATCCGCAGGTCGAAGCTCGGGCCGTCGGAGCCGTAGCTGACCACCGAGCCGTCCTTGCGGGTGTAGCTGAAGCTGTCGGACTTTGTGCCGCCCTGGTAGATGCGGCTGGTGATCCCGAGAGACAGCAGCAGCTCCTGGACTCCCAGCAGCAGCTCCTCGGAGCGGCTGCCAAGACCGACGTAGCGAGTGCCGTTCGCCATGCTGACTGCACAGCCATCGGCGTCGAAGAGGCCCTGGAGGAACCCGGTCAGCGCCTCCTCAGGCGCCTCGAAGATCGCATCGGGCACCCGCTTGGCCGGAGCGCGGTCAGACGACACGCCGAGCGCCCGGATGAAGGCGACGAAAGCGTCCCTGGTGACCCGCAGCTGCAGCGTGCCGTTGGCCTGAACGCTGGGCTTGGCGTCGAATCCGGTGATCGCCGCGAGTAGCTCACGGTGCCGCGGCAGTACCTCGCCCCGGTCGTCGTCGCTGCCGTAGACGGTCACGGCCCCCTGGTCGGTCACGCAGCCATCGCCGGTGAGCCACCCGAGATAGTGAGCGAACTCCTCGTCCCACTTCACTGGCAGGTCGAGCGGCTTGCGCGACTTCACCGACCGAGCGGCCGCGAGTGCGTGCTCGGGAACGCGCAGGTCCGCGGCGGCGCGCGCGGCATACTGAGCGGAACGGACGACGCGGTCATCGGCCGTCAGGTCCTCGGCGTGCACCCAGCCGCGGTTGGCGGTCCAGACCCGGTGACCCGGCGTGCAGCGCAGCCGCGAGCCGTCGGAGAAGCGAAGCTCGACGACCTCGTTGGTACCCGTCACCAGGTAGCGGGTCGGGGCCGTCGCCACCACGCGCTCCTGCTGATCGGTCGTCGACGTGACATCATTGGTGTAGACGGCGAAGGCCTCGCCCGCCGCCGCACGCGCCACCAGGTCACCGATCCGGATCAGGCCCTGATCGGTGACCACGCGCTGGTCGGCCGGGAAGCACGGGTTACTTGCGGTGATTCGTCCAGATTCTGGGCAGGTGTGCCAGCCGTTGATCGTCCCGTCGTACTGGATGCCGGGGTCGGCGCAGTCCCACGCCGCCTGGGCCATCTTCCGGAACAGCTCCTTGGCGTTGACCTTGCGCAGCGACTCGCCGGTCGTGCGGGCATTGAGGTCAAAGTCGGTGCCCGCCTCAACGGCCCGCATGAACTCGTCCGAGACGCGCACCGAGTTGTTGGCGTTCTGATACTGGACGCTGACGATGTCCTTGCCGCCGAGGTCCATATCGAAGCCGCCATCGCGCAGCACGCGGACCTTCTCTTCCTCGCGCGCCTTGGTCTCGATGAACTCCTCGATGTCGGGATGATCGACGTCCAGGACGACCATTTTCGCCGCCCGGCGGGTCGCTCCCCCGGACTTAATCGTGCCGGCCGAGGCGTCGGCGCCGCGCATGAACGAGACGGGCCCGCTGGCGGTGCCGCCCGAGGACAGCAGCTCCTTGCTGGACCGGATCCGCGAGAGGTTAACGCCCGCTCCGGAGCCGCCCTTGAAGATCAGGCCCTCCTCGCGGTACCAGTCGAGGATCGCGTCCATCGTGTCGTCGACGGCCAGGATGAAGCAGTTGTGCACCCGCAGGCTGCCGGACAGGTACTCGCCGCTCTCGGTCTGGATGTCGTAGACTTCCATGTCACCGAGCCGCTCGACCCTGGTGACCTGGACCATGTGCCGGTCGGTGCCGCCGACATCCGGGTCCACGTGCAGCAGGTAGTCTCCGGGCCGGATGAAGCCGGCCACGGTGAACTCTCCGGTCTGCTGGTCGGTGGCCCGCCACACCAGGTGATCCGGGGTGGCATCGAGCGAGTAGCCGGCCTCGGTGTGCAGGCGCAGGACTTCCTTGACGCCGTTGGCCTTGGTCGCCACGATCCGGGTGGTCCCGTTCGCATCGTGCACCTTGGTGCCGACCGCGTTGGCCGCCACCAGCTGGCCGATCGGGATCAGGCCATCCGGCGTGCTGACCGGCGCATCGTAGGGCTGGCACGCCGACACCTGCTGCGGCGATGCCGTGCCGACGTTGAACCACACCGGGGAGTTAAAGGAGAACACCTGGTGGATCAGGGCGTGCGTCAGCTCGTGCTCGAAGATCGTGGCATCGGCCGGGGTGGCGAAGTAGCCGTACTCACGGCCGGCGCTGGTGTAGGTGCCGACCACGCGGTCGACGAGCTGCTTGAGGCTCCACTCGCGCTGGGTAGTGCCGACGGCGCCGCGGAAGTACTTGGTCGTGACAATGTTCGCCGCGTTGACCGACCAGAAATCGGGGAACTCCACGCCGCGCTGCTCGAAGTTGACCGAGCCATCCCGCCAGTTGGTCATGACGACGTCGCGGCGCTCCCACGTGACCTCGTCATAGGGATGGACGCCTTCACGGGTGTAGATGCGGCGCATGGTGAGCCCCTTCTTGGCGCCCTTGCCCGTGCGCGCCACCGACCCGCTCGTCGTCTCGGTCATGTTCGCCCCCTTCGGGAATCCGCGTGGACCCCATCGCGGACCTGGTCAGGTCCTGTCCCGATTTCGATCTCCGGCCGGCTCAGCGTGCCGACAGGTGGTGCTCGTCTGGTACCGGCTGCCGCCGATCGGCCGGGCCGGGCCCGGCCGCCGTGGACTGCCCTCGCCCGGCGGGACTCGCTGCGTCCTGCGGGGCCGCAAGCTGCTGGTCCGCGTCCGCTGACGGCCGCTGGCCGAGATGCGCCGACCGCAAGGCGGCGATCTCGTCCTCGAAGTCGGTCAGCGACTGAAAACTGCGGTAGACGGAGGCGAACCTGAGATAGGCGACCTCGTCGAGTTCGCGAAGCGGCCCGAGAATGGCCAGGCCGACCTCATGCGAGGGAATCTCGCCGCTGCCGCGGCTGCGGATGGTGTCCTCGACCTGCTGGGCCAGGATCGCCAGCTGGTCCTCGGTCACGGGCCTGCCCTGGCACGCGCGCTGGACGCCGTGCACGATCTTGTCCCGGTTGAACGGCTCGGTAACGCCGCTGCGCTTGCCGACCGTCAGGATCACGCTCTCCTGGGTGGTGAACCGGCGGCCGCACGCCGGGCACGACCTGCGGCGGCGGATCGCTACCCCGTCCTCCGCAGCCCGGCTGTCGATGACCCGGCTATCCGGATGCCTGCAATACGGGCAGTACAAGCGATCACCCCCAGACCGTCAGCGGACATTTGCCGTGAAGCACAACCTACAGGAAACTACAGCGATGTAACTACTAGATATTGTGGTCCAGGCTACCCGTCGGCGCAAGTACTTGGCACCAGGTCACCGGCCGCGGCCTGACCGGGTCCCCGCAGACCTGCCCGAACCCCGAGTTCTGGTCATGGTCGCCGGCGTGTCGCGAGCCAGCCGCTAGGGTCCGCCAGGTCCGTGCCGGGCCGATCCCGCCGGCGTGCCGGGCCGATCCCGCCGGCGTGCCGCAGCGATCCCGCCGGCGTGTCGCAGTCCTTGCCTAGTCGCGCGGCTTTCCCCGCCTGCCGCGCCATTCCCCCCACAGGGGCTTAGCGGGCGGGTACCCACAGTTGCTCGCCCGCGTAGACCGTAGCGCCGCCCAGCGAATTGGCCTGCGTCATCTCCGCAATCACGAGCCGCGGATCAGCTGCCGGCTCGGCGGCCGCGGCGATCGACCACAAGGTCTGTCCCGGCTGGACGACCACCTGCCGCATGCCCCGGTAACCGGCCCCCGCTGACCCGTGGTGGTTGGAGGCCAGCGCTCCGCTGGCCAGACCGAGCGAGAGTACGGACACGATGGCCGCGGCCATCAGCACGATCAGGCTTCCCAGCACCAGGCGCCCCCGCCTGGTCAGCCTGATCGGCGCGGCGGAAATCCGGCGCGGGCTGGCGCCAGCCGGATGCGGGGCCAGGGCGGGAATGGCCGTCACGGCCCGGAGCGGGACCGCAGTCCGGACCGGGATCGCAGTCTGAATGGGGACCGCACTCGGAGCTGGCAGCCCGGTCCGAATGGGGGCCGTCGCGGCGGGCGGTACCGTCGTGCGCACTGCCACTAGCCGGGGCCTCGTCGGGCCTGGCCCACTCGCCTCGGCGGTCCGCGACCGCGCCTCGGCAATACTCAGAGCTGTCATCACTGCCTCCGTTACGAATGACTGTTCGATCGCATCTCTGTTCTATCGTATTTTCGTTCGATCGAACGAAGATGCGGTACAGTCCTATCGCAAGACTCCGACACTTTCGCGTCGGTCGAACAGATGTTTGAGATCCGCGACCGTTACCGCTAGCGTCGGCAGCAACGACAAACCACCGAGCCCGGAGGCCGATGATGAACGACGCGACTGATGACGGAGGGACACGGGGCGCCGCGACCGTCACCGGCGGCACGGCAGCTACCGGCGGGCATGTCGACCCGCCCTCCGGTACCAGACAGCGGGGCAGGCCCGGGCGCAAGCCGCGGGGCAGCGTGCCCGCTGTCGTGGCCGATGTCCCGGACAAGCCCGACCCCGATCATGTGCTCACCTGGCGGCAGCGCAAGGTGCTGCAGGTCATCCGCGACTCCGTGCAGCGGCGCGGCTACCCGCCGTCCATGCGGGAGATCGGCGAGGCCGTCGGGCTGACCAGCACCTCCAGCGTCTCTTATCAGCTGTCTACTCTGCAGAACAAGGGCTACCTGCGCCGCGACGCTGGCCGCCCGCGCACGGTTGAGGTGCGCCTTCCCGGCCATCCCGCGGTCCGGCCAGAGGCCGACGTCGACGAGGACATGCCGATGGACATCACCTCGCAGGAGGCTGCCTACGTCCCGCTGATCGGCCGGATCGCCGCAGGAGGCCCGATCCTGGCCGAGCAGGCGGTGGAGGACATCTTCCCGCTCCCCCGCCAGATCGTCGGCGAGGGCACCCTCTTCCTGCTCAAGGTCGTTGGTGACTCGATGATCAACGCCGCCATCGCCGACGGTGACTGGGTCGTCGTGCGCCAGCAGCCTGTCGCCGAGAACGGCGACATCGTGGCGGCCATGATCGACGGTGAGGCGACCGTTAAGACCTTCAAGCGCGCGCCGGATCACGTCTGGCTCATGCCGCACAACCCGGCCTATACGCCGATCGCTGGCGACGAGGCCGAGATACTCGGCAAGGTCGTGGCGGTCTTGCGCCGGGTCTGAGCTAGCCGGCCAGCGGGGCAGGGCAGTCCGGCCAGCGGGACGGGGCCAGTCGGCCAGGTAGGGCGGCCGGCGCCGAGACGATCCGACAGTCGCGGCGCGGCCCGCTGCAGCTCTACCTATAGCGCGGCAGCTACAGGGCCGTGGGCTCCAGCGGGATCAGCCGCCAGTGGGGGGCCCGAATGCCGCGGCGTGCAGCGCGTTGACCTCGTCGTTGGCGAAGCCCCTGCGCCATTCATAGGTGACCACGGCGCCACGGTAGGCCGTCGCCAGGCGCCGCGCACCGCAGTTACCATCCGGCAGTTACCAGCCGGGGCCGGGGCCAGTCAGCCCGCGACGATGTTGACCAGCTTAGGCGGCCGCACGATGACCGCGGCGATCTCCCGGCCCGCCAGCGCCCGGCTCGCGCCGGCGGTCGCCAGCGCCAGCTCGCGCAGCTCGTCCTCCCCGATCGCGGCCGGGACGCTCAGGCGGTCCCGCACCTTACCGTCCACCTGCACCACGCAGGTCACGGTCTCCTCCACCAGCAGGGCCGGGTCAGCCTCCGGCCATCCGGCCGTGGCGACGGAGGGCTCGTGGCCCAGCGTCTCCCAGCATTCCTCGGCGGTGTAGGGCGCGAACAGCGACAGCAGGATCGCCAGCGTCTCGGCGGCCTCGCGGACCGCCGGGTCGCCGGCCCCCGGGCCGGTGTCGATGGTCCGCCGGGCCGCGCTGACCAGTTCCATCAGCCGCGCGACCGCCACGTTCAGCCGGATCACCTCGACCAGCCGGGTTACCTCATCGATCGTGCGGTGGGTGACCTTCCGCAGCTCAGTGTCGCCCGCCGGGACCCCAGTCCCTGCTGCCGCCGCCGTCCCGGCCCCTGCCGCCGTCCCGGCAGCGGCCACGTCGGCGGCGACCCGCATGACCCGGCCCAGGAACTTCACCGAGGCCTCCGGCCGCATGTCGGCCCAGTCGATATCGTCCTCCGGCGGGCTGGCGAAGATCATCGTCAGCCGGATCGCGTCCACGCCGTGCGCGGCTAGCTGAGCGCCCAGGTCGACCCCGTTGCCCAGGGACTTGGACATCGCCTTGCCGTGGTTGATGACCTGGCCCTGATTCATCAGCCGGGTGAAGGGCTCGTCAAAGTCCAGCATCTTCATGTCGTATAGGACCTTGGTGAAGAACCTGCTGTACAGCAGGTGCAAGATGGCATGCTCGACGCCGCCCACGTACAGGTCGATCGGGCACCAGCGCCGGACCGCCTCGACATCGAACGGGCCGCTCTCGAAGCCGGGCGAGCAGTAGCGCAGGAAGTACCAGGACGAGTCGACGAACGTGTCCATGGTGTCGGTGTCACGCCGGGCCGGGCCGCCGCACTTCGGGCACTGGGTGTTCACCCAGTCGCTGGCTGCGGCCAGCGGGGAGACTCCCTTGGGCGCCAGGTCCTGGCCGCGCAGGTCGGGCAGGCGGACGGGCAGCTGCTCGTCGGGGACCGCGACCTCGCCGCAGCCGTCGCAGTAGACGATCGGGATCGGCGCGCCCCAGAACCGCTGCCGCGAGACCAGCCAGTCGCGCAGCCGGTAGTTGACCGCGCCGCGGCCCAGGCCGCGCTCGGCCAGGATGTCGATGATCGCGGCGATCGCCGCCGCCTTCTCCAGCCCGTCCAGCGGGCCCGAGTTCACCAGCCTGCCCTCGCCCGGGGTCGCCACTCCGGTCTCCGCGGGATCGGGCAGGCCGGTCTCGACGACGATCCGTACCGGCAGGCCGAACTTCCGGGCGAAGTCCAGGTCGCGCTGGTCATGTGCGGGCACCGCCATGATCGCGCCGGTCCCGTAGTCGGGCAGCACGTAGTCGGCGGCCCAGATGGGGATGCGCTCGCCGTTGACCGGGTTGACGGCGTCCCGGCCCAGGAAGACACCCGTCTTCTCGCGCTCGGTGGACTGCCGCTCGATGTCGGTCAGCTTGCGGACCTCATCGACGTACCGGTCCAGCTCGCCCTGCCGGTCGGGCGCGCACAGCTCCTGGGCCAGCGGCGAGTCCGCGGCCACCACGAAGAACGTGGCGCCGAACAGCGTGTCCGGCCGGGTCGTGAACACGGTGACCGGCTCGTCGCGGCCCTCGATCGCGAACGAGACCTCGGCGCCCTGGCTCCGGCCGATCCAGTTGCGCTGCATCAGCAGCACGCGGTCGGGCCACTTGCCCTCCAGCGGCTCGGCATCGGCCAGCAGCCGGTCGGCGTACTCAGTGATCTTGAAGTACCACTGGGTCAGCACGCGCCGGATGACCTCCGCGCCGCACCGCTCGCACTTGCCCGCGATCACCTGCTCGTTGGCCAGCACCGTCTGGTCGACCGGGCACCAGTTGACGTAGCCGTCGTTGCGGTAGGCCAGGCCGCGCTCGTAGAAGCGCAGGAACAGCCACTGTGTCCACCGGTAGTACTCGGGGTCGCTCGTGTGCAGGCGGCGGGTCCAGTCAAAGGACAGCGCGTACTTCTGGAACGAGGCCGCCTGGGTCTCGATGTTGCGGTAGGTGTAGTCGGCCGGATGGGAATTGCCCCGGATAGCCGCGTTTTCCGCAGGCAGCCCGAAGGAGTCCCAGCCAATCGGGTGCAGCACGTTATGGCCGCGCTGGGTGTAATAACGCGCCACCGCGTCGGCGATGGCGTAGGCCTCGGCGTGGCCCATGTGCAAGTCACCCGACGGGTAGGGGAACATGTCGAGCACATAGGTACGCGGCCGGGGGTCCGCCGGGTCGTCACTGGCCCGGAACAGGTCCAGGGTGGGCCAGCGCTGCTGCCACTTCTCCTCGACGGCGCGCGGATGGTAGTGCGCCCGATCCGCATAATCGGCGGCTGTCATGGCTCCTCGCGAGTGATGAGGTCAGATTCGGCCCCTGCCTGGCCTGCTTCTCCCAAACAAAATGCCCCTCGCTCACGAGGGGCAGCCGCGCCAACGACAGGAACAGTCGGCGCGGCTAAGTAAGGAGCAGCCGGGCGAAATGCATGCGGCCAGGATAGCGCATCCGCAGATGCCGGGCGGCCAGGACCGGACGCGGCGCAGGGGCGCTCGCCGGGCGGTCCGGCCACGGGGGCCCGGCCCGGTGCAGAACCCGGCAAGGCCGGCCCGGACTGGCCGAACCCGGCGGAGCCGCCTTCCTCCTGACAGACCGTCAGCAGACCGCCACCGGAGCCCATAAACAAGTTATCCGGCAATTGTGCTTCGGCAATCCAGAAATGCGATGAGGCATTAATAGGCTCAACCTGCTCAACCTGAAATCCGCCTTGACCACCGCCATGGCACCCGCCAATAATGTGCTCACACCCCGTCCTTATCGATCCGCGACACCACCGCCCAGCACCCGGCCGGGGCAGCCGGTACTGGGCCGATGGCGTCAGCAGGGCACTGCGTGCCGGGCTGGGGATGCGGGGCTGCGCTGGCCCAGGGGAAATTAGGCCATTACCGGGGGGATCATGAGTATTGGGTCAAGCGCGGCATCATGCGCGGGGTCAGGCGCTGAATTCCGGAGCCTGATTAGCGGGCTTTACCGCGCGTCAGCGAGCCGGGCCGGAGCCCGTCGTGGCTGAGCCGTCCTGGCTTCCGCCGTCGCCGGCTCCCTCGGTCGCGGTGATCGGGCTGGCCTGCCGGTTCCCCGACGCGGATGACCCGCCGACCCTGCTGGACACGATCCTGACCGGCCGCCGGGCGTTCCGGCGGCTGCCGCCGTGCCGTCTGGACCTGGCCGACTACTACAGCGCCGATGCGGATAGCGGCGACACGACCTACAGCGCGCGCGCCGGGCTGATCGAGGGCTGGCAGTTCGACCGGGAGGCCTTCCGGATCCCGGTCCCCGCCTACGAGGCGACCGACCCGGCGCACTGGCTGGCCCTGGAGACCGCTGCCCGCGCGCTAGCCGCCGCCGGGCTGCCCGGCGGCGCCGGCCTCGACCGCGACCGGGTCGGCGTGATCATCGGCAACACGCTGGCCGGGGACACCTCCCGCGCGAACGCGCTGCGCCTGCGGTGGCCCTACGTCCGGCGGGTGCTGACCGAGTCCCTGTCCGCCGGTGACGTCCGGCCCGACCGGGCCAGGAAGGTACTCCGGCACGCCGCCGCGCGGTACCTCGCGCCCTTCCCCCGGGTCAGCGAGCACACGCTGGCCGGGAGTCTCCCGGCCAGCATCCCGGCCCGGATCAGCAGCTACTTCGGCTTCCGCGGCGGCAGCCAGGCTGTGGACGGCGCCTGCGCGTCGTCGTTGCAGGCGGTCGCGTCGGCGTGCGCTGCGCTCGCCGCCCACGACATAGACGTTGCCTTAACGGGCGGTGTGGACCTCAGCCTTGACCCGCTGGAGCTGGTGGGGCTGGCCCGGGCCGGCCTGGTGGCCGCCGGGGACGTTCGCATCTACGACGAGAACCCGACCGGATACCTGCCCGGCGAGGGCTGCGGCATGGTCGTGCTGATGCGAACCGCGCAGGCCAGGGCGGCCGGCCTGCCTGTCTACGCCGAGATCGTCGGCTGGGGCACGTCGGCCGGCGGAATGCCCGGAGTCGTCGCCTCCGACGCCAGCAGTCAGCTTCTGGCGCTGCACCGGGCCTACGAGCGGGCCGGCGTTGACCCGCGGGAGGTGCAGCTGTTCGAGGGCCACGGCAGCGGGACGGCCGCCGGGGACGACGCCGAGCTCATCGCGCTCTCGGAGCTGCGCGCCGACGCGCGGGAGGCGGCCGCTCTCGGCTCGATCAAGGCCAACATCGGGCACGCGAAGGCCGCCGCCGGGGCGGCCGGCCTGATCAAGACCGTGCTGGCCCTGGGCACGGGCGTCATCCCGCCGACCACCGGCGTGGTCCGGCCGCACCCGCTGCTGCGCGGCAGCGACGCCGCGTTCTGGCTACCCGAGGTGGCCGAGGAGTGGCCAGCCGGGAACAGGCTGGCCGGCGTCAGCGCGATGGGCGCCGGCGGTATCAACGTGCACCTCGTGCTGCGGAACGCGCCCAGCCGGGGATCGCGTTATGACCGAATGCTCCGGGTACTGCCCCGGCCCGCCCGGAATTCCGGGCGGGAGCGGGCCGCGTGCTCCGATCGTCTGCCCGACCGAAGCCGCCCGCCGGCCACGTTTCTGCTGCACGCCCCGGACCGGCGGGAGCTGGCCACGACCCTGGCCAGGGTGGCCGAGGTGGCCAGCGCGCTGTCCGACGCCGAGTTGATGGACCTGGCCTGCCAGCTCGGCCGCGACGCGCGGACCCAGGGCACCGCCCGGGTGGCAATCGTGGCCACGCACCAGGAAGAGCTGGCGCTCCTGGCCGGCACAGCCGTCACGCTGCTGCCCGGCCTGGCCGACGGCCTGCTCACCACCCGGCCCGGAATCTTCGCCTCCGACAACGCCGATGGCCGCATCACGCTGCTGCTATCCGACGAGGCCGGTCCCGGCGCCGAGCCCGACCGCTCGCTGGCCATGCTGCGCTGGCTGGAGTCGCTCGACGTGAACGCCACCGCCGCCGTCGGTCACGGCCTGGGCGAGATCGCCGGCCTGGCCTGGGCCGGGGTGCTGAGCGAAGCCGATGTCGCGGAAGTCGCGGCGCTGCGAGCGGAGTTCCTGAGCGGTCCGGCCGTGCGGATACTCTCGCCGACCGGCCGGCATGCGAGCGAACGTCCCGAGGCGCGGCCAAGCGCCCCGGACGCGCTCTCGCAGCTACGCGCCGCGATGGCGCAGTTCAGGTTCGGGCCGCCCCGGCGCCGGCTGATTTCGACCATGACCGGCCGCGAGCTCGCGTCGGCCAGCGAGGTCATCGATCTCATCTGCGATGCCTTCACCGGTCACGACCGGATGGCCGATGCCGTGATCGCGGGCGCTCAGGGGGCCACGCTCCTGGTCGAGACCGGGCCCGGCAGCCTGCTGGCCTCGACGGCGGCGCAGGTCTGCCGCGTGCCGACCGTCGGCATGCGCTCGCAGGACGGCGAAGCCGAGCTGGCCTGGGCCGCCGCCGCGCTGTTCGCGGCCGGGGCGATCGGGCAGGTGCAGCCGCTGTTCGCCAGGGCTCCGTCGCGGCCGATCGATCTGTGGCGGGACCAGGTATTCATCGCCAGCCCCTGCCAGGCGGTCCCCGAGTCCCAGCCTGCGCTGGCTCCGCCCGGCCGGCACCCGGCATTGCCGCCCGGCCGGCGAACCGACCGGCCGGTGGCCACGAGCCTGGCCAGCCCGGGACCACGGCGACCAGGCCGCAGTCACCCAGCCCATCCGCCTGCCATGCCCGCCCCCACGACTCCGGCCGCCCCGGCACCGGCAGCACCCGCGATCCCAGCACAGGCAGCACCAGCACAGGCAGCACCGGCACCCGCAGCACCGGCACCCGCAGCACCGGCACCCGCCATCCCGGCACCTCCGGCACCGGCACCGGCACCGGCACCGGCACCGGGCAAGTCAGCCGTCGGCTCCGCGACCGCCGGCACGGACTCCGTCGCCGGCGTCGCGCCCTGGATGCGCTGCTTTGCTGAGGAGCTCAGGCCGGCGATCTGCCCGCCAGGCCCTGCGGACGACCTGTCCTGGCGGATTGTCGTGGCCGCGAGCTATCCGTTCCGCAAGGAAGTCAGCGCGGTCTTCGCCGCCGACCCGGCCGCCGGGCGCGTGCTGGCCATGCTTGGCGACCCGGCCGCGGCCGGCGTCCGGCAGGCGGCGCTGCAGGCCGCGCAGGACGCGCTGAGCACGGGGCAGCTGGTGGTGATCACGAGCGGGCCAGGGCTCACCGGGTTCTTCGCGTCCCTGCACGCGGAGCGGCCCGCGCTTGGCATCACGCTGCTGCGGGTGCCGCTCACGTTGGCCGGCCTGCGCTCAGCACAGCCGTTCGCCTGCGCTGAGCCCGGCGAATTCCGTGAACTGGTCATCGCCGACGACGCAACGGTGCGCGAACCGGCCTCGGTCGAGCGCGGGCTGCCCGGCGGCGAGTTTCCCCTCGATAGCCGGGATGTAGTCCTAGTCAGCCGGGGCTGCGGGGCCGCGGCACTGGCCCTGGCCCAGGTGCTCGCGTGCTGCGGCTCGGCGATGGCAGTGGTCGGTCAGGCGGGCCCGGACGAGGACGGCGCGGTCGTGGCCGGCCTGGAGGAGCTGCGGCTGGCGGGAGCGCGGATCTCCTACGAGGTCGTGAACGTGGCCGATCCGGCTGACATGGGTCTGGCCGTGGAGCGGATCGAGCGCCGGCTGGGTCCGGTGACTGCCATCGCCCACGCAGTCGGCCCGGCGTCGGCGGGGCCCGTCGCCGAGCTGACGTCGTGGGCACTGGACGCACACCTGGCCGCCGAGCATGCCAGGCTCCGGGAACTGCTCAGCCCGGTCAGCGCGGAGCAGTTGCGGCTGATCCTGACGTTCGGCTCCGTGACGGGCCGGTACGGCCTGCCCCGGCAGGCCCTGCTGGCCAACGCCAGCGCCGCACTAGCCGAGCAGGCGCAGGCCGCGGCGGCGGCGATTCCCGGCTGCCGCGCGCTGCACCTGGAGCTGCCCGGATGGTCGGGCCGAGGGGTTGACGAGAGGCCGGGCCTGGCGCAGAGCATGGCCGACGGCGGGATGGCGGCCATCGAGGTCGCCGAGGCATCGCGGCTGCTGCTCAAGCTGCTGGCCACCCCGGACCTGCCCGGCCGGCTAGCGGTGCACGGCCGGATCGGAGTGCCGGGGCCGCGTTATGCCGGGCCGCCGGACCAGCGACGCGAGGGGCGTGTTCCGGGCCGGTTCCTCCAGCAGGTGAGGGTGGACTATCCCGGCATCGAGCTGGTCTGTGACGCCCGGCTGTCCCTGGTGACCGATCCCTACCTCGTCGATTACCGGGTGGACCGGCGGCCGGTCCTGCCGTCGGCGATGGCCCTGGAGGCACTGGCGCAGGCCGCTGCTGCCCTGGCCGGACGGCCGCTACGGCGAGCCACCGCGGTCACGATGGACGCGCCGGTCATGCTTCAGGCGGGCGGCAGCGGCGAGACCGTGATCCGGGTATCCGCCCTGGCTGAGGGCGGGAAGATCACGGCGGCCCTGCGCTGCGCGGACACCGGCCTGCTCGTCGACCATGTCCGTGCGGAATTCCGCACCGACGACCAGCCAGCCGCGATCCAGCCAGCTGCCGACCAGCCAGCCGCCGACCAGGCCGCCGCGCAGTCGCCAGCCGCGACCCAGCCGGCACCGGCCGTCATCGTGCCTGCCGTGGCCGGTCCCCCGGCCATCCCGGCGGCGCAGCGGCCCGCCGCAGCGGCCGGGCACGTCGATGGCGCTGATCTCTACGGCTCGATCTGCTTCCAGTCGGGGCGCTTCCGGCGCATCGCCAGCCTCACCGAGGTCACGTCGCGGTCCGTCCGGGCGCTGGCCCGCGGCGCCGAGGACCGGACGTGGTTCCTGCCCGGCCTCGGCGAGGGCAGCGCACCGGGCCTGACCGGCGCACCCGGCAAGAGCGATGCACCCGGGGAGAGCGATGCAGCCGACGCACGCGGCAAGCTGCTGCTGGGCAGTCCGGGCCTGAACGACGCCACGCTGCAGGCCGTGCAGGCCTGCGCGCCGCACCGGCGGGTCTGGCCCGCGTCCTGTGAGTCGGTCTCCTTCAGCGGCCGGCTGGCCGACGGCGTGGTCGAGATCCGGGCCACCGCCACCGCGGCCGGACCGGCCGCCCCCGGACCGGCAGCCCCCGGCGGACCTGGCGGCAGCCCTAGCGGCGCGGGTCATCCAGGCGCGCTCGCCTCTCGCCAGCTGAGCTGGGACATCGAGGCGGTCGACGCCGGCGGCCACGCCCTCGTGAGCTGGCACGGGGTGCGGCTGCGCGAGACCTGGCGGCTGCTCCGGGCCGCGGCCTGGCCGCCGCCCCTGCTCTCGGTCTACCTGGAGCGGGCCGCCATTGACCTCGGCCTGGACCCGGGCCTGCGCATCGCGATCGAGCCGGTCCAGCCCGAGGCCACCCACCCCGAGGCCACCCACCCCGAGGCCGGCCCGCCGACGGCCAGCCAGCCCGACGGCGTCCCCCAGCCGAGGGCCGCAGTACCGCAGCCGAGGACCGCGCTTCCCCAGCCGGCGTCTGCCCACTCCGCGCTGCCGCCGCCCCCAATCGCGATTCCGCGGCAGCTCTCCGATCCCGGTGACGGCCCAGCCAGGCCGGGGCCTGCCGCCCTGGCCGACCTCACCCTCCGGGCCAGCGGGTCCCAGTTCGCGGCCTGCGGATGGGCGCTGGCCGATCCGCGCCAGCCGGCCTGGCCAGATGGCCGGGAAAGCCCGGCGGACACGTTCTCGCGGCTGTGCAGCTACCTGTCCGAGCCGCCCGTAGTGGCGGCGGCGAGGCTGCGGGCCGTCGCCGCCAGCCTGGCCATGGCGCAGGCCCCGACGGGCGGCCCAGTGACCTTCGAGCGGGCCGCCGGGGACGGCTGGGTGCTCCTCGAAGCCGCCGGAGCCCAGGTAGCTTGCACGGTCGTGGAGATCACGGGCGTGCCGTGGCCCGTGGCCATCGCGATCCTGACCGATGCGCCCCGCCGCGACTCCGCCATTCCCTACGGGCGGCCCGGCATCGCCGCCGACATGCCTTCCGCCTGATCACGACCGTTTCCCGCGCCTGGCGCGGGAAAACGGTCGTGATCACCGAGCCAGCGCCGGCGCGGCGGCCGCCACTGGCGGCTGTCCGGACCTTCCCGCTCGATGCCCGGTCTGTCACCATGGAGGAAACTGGGCATTGTTTCTAGGCTCGAAGGCGATCCGTGACCACTCCCCGCCCTGCCGAGGCCCCAGCTCCGCCCGCCGGCCTCGATCTGTCCACGAACGAGTTCTGGGCGCTTCCGCTCGCCCAGCGGCAGGCCGGCTTCGCCCGGCTGCGGGCCCTGGGGCGGCCAGTGCTGTTCGCCGAGCCCGACACCGGCATCCCGGACGCGGGTGACGGGTTCTACGCGCTGGTGCGGCACGCGGACGTCAGCGAGGCCAGCCGCCATCCCGACCTCTTCTCCTCGGCCCGGGGCGCGACCAGCATCGCCGACCTGCCCGCCGAGTTCAACGAGTACTTCGGCTCCATGATCAGCATGGATGATCCGCGGCACGCTCGGCTGCGCCGCATCGTGTCCCGCGCGTTCACGCCGCGGATGATCAAGCGGTTCGAGGAGGACGTGCAGCGGGCGGCGGGCCGGATCGCCGATGACCTGCTGGTCACCGGTCCGTGCGACTTCGTCGAGCACGTCTCGGCCCGGCTGCCGCTCACGATCATCTGCAACATGATGGGGATCGGTGACGAGCACTACGCGATGGTGCTGCGCAACACCAACATCATCTTGTCGGGTTCCGATCCGGAGTTCGTCAGCGCGGATCTCAATGAGGCCATCACCCAGATCCTCACCGCCGGCCAGGAGCTGGCCGACCTGGTCACCGGGCTGGCCGCGCGCCGCCAGGAGCAGCCGGGCGACGACCTCATCACGGCGCTGGCCTCCGCCAACCTCGACGGGGAGCAGCTCACGCCCGCCGAGCTGGCCTCGTTCTTCATCCTGCTGGTGGTCGCCGGGAACGAGACCACCCGGACGGCGATCTCTCACGCGCTGTGCCTGCTCACCGATCATCCGGACCAGCGCGACCTACTGCTGGCCGACTTCGATGGCCGCATCGGGGGCGCGGTGGAGGAGATCGTCCGCTACGTCTCGCCGGTCATCTGGATGCGGCGCTCGGTGACCCGGGACTGCACGCTGAACGGCCACGACTTCCGCGAGGGCGATAAGGCCGTGCTGTTCTACTGGTCGGCCAACCGGGACGAGGCCGTGTTCACCGACCCGCAGCGGTTCGACATCTCGCGCTCCCCCAACCCGCACGTCGGGTTCGGCGGCGCTGGCCCGCACTTCTGCCTGGGCGCTCATCTCGCGCGCCGGGAGATCACCGCCATGCTCCGCGAGCTGCTGCAACGGGCCCCGCGCATCCGGGCCGCGGCTGAGCCCGACCGGCTGCTGTCGAACTTCATCAACGGCATCAAGCACCTGCCCTGCGAGCTCGACTAGTTATAACGCCGTAGTTTTCGCCGGTCCCGTCCCTGTGATCTGGATGGCCGAGTGCGAGCGGCGGCGCGAGTCGGCCAGGAGGGCGGCCGGATGGTGGCGCGGCCGGGCGGTGGCACGGGCGGTAGCGCGGCCGGGCAGGCACGGGCGGTAGCGCGGCTGGGCGAGCGGGCGACGCGCGCCCGTTTCGGTCAGGCGGGTGACTTTCTGCCAGTCCGGAGTGGCAATTTCGGCCGCAACGAGATGAGTGGTTCGGCTTGGACTGGTGATAGCAAGCCTAATCCGAACCACTCTTCGAATACCCCCGTCAGGAGCGCCGGCGCCGGGACTGATTGGGCCGATGGGGCCGATGGGCTGCCCTGGTGCGCCCGGCCCGGTCCGGGCCGTCCGGCTCCGGACGGCCGGCCCCGGCCGTCCGATGGCTCCTGCCGGCGCCGCCGCGCGACGCCGGCGGCGCTCAGTCCTGGGGCGGTTCTGGGCCCGCGTGGATCTTGTTACAGACCGCCTGACCTCAATGTTGTAACGACCTGTAATCGCTACTGCACAGCGTGTATAACTAGAACCCCACGCGGCGCTGGGAGCCCGTTAGGACTCCGGGTCAGGGGGAAACGCGCCGCGTGGTTATGGGGAAAACCGTGTGTCGCGGAGGGGGACCTTCGTCCGGGGGCCGATCGATCCCCGACGGGATCGCCCGGCTGCGCGGTGCCCGGCAAGAGCCGGACACCGCGCCAGGCGGACGAGGGTCGCGACAGCGGTAGGGGGATCTTCGTCCTGTGGGCGGCGCCACCCGGGGGCGTGGCGCCGCTCGCAGGCGGAGAGCTGCCTCTCAGGCCGAGAGCCACCCAGGCCGGCAGCCGGATGCCAGCGGAGAGCCGGCCGCGCGGGGCTGGCCGGCCATCCCGCGTCGGCAGGTCAGGGCAGCTGGCTGATCTGCCGGGCCAGCGCGAAGTCGGCTTGCGTCAGGCCGCCCGCGGAGTGCGTGGACAGCGTCAGCGTCACCTTGTTCCAGGAGATCGCCACGTCCGGATGATGGCCTGCCGCCTCGGCCAAGT
>DATCEO010000008.1:0-16741 GCA_036510065.1 Streptosporangiaceae bacterium | reverse complement strand
CGCCGAGTGCTGCGACGGCCAGCGTGGTGGCGAGCCCGCTGCGCGGCAGCTGCAGTTCGTAGAAGCGGCGCACCGCGGGTACGGGGAACAGCAGCACGAACCCGGTCAGCGCGGCGCCGACCAGTGCGATCTTGCGCCAGGTCAGCGGAGCGGCGAGCAGGACCAGCACGCACAGGCTCAGGATGAGGGTGACAAGGGTCGCGGCGGTGCGCTGCTGGACCAGCGGGAGACTATGCGCGCGGGCCAGGGCGTAGGCGGCGAATGTCGCCGCGGCGATGATGGTGCCGGCCGGGATGGCGAAGCGCAGCACGCGGCCGGTGAACCCGGGCAGGTAGCGCCGGGTGTTCGGCGCGAGCGCGAGGAAGAAGGACGGGATGCCGATGGCCAGGGTGTCGATGATCGTGAGGTGGCGGGGCAGGAACGGGTAGGGCAGCAGCGTGACGCCGACGGCGACGGCTAGGAGCGTGGCCCAGACCGTCTTGGTGATGAACAGGTTGGCGACGCGTTCGATGTTGGCCGTGACCCGGCGGCCTTCGGCGACGACGCCGGGCAGGGTGGCGAACCGGCTGTCGAGCAGCACCAGTTCGGCGACCGCCCTGGTCGCCGGGGCGCCCGAGCCCATGGCGATGCCGATGTCGGCGAGCTTGAGGGCCAGCACGTCGTTGACGCCGTCGCCAGTCATCGCCACTGTGTGCCCGCGGGCCTGCAGGGCCGTGACCATCGCCTGTTTCTGCTGCGGGGTCACCCGGCCGAAGACCGAGCGCTCCTCCAGCAGGCGGCCGAGCGCGCCGGGGTCCTCCGGCAGGTCCCGCGCATCGGCCGGCCTGTCGGCACCGGGCAGCCCGGCGCGCGCCGCGACCGCGCTGACGGTCAGCGGGCTGTCCCCGGAGATCACCTTCAGCGCTACGCCCTGCGCCGCGAAGTACGCGATGGTCTGGGCGGCGTCAGGTCTGAGCCGCTCGGCGAGCAGCACGAAGGCCGCCGCCCGCAGGCCCTGCGGCAGCGACTCGCCGTCCAGCAGGCCCGCGGCGCGTGCCAGCACCAGGACCCGGCGGCCGCTGGCGGCCAGGCCGGCGGCCTGCGACAGCTGGTCCTGCTGGCCGCCCGGCAGCACCATCTCCGGTGCTCCCAGCACCCAGGTGCCCTGGCCGGCGAAACTGGCCGCGCTCCACTTGCGCGCCGAGGAGAACGGCACGGCCGCCTGCCGTGGCCACCCCTGCGGCGGCGGGAATTCCTGCCCGATGGCGGCCAGCGTGGCGTTGCGGTTCTCGTCGTCGGCCAGTGCCCCGAGTGCCGCTCCGGCCGGGGCCTGGTCATCGAGCCGGACGAGGCTGTCGAAGGCGATGGTGCCGTCGGTGAGGGTGCCGGTCTTGTCCAGGCACACCACGTCCACCCGGGCCAGGCCCTCGACCGCGGGCAGCTGCTGGACCAGGACCCGGCGCCGCGCGAGCGTGACCGCGGCCACGCCGAAGGCGACGCTGGTCAGCAGGACCAGCCCCTGCGGGACCATGCCGACCAGCGCCGCGACCGTCCCGGTTGCGACCTGCCGTACGTTCCCGTGGGCGTGCCACCCGCTGATCACCAGCAGCACGGCCACCGGCCCGATCGCCCAGGTGACGTAGCGCAGAATCCGGTTGATGCCGTCCATCAGCTCCGAGCGCACCAGCGCGAAACGCCGCGCCTGGGCGGCGAGCTTGCGGGCGTACGCGTCTGCGCCCACCCCGGTGGCCTGGTAGCCGCCCGACCCGGCGACCACGAAGCTGCCCGACAGCAGGCGGTCGCCGGCCCGCTTGCCCACCGGCTCGGACTCGCCGGTCAGCAGCGACTCATCAGCCTCCAGGCTCGCGCTGGCCCGCACCACCCCGTCCGCCACCAGCTGATCCCCGGCGCGCAGGTCGACCAAATCGCCGGCGACAAGGTCCGCGACAGCGATGTCCCGCGGCGCGCCGTCGCGGATCACGCGGACCCACGGGGCGCTGAGCACGGCGAGCCGGTCGAGCGTGCGCTTGGCACGCAGCTCCTGCGCGATGCCGATCAGCGCGTTGGTCACCAGCACGATGCCGAACAGGGCGTCCTGCGGCTGACCCGCGACCAGGATCACGGCCAGCAGGGCGCCGAGGAGGAAGTTGAACCGGGTCAAGAGGTTCGCCCGCAAGATCTCGGCGACTGACCGGCTGGTGCGCTCCCCGCCCGCGTTCGCCAGCCCGCGCGAGCGCTGCTCGGCAACCTGGGCGCTGGTCAGGCCGGCGGGCGGCGTCTCCGCGATCGCCCCTCCCGACGCCAGTGGCGTGGAGGCGGCCGCGTCAGCCATGCCAGGTCACCGCGCCGCGGTGAAGGGCCAGCGGAACGCGCGGCCAAGACGGGGGCGGCTACCGGCAGCATCGGCAGCGTCCCCTCCCCCCCGCGCTGCGGCTCACGGTGCCACGGGCTCCGTCGGTACAGGCTGGGCAGGCCCCGATCGTGAACGGCGTCGTCGCTGCCATAGCCATCCTCCTCACCTGCTTGGAGACTAGCGCCAACCCGGCCAGCAGTGCTCTGCAACGCCAGGCCGGGGAGTTTCGCGACGACACCGTCCCGTTGCCCCGCGCCACGATGAAACATGAAGGCCTAGCGTCCCCGGCCGGCGTGACCGTGCCCCGGCCCGGGCCAGTTCCCCGGGCACGCGATCCCCCGCAGTGAAGGCAAAGCGGTCCGCGACGTGCTCACGCAGCTGTCGGGGGCGGGCCGGGGGATGGCCGGTGCGCCGGTCCCTGACTTTGGCGACGGCACGGGCGGGGCCCGGCACGTTCGGCGGTGAAGGTGCGTCCAGCAGGTAGGTGCAGGACCACCGCCCGCGAGCTGTGCAGCGGACCTGCCAGGTGCCGTGGGCACCGTCGACCAGGGCGCTCGGGGCCGATGCGGCCTGGACGCGGACACGGTCGGCCGATGCCGCCATCTAGCGCTGCTGGAGCCTGCCGGACCCAGGCACCCCTGGCGAATCGCCAGGACCGTCTGCCTGGGATGGTGACCTCGGTCCCTGCCCGGGATCGCGCATCGGGCCTACCGCCGTAGCGAATAACAGATCGCCTTCGTCGGGAGCTACGACCTGACCGTCTTCCTGGTCGACTACCAGCTGGCCGACGGTGCCATCCTGTTCCCCACCGCGCAGGGCGGCCTGACGGAGGAGGACCTGCGCACGGGGATCGAGCACGGCGAGTACCGGGTGGCGTTCGACGTTGACCATCTCGACGAGGCGGCGCGGGAAGGCTGGAGCGTCCTGGTCCAGGGACCTGCTCACCATCTCGACGCCGAGGATGAGCAGGAGGCGGCCCGGGCCGCGGGCGTGGAGCCGTGGGCCGGCGGCGAGCGCAATCACTTCATCGGCGTCACGCCCCGTCCGCGTCACCGGCCGGCGGATCCGGAAGGGCGCGTGAGCCTGGCCGCGGCGCCAGCGCCCGTGCGAGTGCCGGTGAGGCACGCGCCGTCCGGCAGGGCTGGCTGCGCCTCGCGGAACCGGCGGGCGGCTATCCCGCGTTCGTCCCCGCGATGCTCGCGGGGCTGCCCGAGCCGACGCGGCGCTGGCTGTGCCATGCGATTGCGCCGGGGACTCCGCTGGGGCGGCCGGCGGAGCCTTCCGTGCGCGGGCAGACCCGGCTGGGCCGGTCGCGGTCCTTCACCGCCCGGCAGGTGCTGGCACCGCCGGACGGCTCCATCTGGGCCGCTACCGCGCGGGTGGCCGGGCTGCCGGTGACGGGCTTTGACCGGCTCAGCTCCGGGACCGGGCAGATGTCCTGGCGGCTCCTCGGCCTGCTGCCGGTGGTGGCGGCGTCCGGGGCCGACGTGACCCGCAGTGCCTGCGGCCGGCTCTCAGGCGAGATAACACTGCTGCCGACCGCGTACCCGCAGGCGGGCTGGCGGCCGGGGGAGCAGGCCGGCACCGCGATCGCCTCCCTCCAGCTCGCCGCGCAGGACGAGAGCGCCGAGCTGAGCGCCGGGACCGGCGGCCGCCTGCTCAAGGTCAGGGAGAACCGCTGGGGCAACCCCGCCGGCGCGCCCCTCGGCCGTTACCCGTTCGGGGTGTCCGTCGAGGCAGAAGCAGAATGCGGCGATATCACCATCCCGTCGGTCCTGCGGGCCGGCTGGTGGTGGCGCACCGAACGCCAGGGCGCCGGGAGTTCTTCCGGGCCCAGATCACGATCGCCGTTTCAGCGTCGACCCCGGCCTGACTGTCTGGCTGCTCGTCGATGGCGCGCTGAGCGCTGCGGAGCCGAGTGACGGCCTGGAGCGCAGGTCCGGCCAGGCCGGCATGGCGCGGCTGCCCGGCGGGTCCGGGGACATGCGCGACGTCCGCCCCGCCGCCGGCTGCCGCGCTACCTGGAACCGGCCTTGCCGCGGATGATCACGACTGGGCACGGCGCGTGGTGGACGCAGTGCTGGCTGACTGAGCCGAGCAGCGCCTCGGTGAACCCCCCGTGCCCGCGGCTCCCCACGACCAGGAGCTCAGCGCCGCTGGCCGCGTCGAGTAGCGCCTGAGCGGAGTTGCCCTCGGCCACCTTCGTGGTGACCGGCACCGTACTGGCCGGATCGACCGCGCTGCTGACGGCGTCCGTTACCACCTTCTGGGCGGTCTCGGCGAACGTCGCGACCTCCATCGCCGCGAGCGGCGCCCACGCGTACCCGGCTGCGATGTAGGGGAAGAAGTGCCACGCGATGACGGCCTCGACGGTGGCTCCGGTGAGGCCGGCCTGCCGCACCGCCCAGCGGAGCGCCTCCCGGGAGGGCTCTGAGCCGTCGACTCCTACCACGATGCGCGACTGCGTACCCTGCGGCCCGGACATGCCCGCCTCCTCCTATTGATCGTTATCTCGTGTGTCCGAGCATCACCCCAGCTGGCGGCCCCGGCGCAGGGGCGTAGCGCCCCTTCCGCCGGGACCTTAGGCCCGGCCTGGGACTACCCGGGACCAAGGGCCCTCCCGGCCGGCCCGAACTGCCCTGCCGGCCAAGTTTCGGCGGCGGTGCGACACTGCTGCTGGGTGTCCCCCTGGATCAGGGGAAACGCTCGCCGCTGAGGAGGAGAAATGCCCGGGATCGTGGACGGATCGTCCATGCCCGGCGTGCCCTGCACTGGGCCATGCGAGGCCGCGACCCGGGAGGCGAAGGCGGCCTCGTCCCGGACCCGGCCGGGGTGGGACCAGCTGATCAGCAGCTGGGCGACGATAGGCGCGACGCCGGGCTCGGCGAGGAGAGCGGGGCCAGCCCGGCGGCACAGCTGCCGGTTCCCTCCAGCGCCGCTGCCCAGCCAGGGGCGTAGTCACCGGCCGCGAGGCACTAAGGTCCCGGCGGCCCCGGGAGTTCTCTAGGGGCCCTTGTCACCGGGTCGGGGGCATCTGCCGCGCCGGGAAGGTACAGGGCTACCGCGGCGCCGCCGTCGGCCAGGTTGCGGGCCACGGCGCGGCCGCCATGAGCCTGGGCGATGGCGCTGACGATGGCCAGTCCGAGACCCGCGCCGCCATCGGACCGCGCCCGGCCGATGTCCGGGCGGCGGAAGCGCTCGAAGGCGTGCGGCAGGAAGTCGGCGGGGAACCCCGGGCCGCGGTCGGTGACCTCGATCTCCAGGTCCCGGCCGTCGCGCCCGGTCGGCTGGGCGCGCAGCTGGATCGCCGTGCCCGCCGGCGCGAACCGCAGCGCATTATCGACCAGGTTGTCGATGGCCTCGCCGATCCGGTCCGGGTCCACCTGCGCGGCCAGGCCAGCGGACGCGGCTACCTCGCTGGTGACCCCGGCGGCGCTCGCCCGGGCCGCGGCTCGGGCCGCGCTGCGGGCCAGCAGTGCCGCCATGCTGGTTTGCTCCAGCCGGGGGGGCATCCGGTCCTCGTCGCTGCGCGCCAGCAAGAGCAGCTGCTCGGTGATGCGGGCCAGGCGGGCGGTCTCCTCGCCGGCCCGCGCGACCGCCTCGGCGAGTTCCTCCCGGGTCCGCCCCGGCCGCCCGGCCAGCTCGAGCTCGCCGCGCAGGACGGCGAAGGGGGTGCGCAGCTCATGGCTGGCGTCCGCGACCAGCGCCCGCTGCCGGGCGAGGGCCCGCTGGAGCCGGCTCAGCAGGTCATTCATCGTGGTCGCTAGCGCGGCGATCTCATCCCGCGTCGCCGGGACCTGCACGCCCGGCGCCGGGTCGCGCTCGGACAGCGCGGCCACCTCCCGCCGCAGCCGCTCGACGGGCGACAGGGCGGCGCGGGCCAGCCCGTAGGCGCCGAGCCCCGCCGCCGCCACGAGCACCACGCCCGCGATCACCAGGCTCCGGGTCACATCGCCTAGCGTGGCGTCGAAGGACTCCAGCGATACTCCGGCGACGGCCACCCAGCCGGGACGCCGCGGCCGGCCGGCCAGCGGGCCGGCCATCAGGCGCTCACGCTCGCCATCAGAGCTCGTCGTGACAACGATGCGGCCGCTCTGGGCCCGGCGCAGCTGGGCCGCGGCGAGCAGCGGCGTGATACCGGCATCGGGGCTGGCACCGCGGACCCGGCCGGCGGTATCGATGACCTGGATGACGTACTCGCCGGGCGCCGGGCTGCCCGCGGCCGGCGCCGCGCGGCCGGAGGCGGGCAGGTACCGGCTGGCCCCGCTGAGCTGGGCCGCCAGCTGGGCGTCGACCGAGCGAAGCAGCGAGGACGACAGCTCGGCCACGAACAGCCAGCTGCCCAGCGCGAACAGGACCGCCGCCGCGATCGTGAAGACGAGGGCAAGCCGGAGCCGGATCGACATTCCCGCGCCGCCTACTGCGCCGGCTCTTGCCGGAGGCGGTAGCCCATGCCCCGCACCGTTTCCAGGTCGTGGCGGCCGAACGGCGCATCCACCTTGCGGCGCAAGTAATTCACGTACTGGTCGACAACGTTGGAGCCGCCGTCGTAGGCGAAGTCCCAGACGGCCTCGATGAGCTGGGACCTGGTGAGCACCGTCCCCGGGTGGCGCAGGAAGAACTCGAGCAGCGAGAACTCCTTCGGCGACAGCGCGAGCTCGGTCTCGGCGCGCCACGCCCGCTTGCCGGCCGGGTCCAGCCGGAGGTCGCCCTCAGACAGCACGACCGGCCGCCGCCGGTCGTCCCGGCGCCCGAGCGCGCGCAGCCGTGCCGCTAGTTCCAGCAGGCTGAAGGGCTTGACCAGGTAATCGTCGGCCCCGGCGTCGAGGCCGCGCACCCGGTCGCCGACCTCGTCGCGGGCGGTGAGCATGAGCACGGGCGCCCAGATGCCCGCCGTGCGCAGCCGCCGGCACAGCTCCAAGCCATCGAAGCCCGGCAGCATGACATCCAGGACGATCGCGGCATACCGGTTCTCGGTCGCCATCCACAGGCCGTCCGGCGCATCAGCGGCGACGTCGACCGCGTGGCCCTCCTCTTCGAGGGCGCGCTTGACCAGGCGCGCCATCCGCACCTCGTCCTCGATCACGAGCACCCGCATGCCGTGAGACTACGCAGCGCCAGATGAGAGAACGATGAGAACCCGGAGCTGAGCACAGAAGCGTTTCCCAGATGTGAGGCCTCTCATGAGGCTCTCACGATCGATTCATCCGCGCTTGCGCATGATCGGGTCGCCAGGCAGATCCGGCAGTCAGGGCGAAAGAGAAAGTGAAAGGAAACCAAGATGGACTCCGATCGCGCGTACCGCAGTGGCCGGGTGCCGCTGCCGGGACCCGGCGACTCATGGCAGGCCGACCCGCCCCGTCCGGCCGTGCCGGCCCGAGGTCCCGGCCTCGAGCAAGTCAGGCGAATGAGCAACTGGACGGCGGCCGCGCTGATCGTCGGCACTGGTGCCGCCACTGTCGCGCTTGCCCACCAGGCGCTGCCTGGCGCAACCTCGGCCGCGGGTGGCGGGACCACGACCGGGACGGGTGCCGGGGCGACGACCGGGACAGGTGCCGCGGCCGGCGCGACCGGGCCGAAGGCCGGTCACTCGGTCGCGACCACGAGCGGATCCGGCGTGACGACGACCACCACGACCCGCGTGGTCAACGGTAAGACCGTCGTCAACCACGTCCGGCACGCTCCGGCCTACCACGACAACTGATGACGATGATGACGATCTCAGTAGCGGACCTGGCCGGCCTGACCTCCTGGCGGCGGGTCACGACGGGCGACGATGCCCTGGCGGTCGCGGAACGCGACGCCCTGGGCACCACCGCCCGCGTCGCGGTGTGGCCGCCGGAGGGCCTGGGCCGGGCCTGCGCCACCGTGGATGGCGTGCTGGGCGACCTGGACTTGCAGGCCAGCCGGTTCCGGCCGGACTCGGAGATCTCCTGGCTCAACCAGGGCGGCGGCGGGCTGTTCATGCTCAGCGACGGGCTGACCGAGGCGGTCGGCGTGGCGCTGGCCGCGGCCCGGTGGACTGGTGGCTGGGTGGATCCTACGGTCGGCGATGCGCTGACCGCCCTGGGCTATGACCGTGACTTCGCCGCCATCGACCAGCAATGCGGCGAGCCGCCCGGTGCGCCGGTCCCGGCCCCCGGATGGCAGCTGGTCGAGCTCCACGGGCCCATGCTCGGGCTGCCGCCCGGCGTCCGGCTCGACCTGGGCGCCACGGCCAAGGCCGTCGGCTCCGACCGCGCCGCGTCGGCGGCCAGGTCCGCCTGCGGGCAGCCTGGCGGCGTCCTGGTCAGCCTCGGCGGCGATATCGCCGTTGCCGGGACATCGCCCCAGGACGGCTGGCCAGTCACCGTGGCGGACGGGCCGGACCCGGTCAGCTCGCTGAGCGCGCAGCTTGTGCGGCTGCCACGCGGAGCGGTCGCTACCTCCTCGGTGACCTGCCGCCAGTGGCGGCGCGGGGGCCGGTCGCTGCACCACATCGTGGATCCCCGGACCGGGCTGCCCGCGGCGGGGCCCTGGCAGGCGGTGAGCGCGGTGGCGGCGACCTGCGCCGACGCGAACGCCGCGACGACGGCGGCGATCGTCGCCGGCTCGCGGGCGGTCGACTGGCTAACCGCGGCCGGCCTGCCGGCCCGGCTCGTTGCGCCCGACGGCGAGGTGCGCTATCTCGGCGGCTGGCCGGCCGCCGAGGGTGCGACGCTGCCGGTGCCGCCGGGCACCCACGTGTACGACGGGGTGCGCCGGCCGGGTGGCCGGCGATGAGCGCGGCCGCCGCCGTCGCGGGATCCCAGGGGCTGTGGCTGGTCTCGCGGGGCAGCGGCCTGGCCCTGCTGACCGCGTTCAGCGCGGTGGTGGTGGCGGGCGTGGCCGCCCGGCTGGGCTCGGCGACAGGCCGCTGGCGGCGCCTCGCCGCCGCCGAGCTGCACCGCACCCTCGCGCTGTTCTGCGTGGCCTTCCTCGGACTGCACGTCGGGACCGCGATCCTGGACCCTTACGTCACGATCGGCTGGGCGGCCACGGTGCTGCCGTTCACGTCCGGGTACCGGGTCCTGGCGACCGGCCTGGGCACCCTGACCGTCGACCTGGGCGCCGCGGTACTCCTCACGAGCCTGGCGCGCCGCCGCCTGGGCTACCGGGCCTGGCGCGCCGTGCACTGGCTCGCCTACCTGGCCTGGCCGGCCGCCTTCGCGCACTCCCTCACCGCGGGTAACGACCTGCGGATCTGGTGGGTCGCGCTGACCGAGTGGGGCTGCGCCGCCGCGGTAGCGACGGCCGTCCTGGCCCGCCTCCTGCACGCCATCCGGGACACCACCCCGATCAGCCAGCTGGCTGACACCCCTGCGCAGGTCAGTCCGCCAGAAAGGACATCGGCATAGTGCGAGTCACCCAGACTCACTGCCAGGCAGGACCGGTCAGGCCGGCCGGCACGCTGCCGCGGATGCTGCCGGCTGGCTTCGCGGCCAGTCCCGCCAGCCTGGCCGACCATGTGGCCCGGTACGGGCCGGTCGCGTTCCCCGGCCGGGACAGCAGGCGGCGCGAGGCCCTGATCGAGGAGGTGGAGCGCGCTGGCCTGACCGGCCGGGGCGGTGCGGCCTTTCCCACGGCGCGCAAGCTGGCCGCTACGGCGGCCGGGCGCCACCCGGTCGTCGTGGCGAACGGCACCGAGGCCGAGCCCGCCAGCGCAAAGGACCAGGTGCTGCTCGCCCGGTCGCCGCACCTGGTCCTCGACGGAGCCGTCGTCGCGGCCGAGATCGTCGGGGCCCGGGAAGCGGTCGTCGTCGCGCATCGCGCGGTCCGCGACATCACCGAGCAGGCCGTCAGCGAGCGGATCCGGGCCGGAATCGACCTGGTCCGCATCCGGGTCGTCACGGCCGCGGACCGGTTCGTCGGCGGTGAGGCCAGCGCGGTCGTGCACTGGGTGGGCGCGGGCATTCCGACGCCTACCGTCACGCCGCCCCGGCTGTCCGAGCGAGGGCTCGGCGGGGCGCCGACCCTTGTCCAGAACGTCGAAACCCTCGCGCACCTCGCGCTCATCGCCCGGTACGGCGCCGCATGGTTCCGGATGGCCGGAACACCGCGAGAGCCCGGGTCAATGCTGGTCACCATCCTGGGCGCGGTGCGCGAGCCCGGCGTGCGCGAGATCGCCCTCGGCACGCCGACCGCGGAGGTGCTCGGCCTGGCGGGCGGCCCGTCCGCGGCGCTGCAGGCCCTGCTGATCGGCGGCTACTCCGGGACCTGGGTCGACGCCGCCGAGGCGACGAGCCGGCCGTTCTCGTCGGTCGGGCTCGCGGACCTCAGCGCCGGGGTCGGCGCCGGGCTGATCGCGGCGCTCCCCGAGGACGCCTGCGGACTGCGCGAGACCGCCCGGCTGGTGCGGTACCTGGCTGGGGAATCCGCGGGACAGTGCGGCCCGTGCCTGTTCGGCCTCGACGCCGTGGCCGGCCAGGTCGAGGGGATCGCCGAGGGCCGGACCAGCGATCTGCGGATGCTGCTGCGGTGGCTCGGCCAGGTCGACGGCCGCGGCGCCTGCCGCCACCCCGACGGCACCGCCCGCCTGGTGCGCAGTGCCCTCAGAGTGTTCGCCGCCGAACTGGGCCTGCATGCCCAGGGCCGGTGCGCGGGGACCGCCAGCATCCTGCCGCTTCCGCCGCGGGCCCGGCGATAACGGTGAGGCCCGGCCGCCGGGCGGGCGCGCGGCTACGGGTCGACCCCATCGCCTGCGACAGCCGCGGCCTCTGCGCCGACATGGTGCCCGAGCTGATTACGCTCGATGACTGGGGCTTCCCCATCATCAGGCGCGAGGCCGTGCCAGCCGACCAGCTCGGCGATGCCCGCGTCGCCATCCGCGCCTGTCCCAAGCTCGCACTTCGCCTCGAACGCCGACGAGACTAGCGCCGCGCCGCGATGCCCCCGGCCCGCAGGTTACTTTCTGCTCTGTCCGACCTGGGGCGGGTGGCAGGCCGTTCGGGAGGCTCCGGGTATCTCGCCGCCGCGCGGCCAGAGCCGCCGTCGCCGGGGCGGCGGCCGAGCCGGTGATGGCCGAGCTGGGTCGCCCGGCACGACGCAAAGACCTCCCTCACCGGCCGGCGCTCACGGTCGGCTGCCGGGCGCCCGGCCAGCAGGTCCGCGGCCTGGTAAGCACTACGCGCCGGCCGGGCTGCGGCCGCTGGGTCACCGATTGCTACGTGGCCTCCGCGCTGCTGATGCCCTTGCTCACGCGGCGGATGACGCCACTTGCGCCTGGCCGTCCTCCTGCCCCCGAGTGAGGCAGCCGAGGCCCGGAAGTCTCGAGCACCACCTCCCGGCGGCGCGGATCCATGAGATTAACGGCCATCACGGCCAGGTCGGCCGTTCCCGGCGTGACCACGATCACCCGCATTCCCCTGGAACGGGGTCGAGGACCGCAGACGGCAGTGTTGCATTGGCCGATCGATGCACATGACAGAGCGTGCTGACAAGGATGGCCAGGTGATCAGATGGCCATCGTGAGCTGGTCGAATGCTTCGCGGATCCGGTGGCGGGCGGGGACGTCGGTGGCGAGTTCGTAGTGGCCGCGGCGGAGGTTCTGTACGAACGCGTGACCGGCAGCCAGGACCCGCGCGGACCGGTGACGCTTGAGTCCGCGCATCGGCCGCAGCCGCGCTTTCAGCCGGCCGTGATCGGTCTCGACCGGGTTGTTCGCGTACCGCTCGACAGTGTGCAGCGCCGACGGGATCAGCTTATCCAGGAGCCGCGGATAAGCCGGGGCCCGGTCGGTGGTGACCTCGGCCGGGATCGTCCCGGCGCGCAGCGCCCGGGCGAAGAACCGCCGGGCGGCGGCCAGGTCCCGCCGGACGGATAGCAGCACGTCAATGACCTGGCCGTACTGGTCGATCGCCCGGTACAGATACGTCCACCGGCCGGCGACCTTGACGTAAGTCTCGTCGGCGAACCACCGGTCGCCGGGCGCATGCCGGCACAGCCGCGCCGCCTCGATGAACTCAGGGTGAACCGCTGCACCCACCGGTAAATAGTGACGTGGTCAACGGTGACGCCCCGCTCAGCCAGCAGCTCCTCGACGTCCCGGTAGGACAGTCCGTACCGCAGTACCAGCGGACCGCCACCGAGATCACCTCCCGCGGAAACCGGAAGCCAGCAAACACAGACGATGGGCTCGAGGACGTCACCATCTCAGTCTCCCGCCCACGACGATCGGCCAACGCAACAGCGCCGCTCGCCGATCTCATCGGGGACCGGCGGTCGCCCGGTGGTATTCGGGTAGGTCCATCTGTTCTTGACGAGGCGCCGGTGCCAGGCGAGCAGGGTGCCGGGTGTCACGATCCGGTGCAGCCGAAGGCGCATGGGCAGCAGCCGGGCCAGCGCGGTAATCACGGCGCGGTCGGCCCAGTCCGGCTTCGGGCGGGCGACCTGACGGCGAAGGACCGCAACTTCATGGCGCAACGCCAGGATCTCCGCGTCCTTCGAGGCGTCGCTCCGCGCGAGGAGCGCCAGCCAGCCGAACATGCGGATCATGAGTAGGTAGACGAGGCGAAGGAACACGAGCGCCGATAGTAGAAGCCCAGGCCAGGTGCTCTGCGCTAGTTCTGGCACCCCACAGGCTGTCGATGAAGTGGCGCGTGGCCGTGTACCGCGCGGTCGGGCCGCTGGGCCTGACTCATGCGCAGTACTCGCTGCTGGGCTCGCTGCTCGGCCTGGAGCGGGCCGGGCTGGTGCCTAGCCAGCGGCAACTCGCCGACCACACCGGCCTGGAGCCGCTGTACGTCTCGAAGCTGGCTCGCGCCCTGGAGAGCGCCGGGCTCATCGAGCGCGTCCGGGACGCCCGCGACACGCGGGCGGTCCAGCTATCGCTCACCGCCCGCGGGCGCGAGGTCACCGGCCGCGCGATCAAGGTCGTCCAGGAGCTCCTTGACCAGCTCCTGGCCCCCCTGGGCGGCCTGGCGGCCCCGCGCACCCAGCTGCTCGCCCGCGAGCTCACCACCCTGCTCGACGTACCGCTCGAATCCCAGCCCAAGGAGTAGCCATGGCCGTGGCCCCGACCCTCAGTCCCCAGGTCATCGGCCAGGCCGAGAACGCGCACCGGCCCCTCATGAACCGCATACTGGCCCGCAGCGGCACGACGTTCCCGCAATGGGTGGCGCTGCCGAAGGTCGCGGGCGACGGCGGAACGGCCGACCGCCGCCAGCTCATCGACGCGATGACCGGCGCGCTGAAGATCGACGATGCGGCGGCCGCCGAGGCGCTCGCCGGACTCGCGGCCGCGGACCTGCTGGAGGCGCTGGAGGCGCTGGAGGCGCTGCCCGGCACCGGGTCCCGCGTCGGTCTCACGCCGCCGGGTCAGGCACCTCACCGCTACCGCGAGATCCGCGCCGCCGTCGACCGGGTCACCGCCCGGCTGTACGGTGACATCCCGCCCGCGGAGCTGGCCACCGCGGGCCGCGTGCTGGCCCTCATCACGGCCCGGGCCAACGAGCTGGCCGGCGAGTAGCGGCGGGGGAGCCGGCCCGGCGGTCAGCCCGCGGCCAGGACGATCCAGACCGGCCCGGCGGCGAACGTCATGGGCTGGCCCGACGCGGTGGTGAAGGTGGTGCCGCCGTCGGCGGCGGGCCGCGACCAGCGGGCCTGGTACGCCCGGCCGTCCCGCAGCACGATGGCCGTGCCCGATCCGGTGCTCTCGGCGTAGGGCGGCGGCTTGCCGTACTCCAGGAACCGGGAGGTGCGCACGATGGTGTGCTGGATGACGACCGTGGCCGCCGACAGCTGACCGTCCTCGGTGCTGGCCGCCCGGGCACCGTCCATCGAGACCAGCCAGCGGCCCTTCGCGGCCGACCAGGTGAAGCTGAACGACGCGGCCGGGTAAGAGACCGACATCGCAGCGGTGAGCCGTCCGCCGGCCGGGGCCGGACCGAACCGGAACCCGATGCTGTGCGCCAGGCTCGCGCCCTTGGCCTGCGCCAGCAGCTGGCTGGTGTGCGCGTAGAGGTTGTAGGGCGCCACGCGGGTGGTGCCGCGGAAATAGCCGCTCCGCACGCCGCTGTAGAGATTAACGATCCGGGCCCGCTTCACCACCGGGAGCAGCGTGTTCGTGGCCCCCGAGAAGGCGAACGCGGGCCGACCGAACTGCCGCAGCAGCTCCAGGTCATCCTCCCGGGCGCTGCGCACGGGGCCGATCACCGGCGGCAGGCGGGCGGAGAAGACGGCCAGGAACCGGCTCAGGCCGCCCTCGACCGGCAGCACGTAGACGATGTCGGCGCTGGTGAGCCCGGTCTGCGGCCGGGCCTGCGCGATGTTGTCGATCTTCACGGCTAGAACGCGCCGCAGCGCGGTCACCGGCTCACCGGTGAACGGTGACAGCAGCTGCGCCGGCGAAGCGGTGGCGCTGTGCGCTGGCTTGGCGGGCGTACCCTGGCCGCTGCCGGAGACCAGGATGAGGCCCGTCGTGACGCCGGCGACCGCGACTGCCGCGGACGCCGCGGCGACCGTCTTCCTGCGACTCCACATCATGGCGTGCCACCTGCCGCTCCGCGACGCGATTCCCGCCGCGGCGGTCCCGTCCGCCGTGCCTGGCCGGAATGCCCTGGGGCAGCGGGCCGGGCGCGGATACCGCCGGTCGGCCGGCATCGGCTTCCTGCCGTTAACTGTCGCAGGCGGATCTGGCTGCCGCTACGGCCGAAGGTCGCCAGGAATGGCCCGAAGGCCCCGGCCGACGGGCTTCAGGCCGCGGGGGTGCGCCCGGCGAGGACCTGGAGCAGCAGGTCGGCGTCCGCGTTCCCGCCGGTCTGGATCACGGCCACACGCTGGCCGGCCATCCGGGCGCGCTCGGCGAGCAGCCCGGCCAGCGCGAGCGCGCCGGCGGGCTCGGCGATGTTGTGGCTGGTCGCATACAGGACCCGCATCGCCTCCGCCGCGTCATCCTCGCTGATGGTCAGGACGCGGGCGGCGCCGGCGCTGATGACGGCGATCGCGTCGGCGTCCGGGACCCGGCACGCGACGCCATCGATGAACGTGCTGGCCGCGTCGGTGGTGACCACCCGCCCGGCCAGCACCGACCGTGCCGTGGCGGGTGCCTGCTCCGCTACCACCTCGACCACCTCGGTACGCAGGCCGAGGAGATCTCGCACGCCGCTGATGCCCGAGCCCATCCCCACGGGCACGTAGACCGCGTCGAGCTCGCCGGCGGCGTCGAACAGCTCACGGGCGTAGGTGGCCACGCCGAGCACCAGGTCGGGGTGATAAGAGGGGACGGTCTCCAGGCCGCGCTGGGCGCCGAGCGCGCTGGCGTGCTCACGGGCGGACTGGAAGTCGTGGCCGTGCACGACGAGTTCGGCGCCGAAACCGCGCATGGCCGCGTTCTTGTCCGGGCTGTTGCCATGCGGGACGACGATCGTGACGTCGATCCCGGCCGCCCGGCCGGCGAAGGCCAGGCTCTGGCCGTGGTTCCCGCGAGTGGCCGACACGATGCCGCGGACTTCCGGCCGCCCGGTGCGCAGCCGCTCGGCGTACACCAGGCCGCCGCGGACCTTGAAGGCGCCGGTGGGGGTGTGATTCTCGTGCTTCACCCAGACCTCGGCACCGACCCGGTCCGCGAGCAGCGGCCATGCGTACTGCGGCGTCGGCGGCACCCGCTGTCCGACGACACCGGCCGCCCACGCGAGCTCTTCGGAGCTGAACTGCATCTGCCCAGACTGTTATGCCGGGGCAGTCGCGGGACGTAAGCCTCTGCCGGCGGCCGTCGCGCGGGCCGATCGTGGTGATGAGCGGGCCGAGCGCACCGGCTAGGAGAGGCTGTCCGTCGGCTCGCGAGGCTGCGTGAGGGGAGGACGCCCACATGAAGTTGATCACCGCGGTGGTCCGGCCAGACAAGCTCGACGAGGTGATGCGCGCCGCGACGGCCACCGGAGCACGCGGGCTGACGGCGATCGAGGTCTGGGGCTTCGGCCAGCAGTACGGGCACCTCGGCGGGGCCGCCCAGGCCGCGGCCGGGGCCGTGGTGCTGCCCAAGCTCCGCGTCGAGACGGTGGTCCGGGACGAGGTGGCCGAGCCGGTGACCGAGGCGATCGCCAGCGCGGTCCGGACCGGCGTGATCGGCGACGGGAAGATCTGGGTCTGCCCCGTGGACAGCGCCCTCCGGGTCCGGACCGGCGAGCGCGACCGCGGCGCGGTATGACTGACTGCGTTCAGTGATCCCCGGCCCCGTGGTCTTCGGCCCCGTGGTCTTCGGCACCGTGGTCCCCGACCCAGCGCTCGTAGCATCCACGGCAGTCGGCAGTGTCGGGAACAGTCGGTCCGCCCCGATCTTCTCGGCCAGGCCGAAGGCCTCCAGCCTGACCAGCAGGTCCTGCTTGACGCGCGCGAGTGCGAAGATCGCCCCGCGCTGGGTGATCTCCTCGCGCAGCGCGTCGAGCGACTCCA
>DATCEO010000007.1:0-7382 GCA_036510065.1 Streptosporangiaceae bacterium | reverse complement strand
CGACCGGGAAGGGCCGCAAGCGGTGGACCAACCGGTGGAAGGCCGCCCTCAACGCCTTCGACATCACCTTCGACGGCCGCCTTACCGCGGGCCGGAACTAACAACCAAGATCAAGTTACACCGTTAACTTGACAGACCCGGACGCGGGTGATAATTGTCATCGCGGAGTCGTATGCGCGCACCGTCACCTGGAGGGCAGCGATGATTGCGCGGCGGCGGTCTGCTCGGCGAGCTCTGCTGAGCGCGCCACTGCTTGGATGCTGGCGTCGACCGCGGTCTTGAGGTCGCGCAGGGCGGCTCGCAAGGTTTCGGCCTCCGCGCCGGGCGTGTCGGCCTCGGCCGAGACGCCCGGCGTATCGCTGCTGCGGCGGACGGCCCGGCTGCCAGCGCCGATCAGCGGCGTCGACTCAGGTCATTACGCTGCGAACGGCGACCTGGCACAGCTCCGGCATCTTGCCAGCGGCAGCCGCGGCCGCTAGCCGTACGCCGGCCAGCGCGAGCGCGAAGCCATACACCGCCGCGCACAGCCATATGACCCCGATCCGGATGGCGTACGAATCGGTCGCGGTCTGCACCACCGCGATGATCACGGGAGTGGCCGCCACCGCGGTACCCGCGAGAGTACCCAGGGTGCTGCCGAACCGGTGGGCCCCGTATCCCTGTGCGTTCACGAGTATTGGAAAGCCCGTCCGCTTGACCATCGGGTATGGCAGCCCCGCGGTGAACAGGTTGCTCAGCCCCAGGGCCGCGCCGATCCCGGCGAGCACAATCGGGGCTGCCTCGACTCCGAATCCCGGCCGGCCTGCCGCAGCCGCCAGCCCGAAGCAGACCGCGATAACCAGCGGTACCCCTATCACGCAGAGCGCGAGATTCTGGCCGGAGAAGTAGGCACGCAGGTCGCGGCTGCGGCTCAGCGCCGTTGCCTCGAGGAAGAACGGCGGACCCGTGAGACCGGCCGAGTTGGCGTGGAAGATCCCGACGAACGCGACACCGAACACCGCGCTCGCCAGGATGACCGCCGGATGACGGGTGTGGCCGACGAGGGAACTGGCCGACACCGCCGCCGTGATGACCGCGATCAGCGCCCAGTAAACGAGCGAGGTTGGATCGCGGCGCTGATAGAGCCAGACCCGCGCGGCAACGGCGCCGCGCAGGCCGAAGCCGGCCAGCGGCAGCTTGGCACCGCGGACCCGCGCTGCCTGGGTTGTCGTGTCGGCGGTCACCAGAGCCCGGCTCAGCGACCTGACCCACAGCCAGCCGAACACGATGATGACGGCGGCCAGCGCGCCCAGGCGGGCGAACGCCATGCCGGGACGGCCGTCGGAGGCATCCTGGATCGCGTGCGCGGCCAGGCCGGGCGGCAGCCAGCGCATCCATGAGTCGAAGCCGGTAAAGCTCGCCGCGGTGATCTTGCCCTCGGCGGCGGCCTTGGGCACTACCTGGGTGAAGAACTCGTACAGCGCGAACAGCGGGATGATCATGAATGCGGCGAGGTCCTTGCCGCGGCGCGAGCGCAGCAGGCTGGCCAGGGAGGTCGTCACGAACCGAGACAGGGCGATGCAGAACAGCACCTGCAACCCCACCGCGAGCACCGCGACGACCAGGCCGAGCGCGCCGCTGGCCAGTCCGACGGTGACGCCGAGCAGGCCGATCACGTTGGCCAGCGGCCAGGCACCGGTAGCCGAAGCCGCCAGCAGCCCGGTGGTGAGCTTGCGGGTGCGCAACGGGTAGAGGGCTAGCGTCGACGGGTCCAGCGTGCTATCCACGCCGAAGACCATGATCGGCGCTATCAGCCATCCGAACACGAACACGGTGAAGATGACCGCGGTCAGGTCCACCGACGTGCTCTTGCCGTTGTACGAAGCCAGGACCAGGAACGTGCCAACTGCCAGCAGCACGGCGAATATCGTGCTGATGATGAAGGAGACCTTAGCGGCCCTGGACGAGCGCAGCGCGTTGAGCAGCAGGCGCAGCTTCAGCTGGACGAGGAGCCGAGCCATGACAGCACCTCCTCGTCGCGCGCCCTGGGGCCGACCAGGTCGATGAACGCGCGCTGCAGCGTCTTGCCACCGCGCACCTGGTCCGTGGTCCCGCTCGCCACGATCTTGCCCTTGTCGATGATGGACACGTTATGGCAGACCTGCTCGACCAGCTCCATGACATGACTGGAGAACAGCACCGTCGAGCCGGACGCGACAAACCGCGTCAGCAGCCGGCGGATCACGTCGGCGGACACAGGGTCAACGCCCTCCAGCGGCTCGTCCAGGAACAGCATTGACGGATTGTGGATGAGCGCGCAGCCAAGCGCAGCCTTTTTCCGCATGCCGGTGGAGTAATCGGCAACCAGCCGGTTGGCGTCCTCGGTCAGGTCCAGCACGTCCAGCAGTTGCGCGGCACGCGACCTCGCCTCGGCGGCCGGCAGGCCGCGCAGCCGACCCGAGTACTCCAGCAACTCCTCGCCGCTCAGCCGCTCGAACAGCCTGACCTCGGCGGGAACAACGCCCATAAGCGCCTTGGCCGCGGGCGGGTCCGCCCACACGTCGAGGCCGTTGACCAGGACCTGCCCGCCGTCCGGTCGCAGCAGCCCGGTCATCATCGACAGGGATGTTGTCTTGCCGGCGCCGTTCGGCCCGACGAGCCCGGCGAGGGAGCCGGCCGCGATCTCCAGGTCGATGCCGGCTACCGCTTCCTTTTCGCCGAATTTCTTCCACAGCCCGCGCACCGCCACGGCCGCACCGCCGGTGGCCGGCTGGTAGCTGGGCAGCCCCGTGGCCGACGGGTCGCCGGGCGCACTCTCGTAGCTCATGTCTTCTCCCGTCCGCGTGCTAACTATGATGGCAGCTTCCTCCCTCATCCGAAATGTCCGCCCTGTTACTGCGACGCGATGACGGCCAGCACGTGCAGCCTGGCGGCCCTGCGGGCCGGCCTGTGCGGGCCGAAAATCTCGTCCGCGTCATGCGACCAGCCGATATTCGTTGATCGGCCCGCTGACGCGAGCCTGTTTGCGGACGCGGTACTGGCCGAGGTCGACTGGCTCGGGTAGCGGCTTCAGCGGCGCGGCGCCGTGCAGGGAGCGGTGCGGGCGATGCTGATTGTGGTGGGTCTCATACTGGTGCAGGATCTGTCGCAGGTGGGCCTGGTTCCAGGCGAGGGTGCGGTCCAGGAGCTCGTGGCGGCATCCGCCGATCCAGCGTTCGCGGTCGCGTTCATGCGGGGCGTCCGGACGTTGCACAGGACGGTGCGGATCCCGGCGCCGGCGAGAACCGAGTCGAACGCGCTCGTGAAGTTCGAGCCGCGGTCGCGGATCATGAATCTGACCCGGTGCGCTTGCTCGTCCAGGTCCATGAGGAGATTACGGGCCTGCTGGGCAGTCCATTCCCCGGTCGGGTGCAAAGTGGCTCCCGGGATGCGGATGCGCCTGCTGGCGTGCTCGATCACGGTCAGGACGTAGGCCTGGGTGCCGTCGAGCAGGTCGGCCGTAAAGAAAGCCGCGCCAGGATCGCGTCGGCCTGGGAGCGCAGGAATTGTGACCAGGCCGGCCTGGCGGGCCGCAGGGCGGGGTCGATGCCGCTGGCCCTGAGGATCTCCCAGACGGTCGATGCTGCGACTTTGACTCCTAGTCCGGCCAGCTCGCCGTGGATTCTTCGGTATCCCCAGCCGGGATTCTCGCGAGCCAGCCGGCGGACCAGGGCCTGGATGTTCCGGCGGGTGGCCGGGCGGCCGGTCTTGCCGTGCATGGACCTGGCGGCCCAGCGGCGGCGGACGATGTCGCGGTGCCAGCGCAGGATCGTGTCCGGGGTGAACCAGCGGCCGGAGCCCGTGGCGCCGCGTCCTTGGTATCACGCCGAGCAGGGTCGCTAGGAGTGCGCGGTCTGCCCAGTTCAGCTTGGGGCGGCGCGGCTGGCGCCGCTGCAGGATGGCGAGGTGATGGCGCAGGATCAAGATCTCCGCGGTCTTCGATGCCTCCTCGCGCTGGGACAGCCGCAGCCACGCGGCGACCCGCGTGGCCAGCAGGAACATGAACCGCAGGCACATAGTTGTTGATCTTCACGGCGGACGGCCGGGAGAGCAACTTCGCTGGTCAGGGCCACGGACGGGATTCTCGGCACGCACACGTCCAGCGCCGCCGCCTCGGACACGGCGGTATAGACCGGCCGCAGGTCCTTCGCGACCGCGGCCCAGTCGCGCTTGCTGGCATAGGCGAAGCTGTTGCGCAGCAGGTGGACGACGCACGTCGGCGCTGTTGCGTTGGCCGATCGTCGTGGGCGGGAGACTGAGGTGGTGGCATCCTCGAGCCCGCAGTCTGTGTTTGCTGGCTTCCGGTTTCCGCGGGAGGTGATCTCGGTGGCGGTCCGCTGGTACCTGCGGTACGGCCTGTCCTACCGGGACGTGGAGGAGCTGCTCGCTGAGCGCGGCGTCACCGTCGACCACGTCACCATCTACCGGTGGGTGCAGCGGTTCACCCCCGAGTTCATCGAGGCCGCCCGGCTGTGCCGGCATGCGCCCGGTGACCGGTGGTTCGCCGACGAGACTTACATCAAGGTCGCCGGCCGGTGGACGTACCTGTACCGGGCGATCGACCAGTATGGGCAGGTCATCGACGTGCTGATGTCCGCGCGGCGTGACCTGGCCGCGGCCCGGCGGTTCTTCGCCCGGGCGCTGCGCGCCGGGACGGTCCCGGCCGAGGTCACTACTGACCGGGCTCCGGCTTATCCGCGGGTTCTGGAGGAGCTGATCCCCTCGGCGCTGCATACCGTCAAGCGGTACGCGAACAACCCGGTCGAGACTGATCACGGCCGGCTGAAAGCGCGGCTGCGGCCGATGCGCGGTCTGAAGCGTCACCGGTCCGCGCGGGTCCTGGCTGCCGGCCACGCGTTCGTGCAGAACCTTCGCCGCGGCCACTATGAACTTGCGACCGACGTCCCGCCGGCCACCGGATCCGCACAGCGTTCGACCAGCTCGCGACGGTCATCTGATCAGCTGGTCATTCTTGTCAGCACGCTCTGTCATGTGCATCGGTCGGCCAATGCAACACTGCCCTAGCAAGTCTTTTCGGCCCGCAGGACCAGACGAAAGTTGTGTGGCCGCACCTGACGTTGCGCCTTTGGTAGGGGGAGGATCCTACCCATAGCCCTGCCGGGCGACACGTCGCCTGGCTTGCAATGGGGATATGCGGACAGAGCCAGAGTTCACACACTTCACCTCCCAGCCGGGCCGCGACAAGGGCGACGTCAGCTCTACGACGGTCGCCTATCAACTGTCCGGGCCACTCACTGCCCTCGTCGGCAGTGCCTTCGTCAGCGGAGTCATGTATGGCTTGCTCGAGTTCCTACAGCGCTCGCCCATCAGGCGAGAGCACGTCGCCGGGTCTGCCGCGTGGGGGCAGCAGCTGGCGCTGGCGCTCGGCACCATTGTGATCTTGAGCGCCGCCCAGGCGCGGCATCGGCGGAGGTTCGGCCCGCGCTCAGGTCGACTCTGGCTGCTTGCGCCGCTCGGAAGGCATGCTGCGCGCCGAATCGCGCGTGCACTCGGTTTCGGTAGCGAAGCCGCGCAGCCTGGCAGACTGCTACTCGCGCTTCCTGCTGGCGCGTTGTTCTTGTTCTGCTTCTGGCGGGCAGGCGTCCAGGTGACAGGCGGCCTCGACCCGAATTTCACGGTCAATGCCTGGGGTGGGCCTAGCTATGCAGGCGCGATGGCCTGCCACTATCTGGACCTATTCCTGCTTGCTGCCGGTGCTGCCTGGCTCAGAACGCCGCTGGTGAGTGCTCGCCGGGGCCGGTCGCAGCTTGCGTAAGCTCACGTATGGCCTGTTCAGGCCGCGTATGGCCTGGTCGCGGATCTGCCGAGTGATTCATGGCATGCAAGAGGTCCGGGTTCGAATCCCCGTAGCTCCACACAGGTCAGGGGATATTTTCGCTAGCTAGCGCGAGGCGTTCGGGGCGCGTACAGCAGCAAAGTACAGCAGGGGGGCCTGATGGCTGACTGAGCTGGGGGGTTGATGGAGCAGTCAGTGCCCTTGGTCAGCCGTGTCTCGGGGCTGCTGATGGCGCTGTCGGGCCGAATGGCAGCGGAAAGAGCAATTCACTCGCCGCTAGATCTTTATGCAGTCACCCGGAAGAGTAAGTTGCCTACCGTCGGTTTCGACCGCGCGCCTACTGTTCTGACTTTGAGACAAACCTTCCGGGAATGACGCCGGGGTGCTTGTGCGTGGCGTAGTTGTCCACGACGATGTGCAGCCTGATCCGCGGGTATTCCTTCGCGACCTGGCGGAGGAAGCGGAGGAACTCCTCGTGGCGGTGCCGGGGGTAGCAGGCGTCGGTGACCCTGCCGGTGGCGACCTCCAGGGCGGCGAACAGCGTGGGGGTGCCGTGCCGGACGTAGTCATGGGTGCGCTTCTCGGGAATGCCGGGCCGCAGCGGCAGGACCGGCGCCGTCCGTTCCAGGGCCTGGACCTGCGACTTTTCGTCGGCACAGAGCACGACGGCCTTGTCGGGGGGGTTGAGGTAAAGGCCGATGACGTCGCGGACCTTCGCCTCGAGCTGCGGGCCGGCGGAGAACCTGAACGTCCCGGCCCGCCAGGGCGCCAGCCCGTACTCCCGCCAGACCTTTGCGATCTTCACGTTGGACAGGCCCAGCTCGGCGGCCAGCAGCCGGCTCGACCAGTGCGTCACGCCCGGCTGGCGGGGCGGCGGCTCCAGCGTCGCCAGCACGATCGCGACATCATCGGTGGTCCGCGGCCGGCCCGGCTTCGGCCGGTCATCCAGCCCGCCCGGTCCTTCAGAGGCGTAGCGGCGCTTCCACGCGATCACCGTCGGCTTGGACACCCCTGTCCGGCGGACGATCTCGTTCGTGCCCAGCCCGTCCGCCGCCAGCAGCACGATCCGGGCCCGCTGCGCCAGCCCCGCCCCGATCGACGGGGAGCGCAGCCACGAGGCCAGCACCTCACGGTCACGCGGCGGAATCTCCACGTCCACAGTCAATGGCATAAGCCATCGTCCCCGGAACGATAATCAGAGGTCAAGATACCTCGCTCACGGGACACTAGGAGGCTTATTCACGGCGGACCAAATAACGCCTATCCGGCGTGTTGAAATGAACGACGGCCCGTTTATTGAGAGAATTGGGTTACCAGCCTCAACTCTCACAAAAACGAGCCGCCTAACATGTACTATACCACCGGGTTTTCTCAGGAGAGCATCGTTGACCTGTGCGCGATGATCCATGGCGAGCCAATGGAAGGCGGGCGGCCGTGGCCGCCTATCCTGGGACTGTTCAAGTCCGTGACCGTGGCGCTGACATATATGCGCCGCAACCGGATTCAGGCAGAACTGGCGGAGAGCTACGGGGTATCCCAGTCAACAATCAGCCGCGCGGTAACGGGA
>DATCEO010000006.1:0-2181 GCA_036510065.1 Streptosporangiaceae bacterium | reverse complement strand
CGACCGGGAAGGGCCGCAAGCGGTGGACCAACCGGTGGAAGGCCGCCCTCAACGCCTTCGACATCACCTTCGACGGCCGCCTTACCGCGGGCCGGAACTAACAACCAAGATCAAGTTACACCGTTAACTTGACAGACCCGTCACCTTGATCTGCGCGCGTCGCGGGCGGCGCTGTCATGCCCACGGTCGCCGCGCAGGTCGGCGGTTCGTGTGTGCCGCCATGGATCGGGCACATTCCGTGGCCGCTGGCGTCCCTCCGGTCAAGCCCTGCGGCAAGTTCGCCCCGAGCCGGCAGACGCCCGCGGCGGCAGCTGCGGTGCGGGGGGTCTCCGCGGCCGGCTACCGGGAAGGGAGGCCGAGCGCTTCGGGATGGGCCCGGCGATAGTGCTCGGTCAAGACCTCGCTGAGGTTGCCGGGCCGGTACGCGACGGTGTGGTGGCAGATTTGGCAGCGCGTGACTGGAAGATGGGTGACGGTCACAGGGAAGCGGCGGGAACGTGAATTGCTCATCACATCTCATGATGCCAGCCCCGCCGGGGTGACCTTGCCTTGCACCACACGCACGCCACACGGCACCATGTGGGCTTCTGGTCTGTCGTGCGGGTGAACAATGTGTGAACTGAGCAGGGCGAGTGGATGATGGTCGGCAGCAGACTCAGCACGGGAGGTGCCGGACGTGACCGTGAGCGATCACTTCGAGCGGGTAGCTGCCGCCTACGAATCGCTGCGCACCACCGACGAGGCGCCGGTGCGCCGGATCGGCCAGCTCCTGCCTGACCGCCCCGTTACCGGCCTGGATATCGGCTGCGGGACGGGACGGTACTCGCGGCTGCTGCGCGGGCTGCTGCCGGACGGCTCGCTGCTGGTCGCGAGCGACGTCTCGGCGGCCATGCTGGCCCAGCTCAAGCCCGGCAGCCACGGCCACGCCCTTGGGGTGGTGCCGCTGCTATCAGCCGCCGAGGAGCTGCCGCTGCGGACCGCCAGCCTCGACCTGGTCACCGCGTTCAACTGCGTTCACCACTTCGACCTGGTTCGCTTCCTGGCCGCCGTCGCCCGGGTGCTGGCGCCCGGCGGCCAGCTGTTCATCTACACCCGCACCCCGCAGCAGAACGCGCGAACGATCTGGGGCCGCTACTTCCCGGGTTTCACCGAGCACGAGCAGCGCCTGCACAGCGAGGCCGCGTTCCGGGACGCCGTCAGGCGGACCGACGGGCTCACGGTGATCGCCACACAGGCCTTCCGGCATCCGCGCTCGAGCACGGCCGGGCGGCTCAGGGCCCAGGCCGAGGGCCACCACTACTCGACGTTCTCCCTCTACACGCCGGAGGAGTTGCGCGCGTCCATCGCGACGTTCCTGGCTCGCCTGCCCAGCCCCGAGGTCTGCTGGACTGACGAGCACCTCCTGGTCGTCGTCGGCGAGAGCCCCCGCAACCAGGCGGAACCTGACCGTCCGGGCAGCATGGCGAGCCAGGCGATCAAGGAACAGGCCCTCCAGATCAGCGCCGGTCACGCCGGTGAGGCTCCCCGTCGGCGTCTTGGTGGCAAAGCGCCTGCGAGCGCGCCAGCATCACGCCCAGGGCAAGTCCGCCGGCGCTGGAACACCACCTCGCCAGGCCCGGACCTGCGGCGCTGAAGCGAGCGGCCTGGCCGCTGGCAGCGCTGCACGGACAGCAGGAGGAAGACGGCTGCGAGCACCAGCGGCCACACGGCAGCCGTCAGCACCGGTCGTGATGACGACCTTCGGGGATCCTGAAGTCCGGCCCGCCGTTTGGTACGACGAACGTCGCGTAACCGGCATGAACGCTGTCCACGGACAGATCTGAGAACAGCAGCCTGATGTTGTGACCGTTCGTCTCCTGACGGGACATGGTTTGATCTCGGAGACACCGTCCGTCGCGGCGACCCGTGCTGCGCCGCCACCGACCCATCTAGACCGTCGTGTCGTGCCCGTTCTCAGACGCCCGATTGAGGCAGAGGAGTGCTCTAGATCGCGGCTTACCCCTTCAGGGCTTGCGATGACTCCGTGCCGGTAGCGATGATTTCCCGGGGCGAGAGAAGTCTGTACAGGTAGAGCGGGCCACCGGGCCGCGTAGCTGGAGCAGCCGATGAACACCATCATGCGTTACCAGGCCAAGCCCGAGCGCGCCGACGAGAACCAGCAGCTGATCGAGGCGGTGTTCG
>DATCEO010000005.1:0-9658 GCA_036510065.1 Streptosporangiaceae bacterium | reverse complement strand
TGCTCGGGTGCGCTGTTCTTCGGCTATCTCACCGACCGGTTGGGCCGCAAGAAGCTGTTCATGATCACGCTGGGGGTCTACCTGGCCGCCACTGCGCTGACGGCGCTATCGTTCTCCGCCTGGTGGTTTTTCGTGTTCCGGTTCATCACCGGCGCTGGCATCGGCGGTGAGTACGCGGCGATCAATTCCGCCATCGACGAGCTTATCCCCGCCCGGGTCCGCGGCCGGGTCGATCTGATCATCAACGGCTCGTACTGGGTCGGCACCGCGGCCGGGGCCGCCGCCACGCTGGTGCTGCTGAACCCGAAGCTCCTGGCCGTGGATCTCGGCTGGCGGCTGTGCTTCGGCCTGGGGGTGGTGCTGGCCCTGGTGATCCTGCTGGTCCGCCGCAACGTGCCGGAAAGCCCTCGCTGGCTGTTCATCCACGGCCGGGAGAAGGAGGCCGACGATATCGTCACCGACATCGAGCAGCAGGTGCGGTCTTCGGCCGGGATCAGCGAGCTGCCCGAGCCGGAGGAGGAGATCACGGTCCGGCAGCGGCAATCGATCGGCTTCATCACCATCGCCAGGACGTTGCTGGGGCGCTATCCGCGGCGCTCGGTGCTGAGCTTCTCCCTGTTCATCGGCCAGGCGTTCCTCTACAACGCGATCTTCTTCACCTACGCGATCGCGCTGACTACCTTCTACCACGTGGCAAGCGCCAGCGTGGGCCTGTACCTGCTGCCGTTCGCGGCCGGGAACTTCGCCGGCCCGCTGGTGCTCGGCCGGTTCTTCGATACCTTCGGCCGCAAGATCATGATCTCCGGGACCTACATCTTGTCCGGCGTGCTGCTGGCGGTCACCGCGTGGCTGTTCGACCAGGGCACCCTCAGCGCGACCACCCAGACGGCCGCCTGGGTGATCATCTTCTTCTTCGCCTCGGCGGGCGCCAGCTCCGCGTACCTGACGGTCAGCGAGATCTTCCCGATGGAGACCCGCGCGATGGCGATCGCATTCTTCTACGCCATCGGCACCGCGGCGGGGGGCATCTCCGGGCCAGTGCTGTTCGGCGTCCTGATCGCGTCGGGAAAACGCGCAGAGCTGGCCATCGGCTACCTCATCGGCGCGATCTTGATGATCGCCGCCGGGCTGGTCGAGGTGTGGCTGGGCGTCAACGCCGAGCAGAAAGCGCTGGAGGAGATCGCCACCCCGCTGACCGCCGAGGACGCCGGCCAGCACCCCGTGACCACCGGCGGCGCGGGCGCAGGGGCTGCGGCAGGGCAGGAGCAGCGCCGCCGGCGCCGCCAGGTCGAGCCGGCGCTCACCCCGCAGGCGCCCTACCGGCTCTGGTCGCCGATGGCCCCCGTCTACGCCGTCCCGCTCATCGACACCGCCCGGGATCGTGAGGTCGACGAGATAGCCGCGGCGCTGGCCGGCGCCGGCCCGCTCGAGCGGCGGCAGCTGGCCCGGCTGGTGCACGCCGATCTGTGGGGCCCGGGCCGGTTCTCCTCCGCCCTGCGTGCGGCAGTCGTGCAGGGGAAAGTACGCCGCACCGGCCGGGGCCTGTATGGGCTCGCGCCCGGTACGCCGGATCCCGGTGACGGCTCACCGCCCGCTGATCACGCCCAGCACGGCGACGGAACCGGGGACCGGCCCTGAGCCGGACACGATCCCCATCCACCCAGCCGTCGGACAGCACCCGGACCGGCCGGCCAGCCGCGGATTCTCGTGCCGGAGCACCAGAAGCTCGGCGTTCTTGGCCTGATCACCGCGGAACACCAGGACAGCTCTAGACCGAGTATCCAGCGCATCAGCAGGTACGCGAGCTTGAGCTGCACCTGGCCAGCCAACCATCAGCGCCAGGAACCGCAGGTCAGCTCACCAACCGAGTATTCGGGCGGCACAGGGTCTAACTGTGATCATCTGTCTGCGCCTGCGTCAATCGGACAATCAGCCCTGGGACCTTGCTCTTGGAGGCGGCGAAGTAGACAGCCACGAGGGCGTCGATGGCAAAGGAGGCGGTGGGGCTGAGAAACGCCACGGCGATGGCGACAAGGTAGACCAGACCGCCCAGCAGCGCCCGGCGCGCCCCGGCCGGGAACGCGGGACGGGCAGGCTCGGCGACCAGCTCCGGATGCGCAGCGAGATAGTGCCACCCCCAGGCGAACGACAGGCCCATCATGAGCATCGTGGCTGCATACAGAACTGCCGCCGCCCGTGCCTCAGGGAGACCGCGGTCAGCGTAGTTCGAGGCGAGTGCGGTCGGCCACGGGATGACAGAGATGAACAGCAGGAAGGCCAGCGTTCGCTCGAGGAACCGCCTGTCGATGGAGCGGACCGCGCTCATCATCCCGTGATGCTCGATCCAGAGAATGCCGATCGTCACGAACGACACAAGGTAGGCCACGTATGAAGGCCACTGGTGCAGCAGATCGTGTACGAGCTGAGTCGAGTGGCCAGGCTTTGGCAGGTCCAGGACCAGCAGGGTCAGAGCGATGGCGAAGACGCCGTCGATGAGCGCGTGAAGTCTCCCCGGTCCCAAAGCTGGTCACCCACTTCGTCAGGTAGGGGTGCTGGTAACGGTGCTGTCACCAGCCCCGATGCCGGCTAGGTCGCGGTGCGGGCCTGGGCGCGGTAGACGGTGAGCAGTTTCGGCACCGATTGAGCGTACTGGTTAGGCCCCTTGACCGAGCACTTCACCGGACGGGTGTTACGGGACGATCGCTGACCCTGTGGGGTTCCATAACTGTGTCACTGGCGGTGACCTGGTCTTTTATGCGGCTCGCTGATATTCGTTGATGAGACCGCCGAGGATCGGCTGGCGCTTGACCCGCTTCTGGGAGAGGCCCACAGTCCGCGATCTTGCCTCAACACGGTCAGCGGGCCAAACCGCAGGTCACGGCCGCCGCATCGAGTTCTGGAGTGAGACAGGGCCATTTCATTGCTCCGTACGTCCCGGCTTGCCAGCCTGGGTCTTGGGTTCAGCGCCGCACGACGGCGAATCCGCCGGCGGGCACGGGCACGGTGATGGCCGGCCCGGTGCTGATGGTGACGCGCCACCGGCGGCCGTGATTGTCGTAGCTCGTGGCGACTGTGCGCCCGGTGCCGGGCAGGCTGAGGGTGCGGGCGCCCTGGGTGTCAGCCTCGCTGTTGAGCAGCGCGACGCTGTGCCCGTTGCCGGCGGTGATCAGGACGGCGATCAGCGGGGTGAGCAGGACCGCGTCGAGCTGCCCGGTGCCGCCCCGGGTGCTGGCGGTCAGCCGGACCGCGGCTGCGGGCAGGGCTCTCGGCAGGGTAACCGGCAGCAGCGCGTCCGGGGCGGGGGAGATGCCCTGGGCGCCGCCGCCGCCGTACCGCACGGCACCGAGGTGCTCGGTGCCCGCCGCGAAGTGGGTGACTGCGCTAGGCCCGGGGACGCGGTTGACGACCGCTTGCACGAGGCGGGGCTGGTCGCCGGCGGGAATGGTCCAGGTCAGTGTGCTGCCGGTGGCGAGCTGGACGTAGGCGCCGCCGCTCCACTGCGATTCGCCGGTAGTGACCGGGTTAGCTTGCACGACCTCGGCCGCCCCGGTCAGGCTGGCTGCCTCGGCCTCGATGATCTGCTGGCCGTCCCGGAACTGCACGCTGGCGCTGGCGCGGGCGATCGCGGCGATGCCGGGACTGGCGTCGAGCGCCTCCATGGTGAGCAGCCCGAAGATGGTGGATTCGGCGCCGGAGTTGAGGTTGAGCGTGCCGTTAGCGTCGACGCCGTCGTCGGTGGCTCCGGTGGCCGGGTTGTAGGCGGCGGTCCCTGCCAGGTTCTGGCCGAAGAACCAGCCGGCCGCGATGCCAGCGAGCTGCCGCAGCCCGGGCGAGCGGGTGGCGGCCGCGACGGTGAGCAGGGCCAGGGTGCGGGCGCCGGCGCCGTAGGCGATCTGCGAGCCGTCCACAGGGGCGGGCCCCCACAGGTTGTCCGGCCCGGTCGCGGTCAGCAGGTGCGGGGTGAAGATGGCCGTGTCGGCCACGGCGGCGCGCAGCAGCCCCGGCCGGTGCAGCGCGGCGGCGGCATCGGCCAGGGCGGTGGGCGTCTGAGCTCCCCAGGCATGCCACTCCGAGCGCGATGCCGCTGAGGGCAGGATCGCCCCGTACGGCCAGGTGTCCGCGGTGCCGCCACCCATGTCCGCGATGCCGCCGGCCAGCTGGCCGAGCGCCGTACGGGCGGCCCCGGCGGCGCCCGCGTGGACGTAGGCGGCCAGGCCGAGCACGGCCTCCGAGCTGGCATCGGCATCGCCGGTAATCAGCCACGCGGGGACGCGCAGCCCGTTCGAGGCCTGGTACTGCCCGTAGCGGGTCAGCACCTCCCGGTCGAGCGCACCGATGGCCAAGTCCAGGCGCTGCCGCAGGAATGCGGCAAAGGCGGGGTCGGTGCCGCGGAAGTCGGCATAACCTTCGCCGAGCGCCCAGATGGTGCGGGCCAGCCAGTACGAGGCGCCCGAGTCGGAGGGATTCGGTGAGTCCGTGGGGACTGGGCTGGGGTTGAGGCTGCCGTCGGGCTGCATCCACAGCACGACGTTGCCGGCGTTGGGCCCGGACACGGTCTGCAGGTACGTCAGCCCGCGCAGCAGCTGGTAGGCCTCATCGCGGCTGCCTTCATCGCCGAAGAGCTTCCAGTGCCGCAGGTAGACGACCGCGGCGCGGGAGATATCGTCGGCGTCGTAGGCGCCCTGCCCGTAGGTGTTCTCCGCGGGGTCGTAGGCGCCGCCGCCGGTTACCTGGTAGCGGCCGGGTGCCAGGTAGTTGGCATAGACCCACAGCACTCCGACCGAGGGCTCGCTGCCGAGCCGGTAGGTGGTATGCCCGGGTTGCGGCGGGGGCGTGACGGCGGCGGTGAGGAAGTTCAGGTGCGCCAGGTTGGTCAGCGGCGCGGACGCCGGTCCCCGTGGCGGCGCGGCTGAGGCGGCAGCGGCCGGGGCGGTGGCGATGCTCGCGGCGATCAGCAGGCCGGCGGCGGCGGCGGCAATCACCCGGCGGTTCATCGTGCCTCCATGCTGCCCAGGCGGGCGACTCCGATGCTATGGTCGGCCATTTCGCAGAAGATGAACTGCCGTCCGTCGATCTCTTCGATGGCCGTCGGGAACATGACGTTGGGTATGGTGCCCTCGCGTTCCCTGGAGGCCAGCGGCTCGAGCAGCGGTTCGGAGGCGCGGGACAGGAGGGTGCCGGGATCGTGCGGGTCGAGCAGCATCGGGCCGGCGCTGTACAGACCGTGACGCTGCGGGCCCCCGCCCCGGTCAGCGTTCGTGGCCACAGTGCGCGTCACGGTCAGCCTTTCACTGCCGAGCCGATATTGGCGGATACGAAGTGCCGCTGGAACACGATGAACAATGCGACCGCAGGAACGGCCAGCACGACCGCTCCGGCCAGGATCGCGCCATAAGGATTCGCCGCGACCCCCGCCACGGTGCTGATGTAGTTGGCCAGGGCGACCGCAAGCGGCTGCAGGCTCTGCTTCTTGGTAATCAGGAACGGCCACAGGAACTCGTTCCACGGCCCGATAAAGGTCAGGAGCATCGCGGTCAGCAGCGCGGGGCGGACCAGCGGGAGTCCGACGCGGGTCAGGACGCGCAGCTCGCCGGCGCCGTCGATCCGGGCGGCGTCGAACAGCTCTTTCGGCACCTGCAGGAAAAACTGCCGGAAGATGAAAACGGCCGTGGAGTTGATCGCGAACGGCGCGATCATCCCGAGATAGGAGTCCCCGAGTCCGTAGTTTCTCACGATGAGCACGTACAGCGGGATGATCAGCAGCTGGAACGGGACCGTCAGCAGCAGCAGCATGACGGCGAACAGCAGGCCGCGGCCGCGGAAGCGCAGTTGCGCCAGGGCGTATCCGGCCAGCACGCCGAACACGACGGTGGCCAGCAGGACGCCGCCGGTGAAGATACCGGAGTTGATGAGCGCCTTGCCCAGGCTCAGCGCGGCATTGATCTGGCCGTAGTTGTGCAGGGAGATATTGCCCGGCTGCGGTAGCGCGCCGCTCAGCGAGGTGTCCGCGTGCTTCTGCAGCGAGCCGATGATCATGTAATAGAACGGGAAGAGGAACACCAGCGCGCCGAAGAGCAGCACGATCAGGCGCCACCACGAACGCGGGGAACGCGGTTCGGCCGCGGCCGCAGATGCGTCGGCGAGGGTCGCGGCAACTTCGGGCGCGGTGCCGGGCGTCTGGGTCATGCCTGCCTCCTTTGCAGCAGCCGCTGGATGCCGAAGATCAGGAATACTCCGATGACGAGGAGGACCCCGAGGGCCGAGGCGAAGTCGGGGCGGTTCTGCTCGATGCCGGTCTGGTACATCAGCAGCACCGGTGAGGCGGACTTGCCGTTCGGGCCGCCGCCGGCGGTCAGCAGGTAGGGCTCGGTGAACAGGCCCGCGCCGGTAATGATCGCCAGCAGGGTGACCAGCGTGGTCGCCGGCCGGACGCCGGGGACGGTCACCGCCCGGAATCTGCGCCACCATGACGCGCCATCCACCTCCGCGGCCTCGTACAGTTCCTTCGGGACGTTCTGCAGCGCGGCCAGGTACAGCAGGATGAAGAAACCTAGCTGCTTCCACGTGACGTATATCGCGATCGACGGCATCGCCCAGTTCTGGTTGATCAGCCACGACGGAGTCGGCGCCAGGGGCCCGAGCACGTTGTTGACAATTCCTCCGGAGCCGAACATGAACAGCCAGACCCCGACCACCGCCACGCTGGCTGTCACGTACGGCACGTAGAAGCTGGTGCGGAAGAAAGCGCGGAACGGGATCGCGGCGTTAAGCGCGGTCGCCAGCAGCAGCGATACCATCACCGTGAGCGGCACGTTGATGACCAGGAAGATCAGGACGTTGACGAACGCCTGCCGCACCGCGGGGTCGGCCAGCACGGCCTCGTAGTTGGCCAGCCCGACGAACGGCCGGGGCACGCTCACTCCGGGCGCGGCGAAGAAATAACTGTGGAACGAGATCCACACCGCCAGGCCCAGAGGGTAGGCGAACAGCACCGCGATGAACAGCGCGTATGGTGCGCCGAAGACGATCCCGATGGGATGGCGGCCGAGCGCCGTGCGCGCGATCCGCTGCGCCCTGGACTGGCGCGGGCTGGGCCGAGGTTCCTCCTCCGGCGGGGAGAACTTCGGGCGGGGGGACGTAATGCCGGTCATGGCGCACCGTATTGCGCATTGGGGTTGCCCGCGACGATCTTGTTGATCTGCGCCGACTCGGCGGCCAGTACCGAGTCGGGGCGCTCCTGGCCGAAGATGACCGACTTCGACCAGTCATTGCGGAAGACCTGCCAGGCCTCGATCGAGTTCGGCACGTTGGGCACCTCGATCACGTGGGCTGCCTCCGCCGCGAACTCCTTGTATGCCGGGTTCGCCTTGAAATAGGGCGCGTAGAGCTGCTGGATCCCCTGGCGCATCGGCATCTGCCCGGTCATGCTCAGCAGCTTCCCGTCCTCGGCAATGCTGGTGGAGAACTTCAGGAAGTCCCACGCGGTCGCGCGGTTCTCGCACGAGACGTACATCGAGATGTTCTTGGCATCACTGAATGTCGGGACCTGGTCCCCGTGGCTGCCCTGCGTGGTCGGCACGGGCGCTATACCCCAGTCGACCTTGCCCTTGTAGGTGGCGACAGCCCACGGCCCGACGATGGCCATCGCCGTAGAGCCGTCTGCGAACGGGTCGTTGGTGTAACTCCCCTTGCCGGCCAGGTTCTGGGCGTACAGCTTCTGCCAGAACCCGATGACCGCCCGGCCGGCCGCGGAGTCAAACGTTGCCTTGCCGTTCGCGATCAGTTCCTTCCCGCCGCTCTCGGCCGCGTACATCGGGTAGAAGTCATACCAGGACTGGTAGAACTCACTCGTCGGCGCCGGGTAGATGGCGTACTTCGCCGCCCCCGAAGACACCACTTTCTTGGCGGTAGCCAGGAACTGGCTGTAGGTACTCAGCGGCGGGTTAGTGGGACTGATCCCGGCCTTGGCGAATATCTTCTTGTTGTAGAAGATCATGACCGGGTTCGACTTCCATGGCATCTGGTAGTACTTGCCGTCCGGCGACTTGTACACGCTAGCGCCGGGCCCGGTGCGCGCCTGGATGTAGCTGACAGCGCCGGGAAAGTCGTTCAGCGGCACGAGACCGCCCTGCTGCTCGAATGTCGGCACCGCTGCCGGGGCGGTGTTGTAGATCAGGCAGGGTTCGCTGCCCGCCGTGATCGCCGCACCGATAACCTCCTCCGACGACTGGGCAGCGGGAATCTGCTGTCCAGTGACCTTCTCGCTCGGGTGGAGCTTGTTCCAGGCAGCGACCATCTGCTCGCCCCAGGCGACTTCCTGGGGATTGTTGGAATACCAGATGCTGATCGGGCCGTGAGCCTTAGCCGCGGCCCTAGCCGGGACCGCCCCTTGGCCACCGCAAGCTGCCAAGCCCAAGGCCAGCGTGACGGCTACGGCCAACGCAACTGGTGGCTTCATCAGCTTTCCTTCTTGCTGAGGGTCTCTCGTGGAGAACCTGGCCGGTTCAGCGCGCGGCCTAGAAGCTGTCGATGGCGACGACCGATTCAGGGCGTCGATCACCCGCACACAGGCGGCCGGCCCATCGACCCTGACGTTGACGCTGAAGATGAGGCCCTGGGTACAGCCCGGGATCATGATGATCCGCAGTGACACCCGATGCTAGGACACCGGCAAACCGCCGGTACGGCGCTGCCCGCTGCGACGGCCGGTGCCTGAGCGGCTGGTGGATGGACCGTTCAGGCACGAACCGACGATCATGAAAATGCCGCCGAGATGGATGCAGCCCTGGGACGACGATCATGGTCGTGGCTCCTAGCGCTCCTGGGAAGATTCCCGGTGAGCCAGCGGTCTCGACGTGGCGAAGTTCAAGTGCAGACAGCAGTCAACGCCCAGCCCGACAACGTGTCAAGAGGCGCTGGTCTACATTAGCTGCCTGCAAATCACTGGCCTGATTGCGGCGGCTCCGAGGCAACGTGGAGCAATTGCCAAGACCTGTGGATCATGACCGTGTAGGCGGCTTCTGGCTGAGCCCCCCGCCGGTCGCTCGATGAGGTTTCCGTTGGTGAAGATCGTCCACCGCGGCCACTACGAACTGGCTCGCTATCCTGGCCGCTAGCCTCTCGCTCTCCGAGGTGACATGGGTCCGCGGGTAGTCCTCATGGCGGGGGCCATACGGGCCGCCGGCGCATGCCGCCGACGGCCCAGCGTGGTCGGAGCGCGGGTGTTGTCAGAGGGCGATCCGTCCTGCGCGAGACGGGCCGGTCAGACGCCGGTGACGACGTGCGTGTCCTCGGTGGTTGTTGCGCCCGTTCGCTCAAGTGGCCTGCGGCGCATTTGCGCCCGATATTGGGCATCTCTTCCGCAGCGGCAGCGGCTCTGGTGGCCAGGCAGGCCGCTGAGGTGGACCTGCTCGCCGGGCCATGGGGCGCGCGTCGCCGGGGCGATCCACGCCTTGTGGCGCCGGCGCCGGGCACTGTGACACCTCTTCAGGCGTCGAGGAAGTAATCGTTGATGTACTTCTCCCCCTCGTCGCAGAAGAACGTGACGACGTGCCGAAGGCCCGGGTACCGTGCACGGAGCTCGCGGGCGGCGGCGAGGTGCGCACCGGAACTCGGACCCACGAACAGCCCGAACTCGCGGGCCAGGCGGCGCATCTCG
>DATCEO010000004.1:0-11624 GCA_036510065.1 Streptosporangiaceae bacterium | reverse complement strand
GCCTTCGCCCGGCTGGAGAAATACTCCCAGGCGCTGCTGAGCGATTACACCGCACTGGGCACGAGCGGATGCGCGGCCAACGCCCGCCAGGCGATCGCGGCCGACGAGGCGGACGGGGCGGCGGCCGCCAGGGGCTGAACCTCGCAGTGACGGGGATCGGGCACGCGCCCGCCCCAGCGCCTGTAACCGGCAAGATCAAATTAACGTGCGACGTTTCAATACATTATCCGAATGTTTTGTCGCACAATGATTTCTCGCCGACTCGGGTCGGCCAGTCGAGGTGTTGCGGCTGTTCGACGCGGTGGTCGTGGTGTCGGCGTGGCGCGGGGGACCGCGTGTTCTTCCGGCGCGCCTCCGCCAGGTCGCTACGCCGACGCCGCCAACGGAGCGCCGGAAAGAGTCACCCCGCGACCGTTCGGGATGATGGATTTGGGATTTCGCCTTTGAGGAATTGCGCCAGGTGATCGATCACCTCGCGGGCGTCGTCCTCGATGCCGTAGATGAACGTGGACTTGCGGCGGCGCAGGACCGGCAGGCCGAGCGCGTAGAGGCCGGGGCTGTCGACCACGCCGCCCTCGTGGCGGAGGTGGCCCTTGGGGTCGACGACGGGCACGTCGAGCCAGCCGTAGTCGGGGCGGAAGCCGGTCGCCCAGACGATCGACTTGATCTCGCCGCCGCCCAGGTCGAGCTGGAGCCGGGCCGAATCGGGGACCCGGGTCGGCGCGAACCGCCCGGGCGGGTCGAACTCGGCGTCGCGTCCGGTCGAACGCGCCCAGTCGTCGAACGTGCCGAGGAGGCGGTTCAGCTTGAGGTCGGCCAGCGAGAACACGTTGCGGAGGCCGCCGGAGAACAGCGCCCGGCCGTCGCGGACGGCGGCCAGGCGGCCGACCAGCCCGACGCCGAGCGAGTCGAGCGCGTTGAGGTCGAGCGTGGCCCGCTCGGGGGTGCCGACCAGCTGGGGCGACGGCAGCCGCCGGGCCCGGGTGAGATCGTCGAGCTCGTCGTAGCGCTGGTCCCACACCCCGGCCGCGTTCATCCACCAGAGCACGTCGCGTCCCCGGTAGGCGCGCGGCAGCCGGGTGTGCTCCCCGACCGCGAGGGTCACCGGCCGGCCGGAGCGCGCGAGCTCGGCCGCGAGCTGGACGCCGGTCGCCGACGCGCCCACCACCAGCACGCCGCCGTCCGGAAGCCGGGCCGGGTCGCGGTAGTCGAACGGCGTGAGCTGCCGCACCGACGCGGGGACCGCGTCGGCCAGCGACGGCACCGTCGGCCGGTTGCAGGCGCCGCTGGCGATGACCACGGCCCGGGCGGCGATCTCGCCCCGGTCCGTCGTCACCTGGTACCCCTGGCCGGCCTGCCGGACCGACGTGACGTTCACGCCGGTCCGGACCGGGGCGCGGGAGACCTTGGCGAAGCGCTCGATGAACTCGGTCACTTCGGGCACGGTCATGTAGCCGTCGGGATCCGGGCCCTCGTAGCGAAGGCCGGGCAGGCGGCTCTGCCAGTTGGGCGTGAGCAGCCGCAGCGAATCCCAGCGTTCCCGCCGCCAGGAGTTCGCGACCTCGCCGCGCTCGAGCACGACGTGGTCGATCGACCGCTGGAGGAGGTAATGGCTCGCCGCGAGGCCCGCGTGCCCCGCGCCGATGACTACCGCGGTGAAGCGCTCGGCGGCTTTCCCGCTCAAGCGACCTCGACGGTCACGTTGGTCGGGTTGGTGAGCGCGTCGAACACGGCCGAGCGCTTCTGGGACTGGGCCACCAGCGCCTCGATGTCCTCCTTGGAGGCGTCCGCGTCGATGGTGAACGTGACCTTGATGTCGTTGAAGCCGTTGCGGACGTCGCTGTCGGCGCCGAGGATCCCGCGGATGTCGTGCTGGCCCTCGACGATCGACTCGACCGAGCGCAGCTGGATGCCCCGGTTCTCCGCGACCGACGCCACGCCCGCCGAGAGGCAGCTGGCCAGGCCGACGAGGAGGTACTCGATCGGCGTGATGCCGTTGTCGGTGGCCGCGAAGACCTCGGGGTGGTCGGCCTGGAACACCGACGCTTGCTTGTGGTCGTGCTCCTCGCCGAGGCCGAAGAAGTTCTCGACCTTGACCTCGCTGTGCACGCCGGTCTGCCACTTGGATGATGCCCGCCAGGTGAACTGGGCGGCTTCGGGCGCGCCCTTCAGGACTTCGCGCGCCTCGAGCAGTGCCTGCACGTTGACGCCATTGGTAACCGTGGTCATGTCGTTTGTGCCCCTTCCCCTCACTTGCCCCGTTCGGATTCCCTATGGGATCGATTGACAATACATCGGGCCCTACCAGTTACGATAGCTCCCATGTCAGAACCCGCCCCGACGCTTGCGGCCGGCTCCGTCGGTACCGCGGAGACGCAGTACCTAGACCTGCCGAAGCCGGTGCGGCTCGACTGCGGCCGCGATCTGCACCCGGTCCGGGTCGCCTACGAGACCTACGGGGTGCTGTCGCCCGAGCGGGACAACGTCATCCTGGTGTGCCATGCCCTCAGCGGCGACGCCCATGCGGCCGGCTTCGCGAAAAGCCCGGCGACCGACAGCACCCGCGACGGCTTCGGGGCGACCGACCGCGATGGCACCGCGGGCAAGGGTCTCGGCTGGTGGGACGGGATGATCGGCCCGGGCAAGGCGTTCGACACCGACCGGTTCTTCGTCGTCTCGACCAACTTGCTCGGCGGGTGCCGGGGGACGACGGGGCCGTCGTCTCCTGACCCGGCTAGCGGCCAGCCGTACGGACCGGACTTCCCGGTGATCACGGTCGCTGACATGGTGCGGGTCGAGCGGGCGTTCCTCTCCGAGTTGGGGATCGAGCGCCTGGCGGCGGTGGCGGGCGGCTCGCTCGGCGGGATGCAGGCGTTCGAGTGGGCGATCCAGTTCCCCGAGGCGGTCGACGCGGTGGTGGCGATCGCCAGCACGCACGCCCTGCAGCCGCAGGGGGTCGCCTGGAACGCGATCGCGCGCGAGGCGATCATGCGCGACCCGGCCTGGCAGGGCGGCCGTTACTACGGCACCGGCGCCACGCCGGACGCGGGCATGGGCGTGGCGCGAATGGTCGGCCACGTCACCTATCTGTCCGCGCAGGCGCTGAGCGACAAGTTCAGCCGCCGATTGCAGTCCGCCGACGACATCCGGTACACGATCACCGAGCCGGAGTTCCAGATCGAGAGCTACCTGCGGCATCAGGCCGACTCGTTCGTCAAGCGGTTCGACGCCAACACTTACCTGTACCTGTCGCGCGCGCTGACGTACTTCGACCTCGGGCGGCAGTACGGCGGCGGATCGCTGGCGCCTGCCCTGGCGGACATTTCGGCCCGGACGCTGCTGATAGCGTTCAGTTCCGACTGGCTGTACCCGCCGACCGCGTCGCGGGAGATCGCCGACGCGCTTGCCTCGCACGGCAAGCCGGTCGAGTTCCACGTGATCGAGGCGCCCTACGGCCACGACTGCTTCCTGCTCGAGGAGGCGCGTCAGACGCCCATCATCCGCGAGTTCCTCGGCCAACCAACCCCGGCCGATGCCTGATGCTGATAACGGGGCGGCCGGCGTAGCCGGCGAGTGACCTCAAGGAAGAGGATTCTTTCGTGACCGACGACAACACCCAGTACCGCGGCGAGGAAGATCGCGCGTTCGGATTCGAGACCCGGCAGCTGCACGCCGGGCAGCGGCCCGACCCCAACACGGGCGCCCGGGCGGTGCCGATCTTCCAGACCACCAGTTACGTGTTCGAGGACCCGGAGTCGGCGGCGGCCTACTTCAACCTGCAGGAGTACGGGAACACGTACTCGCGGATCATGAACCCGACCGTCGCGGTGTTCGAGGAGCGGGTCGCGAACCTCGAGGGCGGGGCCGGCGGGGTAGCGTTCGCGAGCGGGATCGCCGCGCAGGCGGCGGCGCTGTTCACCCTGCTCCAGCCGGGCGACCACATCGTCTCGTCGTCGGCCCTCTACGGCGGGACCGTCAACCAGTTCAAGCACCTGCTGCGCAAGATGAACGTCTCGTTGACGTGGGTTGATCCCGACGACCCGGAGGCCTGGCGAGCGGCCGTGCAGCCGAACACCAAGGCGTTCTTCGCCGAGACGATCGGCAACCCGGCCGGGAACGTGCTCGACATCTCCACGGTGGCCTCCATTCCTCACGCGCATGAGCTGCCGCTGATCGTGGACAACACGTTCGCGACGCCGTACCTGTGCCGCCCGATCGAGTGGGGGGCCGACATCGTGATCCACTCGGCGACCAAGTTCATCGGCGGCCACGGCACCTCGATCGGCGGCATCGTGGTCGAGTCGGGCCTGTTCAACTGGTCCAACGGGCGGTTCCCGGTCGTCGCCGAGCCGTCGCCGGCGTATCACGGGCTTGAGTTCCACGAGACGTTCGGCACCTTCGGCTACCTGATGAAGCTGCGGGCGGAGACGCTGCGGGACCTCGGCGGGGCGCTCTCGCCGTTCAACGCCTTCCTGTTCCTGCAGGGGCTTGAGACGCTGTCGCTGCGGATGGAACGCCACGTCGAGAACGCGCGGGCGGTCGCGGCGTTCCTGGCGGCGCACGAGCTGGCGTCGAACGTGACCTACCCCGGGCTGCCGTCGAGCAGGTACCGGCCGCTGGTGGAGAAGTACCTGCCGCTGGGCGCGGGCGCGGTGTTCTCGTTCGACTGCGCGGGCGGCCGGGACGGCGGGCAGGACCTCATCCGCGGCGTGTCCCTCTGGTCCCACCTGGCCAATGTCGGCGACGCCAAGAGCCTGATCATCCACCCCGCCAGCACGACGCACCGCCAGCTGAGCGACGACGAACTGCTGGCGGCCGGCGTCCGGCCGGGGACGGTGCGACTATCGGTCGGCACCGAGTCTGTCGACGATCTGATCTGGGATCTGGAGCAGGGTTTCTCGCTCGTTGCCGCAAGAGCGGCAAAGAAGGTAGCGACGGCATGATCGATCTCGGGCAGTACCAGGACTCGCTGACAATCCAGCGCGTGATCCATACCGCGAAGACGATCGCGATTGTGGGCCTGTCGAACAACGAGCTGCGGGCCAGCTACTTCGTTGGCTACTACCTCAAGCGGCACGGCTACCACGTGATCCCCGTGAATCCCCGCGAGACGGAGATTCTCGGGGAGACGAGCTATCCGAGCCTGCTGGACGTTGCCGAGCCCGTGGACATCGTCAACGTCTTCCGCGCGCCCGACGCGCTCCCGGGGATCGCGCGGGAGGCCGTGGCGATGCACGCAGGCGCCCTCTGGTGCCAGTTCGGCGTGATCAACGCCGACGGCGCCCGGATCGCCGAGGACGGTGACGTGACGGTGATCATGGACCGCTGTCTCAAGGTTGAGCACGCGCGCTACGTGGGCCGGATGCACTGGCTCGGGTTCAACACGCAGCGCATCACCTCCGTCCGCGCCGGGCTCCAGTAACTGACGAGAGACGGTGAGAAGGCTCGAGCGGAAACGCCTGCGCTCCTCTCCGACCGTAGGTCTCACACGGAGCAACGGTTCGGCCTTTCGGTCGCTGCTTCGGGTTGCTTCCACGCTGCTCAGTGACCGGACGCACGTCAACTGCAGGCGATGGCTAGCGTTCTAAGCCGGCCGCGGTGCTGCGGCGGCAGAGCTCTAGGCCGAGGCTGGAGTAGGCCAACCGGGCGATGCCAGCCCGGCCCGCTCCGCTGACCCGGTGGCGGAGTCGGGGCCGCCGCCCGCATACAGCGAACGTCCCAGGACCCGCACGATCGATCAGCCACGAGACCAATTGTCTTGACGCAAGAATTTATCTTGACAATTCAGATTGAATTTATAGATAATTATGGCTGGAACCGCCGACGAGAGAGGACCTCATGTCCGTCGTCTCGCTCATCGCAGACACCCGCAAAGCGGTCGCCGATGATCCCGCCAACGCTCAGGCGCTCTTCAGCGCCCAGGGCACGCTCGTCGGGGTCACCGAGGTGGACATCCGTACCGGCGAGCACACCTTCAAGGTGGACGAGCCGCCGACGCTGGGTGGTGAAGACGTCGCCGCGAACCCTGTGCAGTACGCGCTCGCGTCGCTCGGGTCCTGCCAGGCCATCACCTACCGGTTCTGGGCTGCGCGGCTCGGCATCTCATTCGACAAGCTCACCGTGCGGCTGGAAGGCGACCTGGACATCCGCGGGTTCTTCGGCTTCGACGACACCGTGCGGCCGGGCTTCACCGCGGTCCGCGTCGAGGTGACTGTGACAGGCCCGGAGAGCTCGGAGCGCTATGCCGAGCTGGCAGCCGTCGTGGACAAGCACTGTCCGGTTCTTGACCTGTTCAAGAACCCCGTGCCAGTGACCCGCGTCATCGCCGCCGCGACCGTTACAGCCGCCTCGGCCTCGGCCTAGCTCGAGAGAGGCATGACGCGCGGCGCCGCGGCCGTCGTCTCCGGAGTCAGGAAACAAGTCACTTCGCCGAGTCCCCCGACGTTGGCTCAACGAAGCCTGCGGAGACATCACGCCCGCCGAGTTCGACGCCGCCTACTACAGTCACAACAGTGACCTCGCCAGGGTCAGCCTGTCAGCACAATGAGTTTCCGTGTCAACCAGCGTAAGAGGAACGTTGTCAAGCGGTTGGTTCCCAGGTTCTCTTGATTGTTTCTGGGCTGGTTGGCGTCGTGCTGATTACATCGGTGCAGCTCAGCAGCTTGTGGTTGGTGTCGGGGCAGGCTTGCGCCGACGTTGGTGGTGATCGGGTTCGTTCCGGTGGGCCTGCGCGGGCCGATGCGGCCCCGGCTCCTCGCTCTACGTAGTGGCAAGCGGGCTTGGTGTCCCTGCAGCGTGCAACCGAGCTTGGAGGAGTCGGGTCGCCCGCGTACTCCGCGACGCCATGGCCATAGTCAGCGGCACATGGTCGACTATCGGCGTGAACGCTCTCCTCACTGGTCTCATCGGTGTCGCCGCGACCCTGCTGGGGTCCTTCACCACCTATCTCTTCCAGAGCCGTACCGCGGAGCGCGCCCAATCCTTCGAGCGCGGCGAGCGGCTCCGGTACGAGCAGGCCAGTGCCTGCAGCGCTTTCGCCAGCGCTATGACTGAGCTCAAGCGAGGGCTCATTACCCTGTGGTTCCATCACCAGCGAGATGCAGCCGGAGGCGACTACCTCGCGACCCGCATCGAGTGTGACCGCCTGGGCGCCGCCGCGGAAGCTGCCCGGTTCCGGGTACAGCTCATCTCGGGCGACCTCGAGGTGGGGATGCTGGCCGATGTGGCATTCACCGCGGCCGGCGCCCTCAGCAGTTCTCCTGACCGCAGTGAGCTGCGCGAACGCGAGAACCGCTTCGAAGCCGCCGTCACGATGTTCATTCATGCTGCCGCTGACCGGCTTCGCATGACCACTCCGCCATCGGCACCAGGCAGACCTGGCCAGGACCCAGCAACGTCCGCTGCGTAGCTCAATGCGGCTCGGAAGTGGCGTACTAGTCATTCACCGTGTTCGTCATCTCGAAGGAAGTGCGGGCACATCGCCGCCGTTCTGTGCGTCCTTTCGCCCCTACCCGCGCTTCCGCTGTCGGGACGCGAGCTCTGCGGTGACGTGCGCCTTCACCTGCTCCAGCAGAACCTCTCGTTGCTTCGGCGTTGATGCGGTGACCGGCTCGCAGTCCCCGCCGAACCGGACGTCGGCGTAGGTCCGGTCGGCCCGTTGTGGAAGTGCAGGAACGGCTTCGATATGAAGTGGAAGTTCGGTGGGTGCTTTCCCTTGTCGCGCTGGCCGTCGATTTGACGAAGTGACGCGGCAAGCTCGTCGAAAGTCATGCCTTGACTCACAGGCGCAGCGTTGCCGATTGACACATCTCGTCGTCGGTACCTCTACCGACGCCAGCAGCGTGCTAAGCCGTCCGGGACCGATAGGCGCATGCTCGAGTCCCGGCCGCAAGCCCGGATGAGAGCCATACGCACTGCTGGCCCTCAGCTGAGGCGCATCTTCGACTCGAGTCGTGCCCCCGGCTTCCGATGTCGCCGACCGGTCGCCCGGGATCTTCGAGGACCATGACCTCGGCGGTCCGGAAGACGACGCGCTTCAGGAGATGGCCCGCTCGATGCGGCAGAACGGCACTCGTAGCCGTCGGGCTCGTGCAGCCTCACAGCCGGGATCTCAGCACGTCGACCTCGCAGCCTGGCGAGGACGGGTCGAAGCCGTGCTCGACCAGCCAGCGGACGGCCCGCAGGCTTCGCAACGACCACCACGCGCGGATCACGTCGAGGTCGACGTCGGTGCCGTAGCCGGCGACGACGTCGCCAAGGTGCTCCTCGTGTCCGAGCGTCAGGCTGGCGAGGTCGTACAGGGCATCGCCCTGGCCCGCCTCGGACCAGTCGATCACGCCGGTGATCTCGTCACCGTCGACGAACACGTGGGCGACCTGCAGGTCGCCGTGCGTGAACACCGGTGTCCACGGCCGGAGCGCAGCCTCGGCAGCCCGGCGGTTGCGCGTGACCAGTTCGGCGGGAAGGACGCTGTTCGTGACGAGCCACTCGCATTCGCCGTCGAGGTGCGATGCGATCTCGTCGAGGCTCCGGCCGGGCCATGGCGGCAGCGGCGCGTCGTGCAGCATCCGTGCGGCGGCACCCGCCGCGGCCCACGCCGCCGGCGACGCGGTCGACGGCTCGCCGAGGCGGCCGAGTGCCGTCCCCGGGAGGCCGGCGAGCGCGAGCACGGGCGGCTTCCACCACAGGACCTCGGGAGTCGGGATCGGCGCCATGGCCATCGCCTCGACCTCGACGTCGGTGCGCGTCTGATCAGCGTCGATCTTCAGGAACACGTCGCCGACGCGCAGGGTCGCGCACTCGTGATGGGCGACGACGACCTCGACCTCCTCCACGTCGGCCACTATCGCGCGATGACCACCGACGGCGCCACGGGTTTATCGCGTGCGACTGCGCGGCTGACCGCGTCCCGCTGCCCGGCGGCGTCGTGCACGACACCGGCCGCTGACGGGCCGGGCACTGCCTCGGACCGCCGGGCCTCGGCACGTGGATCGTGACCTCCAAGCGGCATGCCGTCGCGGCCGGTGACCTCGACGCGACCGAGACTGCCGGTCCGATGACGTCGAGCGAGCGCTGTCGCGCATGACCCGGCCGTGCTCAAGTCGTCCGGTTGCAAGTCGAACGCACTTGGCCGATGCCTCGGCGCGCCCGAATCGGCAACTTGTTTAGATCCTTGCTGGGAGCCTGAGGGTCCCTGGGATCCTCAGGTGCTGGATCTGGCCGGGTTCGCTCGCGAATCGGCTGCCGTCGCTTTCGGGTGCTCTGGCTCACGAACGGCCGGCGGCCCGGCCGGGTCCTCCCGGTGAGGATGTGGCTCAAGAGAGGTTTGCCCTGCCAGAAGTTGCATTGCCCTCCTCGCCTCCGGCATGTTCCCGGGACTCGAGGAGGGTGACGTGAGTGATGGCGTGCTGATCGCGGTGGACCCGCATAAGGCCCACAACACACTGGTCGTGCTCGATCCGGCCAGCCGCGCGGTGCTGGACGAGGCGGAGTTCGCCAACAGCGGCCCTGGCTACCAGGAACTGGTGCGCTTTGTCCGCCAGTGGCGGTCCCGGCGGTGGGCCGTCGAGGGCTGCCACGGAGCAGGCCGGTCCCTGGCTCAGCAACTGGTAGCCGGCGGTGAGCCAGTCGTCGATGTGCCGGCGAAGCTGGCCGCGCGGGTCCGGGTGTTCTCCCGCGGCCATGGCCGCAAGACCGACCGCGACGACGCCGTGTCCATCGGCCTGGCTGCCCTGGAGGCAGCCGGAGTGCAGGCGGTAACCGCCGATGACGCGCTGGTCGCCCTGCGCCTGCTGTGCGACCGGCGTGACGAGCTGGTCGCGGCCCGGACGCAGGCAGTGTGCCGGCTGCACCGGCTCCTGGCCGAGCTCACCCCCGGCGGCCTGCGCCGCGAGCTCACCACCGGCAAGGCGGCCGCGGTCCTGGCCGGAGTCCGGCCCCGCGACGTCGCCGGGAAGATCCGCCGCCAGCTGGCCGTCCAGCACCTGAGCGGCATCCGGGCGCTGGACCGCAAGATCGCTGCCGTCCGCGCCCAGATCACCGTGATGGTCGAGGACAGCGGCACCGGCCTGGGAAGGCTGTTCGGGATCGGCCCGGTCATCGCCGGGCGGATCCTCGCCGAGGTCGGCGACATCCGCCGTTTCCCGTCCAAGGATCACTTCGCCACCTACAACGGCACTGCCCCGCTCGATGTCTCCTCCGGCGAGCAGGTCCGCCCCGGCTATCACGGTCAGGCAACCGGCGCATCAACCACGCCATCCACATGATGGCCGTCACCCAGATCCGCAACCGGGGAAGCGCCGGACGGACGTATTACGAGCGCAAGCGGCTCGAGGGCAAAACCGGGAAGGAAGCCCTGCGCTGCCTGAAGCGGCGGCTGTCGGACGTCATCTACCGCCAGCTGATCGCCGACCAGGCAGGCACAATCGAAACGTGCGGATCACCTACGACCGGGAAGCCAACGCGGCCTACCTCCACCTCACCGACCAGCCCCTCCCGGCCGGCCACGCCACCACCCTCGCCGGCTCACCGCCCGGCCTCAGCGCCTTCATCGCGCTCGACTGGCACGGCGACCACCTTGTCGGCATCGAGATCCTCGACGCCAGCGCCGTCCTCCCCGCCGACCTGCTCGCCCAGGCCGAGATCATTGCCTAGCACAGGCCTCTCTTGACAGAGAGGAGCCATATGCGCGCAGCGGCCGAACGAAAGGCCAGTTAATTGATCACCTTGCGTGACTGAAGCACGCGGAGGGCTGCGGCCTCGTCGCCCGCACCGACCGCCTTGCCATCACGGGCACGACCGGGTGCCCTGCACCGGCAGCGACATCACCCGCGATGGCCGGGTCCCCGGCCTGCCGATCCGCGGAGATCATGAGCCTCCACGCCCGCCGTCGGCAGGACGCATTGCGGGCACTGGCGAACCCGCACGCTGCCGCAGGCTGGCGGCCTCTTTGACCCTGCGCGCCGAGGCCCGGCGCGCGCGAGGTCAGCCAGGAACATGTCCAGGTCACCGAAGGGTCAGCGCGAGGTAAGCGCCCGAGCCGCATCACGCTGATGTCCGGAGGCCACATGGCAAGCGTGCCCGGCTGACGCCCAGCACCAGGCCCTCACAGCGCCCCGGTGACGGCACCACACGACATCCGCCCATCAACGGCGCCCGCGGGGCCAGCGGCACCCTAAGCCCGGCCTCGCTCGCCGGGCAGCCCGCGACCGGGCCGCGAAACTGCCAGCCGCGCACCGTCCCGGCAGGCCGGCCCCAGAGCCATAAGAAGGGCCGGCCTGCGGTGCGCGGGACCGCCTAACCGCTGCTCCTGGCCGGGCCGACACCCAGAACCGGCGGTGCCGTGAACCGCTCCCTCAGCCCCCGATCCGTCCGCCATATGTCCGCAACCACTGCGACACGGCACCCCGCGGCGGCACATGATGCAACAAGGCGGTATAACGAGCAAACGGCCCGCAGGCCGCGATCATCGCAGGCCAGGGGCCGTTTTCGCTGGTGGTGGCAGGTGTTGTGTCCAGCCTCAAGACATTGAGGACAGGGTGTCTCAAGACATCGAGGACAGCTGCCGGCGTGGCTGGCAGGCCTTAGCGGCCGGGTGGCCATCACGCTCGCCGGATGTCGAGAGC
>DATCEO010000003.1:0-92659 GCA_036510065.1 Streptosporangiaceae bacterium | reverse complement strand
CGAGGCTGACGTGGCCGGATCGGGCGTGGCTGGCGCTGCTGGCCGGGACGCTGCCGGTCGAGCGCCTCGCCGGGCTGCGGCTCATCGTCACTCCCAGCTCTATCTTGCGGTGGCACCGCGACATCCTCCGTCGCCGCTGGGCGTGCCGGTCTCGCTGCGGCCGCACCGGACGGCCGCGGACCCGCCGCAGTGCCGGTCGCTGGTGCTTCGGCTGGCGCGTGAGAATGAGTCGTGGGGTTACCGCCGCGTCCACGGCGAGCTGGCGGCGCTCGGCGTCACCGTGTCGCCATCAACGGTCTGGCAGATCCTCAAGGACGCGGGCATCGACCCTGCGCCCCGCCGGGACGGGCCGGGCTGGGCCGAGTCCCTGCGTTCCCAGGCACAAGCGGTCCTGGCGCTGGACTTCTTCACCGCCGACCTGCTCAACGCCACCAAGGTGTACGTCCTGGCCGTCATCGAGCACGGTAGCCGCCGGGTCAGGGTTCTCGGAGCCACGGAGCACCCGGTCCAGTCCTGGGTGGTGCAGCAGGCCCGGAACCTCCTGATGGATCTCGATGACGCCGGCGTCCGGGCGAGGTTCTTGCTGCAAGACCGGGACGCCAGCTTCAGTGCCGCGTTCGACGCGGTCTTCCAGTCCGCAGGGATCAGAGTCATCCACTCGGCGGTGCAGGCGCCGAGGACGAATTCGATCATGGAGCGATGGATTGGCAGCTGCCGTCGCGAGCTACTCGACCGGACCTTGATCTGGAACCAGCGCCACCTGATGATCCTGCTGCGCGAGTACGAGGACTTTTACAACACGCACCGGCCGCACCGCGCCCTGAACCAGGCCGCGCCTCTCCGCCCCCTGCCCAGCAGCGTTACAGATCTGGATCATTTCCGGGTCCAGCAGCGCGACCGCGCTGGCGGCGTCCTTCACGAATATCACCTGGTGGCATAGGTTTTCGGCACCCACAGGTTATCCGCAGCGCGCCGGGACAACGGCTTACAGTCGACAGGCCTACCAGGTTTCATCCGGTAGACGAGTCGTTCCTTCCTATGGGAAATGTAGGACAGGTTTGAAGCACGCGCAAGAGATTTAGGGCGCTTGCCCATTCGTTCGTCAAGTCAGGATGCAGCAAGCGGCAAGATCGCAATATGCCGCTGATCCAGGGTCTCAACGCCACAAGAACGCCTGACCGACTGCTTAGGAGGTCGTCGGCCTGCACGTGGCGAGCTGGTCCGTCCCAGCTCGGATGGCATGTCGGCGTGGCCGGGAGTGACCGTGAGTTCCCCGGTTTACCGCCCGATCGGGCACGCAGCGGGCACGCGCTCCCTCGACCCGTTGCTCAAGAGGATGTGGGCGGCCAGACCGGGATGCTCGTGCGCAGGAGCGGTATGGTGTAGAAGGGGTGAGTTTATGGTCAGGTTCTGGCGGCGGAGAGTGCAGCCAGGCCCGGCGCATGCCCAGCCAGCGGCCCCGGAAACCCTTGCCGACTGGGCGGGGGAGGTGGATGTGTCGCGTCTGTCGGACAGGACCTTCCAGGACGCCGAAGACTACCTAAAGGGGTACCGGCACATGAACCTGGACCTCAGCCAGCAAATGGGCTGGCGCGTGATCGCGGCCGTCGAGGCCCAGGTAACTCCCTCGCCGCCAGCCGACGCCCAGCCGTTGGATGTTCTCGCGACAGTCGTTGCGCTGCGGCGCAAGCAGCTCGGCATTGACTGATCGTCGCCGTCGGCTCTCGCCTGACAGGAAATGCCGCTCCAGCGCGGCGATCATGTCGCGACCGCGATGTTGACGACCGTCAGGTTGAGCAGTGTCATGAAGAATCCTGATAACACGACTGGCCCGCGTCACCTTGCAGGGGATGGCCCGCGTCCGGTCCGGGCAGGCTCCGCCTGGCCCTCGTCTTCTGACCGGAGTGCCCGCAGAGGTCTCCAGGATCAAGCGTGACTTCGCGTGTACGTCCGCCAGGCACGTTCTTCCTGTGCTCATTGTCCTGCGGTCACAGTCACGCTTGATGCTGGAGGGGCGGGCACGTACACTAAGCGGGCCATCCCCGGATCTGAGCCAGCCGGTTCTTTTCGCCTCCGCTGTCATCTACGGCCAGGTGGTCATCGTCCTCGCCGGTCTGATTACAGACGTTGGCCCAGCCAGTCGCCTCGCCCGTGTCGCGGATCAGCGTGCCGTGTGCGTGGCCATGGCCAGTTGCTGCGAGCACGTGACCGGCGCTTGCCGCTGGCCGGTCTGTATAACGGATGAGCCCTGTCGATCTGGTGACCCGCGCTGCGGCCAGGCCCGGCGTGCGCCGCGCGGGCCTCCCAAGGCTGAGCGGCGGCGCTGACGCCGGGCCCGCGGCGCCTGCGGCGCCGCGCTTGATCTTCTTTTCTAAAGGTTATTTCGGCAACGCGTTCTCGTACGGCGTGGGGAGTCAAGCCGCCAGACGTCAGGTGCGGTACGCGTCCCGCCGATGGGCGACGTCCACCACGGTTACCACGCGCGTCTTGTCATCGACCCGGTAGATGATCCTGTACGTGCCACGGCGTGCGCTGAACCGGTCATCGAGAGGTGGCAGGAGGCGCTTGCCGATGCGGTAGGGCTGCTGCAGCAGGGGGCCGGTGATGAACTCGTACGCCGCGGCAGCCACGGCCTCGGGAAGGATCTCGCCGAGGGCTCGGCGGACTGTCGGAGTGGTCCGGAGCTCGTAAGGCTTATCTACTGGCGGCGGTGTCACTTCTTTAGAGCGCGTCGGCGCATGGTCTCCGCGAGTTGTTCGGCTGAAACCGACTCGTCCCGCGCCAACTCGGCATCCGATGAGGCAAGACGAGCCATGGTGTCGGCGTCGCGCAGGATGGCCAGGGTCTCCTCTAGCTGCTCCAGGTCTTCGAGAGCGACGAGAACTGCTGAGGGATGGCCGTGAACTGTGACGGTCACCCGCTCGTGGTGGTCGTGCACACGGCCGACGAGCTCGGAGAGGTGAGACTTGACCTCCCCCAAGGGCAGTACAGTCATGGTCAAAAGTATGACTAAAATCTGCAGCCTGGTCAACCCAGTTCAGTCGCATCTGGCACGCAACGGGCACGAGGTCGGGAGCGGCAGCCTGCGATGGTCTCAACCGGAGCATCCGAACTGGCCCTGACCTGGTGTTTTGGCTGGCGCGCCTGGCAGGACTCGAACCTGCGACCGGCTGCTTAGAAGACACCGCCAGCCTGTCTCGGATTGTCGCTCACCTTGGCTCCCCGTGTCCGGATGTCCAGGCCCGCGCACTGATCGCCAGGCTCGTTGGTGTCGAGTGGTGGTGTCAGGCCGATTGCCGCTGCGCCCCTCGATGCGAACTAGCGGCAAACCAGTCTTTCGTGGTGATCCGGCAGGTTGTTCCACTACGGCGAACGCATACTCGACCGGAAGTGATCATCCCGTCTGCCGTCGACCCGTTTGCCAGGAGAGTGGACCAGACCGCGTGTGGGCAGGCCTTGAATGTCAGACAAAGCTCATCTACGTCATTCCGCGCATTAACCTTAGGGTAAGACATTCCGCTCTCAGGTGTCGCTGCTGCCTCTTTTCTTTTGGTGCTTATAATGTTCCATTGTTATGGAAAAACCTATGAAACCAATAACAGCAAGTATGAGTGCCTCCTCAGACGCCACGAGAAAAGTCCGGATCACGGTGTGCGCTGGCCCGACCACTGGGTGTTCCCATCCTATGAATATGATCAACGCTGACGCCAAACCGTATAGCCCTACCGTTAGGGCAGCTGTCGTGTAAACAAAGCGTGCGATGCGCCACGTGGAGTAGGTGTCAGGAAAGTCCTCGCGTCGCCGTCGAATTTGTACGTTTTCGAGAGAGCTCTGGCAGGAGAGCCGAGGATGCTCCCCATCTACTAGCGCGGTAATCTTAATTTCCTGACGTTTGCCAATCAACCCTGGGCCTATTCTCAGGCTTGTTTCGTCAATTGCTATGTTAGGCGTTACCGAGCTTTCCGGTTTAGATCTCACTTCAAGTACTGCGGTAACCTGTGCGTTTGTGTCAATTTCGATTGGTCTGCCCGAGTCAAATGCGCTGCTAGGAATATCCCTCCTGCCTCGGCTGATGAGATTGATCTCCAGGAGGTGGACATGGGAGGGGCCCGATCCACGATTTTGTACTACCAGGCCATCCTGAGTATGAGGAATGGCATCAGGGAGAGGAACGTCAACCTGCAATCTGTAATAGAGTCTCCTTCGCGGAAACCCAACGACGTAAGCTATTGCTGCGCCGACGGCACCAACAAGCAAGGTGACGGCCAGGCTAGCTACTGAAAGCACAAGGTCGGAGCTCGAACTAGAGTCGGCAAGGTTCATGGCTCACATTCAACCGCTTCGAGGACTAGACGGTATGACGAATCGTCAAAGAGCGTGGCTTGGCGTTACAGGTAGGTAAGGTCGGTGTGACAGGCGCCGGTCTCTGCCCATCCTCCCGATAGGCGCCGAACGATCCGTGGAAGAGCGCCGTCAAGGGTGGCGCTTGCGCCATCGTGTGCGACGCGCGTAGCGCGCTCTTGACGGTGATCTTGCGCGGTTCAATGCTGGATCGCCGGGGGGATGGCAGCTCTTGCAGGGCCCGCGCCGGGCGCTGGCTCTTGCGGCGCCCGCTGGCTGCGACCGGTTTCGGGTCCTGGTGCGCGCCGTCGCCGCTGTGGCACGGAGTGCCTAAGGCGGTGGGCGGCGCCCGGCATGCAAAGGTTCCCTGGGTGAACCTCGGCTAGCTCCCGGGCGCGAGCTGCGCCGCGCTTGAGCCAGCGCTTGCGTCGCGCGGCGCCGGTCTAACCCCAGCTGCCCGCGCGGCGGCCCGGCGCGCTCTGCGCGCCCTTGAAACCGTAAAGAAAGTCCTCACCGGATCGAGTGGAGGTGGCCTGCTCCCGGTTGGCGAGGGTTAACGTCAGATAGGTCCGTATAGTTTTCCCCTAAAGACCAGCTATCAGCCGGTAAAGGCGGTGGGTTAGGCTGGAACGGTCCAAGATCTGCGATGTCGGCAGAGGCTTTCCGCCTCGGTATGCTGTTCAGCATGGGAAGAGCCTCGCGCGCTAAGGCCGACGCCCGCGCCCTGAGACAGCGGGACCGGCCGAATCTCCTAGGTCAGCTGCGGGAACACGTTGAGTTCCTGATATCGTCGGCGACGGCCTTCGATAACGGCTTCGAAGCCGAAGCAAAGCGACTGGCCGTTAGTCTTCGCGTCCTCCTTCATGACACTGATGCTAGTCATGCGCTTCTCGATCAATTGGGTGTAAAGAATAAGCTCAGGTTTACTGAGACCAGCGTGCCGATGAGCCCTTACAGTTTGGGGCCTACAACTGGGCTTGTAATGAAACGCCTATCACTCAGCGTCCCTAGCGGATCGTATATCGCGCCACTAGGCAATATACCCCCGCCTCGGATTAAGCCGCCGGTCAAATTCGGCCTCTGGTGGACAAGCAACATATACGTCGATGATGACAATGTCGCTTGGACCAGAAAGAAGTTTGTGCAGACCTTGGCGAACAACGAGGGCGGTGCTCATGTCGATCCACAACTGAACGCTGCCTACGAGCGCCTAGTTAATGCAAACGGGCTAGGCTGGACTGCACATACTGCCAATGGGCCGCAACCCTTCGATGGGAGCCCGGTAGCAGTGTCCGTCCGGCAGATTGCCTACGAGTTTTTGGAAACGCTGGAACGCCAGGGAGACTTGCTTATTTGACGACGTTGTCAAGGAACCTTAGGTGCCGAGCTGTGGTCTATATCCGGCTTCCTCCGCTCGGCGGTGATCAGCATGAACAGAGGCCTACTGAAACCTTTCCGCCACCAGTCGTCAGCGGCCACCTGATCTGGTGACGGGTGAGGCTCTGTTAGGCCGGTGATGACGAACCCGGAGTTACGCAGTGCCTCGGTGTAGAACTCCAGCGGCCGGAACCACGCTACGTTGGCAGCGGGTGATGTCAGGCCGTCGACCTCAAAGGTCTGCTCGATGCTGCGAACGTCGAAATAGGACGACGCCAGGAGCCCGTTGGTGGCCTGGTCCCGTTCCACGTGCTTGTTGTAGAAGCACGGGTGCAGCATGAGGTTGACGAAGCGGCCTCCGCGGCGTAGCACCCGGCCGAATTCGCCGATTGCTATCTGAGGATCATGCAGGTCGTTCAGCACATGGTTGCACAGGACCAGGTCAAAGGCGGCGTCACCGTAGAGCAGCTCCTCGACGCTTCCGACATCGAATGACACTGCAAGTCTGTCAGCCCGGTTCCGTACCTGGGCAGCCTCGATCAGGCTGCCGCTGGAGTCAATACCAGTGACTGTCGCGCCCTTGTCGGCTAGTATCCGCGAGAAATAGCCTTCGCCGCATCCGGCATCGAGCACCTTCAGTCCGGCGGGGTCGCCTATCGCCTGGAGCATCGCCGGGTTGGTGAGCTGGTCGCGGTACTTGTCGCGGTTATCGCGAATGATGGTCACCCAGAAGGAAGCGTTGGCGTCCCATCGGCTGGCCAGCGGTGGCGCTTCGGCCGTGATGTCGTTCATGTAGTCTCCTTAAGCTGACCCGCCAGGCCGATGCAAGCTCCACGTACCGTGGCGTCCTCGCAGACCTGAGCGCGGATTTCCAGCGCTCTTTCGAGCTGCGCGGCTCTGAGCCCAAACGTCGGATCTCTTTCCAGAGCCAGCGGCAGATAGGTTGTGCAAAGGTAATAAAGATAAGCGTCGGTGTAATGATCTACTTCTCGCAGAACTTCCTCTGCCGTTCTGCGGAGCAGGATGGACCCTGGCAGGGAAAAGTCTGCGTTCGGTCTGCTGTCCCGAGTATAGGTAGGGAAAGACCACTCCTCAATGATCGCCAGGACCGGAATGTCTTTTACCATCCGCTCATACCTGTGAGCCAGGTCGATATCACTAGAGTTGATAAGCAGGCCCATGATCCCGCTGCGAACCATAAAGGCTGACTGGCGGTCAGTAATCGACGGAGTGAATTCGCCGTCTAGCTCACCGGTCGCAATTCCAAGGTGATGAGCAAAAGTTGCCTGAGCCAGAATCGAGTGGAATGAATAGTTCTTGCGTGTCAGGCGTGGAGCCATCTCGATAGACGCAGAAAAAAGCTGATCGGGATTTCGTAGCAGCGCGTGGTCGCCCTCAGCGGCGTACAGAAGCTCCAGCGCCCGGTTTTGCTGGAGCCCCCAGAAGCGAGCGAGATACGAACAGGTCCGGCGCTCGTCGCCGCGCATGATGCTGAGAGCCGCCTCCAGAGCGTTGAACAGGTACTGGTGCGGAACGTCCGAGTGAGACGACAGCATCAGCGCAGGTCGGTTCGCCGAGAGACCTTCGGCCTCCAGCTGCGCGATCAAGTCGTTCCGCCGTGCTAGCACGGAATGCGAGGCGAAGTACTCCGCGACCCCGGGCACCGAGGAAGCCAGCGACTGTAACGACTTGCCGCTGACACGATCAAGCCAGTCCGGCTCATCCCAGAGCCGCGACACGGTGCTCAGCTCCAGGCCCGAGACGAAGGCAACGTCGGACATCGTGAATCCCGCGTCCTCGGTCACCTTTGCCAGCGGCCGTGGCTGCGACCAGTCGATCATCGATCCTCCCAAACGTTCAGGCTCAGCCTAGCTTCGCCTTGTTGCGCGCGGCGAAGTCACTTGCACAGGCGCAACCCGCCTCCGTGCGTGTAACGGCCATGCAGCCGATCAAGCCTCGGTGACACCTAGCTAGAGGCGGCCGCATCGTAGTCCTGCTGGCAGTGACAACCAGAAAGGTCGTCCCAGCAATCAGCCCCAACAGAGGGCTGCCACGGAAGGAAGTGGTTCTCATGCGTCTGGTGCTCGACACGTCGGCGGTGAGCTTTCAGGTCACCAGGGCCGCGGAGGCGCGCAAGGACTTCGGCAAGGACGTGCAGAAGGTGGACCGCGACACCGGCCGCCCGCAGTGGGTTGTCGAGGTGCTCGCCCAGGACTCTGAGCGCGGGGAGGTGATCCGGGTCACGGTGACTGGTGACCAGCCCAAGGTGAATCCGGGTCAGCAGGTCCGCTTCGAGGGTCTGGAGGCGATTGCCTGGAACAACAACGGCAAGGGCGGCGTGGCTTACCGCGCCGCGTCCATCCAGCCTGCACAGCAGTCCCGCGCCGCTTAGCCCGCGCACCGCCCCCTGCGCCTGCCGGTGACGGCAGACGCTCATCCCGGCAGTCATCTGCATGACACGCGAAAGGACAGCTGCGATGACCAGCAGCACACCGAAGATCCAGGCCGTCAAGAACGGCACCACCACTCAGCAGGCCGATCCGGCTCACCAGTCGGTGGGTGACCTGCGGCGCACAGAGGCCATGGCCCTGATCTCGCTGGTCTGCGAGTCGACGAGCGCCACCCGGGACCTGGCGCACGTGATGCACAACTGCATCTACAAGGAACTGGACACCACCCCGATGGATCAGGTCAAGGAGCGGCTGTACGCGGCGCTGACCTGCATGGAAACCGCAGACCATTACCTGCGGATGCTCGATGAGGTCCTGGCGGACATCCCCGTCCAGCCGCATCCGGACCCCTACGACGGCGAAGCGCCGTTCTGACGTGAGTGCCGGGCCTGGAGAGTTCCCGCTCTCCGGCCCGGCCAGCCGCCGCACCCCACCCACCCGCATGTCAACAGGAAAGGAAGTCCGTGGCATGTTCCACGTTATCAGCGCACGCCTGGCCCGCCTAGCACGGCGGATAGAGGCCCGGCTGGCCATCCCCGATGAGTACGCCGCCTGGCATGGCTGGGAAGCCCGCCGGGTCCGGCCCGGCGTGACCGAGTACCGCGACCCGCGGTTCACCCAGCTCGCCGCCGCGCGCACGGCGCAAGTGGGTAACGAGCCTGCCGCCCGCACCTGGGCACAGGCTGAAATCGCTGACCGTATCCGCGTCCTGGGCGCGGACACCGGTTCCCGCGCTGAGTTCGGGAGGGAAGCCTGATGCCCTCGCGTCCGAACCCGCGTAACCACCGCAATAACCCCTATGTCCTGGACGGCATGTTCGCTGAGGTGAATCACTCGGCCGCCGGGATCTTCTGGCGGTTCCGCACCGAGGTAGCCGTCTCAGCGTCGGCCGCTTACGGAACCTGGGAACTGGCCGGTGTCATCACCTGGACCAGGGCCGCCATCGTGCTGGCCGGGACGGTCCTGCTGGCCATGGCCCTGCCGTGGACGCGCCGGTTCCTGGTCCGCCGGGCCTGGTGCGTGATCTCACGCCACCGGCTCCAGCGGGTGTTCTTCGAGACCCGCATGCATACCCGGTCAGGGCGGCTGTCCCTGATCATCTGGATCCGGCCCACGCAGGTCGGAGAGCGGGCCTGGGTGCTGTGCCGTGCCGGTATCTGCGCCGAGGACCTCGAAGCCCATACCGGCGAGATCGCCGCCGCGTGCTACGCCCGGGAGACCCGCGTCGAGAGATCGAAGCGGTGGGCGCAGGTCGTCAAGGTCGACATCGTGCGACGCGACACCCTCGCGCCCAGGCACGTCGTTGCATCCGGTCTGGCACCCAAGGTGCACGAGGCCAGCGCCGGGAACGCCCCGTGACCGGCGATCTTCTGCTCACTGCGCTGCGTGATGCCCGGCACCGCCGGGACCAGGCCGACCAGGACATCAGGCTGCTGCTGGCCTATGCCCGCGAGGTCGTCTTACCCCGCCCCTACCGGCTGGCCGACCTGGCCGAAGCCTCGGGCATGTCCGTGTCCGGCGTACGCACCGCCTACACCGCGGCCGACGTCGATCACGTCACCGCCCTGCTCGCAGCCCGCCACCTGGCTGCCGAAGAGCACGGCACCCCCGCAGCCTGAGAAGCGGCATCCATGACGGGATGCCCCCGGAAACCGGCTGTCACCGGCCTCCGGGGGCTCTCCCCGCAAACCCCTGTCATCACGAGTGCAACGGAAGGAGTGATGCACCCATGAAACCCACTGACACCCTGCCCGCGAGGCCGCTGTCGATCTGGCAGCCCGTGCACCTGGGCACCGACGAGATGGGCCGCGAGGTCCACGTCACGCTCGCTGAGCGGAACATGCTGATCGGCGGGGAACCCGGCGGCGGTAAGTCCGTCGCCCTGCAGCTGGTCGTCGCGCACGGCGCGCTGTCCCCTGACTGTCGCCTGATCCTGGTCGACGGCAAAAGGGTCGAGCTCGGCCTGTGGCGCGATTGCGCGCATAAGTTCATCGGCCCGAGCATCGATGAGGCCATCGAGACGTTCCGGTGGCTCCAGCAGCAGATTGACGAGCGCACCGAATGGCTGCTCGATCACAAGAAGCGGAAGATCACCCCAAAGATGGGGCTGCCGGTCTACCTCGTCGCCGTGGACGAGCTGGCCTACTTCTCCGCCACGGTTGGGTCGGCTGCGGCGCAGAAGGAATTCAACGCCTGCAACCGGGACGTGATCGCCCGCGGCCGCGCCCCGGGCATCATCGGGATTGAGGCCACCCAGCGGCCATCAGCCGACATCGTGCCCACGTCCCTGCGGGACCTGTTCGGGTACCGGTGGGCGTTCCGCTGCTCCACCGAGGCGTCCTCCGACACCATCCTGGGTCACGGCTGGGCGAACAAGGGCTACACCGCTGAGGAGATCGACCCGCAGTCACGCGGGGTGTCCTGGCTCCGCGCCGAGGACGGCATCCCCCGCCGGGTCAAGGCTGCCTACCTGTCTGACGAGCACATCATCGAGCTGGCCGAGACGGCTGCCGCCCTGCGCGGCATGTCCGGGCCAGGCACCAGCACCGGCCCCGGCAACGTGATCCCCCTGCGTGAGGGTGATGCCGCATGACCGCCCCGGCCCCGCCGAAGACGGTGGTGCGGAAGAAGCGGCGGGCAGCTGCCCGGCCGACCGCCCACATCGGCTACCAGCCCGCCGGGCCTGACCTGTACGGCCGCCGCGTCCGCGCGGACTACCACGCCATTGCCGACCAGACCACGACCGGCGGCACGGCCACCTGTTACGCCGGGGAAGCGCTGTGCGGGACGGCCTGGCGATGGGAGGCCATCCCCGATGGCCTGTTCCCGCCCACCGTGAGCTGCCCCGTCTGCCAGCGCATCGCCGCTGCCGGGCACATCACCATCACCGGGCCGGACACGTGACCGGCCACCCGGACGGCGACTGCTGCCCCGCCTGCGGCAGCGACGAGGTCCAGCCCTTCGCCGTCATCACCGGAGCGGCCGAGGCCTACGGCTACCAGTGCCTGGCCTGCACGGTCACCTGGCCCGTCCTGCAAGCCGGAACCCTGCCCGATGCCCTCGCTCCCGCCTGGAGCGCGACGGGACCGGCGGCATGACCACCCCGGCGCTGGCCCTCGCCCCCGAGCCTGACACCGGCACGGGGGCGGGAGCGATCACCGGGGACCTGCTGACCGAGGTCCTCCAGCTGGCCGCCTCCGACCAGTTCCGCCGCTGGGAATCCCAGCTGCAAGGAACCGGCCACTGCTCGGCCCCGATCCGGCTGGCCGGCCGGGTTGAGGCCATCGACCGGGCCACCGGAACCGCCCGGCCCATGTATGACACCGCCGTCGAGCCGGGCGGGGTGCTGCTGGTGGCCTGCGGGAACCGCCGCGAGCACGTCTGCCCGTCCTGCTCCCGGGTTTACAAGCGCGACGCCCGGCAGCTCATCCGCGCCGGGCTGACCGGCGGCAAGGGCGTCCCCGGCACCGTCGCCGGTCACCCGTGCGTGTTCGCGACCCTGACCGCCCCGTCGTTTGGCCCGGTCCACGCCGCGCGCACCGGCCGCCGCGGTCAGCTGCTGCCCTGCCGTCCCCGCCGCGACCACCGGCACCGCCGCTGCCCGCACGGCCGTGACATCTCCTGCCCGCGCACCCACCGCGACGGCGACCCCCTCCTCGGCCAGCCGCTCTGCCCGCGCTGCTACGACTACACCGGGCACGTCCTGTTCAACGCCCTGGCTCCGGAGCTGTGGCGCCGGTTCACCATCTACCTGCCCCGCCGCCTGGCCGCCCTCGCCGGGATCACCCGCGCCCAGCTCCGTGACGAGACCCGCGCCCGGTTCGTCAAGGTCGCCGAGTACCAGGCCCGCGGCATCATCCACTACCACGCCGTGATCCGCCTCGACCACGCCCGCGGCGAGCACCAGCCCCCGCCTCCCCGTTACGACACCGCCCTGCTCGCCGAGGCCATCGGCCAGGCCGCCGCCGCCGTCAGCTGCGACACCGTGGCCGTCCTGGCCGCTGCCATCCGCCGCGCCCGGGGACCCGCTGCCGCTGAGCCTGTTATCGACCCGGGCCTGGGGCGTATCCTGCGGTTCGGCACCCAGGCTGACACCCGGCCCATCCGGGCCACCGGTGACCTGCCCGCCACGGGCCAAGCCCTGCCCGCCCCGGCCGTCGCGAACTACATCGCCAAGTACGCGACTAAGGCCACCGGCACCCCGGGCATGCCCGACCGGCCCCTCCGCGGCCCCGCCGCCATCGCCGCGCTGCGCTGCACCGCGCACTACAAGCAGCTGATCACTACCTGCTGGGACCTCGCCAGGCACCCGGACGCCGCCCCGCTGGCGCTGAACCGGTGGACCCACATGCTCGGCTACGGCGGCCACTTCCTGACTAAATCCCGTGCCTACTCCGTCACCTTCGGCCAGCTCCGTACCGCCCGCACCGACTACCAGCGCCACCAGCGCCACCCCGGCGGGGAGAAAGACCCCTGGGGCCGCGACCTCGACCACCGAACCGTCCTGATCGAGGCCACCTGGGCCTACACCGGAACCGGCCACGCCACCACCGCCGAACGTGCCCTCGCCCTGGCCGCCGCCGCCCGCGCCCGCGAGCACCACCAGGCCGCCGCCGACTACGCACCCGCACCGCCTGACCCGAAGGACACCCATGGACAAGCTGCTGTACCGCCCCAAGGAAGCCGCCCAGGTGCTCGGCATCGGCCGGGCCACCCTCTATGACCTCATGCACGCCGGGAAGATCCGCTCGGTCAAGGACGGCCACATGCGATTCATCACCCTCGATGCGCTCCGGGCCTACGTGGCCCAGCTCGAGGACCAGGCCGACGAGGTCGCCTGATGCCGCCCCGGACCGCCCGCCGCCGCGTCAACGGCGACGGCTCCCTGACCCGCCGCGCTGACGGCCGCTGGATGGGCCGCTACTACGCCTGGACCTCAGCAGGCACCCGCAAGCGCATCACCGTCTACGGCCAGACCCGCCAGGAAGCCGCCGACAGAATGCGCGAAGCCCAGGAGCGCAACCGGCAGGGCATCCCCGTCCCCGACCGTGCCTGGAAACTCGCAGACTGGCTCGACTACTGGCTGGAAAACGTCATCGCCGCCAACCGGCGCCCGGCCACGCACCGGCTGTATGAGATGACGGTGCGGCTTTACCTCAAGCCTCAGCTTGGCCGGTATTCGCTGACGAGGCTTTCAGCCTCGCGAGTTCAGGCTTTCCTGAATGAGCAGCTGTCCGCCGGGCGATCTGTGCGGCAGGTCCAGGTCATGAAGACTGTGCTGTCGTCCGCGCTGACCCGTGCCATGCGCGAAGAACTGGTCATGCGCAACGTTGCCCGCCTGGCCGAGCTGCCCGCTTGGGAACGCCAGCCCATCACCCCGTGGACAGCCGCGGAGGCTCGCGGCTTCCTGGACGCTGCCAGAGGCGATCCGCTTTACCCGGCCTTCGTGCTCCTGCTGCTGTACGGCCTGCGCCGCGGTGAAGTCCTCGGCCTGCGCTGGCGCGACGTCGACCAGGCCGACGATGAGATCCGCATCCGGCAGCAAGTCCAGCGGCTTAAGGGCCGCCTCTGGATCGGCCCGGTCAAGACTGCAGCTGGCCGCCGTGATCTGCCTCTGCTCCAGCTGGCCACCGATGTGCTGGAGATCCGCCGTGACGCACAGGCAGCCGACCGCGAAGAACTCGGCCGCGCCTGGCAAGACAACGGGCTCGTGTTCACCACCAGGACGGGGCGCCCGATCGAGCCCCGGAACCTCGTCCGGTCCTTCAAGCGTATCTGTGATGCACATGAGCTGAGGGCAATCAAGGTCCACCACCTCCGGCACACCACCGCGACGTTGCTGAAGAACCTGCGCGTTCCGGCCCGCGACGCCCAGCTCATCCTGGGGCACTCGCGGCTCGCGGTGACCCTGGAGATCTACTCCCACGAGGACAAGCAGGCCCACCGGGACGCGCTTGGCAAGATCAGTGACGTGCTGGGTGGGGGACCCGCCGAGTGATGCTGGCCCCCCACCGCAGACGCTACTGCTTCTTGAAGGGGCGGATTGAGTCAAGTACCCGCCACAGAAGGATCATTGCTCCGGCTCTGCCTGCTAGGTCGCCTGCGAACAGGACGCCGAACGCCACACACGTTGTGATCAGCAGGAGTAGATACCGTGTCCAAAGCCAGAGCCCATCGGAAGGACCCGAAAGCGGCCGCGCCATACCCGTGCCTCCTTGGCACCCTGGTAGGCGACATCGGGCAAGGCATATCGGCCTGCGGAAGGCCATCGGCCCGCGGTCCTACACACTGGATATGGACTACGAAGTAACCGCGGATACGAGCATACGTTCGAGGCTCTCGCGCCGCAAACTGGTGTCAACGTCGGGTGTCAAAGGGCTGTTCTCGATCTTGGAATCTGGTGTTTTGGCTGGCGCGCCTGGCAGGACTCGAACCTGCGACCGGCTGCTTAGAAGGCAGCTGCTCTATCCAGCTGAGCTACAGGCGCCCGGACCATATTGTGCATGACCCAGGTCACGTGCCGGAAACAAGAAGCACTCAGGCATGTAGCTAAGTGCGCAGCGGCGTCAGCTCGCGGTTCCGTAAGCGACGATCACCGCCGAGGCTGACCTCCGGGTCTAGGCAGGGATTCTAGGCGCAGCCCGGGCCAGCCCGGGCCCGGCAGCCGGCTCTGCGCCATAACCGCGAACAACCCGGTCACGCCGGACACGGTCGGCGCCTCGCCAGGAACAGCAGCTAGGCCCAGGCGAGTCCACCGGCGACGAGCCTGTTCTGCCCGGTCAGCGCAGCGACGCCCGCAAGTTACGACCCAGCCCAGTTCCGAAACTATCCCGTATCGTTACCTAAGCTCCGGCATGCGTACATAGCCCACGGAGGGGCGGCAAAAGACCCGGCGGAATAGCCCGCCCTGCGACGACTGTCCACCCGATCGTTACCCGCTCGGCGGCACTCGCGGCGATCAGCGACGATGATGTCTGGGGAAACCCCCCGACCGACCAGGAGGACAGCCAGCGGTGCAGATCTACATCAGTGCTGACATGGAGGGCATCACGGGCCTGGTCGACGCGCTGGACGTCCAGCCAGGCGGCAGTGACTACGAGCGCGGCCGGGTCATGATGACCGAGGACGTGAACGCGGCGGTGCGCGGCGCTCTGGCGGCCGGGGCGGCCCGGATCCTGGTCAACGACGCCCATGGCCCGATGCGCAACCTGCTGCCTGACCTGCTGCACCCGGCTGCGCACCTGGTGCGCGGCCGGCCCAAGGCGATGGGCATGCTCGAGGGCCTGGACCGCAGCTTTGACGCCGCGATCTGCGTCGGCTACCACGCCCGGGCTGGCGCCCTCGGGGTGCTGAGCCACAGTTTCATGGGCCACGAGATCGAGGACATGTGGCTGGATGAGTACGCGGTAGGGGAGATCGGCCTGGTGCACGCCACGGCCTCGGCGCTCGGGGTGCCGGTCATCCTGCTGACGGGTGACGATGCCGCCTGCGCCGAGATGACCGACTGGGATCCGAACGTGGCCACGGTGGCGGTGAAGGAGGCTCGTGACCGATTCGCCGCTCAGCTGCGGCCGGTGCCGGAGGCCCGCCAGGCGATCGAGGCGGCAGCCGACGCCGCGCTGCAGGTAGTCACCGGCGAGCAGTTCAGCTCGGATCTGCTCGTCCCCACCCCGGCCGGCCTGCGACCCGCTGCCACCCCCGTCACCCCGGCCGACCCCGCCGTCCCGGTGACCCGGGTGCTGAGCGATCAGCCGACGCTGGCCGTGCGCTGGCAGTCAGCGTCGGTGGCCGCCCTGCTGCTCGGCATCCCCGGCGTCAAGCTCCGGGACAGCCGGACGGTCGAGGCGAGCGGAACCGTGCCGGACCTGTTCCGGCTCTTCGGCGTCTTCATGCGGGTCGCGTCGGCCCTCACCAGCCAGCCGCCATACTGCTGACGATGAGGCACCGCAGCAGCACGCCGGCCAGCAGCTCGCCCGCCAGCTGCGCCAGCAGCGCACCGGCCCCGGCCGCCAGGCCCGGCTGGCCGCTGGCGGCCGGGATCATCGCCGGGGTGGCGGCCGACGCGCTGATCGGCGATCCGCACCGCGGGCATCCCGTGGCCCTGTTCGGCCGGGCCGCCCAGGCCCTCGAGGACCGGCTCTACGCCGACGACGCCCTGCGCGGCGCCGGTTACACGATCGCCTGCGTGGCCCTGGCTGCGGCGCCGGCCCTCGCCGCCGACCGCCTCGGCCGGGGCCGGCCGTGGCTGGCGCTGGCCGCGACGGCGGCGGCGACCTGGGCCGTGACCGGAGCGCGTTCGCTCGCCGGGGAGGCCGAGCGGATCGGCCGGGCCCTGGCGGACAGCGACCTGGAGGCCGCGCGCGCCGCGCTGCCGAGCCTGTGCGGGCGGGACCCCCAGCAGCTGGACGACAAGGAGATCACCCGGGCGGTGATCGAGTCGGTGGCCGAGAACAGCGGCGATGCCATCGTGTCGCCCCTGGTGTGGGGCTCGGCGGCCGGGATCGGCGGGCTGACCATCTACCGGGCGGTCAACACCCTGGATGCCATGGTCGGGCACCGCTCGCCGCGGCTGGCGCGGTTCGGCTCGGCGTCGGCGCGGCTGGACGACGTGGCGAACTGGGGGCCGGCCCGGCTGACCGCGCTGCTCACCGCGGCGTGCGCGCCGCTGGTCGGCGGGCGCCCCGCGCGCACCTGGCGCACCGCCCGGACCTACGGACCGCAGCATCCGAGTCCTAACGCCGGCTGGTGCGAAGCCGCCTTCGCCGGCGCGCTCGGCCTCTGCCTGGGCGGCTCCAATTCCTACGGGGGCGTGGCCGAGCAGCGCCCCGAGCTCGGCGACGGGCGCGTGCCCGAGCCGGCCGACATCGCCCGCGCCGTCCGGCTGTGCCGGGCCGTCACGGTCGCGGCCACCCTGGTCAGCGCAGCCGCTGCGCTAGCTGGGGCTGCGCTAGCCGGGGCTGCGCTAGCCGGGGCTGCGCTAGCCGGGGCCGCCCTGGCTGGGGCAGGGTCGCCGCGACGTGAGAGACCCACCCGGTGAAGGGCGCGCTGCTGGTGGCGGGCACCACCTCCGACGCCGGGAAGAGCGTGCTCACCGCCGGCCTGTGCCGCTGGCTGCGCCGGCGCGGCGTCAGCGTGGCGCCGTTCAAGGCCCAGAACATGTCGCTGAACTCGTTCGTCACGGCCGGCGGGGCCGAGATCGGCCGGGCCCAGGCCATGCAGGCGGCGGCGGCCGGGATCGAGCCGGACGCGCGCATGAACCCGGTCCTGCTCAAGCCCGGCGCTACCGGCAGCCAGGTGGTCCTGCTCGGCCAGCCCGACGGCGAGGTCGATGCCCTGTCCTACCCGGCCCGCAAGGCCCGGCTGCTCGACGTGGCGCTGGAGAGTCTCGCCGGGCTGCGCCGGGAGTTCGACGTGGTCATCTGCGAGGGGGCAGGCAGCCCGGCCGAGATCAACCTGCGCGCCAGCGACATCGCGAACATGGGCCTGGCCCGGGCAGCCGGGCTGCCGGTGATCGTGGTGACCGACATCGACCGGGGCGGCTCGTTCGCAGCCCTGTACGGGACGCTCGCGCTGCTCGAGCCGGCGGACCAGGCCCTGGTCACCGGGTTCGTTATCAATAAATTCCGCGGCGCGCGCGCTTTGCTGGATCCCGGCCTGGACATGATCACGGGCCTGACCGGGCGGCCGGTTCTCGGCGTGCTGCCGCATGCCCCTGGCCTGTGGCTCGACGCCGAGGACTCGCTGGCCCTGGACGCGGCCCGGCCTGCCGCGGCCGGGCGGCCGGCGGGCAGTGACGTGCTGCGCGTCAGCGTGGTCCGGCTGCCGCGGATCAGCAACTTCACCGACATCGACGCGCTGGCCGCCGAGCCCGGCGTGCTCGTCCGCCTGGCCGCCAGCCCGGCCGAGCTGGCTGACGCCGACCTGGTCGTGCTGCCGGGCTCCCGGGCCACGGTCGCCGACCTGGGCTGGCTGCGCGAGCGCGGATTCGCCGAGGTGATCGCGCAGCGGGCCCGCAAGGGGCTGCCGGTGCTCGGTATCTGCGGCGGCTACCAGCAGCTGGCCGCGCAGATCCACGACGACGTGGAGTCCCGGGCCGGGACCGTAGCCGGGCTCGGGCTGCTGCCGGCCAGCGTCCGGTTCGCCCCGGCCAAGACGCTGGGCAGGCCCGTCGGCACCGCCTACGGCACGGCCGTGACCGGCTACGAGATCCACCACGGGATCGTGACCGTGAATAACGCGGGGGGCGCCGAGCCGTTCCTGGACGGCTGCCGCCTGGGGTCGGTCTGGGGCACGAGCTGGCACGGCACGCTGGAGAACGACGCGTTCCGGCGGGGGTTCCTCACCGAGGTGGCCGCGCTGACCGGGCGCGATTTCCGGCCGGCGCCCGATACCCGCTTCGCCGAGCTCCGGCAGGCGCAGCTCGACCTGCTCGGCGACCTGGTCGCCGACCACCTGGACACCGCCGCGGTGGAGCGGCTGATCGAGTCCGGCGCGCCGGCCGGCCTGCCCGTGCTGCCGCCCGCCGGGGTGTCCGCCGCCGGCTAGCGCCAGGGGATCTCAAGCTCGTCCAGCAGTGCCTTCAGCGCCTGGGCGGCGCGGCGGAAGCCGTCAGGCCCGCTGAAACCGCCGAAGGCGTGGCCCTGCGCCAGGTGCGGCTCGAGCGACACGTACCCGGCGAAGCCCGCGTCGCGCAGGGCGGCCAGCGTCTCGCGCACCTGGCCGTCACCCTGCCCGGCCGGGACCACCTCGCCCGTGGCCGCCAGCGCGTCCTTGACCTGGAGGTAGACCAGGTACGGGCGGAGCAGCGGGTAGGCCTCGGTGTGCGGCTTGACCCCGCACTGGACGAAGTTGGCCGCGTCGAACGTCGCGCGCAGCGCCGGCGAGCCGATGGCCGCGAGCAGGTCGGCGCATCGCTCGGGCCGGTCGCCGTAGATCCCCTTCTCGTTCTCGTGGGCCAGGACCAGGCCGTGCTCCAGGGCGACCTGGGTGAGCGCGGCCATGCGGTCGATGACCTGCTGCCGGTAGCGCACCGGCGGGTCCGCCGCGGGAACGAAGAAGGAGAACACCCGCACCAGCGAAGCGCCGAGCTCGCTGGCCACCGCGGCCACCCGGCGCAGCCGCTCCAGCTCGGGTTCGAGCGGCGCGCTGACGTCGATCTTGCCGACTGGCGAGCCGATCGCCGATACGGCCACCCCTCCGTCCTCCAGCGCCTTCGCGAACCGGGCCACCTGGGCGCCGTCCAGGTCAGCGACGTTCGTCGACCAGACGCTGCGCAGCTCCAGGTGGGCGATGGACTCCGCGGCGAGCGTGGCGAGCTGCTCGCCCGGGTCGGCCGAGATCTCGTCGGCGAACCCGCTCAGGATGAAGGTCATCGCGGCCCGTCGCCGTCGTGACCCGCGTCGCCCGCCTGGTCCGCCCTGGGGAGGACGACCGTGCGGCCCTCCCTAGCTGACTGGTAGACGGCCAGGACGACCTCGAGCGCCGCGCGGCCGTCCGCGCCGGTGACCGACGGCTCGCGCCCCTGCTCGACCGCGGCGAGGAGGTCAGCGATCTGCGCGGCATGGCTGGCCAGGGCCAGCGCCGCGGCGTTCGCCCCGGCATCGGCCAGATTGGCGCCGATCCCGGCCCGCGTCCCGCGCTTGCCGAGGTCGGGGATCTCCGTCCGGAACGCCTGGTGCACGATCTCGCCGTCCTCGACGATCACCGTCCCGTTCGTCCCGCTGATTTCCAGCCGCTGGGCAAAGCCAGGGAAGACGGCGGTGCTGGCCGCGATCGTCCCGACGGCACCCGACGCGAAGCGCAGCACGGCCAGCGCCACGTCCTCCACTTCGATCTCGTGAGCCTCAGTCGCGTACATGGCCGTTACTTCACTGAGCGGTCCCATGCTCCAGCGGAGCAGGTCCACGTAATGGATGCCCTGGTTCATCAGCGAGCCGCCGTCCAGCGCCCAGGTGCCGCGCCAGTCCGCGCTGTCGTAGTAGCCCTGGCTGCGGTACCACTTCGTGCTGGCGTCGCCGAGGACCAGGCGGCCGAGGGCCTCGGAGTCCAGCAGCCGGCGCAGCTCGATAAGCCCGCGATCGAATCGGTGCTGGGAAATTACCGTCATAACGGACCCGGACGCGCGAGCCGCCTCGATCAGCCGGTCGGCGGCCTCGAGCGTGACGTCGATCGGCTTCTCGACGACGAGGTGCTTGCCGGCCGCGGCCGCCTGGACGCCCACTTCGGCGTGCAGCCCGCTCGGCACGCACACCGACACGATGTCGATGTCGTCGCGCGCCAGCAGCGCGTCCAGATCGGGCTCGGCCGCGCAGCTGTGCTCCTGCGCGAAGGCCTTGGCGTGACCCGGTCCCAGGTCGGTGACGGCTACCAGCTCGGCGCCGGGGACCATCGCGATGGCCGCGGCGTGCACCTGCGCGATCACGCCCGCGCCGACGATCCCGAAGCCGTGCCGCCCGTTCGGCCCGGTGTGCCCGGTGTGCCCGGACAGGTCGCCTACCTCAGTCACTGGCCGCCTCCCGCAGCTCGTTCATCCACGTGTCGAGCAGCTTCAGGTGCTCCGGAAGCGCTATCTCGGGCTCCTCGATCTCGGCATGCCAGCGCTTCTCCCACTCGACCGAGATCCAGCCCGGATAGCCGCCGGCGGCGAGGACCTCCAGCATGCCCCGGACGGGCACCTCGCCCTCGCCCAGCAGCACCAGCTGCCAGCCATCCGCGCGCTCGGGAGCCCGCCGGGCGTCCTTGACCTGCGCGAGCAGGATGCGCGGGGCGAGGTTGGCGTAGATTTCGGCGGGCTGCTCGCCCATCCGGTAGGGGTGATGGCTGTCCCACACCGCGCCGACGGACGGCGCGTCCACCAGGGCCAGGAGCTCGGCGACCACGCGGGAGGCCGAGAAGGAGTCATGGGTCTCCACGCCGATGGCCACGCCGAGCCGCTCCGCGACCGGGGCGGCTGCCTCGAGGACCCGCGCGGCGGCCTCTAGCCGCGCCCGGCGGGACGCCGAGCCGCCGGGAGACGCTGGGTCATCAGGGGCCGCGTCGTCGGGGAGGGCGCCGCCGAACACGCGAACCAGCGGGGACTCCCAGTCGCTGGCCAGCTCGAGGAACTGGCGCAGCTCGGGGCCGGGCTCAGGGTCGGTCAGGCGGATCGAGCTGTCCACGGCGACGATCGGCAGGCCGGCCGCGCCGGCCGTCTGTCTTACCGCGTCGCGGTCCGCTGAGGACATGGCCGGGTCGATCAGCTCGCCATCGATGAGCCGGAGCTCGACACCGGTATAACCCCACGAGCGGCCGCGCGCGACCGCCTGGGCCAGGGTGGCGTCGGGAAACGCGAGGGTGCTGAAGGCGATGCGCCGCGCACTCATCAAAAAGGTACTTCCCGTTGTTTCTGCTGAACTGTTTTAGTCCTGAACTGTGTTGTCGTGCGGAACTGAGTCTTGCTGAGGTGGGAGGCCCGCCCCCGAGGGGGGGTATCGGGGGCGGGCCCGCTTGTGGTCCCCGGAAGTTAGGTCCGCGGACTCAGGTGCAGGATGACCACCTCATCGGTGCCGGAGCCCGGGCCGTTGTTGGTGCCCGAGGGCTGCCCGGTCTCGTAGGGGTTCTGCTGGGTCGGCCAGCCGACGAAGTGCTGCGAGTTGTACTCGAACCACTCCGACGCGGTCTCCACCGGGATCACCGGCAGGTTGGTGGCGACGAACTTCTCCAGCGGCACCAGTGCCGCCGTCTGCGCGCTCACCGTGGAGGCACTGGCCAGGTTGGCCAGGGCGGTGTTCATCGCGGGGCTGTTCAGCCGCTCGTAGTCGCCCGTGGCGGCGCTGCCGGTGGCCAGCTTGCTGTCCAGCCAGCCCTCGTACATGTTGTACGGGGTGATGCCGCCGTTTGACCAGTGCTCGGTCACCTGGAAGTTACCGCTGGCCACGTTGGCGTTCCACGCCGACACCGACTGGCCCTGGAAGGTCGCGTCGATGCCCGCGGCCTTCAGCTCCTGCGCGGCGAGGGCGTCGACCTGGGCCATGTCGGTGTAGGCCGAGGGGCTGATGATCGTCAGCGAGACGGTCTTGCCGCCCTTCTGCCAGAAGCCGTTGCTGCCCATCGTGAAGCCGGCCGCCTTCATGACTGACTTGGCCCCGGCCACGCTGCCCGTCGCGGAGACGGTCATGTTCTTCACCGGCGCGCTCCACGCCGCGAAGGTCGGCAGGGTCAGCCCGGTGGCGTTGAGGACCGGGTTCTCCAGGCCGGCCTCGCCCTCGGTGCCGAGCAGCGTGCGGTTGACCGCCAGGCTGATCGCCTTGCGGACCGCCAGCTGGTTGGTCGGCCACTTGGTCAGGTTGGGCTCGAAGCTCTCGTCACCGCCGGCCGCCTCCCAGAAGTGGTGGTAAGCGGGTGCCTTGTTGACGAAGTTCTGCTGGAGGCCGGGGATGTAGTTGCCGGTCCAGTCGATCTGCCCCGAGAACAGGGCGTTGAGCGCGGAGGTGTTCGAGGTGTAGACGGGGAAGTAGACCTTCTTCACCTTGGCCAGCGAGGACTGCCAGTAGTTGGGGTTCTTCTTGAAGGTGAAGCCCTGCGGGGTGAAGTTTTCGAGCATGTACGGCCCGGTACCGACCGGGGTCGCATCCGCGAACGTCGCCGGGTTCCCGGCGCTGCTCCAGACGGACTTGGGGACGATAGCGAGGCCGGCGATGTTCTGCAGGTTGGTGTACTGCGCCGTCGGGAAGGTCAGCGTGACGTCGCTACCATTGACGGTCACGTTGGAGATCGTCAGGCCGTTGAGGTTGATCGACGCGTTCGCCTTGACGAGGTTGTAGGTGTAGGCGACGTCGGCGGGGGTGAACGGCGTGCCGTTGTTCCATTTCACGCCCTGGCGGATCGTGAAGGTGAGCGACTTGCCGCCGTTGGCCCAGGCGTACTTCGTCGCCAGCCACGGGTAGTACTGCGGCGGATTGGCCAGGTTGAACTGGATCAGCGGCTCGTAGACGAGCCCCGTCGCGCCCATGCCCCAGGGGGCCCCGGTGGGAACGAACGGGTTGAAGTCCTGGGTGATCGTGCTTTCCGGTGAGCTCTCCATGACCAGTGTCTGGTTGGCGTTAGACGACCCGCCGCCTTTGGCAGCAGAACTCGTGCTCGTCGATGACGAGCAGGCGCCGAGCCCGACCGCGAGAATCCCGGCCGTCGCTACGGTCAGGAGTCTTCTCTGACTTCTCAATCTCCTCATGTGTTTCGTCTTTCCTGTCGTGATAGTCGGGAGCGGTACGTGCATGCGGGGGTGAGCTAGCTCCTCATGTCCCCACCCCCCCGTGGTCCGGCAGGGAGGGCGCCCCTGCGAGAACCTCAGGTGCCGCGATATCGAGGTGCCAGCAGGCGGCCGCTCGTGTCGGGGAGACACGTAGCAGGGCCGGGTCCTCCTGGCGGCAATGGTCATCGGCGAACGGGCACCTCGGGCTGAACGGGCAGCCGGTCGCGGTCAGGCTGGCGCCCTCCGGCGCCCGGGTCTCGCGCTTGGCCCCGGCGCGCAGCGTGCTGCCCAGGTTGTCGGGATCGGGCGCCGAGGCGACCAGCAGCTGGGTGTAGGGGTGCGCCGGGTGCTGGGTCACCTCCTCGGCGGGGCCGCGCTCGACGATCTGCCCGGCGTACATGACGAGTACCTCGTCGGCGAAGTAGCGCGCGGAGGCGATGTCGTGGGTGATGTAGAGCATCGCCAGCTGGAAGTCCCGGCGCAGGTCGTCGAGCAGGCTCAGCATCTCGAGCCGGATCGAGACGTCCAGCATCGAGACCGGCTCGTCAGCGAGCAGCACGCTGGGCCGGGCGGCGAGCGCCCGGGCGAAGGAGACCCGCTGGCGCTGGCCGCCAGAGAGCTCGTACGGGTACTTGGGCAGGTACTGCTCGGCCGGGGTGAGGCGCACCCGCTTCAGCAGCTCCTCGATCTCCCGCTTGCCTGCCCGGCCCTGTCCGCTGGCCTGATGCAGCCGCAGCGGACGCTCCAGGTGATAGCTCACCGTGTGCACCGGGTTCAGCGACGAGAACGGGTCCTGGAAGACGAGCTGGACCTCGCTCTTATAGCGCCGGAAGGCCTGGAGCGAGGAGATGTCGACGGGCGCGCCGTCGAGCAGGATCGAGCCCCTGGTGAGCGGCTCCTGGCCGGCCAGCAGCCGGGCGACCGTCGACTTTCCCGACCCGCTCTCCCCGACCAGGGCGACGACGGCGCCGCGGTACAGGCCGAGGGAGACCTCGCGCACCGCGTGCAGGGTCTGGGTGCGGGTGAGCCGGAAGTCCTTGCTGATCGAGACGGCCTCCATGGCAAGCGGCCCGCGCGCGGCGGCCGCCGACACGATGTCGGCATCCGGGGTCCGGGGCACCGGCGGCTGCGCGCCTGAATGGGTGATGCTCATGGCGTCAGCTCCTCGTGACTCGGCTCGCCCTCGCCGGGGGCGGACGCCAGCGCGGACGTATCGGTGCCGGTGACGGACCGGGCCGCGACCCCGGACCGGATGGGCGTCCCTGGCAGCACGAACGGACAGGCGGTCACGTGCTCGGGATCGGCCGACGTGGCCACCTTCAAGAGGCTCATGTCGACATGCGTGCAATCATCCGTGCCGTACGCGCAGCGCGGAAGGAAAGGACAGCCCGGAGGCGGGGTGCGCATGTCGGGCGGTGAGCCCGGGATGCCGGCCAGCTCGCGGCGCGGACCGCGCAGCGACGGGAACGAGTTCAGCAGGCCCTTGGTGTAGGGGTGCGATGGCTCGTGCTGGATCTCCCTCGCGGTGCCGATCTCCAGCAGCTGCCCGGCGTACATGACCGCGATCCGGTCCGCGAGCTCCAGGAGCAGGGAGAGGTCATGGGTGATGAACAGGATCGCGAAGCCGAGGCGCTCCTTGAGCTCCACGATCTGGGCCAGGATGTCGCGCTGGACCACCACGTCGAGCGCGGTGGTCGGCTCGTCCATGATGACGACTTCCGGGTCGGTGGCCAGCGCCATGGCGATCATGACGCGCTGGCGCATGCCGCCCGACAGCTCGTGCGGGAAGCTGCGCAGCCGGGTCCGCGGAATGCCGACCAAGTCGAGCAGCGAGGCGGCCTTCTCCTGCGCCTCGCTGCGGGAGAGCTGCAGGTGCGCATGGATGACGTCCAGCAGCTGGTCGCGGACGCTGAGCACGGGGTTGAGCGCGTTCATCGCGCTCTGGAAGACGATGGCGATCTCACGCCAGCGCAGGTGCTTGAGCTGGTCGCTACGCAGCTGCAGGATCTCGACGGGCGTGGCCATCCGCCGTCCCTGATAGTGGACGCTGCCACTGGTGATGAGCGCAGGAGCGCGCAGGAGCCGGCAGGCCCCGTAGGCCAGGGTGGACTTGCCCGAGCCGCTCTCGCCGGCCAGGCCGACGACCTCGCCCGGGTAAAGGTCGAGGTTGAAGTGGTCGACCGCGCGCACGTCGCCGTGCTCGGTGCGGTAGACGACCGAGAAGTCGCGGATCGCCAGCACGGGCTCGGTGGCGGACCGCCCGGCGCTCAGGCCGGCCTCGACCGACCCTGGCAGCTGGCCATGGCCCGGAGACAGGGCGCGATCACCGCTCGCGGCGCTCATCGCTCGCGTCCCGGCTGCGGCGCGGCCGGACGGCGGCCTGGCTGTCTCGCCGCTGGAGCGCTGCCGACGCCGCGCTCCTCAAGCAGCGAGTCGCGGGAGAAGGCGTGCAGCAGGCCGGCCAGCGAGCGGCGCGGCGGCGGGGCCGCCTGCAGCACGGGGGTCGGGTCGGCCGGGTGCAGCCGTCGGCCGCCGATCTTGCTTGTCCGGCTCGCGTCGCGTAGCCGGGGGTTGCCGAGCTCGTCGATTCCGGTGTTGAGCAGGACCAGGCCCGTGCCGATCAGCGCCACGGCCAGGCCCGGCGGTACGAACCACCACCAGGCTCCGAGCTGCAGGGCCTGCTGGCTCTGGGCCCAGTAGAGCATGGTGCCCAGGCTCCAGCTCGACAGGTCGGCCAGGCCGATAAAGGCCAGGGCGACCGACGCCCCGATCGCGTACAGCACCGTATTCACGAAGCTGGCCGCGATGAGGCTGACCTCGTTCGGCATGATCTCGAAGGTGATGATGCGCCAGCTTCCCTCGCCGGTCTCCTTGGCGGCGGCGACGAAGTCGCGGTTGCGGATGGCCAGGGTCTGCGCACGGATGACTCGCGCGCCCCACGGCCAGCCGAGCAAGCTCAGCACGAGGATGGTCGCCGTCTGCCCCCGCTGCGGCAGGTAGCCCAGCAGCAGGATGAGCAGCGGCAGCGCCGGGATGACCAGGAACACGTTGGACAGCAGCGACAGCAGGTCATCCCAGAAGCCGCCGAGGAAGGCGGCCGTCACCCCGACCAGGACCGACAGCGCCGTGGCCACGACACCGACGATGACAGCCAGCTCCAGTGTGAGCCGGATCCCCACCAGCAGCTGGGACAGGACGTCCTGGCCGCTCTGCGTGGTCCCCAGCAGGTGCGCTGCGCTCGGCGGCTGCAGCGAAAGCGCCGGATTCGGGTTCTGGAAGGACGGATCGTAGGGGGTGACAAACGGCCCGATGATTGCGGTCAGGACGAACAGGCCGAGCAGGACGGTGCCGACCTTGGCCTTCGCAGGCAGCCGCTGCCAGCGGCCGCGATCCTTGGGCGTCTCTGTCAGTGCGGCCGGGTCGGCGCTGACCGGCAGGGCGACGGTCATCTGGCTGCCTCTCGTGTCCGAGCTCGGGGATCGGCGAAGACGATGACGAGGTCGACGATCAGGTTGGCGAGCAAGACGGTGAAGGTGATCACGAGGAAGATCGCTTGCATCAGCGGGTAGTCGTTCGAGGTGACGGCGTTCAGCAGCAGGAGCCCGATGCCCGGGTAAGAGAAGACAATCTCCATGACGATGGCCCCGGAGACGACGAAGCCCAGCGCGAGGCCGAATCCCTGCAACTGCGGCAGCAGCGCGTTGCGCGCCGCGTAGGTGAACACGACCCGGCGATTGGACAGGCCCTTGGCCTGCCCGGCGAGGACGTAGTCCTCGCCGATGGTCGTGATCATCACGTTGCGCATCTGCAGCATCCAGCCCGCGATCGACGTGATGACGATCGTGAAGGCCGGGAGCAGCGAGTGGTAGACGGCGCTGCCGATGAACCCCCAGTGCCAGCCCGGGATCAGGCCGCCCGCGTACCCCTGTCCCAGCGGCAGCAGGTGGACGGTGATGGCCAGCAGCTCGATGAGGATCAGGGCCAGGAAGAAGTAGGGCACCGCCTGGAAGAACATCAGTCCGGGCAGGACCCGGTCGAGCCAGCCGCCGTGCCGCCAGCCGGCCACGATGCCGAGGCCGGTGCCTATCACGAAGGCGATGATCGTTGCCGTCCCCACCAGGGTGAGCGTCCAGGGGATCGTCTCGCCCAGCAGGGTGGACACCCGGGCCGGGTACTGGCTCACGTCGATGCCGAAGTTGAAGTGGAAGACGTTGTTGAGGTAGGCGAGGTACTGGTGCCAGATCGACCCCGGATGGCCGACGCCCAGCAGCGCCTCGAGCGTCTTGGCCGCGGCGGGCTGCAGCTGCGGGAACTTCGACAGGATGTTCTGGACCGCGCTTCCCGGCATCGCGCGCGGGATGAAGAAGTTGACGGTGAGTGCTACCCAGGCTGCTACTAGGTAGAAGACCAGGCGGCGGATAATAAACGGCATCGCCAGCTCCTAGTGTTGGGCGACGGGGGGCGCGGGGGCGGGGCGCACGCGGCTGCTGCCGCGCCTGGCGGCGGGCGGCCCGGGTGCCGGACGGACTGCGGGGAGCGGCTTGACCGCCTGACGGGTCTGGGTGCCGGGCGGGCAGCCGCAGCTGGAGCGCAGCACGAGTTCTGTCTGCAGCAGCTCCACCCGCGGCCGCAGGGAGGGACGGGCAATGCGGTCCAGGAGGCGGGCGCAGGCCCGCTCTCCGAGCCGGCCCATCGGCTGGTGCACGGTCGTGAGCGGCGGATGAGAGAGGCTGCCGGGGTAGATGTCGTCAAAGCCGACGACGGCCACGTCGGCGGGCACCCGCACGCCGGCCCGGGCGAACGCCTGCAGGACACCGATCGCCATCTGGTCGTTCGCGCAGACGATGGCGTCGGGCATCGCGTCGCCGTGCTCAGCAAGCAGTTGCGCCCCGGCCTCCAGGCCGCTCTGCACGCTGAAGTAGCCGGTTGACGAGCCGACCAGCTGGCAGTGCGGGGAGGCGTGCAGCACGTCCTCGAAGGCCAGGCGCCGCTGCTGAGCGTCTGAAACGCCCTGCGGCCCGTCGATGTAGAACAGCCGCTTCCGCCCGTGGTCGGCGATGAGGTGGGTGACGAGCGCGGCCGAGCCGGACCGGTTGTCGGCGGCCACGACGTCGGCGGCCCGCTCGCCGGGGTCGCCGGCGATGACCACCACGGGGACCCGCTCGCCCAGGCGGGCCAGGAGCGGGGAGTCGATGATGCCCTCCGCGATCAGCAACCCGTCCACCTTGCCCAGCAGGGACTGCAGCCGGGTGTAGGCACCCTCCTGCTCGGCCTGCAGGAAGGTGATGAGCAGCGACCAGCTGGTGCAGTCACGGATGCGCGCCTCGACGCCGCGCAGGATCTCGTCGTAGAACAGCAGGTTCATGTTCTCTATGTCGCCCTGCCGGGGGCTGCGCTCCACGCAGATCAGGCCGATGACATCCTTGCGGCGACGGGACAGGCTCTGCGCGGCCCCGTCGGGGACGTAACCCAGCTCCTCGATGACCTGCCGGACGCGCGTCCGGGTGCTGTCGCGGACCCGGTCCTGGCCGTGCACCACGCGCGAGACCGTGGCCGTGGAGACGCCGGCCAGGCGTGCGACGTCGTAGAGGGTCACGACGTTTCCGGTGGTACGCGTCATTGCGTTAGTCCAGGTGAAGGGGTCCCAGAGCCGTTATATTCGGCACATCTAAGCGGTTACATCGACGATCTAAGCGCTTACACTAAATCTCACCGCGAAGGCCGTCAATGCTTCTCGGATGATGACACCAGATCGCGACATTCGCGCCAAGGAGGAGTGATGACGACGACCGGGTCCGCCGCTAGCGGTGCCCTGGCCTTCCCGCCCGGCTTCACATGGGGAGCGGCGACGGCGGCCTACCAGATCGAGGGCGCGGCGCACGAGGACGGCAGGGGCGTGTCCGTGTGGGACACCTTCAGCCACACCCCGGGCAGGGTCCATGGAGACGACAACGGCGACATCGCCTGCGACTCCTACCACCGCTACCCGGAGGACGTCGAGCTGATCGGGGACCTCGGGCTGAACAGCTACCGGTTCTCGATCTCGTGGCCGCGGGTCCAGCCGGGCGGCCGCGGTCCGGCGAACCAGAAGGGCATCGACTACTACCGGGCGCTGCTCGACAAGCTGGACGAGCGCGGCATCGCCGCCGCCGTCACGCTCTATCACTGGGACCTGCCGCAGGAGCTCCAGGACGAGGGCGGCTGGGCGGCGCGGAGCACCGCCGAGCGTTTCGCCGAGTACACCGCGCTGGTGGCCGAGGCGCTCGGCGACCGGGTCGCCCGCTGGATCACGGTCAACGAGCCGCAGGTCGTGGCCAGCCACGGCTACCGCACCGGCGTGCATGCGCCGGGGCTGCGCGACGAGGCCGCGGCCCTGGCCGCCACGCATCATCTGCTGCTCGGCCACGGGCTCGCCACCCAGGTGCTGCGCAGCCTGATCCCGGCGGGCACTCCGGTCGGGATCAGCCTGGACTTCCGCCCGATCCGGCTAGTCGGGGAGAACCGCTCCGACAACGTCGAGCAGGCCCTGCGGATCAGCGACGCCGAGTTCAACGGGATCTTCCTCGAGCCGCTGCTGCACGGCCGTTACCCCGCCGACGCCCGGCCAGCGGTGCTGCCGCCCGCCTCGCTCATCGCCGACGGCGACCTGGAGACCATCGCCCAGCCCATCGACTTCCTCGGCATCAACTACTACGCTCCGGTCTTCCTGCGCGCCGGCGAGCCCGCCGACCTGCGCCGGCATGAGGAGCCCGCCCATTGCGGCGTGCCCGGCGTGGTGGAGTACCGGCCGGAGTGGCTGGAACGGACGCCGATGGGCTGGCTCGTCGATCCCGAGGGGCTCTACGAGCTGCTGCTCCGGCTGTCCAAGGACGCCCCCGGTTGGGAGCTCTACGTGACTGAGAACGGCTGCGCCGCGGAGGACTACGTGAACCCCCAGGGCGTCGTCGACGATTTCGAGCGGGTCAGCTACCTGCACTCCCACCTGGAGGCGGCCGCCCGGGCGCTCCAGGACGGGGCCAACCTGGCCGGCTATTACGTCTGGTCGCTGCTCGACAACTTCGAGTGGGCCTGCGGCTTCCAGAAGCGCTTCGGGATCATTTTCGTCGACTTCGAGACCCAGCGCCGGATCCCCAAGTCCAGCGCCCGCTTCTACTCGCAGGTCGCCCGGGCCAACGCCGTCCCCCCGCTCCCCTCCGCCTGAGCGCAGGGCCGCCCCGCCAGCGGATTTCATCGGTGGTTCGGGTTGGACTGGTCATGGCCAGTCCAACCCGAACCACTGATGGGTTTCCACAGGCTGCGCGGTCAGGTCCGCAGCGCTGTCAGCTCGGTGGTGAGGGCAGCCAGGGCGTCGGTCACGGCGTCGCGCCAGGCTGGATCGGTGATGACCCCGCCGGGACCGACCCAGTCCCGGGCGACCGGCAGCCTCCGGCACGCCCGCTTGACGACCGCGGCGCCCAGGTAGCCCAGGACGGTCACCAGGGTGGCCTGGGCGCCGTCGCCGCGACCCTGGTGGGCGACGTTAAGCCAGGCCACCGGCTTGCCATCCAGCTCGCCGCCGCCCACGGTCCAGTCGAGCAGGTTCTTGAAGCTGCCCGGAAGCGTTCCCGCGTACTCGGGCATGCAGAACACCACGGCGTCGGCGGCCGAGATCAGCCCGCGCAGCCGGGCCACCGGCGCGGGCAGCTCCGCGCCGTCGTCATCGGGACTGAACGCGGGCAGCTCGGTAAGCCGTCGTAGAGCTCAGTGTCGACCCCTTCGGGTGCCACCTCCCGGATCGTACGCAGCGCCACGGTATTGCTGGAAGCGCCGCGCGTGCTCCCGGAGACCAGCAAGATCCGCGTCTGGGCGGCCACGGTCACACCTCCCGGTGTCGATGATGTCGGCTGCTGCACCAACAGCCCGCCCCCGCCAGTCATCCCGCCCCCGGGCTGCCGCCCCCGGCTGTTCCTCTCACCCGGCCGGCCGCCCGCTCTCGCCCCGGGCTGCTCGACTCACCCATTGCCGCCCCCGGGCTGCCCGTCCCTCTCGTCCCGTCAGTCACACCGGTAGCCCCCATCACAGTCACACCCCGTCTCCGCGCTCCCGGTCGGACAGATTTCATCAGTGGTTCGGGTTGGACTGGTCCTGGCCAGTCCAACCCGAACCACTGATGGGTTTCCACAGGTTGCACCGGGTGCGACTGGTTGTCCACAAGGTTGGGTGAGGATAGGCGGGGACGGGCCGGGCGGGTTGAGCATGGGCTCGTGGAAGCTCTTCCTTCATCTGGCCGTGACGCTCAGACGCCCGCCGTGCGGGCGCAGGTCTGGTCAGCGGAGTGCCAGGACGGTGTCATTTCCAGGGCGCAGGCCCTGGCCTTAGGCCTGACCAGGAACACGATCGCCTGGCGGCTGGAGCGGGGCCTTTGGCAGCGCATGCTGCCCGGGGTGTACGCCACTTTCAGCGGCGAGCCCGGCCGCCGGTGCCGGCTGTGGGCCGTTACCCTGCAGGCCGGCCCCGGCTCGGCGCTGAGTCATCACACGGCTGCCGAGCTCTGGGGCCTGACGAGCGAGCCCTCGGCGGCTGTGCACATCACTGTGCCCCGGGGCAGTCCCGTCGCCAGGCTGCCCGGCGTCGTCTTGCACTACTCCGGGCGGGTCCTGGCGGCGCGCCATCCTGTGCTCACGCCATCGCGGACCAGGATCGAGGAGACCGTGCTCGATCTCGCGCAGGCTGCCGTGACCCTGGATGAGGCGCTGGCCTGGATCTTCCGTTCCTGCGCGGAGCGGCGGACGACACCTGAGCATCTCGCGCAGGCCATGCGGCTGCGGCCGCGCCTCCGCTGGCGCGCCGAGTTGTCCCGCGCGCTCGGCGAGGCGATCTCCGGGGTCCACTCGCTGCTCGAGCATCGTTACTTCACCGGTGTCGAGCGCCCGCACGGCCTGCCGGCGGGAAAGCGCCAGCTGATCATCCGGCGAGGCAGCCGGCGCCAGTACTCGGATGTGGCCTACGAGGAGTACAGCACGCTGGTCGAGCTGGACGGCCGCGTCGCGCATCCGGAGGCTTCGCGCTGGACGGACATCCGGCGGGACAACGCCAACGCCGCCGACGGCCGGGTGACGCTGCGGTACGGCTGGACCGAGGTGTGCGAGAACAGCTGCGAGGTAGCCGCCGAGGTCGCCCGGGCCCTGCGCCAGCGCGGCTGGACCGGCTCGCCGCGCCGGTGCGGCACCCGCTGCCGGATGGACGCCTGATCCGGCAGCTCAGCTAGCCCGGCCCGGCCGCCGAGCGGACGCCTGCCTAGCCCAGCCCGGCCGGCTGGTGCGCGATATCGGCTCCGGGCCCCGGCTCGTCGTCGTGCTCGGCGAGCGTGGCCCCGCGCAGCGCGGGGATCATCGCGCCCAGGATCAGCGCCCCTGCTACGCAGGCCAGGCCGCCGCTGACCACCGAGACCACCGGGGAGAACAACTGCGCCACCGCGCCTGCCTCGACGTTGCCCAGCGCCGGAGCGGTGTTCACCTGGCCCAGGTAGAGGCTGCTCACCCGGCCGCGCAGCGGATCGGGGGTGTAGTGCTGCAGCAGGGCGTTCCGCAGCACCTCGGAGATCATGTCGCCCATCCCAGCCAGGGCCAGGAACACCAGCGCTACCGGCAGGCTGCGTACCAGGCCGAAACCGGTGATCGCCAGGCCCCAGACGATCCCGGCGCCGATCACCACCAGCCCGGGCCGCCGCAGGTGGCTGGTCCAGCCGCTGGTCGCCGCGCCGATGATGGCACCCAGCCCGGGGGCCGCGGTGAGCAGCCCGAAGGTGGCCGGGCCGCCGTGAAAGTGCTCCGCCGCCAGCGCCGGGAAGAGCCCGGTCGGCATCCCGAAGATCATCGCGTTCGTGTCGATCAGCAGCATGCCGCCCACCACGCGGTTGTGCCGGACGAACCTGAAGCCCTCGGCCAGCGAGCGCAGTCCCGGCCGCTGCGCGCGGACCGTCGGCGGCAGCGGGCGGACGACCAGCATGGCCAGCCCGAAGAGGGCGAACGCGCCCGCGTCGATGCCGTAGCACGCCGCTAGCCCCGGCCCCGCGATCAGGGCCCCGGCCAGGGCCGGGCCGACCAGCCAGCCAAGCTGGTTGCCCATGGAGTTGAGGGCGACAGCCGCCGCCAGCCTGCGCGAGTTGACGAGCGCGGGAACCACGGCGGTGGCCGCCGGGCTGCCGAGCCCGGAGAGCAGGCCGATGCCCAGGGTGAGCACGTAGATCGGCCAGAGCGCCGGGCGGGTCAGCAGGCTGTTGGCCAGCATGAGCAGGGCCAGCGCCGCCTGCGGCAGCCGGACCGCTAGCAGCAGCTGGCGGCGGTCATACCGGTCGGCCAGCATGCCGCCGGCGAGCAGGCCGGCGAGCATGCCCATGCTGTCGGCCAGGGTCAGCAGGCCTACCGCGAGCGAGGAGTGGGTCAGCTGGTAGACCTGCCAGTTCGCGGCCGTGACCGCGACGACGTTGCCGGCATTGGACACCATCCGCCCGCCGAACATCCAGCGGAAGTCGCGGCTCTCCCGCAGCGGGGCAATATCGATGACGATCTGCCCGACGCGCATGCGTGCTCCGATAGATGACTCAGGCGGACCCGGCCCCGTGCCGTGCGCCCCGCGGCGCGCCCGGGCTCACGGCCCGGCCGCACCGGAGATGGCTTCGCCGCAGAGGCAGGCTACTGGCAGCACCCGGCACTGGCCGCCCAGGCAGCAGGACCGCTGCTAGCAAGAACCGCCTGCTAGCTGGCCGTGAGCCGCTATCCCGCGCCTGCCGCCTGCCGCCTGCCCACGGGAGCGGCCTCAAACGCGGCGAGCCCTCGCGAGCTGGAGGCGCGGGGTACTCCGTTATTTCCCTGGGTTGTGACGGGCGCTGCCGCGGCTGGCTCAGGTGATCTGGTCCGCCGCGCGCACCCGCAGGTCCTCCAGGAGGTCGGCCTGGCGCCGCGCCCGGGAGATGAGCGCATCCAGGCGGCCGGCATCGAGCCGCGCATCCTTGTCGGCTCGGACCCGGAGCGTCCGTCATCCGGCGGCCTTTCCTTCCACGCCGAGCCGGAGCAGTTCCAGCTCGACCAGGTTGCTCAGCGGCGACCGGGCTCTCAGGCGACCGTTGAACTTGAGGCGGCCGGCCTTCTCGGCCAGCCAGCCGGCGTAAACCTTGTAGGTACGGACCGGGATGCCCAGCAGGTGCATGATCTCCAGCAGCGCGGCCCGGTCCTGGTGATCTCCGCTGCCAGCTGCCGCAGCGCGTCGCCCTCCGGCCCGTCGCCCTGCGATGCCACCATCCGGGCCGCCAGCTCGGCGCCCCCGGTGGCCCCGGCCAGATGATCGTTGAGATAGATGCCGAGCAGGTCCTGCTTCGTCTGCGTGGGCCGACTCATCGTTCCTCCTCCTCGCCGGGGATCCCGGGCTCTGCGCCAGCAGCTCAACGGCCGCGTTCCGCGGCAAGCCGTCCAGGTCGGCTCACCTGCCCCGCTGGGGCAGCATCAATCAGCGCTGGCTGGCGGCGGAGCGGCCGCCCGGCGCCGCCCGCAGGCCCCGCGCCACCTTGGCCGCGAATAACGGGATCTATGCGTTCTGCCGCCGGCCGGAGAATGGGAATCGGCCGGCGCGTCGGGCGAAGCACCGCCGCGGCAGGCAACTAACCTGAATTTCCGTAGCGCTGCCTGTCGATTAGCTAGCGTCCGCCGGGCTGAGCCGAAAGGCCGGAATCGCGGGATTATCGCGCGGTAGCAGGCAATTCCGCGCACGGCGCCCGGCACGGTGCTGCATGTCCTATCGGGGGATAGGACGCATAACGGGGAGGTTCTCGCTCATGCGCTCAGGAAAGATAGCCGCGCGAAAATCCGAGCGGGCCGCCCAGGTCCGCGCCATCGGCAGGTAAAGACAGCTTCCGGCCAATGGCAGTGCCTGTCGGGGGCAAGCAGCGGGGCCAGCCGCTGCCGCGGGCGTCAGAGCCGTCGCGGCGCTGGGCGCAGCCCGCTGGCCGTCAGGGCACCTGGGCTCTACGAGAAGGCGGTTTCGAGCATGCGCGTTCTCCAGCTGGCATGGGCAGCACGCCCGGCGCGTGCCCTCGTCGCGGTGCTGGTACTCGCCGGACTGGCCGTGCCGGCCGCCAGCGGGCGGGCCGCGGCCAGCCGCGCGGGGAACCTCAAGCAGGTGCTCTACGAGGGCTACACGTTCGACGTTCCGCAGTCGTGGCCGGTCATCGACGAGTCCCTGCACCCGCACACCTGCGTGCGGTTCGATTCACATGTCGTGTACCTGGGCGCTCCCGGCGTGGACCAGGCGTGCCCGAGCTGGCTGTTCGGCACGACCGAGGCAGTCCTGATCGAGGCCGCCCCGGCGTCGACACCGCGGAGCTCGGTGGAGAACCCGGTATCGCGCGAGATCACGGTCACGGCTCCGCGGGTCCGCATCACGGCCACCTTTGATACCAACCCGAACGCGATCTACACCATGCTGGCCAGGGCGACCCTCCCGGCGCCGCAGATCCAGCTGCCGAACCCGGCCATCCTGGACGCCGCCGAGGGGAAGCCGGCGCCGGCGGGCGGGACGCCGGGCCAGCCCGTGCTGGCGGCGGCCGCCGCGCACCAGCTCACGACGGCGGCGGACCCGGCGGCCAGTGCTACGCCGGCGGCCAGTGCTGGTCCCGCGGCCAGTGCTGGTCCCGCGGCTGGCGCGGGGCCGGCCGTCGCGGTCCGGACGCAGCTGCCCGCGCTGCCGGCCACCGTGGCCAACTTCCACGGCCTGGGCTTCGACGCCTGCTCAGCGCCGAGCGCGGGCACCATGCGGGCGTGGCGGCGGCACTCGCCGTACGGCGCCGTCGGGATCTACATCGGCGGCTCGGACCGGGCGTGCGATCAGCGGAACCTCACGGCGGCCTGGGTGCGGCAGGAGGCCAGTGCGGGCTGGCGGTTCTTCGCCATGTACGCGGGGCCGCAGGCGGCATTCGGGGAGCTGAACTCGGCCACCAGCCAGGGCATCAGGTCGGCCGCCGACGCGGTCGTCCAGGCTCAGCGGCTCGGATTCGGGCCCCGCACGCCCATCTACTATGACATGGAGGCGTATCCGGCAAAGGACACCGGCGTCGCCCTGCGATTCTTGTCCGCCTGGACGACTGCCCTGCACCGGCTGGGTTACATGTCCGGCGTCTACAGCAGCTCCCGGTCGGGCATCATTGATCTCGCGCGTCAGTATTCACTGCATAAGTACGCCATGCCGGACGTCATCTTCGATGCGTTGTGGAATGGGTCCAAGAATGTCTCGGATAGCGTGTACGGGCATAAATCCTGGCCTGTCAATCACCGGCTCCACCAGTTCAGCGGAAATGATACGCAAACCTTCGGCGGCGCCACCATCGACGTGGATCAGGACTACATCAACGTAGGGCTGCCCGTGCCGGGCGGGACCATGCAGGCCAGCCCGGCCGTCGAGGCGTCCTCGGTCTTCTACGAGGGGGCCGATCACCGGCTGTGGCGCAAGCCCCGGGCAGGCCGCGGCTGGGGCAGCGCGGTCAACATGGGGGGCGACCTCAGCTCGCCGCCGTCGGCGGTCACGGTCGGCAGCCAGACCGTCGACGTCTTCTACCGCGGCCGGGGCGGCCAGCTGTGGCTGGTCAGGCACACCAGCCGCGGCTGGCAGCAGGGCAGGCAGATCATCCTGATGGGTGACCTTGGCAGCGGGCCGCAGGCGGTGGCGCAGCCGAATGGCGTGATCGACGTCTTCTGGAAGGGATCGCATGACGATCACCTCTGGCACGGCCAGTACAGTCCGGGCCGTGGCTGGAGCGGCCCGCAGCGGCTGGGCGGAGACCTGATCGGCACGCCGACTCCGGTGGAGAACCGCTATGGCGGGATTCAGGTCTTCTGGGAGGGGAAGGGCAGCCAGCACAGCCTGTGGCACGTTGTCCGCCGTCTGGGCAGTAACTGGGGCCGTCCGGCCAGCGTGGGCATGGGCCCGCTCGGAGGTGCCCCGCACGCGACGGCGCTGCCCAGCGGCGCGGTCGAGGTCGTCTGGCGCGGCTCTACCCGGCCGCATCATGTCTGGTCGGCGTTCCTGACTCCCGGAGGTCGGGCGCAGGGCCCGCGCGACCTGGGCGGCTCGGTCAGCGGCGCGCCCTGGCCGGCGTCCGCGCGGTCAACTGCGCGGGTGTTCTTCCGGGGCACGGACAACAGGCTGTGGCAGCTGACCTACCGGTCGCCGGGTCGCTGGCACCCGCCGGCCCGGCTGCCGCTGGGCAGGCTGGGAGGCGCCCCGTTCGCGGCGGCCGGGATGGGGGCCGGGCCGTTCGAGGTGTTCTGGCGCGGCGTCCGCGGCGGCCTGTGGGCGGCCTCCGACTCGGGCCGCAAGTGGACTAACCCTCAGGGATTAGGTGGACACGTTAAGTAACGGCAAGAAGAGGGATCCCGGCCAAGGACAGCCCGGTTTCCCGTACTGTAGATCTGTCCCGAGCTCCGGAAATGCGCGCTGACAAGGACATTCATGGCTGGCGGACCGACAAAGTTCAGCAGGGCCGCATGGCTCCTCCTCCCGGGGCCGCTGCGACGCAAGCTGCGAAGCGAGTCCGGCAGGCGCTTCATGCGCTTCGTGCCGGCCTCGCTGGCCGCGCTGGCGTCCAGCCAGCTGGTGCTGGCCTTCCTCGTCGGCATCGTCGGCATGAGCGCCGGAACCTCGGCCTTCATCGCCTCGGCGGTCGGCGCGGGAGTCAGCTACGTCCTCAGCCGCTGGGCCTGGGAGCGGAAGGGCCGTCCGGACCTGCTGCGAGAGACCCTTCCGTTCTGGATCGTCTCGCTGGCCGCCTGGAGCTTCCTTTCCTTCGCCAGCCACGAGGCCGGCGAGTGGTCCCGGCACATGGGGCATTCGCACTGGGAACGCGTGGCCGTTGTGAACGGCGCATACTTCCTGGCCAACTGCATCACGTTCGTGGTCCGGTTCGCGATCTTCCACTGGGTGCTGTTCGCCAGCCGCGGCGACAAGGCCAAGGCCGCCCAGATGCTCAGCCCGAGCCTGCAGCTAGCCGAGCTGGAGTCAGATCAGGACGAGCCGGGCTCCCTGGAGCTGACCGGCGAGGGACGCACGGATCCGTCCGTCCGGCGGTGACGCTCCCGTAGCCAGGTGCCGCCGACCACGCCGATGAAGTGCATGGCGTAAATGGCGTTATGGCCTTTCTTGCTCTGCCCGACCTGGCGCTTGTGAATCGTCGCCGGTACCTCGGCCACCCGGTAGCCATGGGTGATCACGCCGATGAGCAGCTCGGCGGCCTGGTACTGGGGCTGCTCGAGCAGGACCGCGCCGGTCACCTCGGCCCGCATGGCCCGCAGCCCGAACGTGGTGTCGGTGACCCGCTGCCCGGTCAGCACGCTGATGACGATCGCGAAGACGCGCACTCCGAGCTTGCGCACCGGGTCCTTGGTCTCCTCGCTGCCCATGGTGCGCGAGCCGGTCACGAAATCGGCCTGTCCGGCCAGGATCGGCGCGAGCAGCGACTCGATCTCGGCCGGGTTGTACTGCCCGTCGGCGTCGGAGGTCACGATGTACTGCGCGCCGCCCCCGCGCGCCAGCCGGTAGCCCAGGCGCAGCGCGGCGCCCTGGCCCCGGTTGACCGGCACGTCGCAGACGAGTGCCCCGGCCGCCTCGGCATCCTTGACCGTCGAGTCCATGGAGCCGTCGGATACGACGATCTTCGCGGTCTCCAGCCCGGCGACGGTCTGCGGCAGCGCGTCGATGACCGGGCCGATCGCGCCTTCCTCGTTGTAGGCGGCGATCACGATCGCCACGGGCGGCAGCTGAGCCGCCCGTCCGCCGTACTGGTTGGCGAAGGCGCGGACGGCCGCGCTGTCGATGGTCTCGTCGTCCTGGGCGACGCTCACTGTGCTGCCTCCGCGAATTCGGGCCATACCGTCGCCAGGCCCGACTTGAGGTCCTGTTGCGGCTTGTAGCCGATCGAGCGGGCACGCGAGATATCGACGATGACGGCCGGCATCTCACCCGGCTTGGGCGGGACGTATGTCACGGGTAGTTCTGCACCCGTTACGCTGCGTGCAGCAGCCAGGATGTCATTAACCGCCACTGACTCGCCAGCACCTAGGATGATCGGCCCGGTAAACCTGGCCCGCCAGGCGGCGAAGAGCCCCGCCACGATGTCGTCGACGTGCACGAGATCGCGGATCTGGGTGCCGTCTCCGTAAATCTCGATGCCGCGGCCGTCGCGGGCCGCCCGCATCAGGCGCGGCACGAAGCTGTCCTTCTCGGCCATGCCCGGTCCGTAGACATTGGAGAACCGCAGCGCGCAGCCCGCGATGCCGTAGGAGGAGCTATAGCTGCTGAGCAGCATCTCCCCGGCCGCCTTGGTCGCGCCGTAGGGCGTGAGCGGGCGCAGCGCCATGTCCTCGGTAATGGTGGCCCGGCCGACGTCGCCCGTGACCGCATTGGTGGAGGCGAGCAGGAACGTGGCCACGTCCTGCTGCCTGGCCTGCTCGAGCAGGTGGGCCGTGGCGTCCACGTTGGTGAGATGGGTGCCGACCGGGTCAGTGATCGAGTCCAGCACCCGCGTAACCGCGGCCAGGTGAATGATGGCCTCGGTTCCGGGCCGCACCGCGCGCGCCGCGACCGCCGGATCACGCAGGTCGCCCAGAACCATGTCGACGGTGTCATCGGGAAAGGGCCGCTTGTCGGCCACCGTGACACTGGCTCCGGCGGCGAGCAGGGCCCGCACCACGCGCCGCCCGACGAAGCCGGACCCCCCGGTCACCAGGACCTGGGAACGATTGACATCGTCCATCGACGCTCCGTTTCGCGTGTGTCTGCCGGGCCAGAGTTCTACCTGGGCTACCTGGGCATTACCTGCGACCGGCCCGGGAATCACCAGGACCGTTCCTCAGTTGCTGGCCGCCGTCCGCGCCGACGCGGGCCGTTCCGTCCGTGCGCGGGCCCGATCATGGATGCGCCACGTCAGTGTATCGATGTGCTTAGGTGACCGAAGCATTAATGCTCCGTGGACGCGCGGCCATGATGCCCGGCCCGCCAATGCGACCGTGTCCCTGCCGTCTGCTGTGCCATGCTGGGAGGTCGCGAGCGGGGGCAGCGGCAGAACGCGGGAGCCGGGGGAGACATGGTGCGGGGGAGGAGGTGACACCATCGTGACCGTGCCGGACTTCGTCCCGCAGGACATGCCGACCGCCGAGGAAGAGGCCTACCGCATCCTGCGGTCCCGGATTGACCTGTCGCGGCTGCCGAGGCTGAGCCGCGACGTAACGGAGCGCTTGATCCTCGCGAGCGCCGACTTCGACTACTTCACCGACCTGGTCTGCGATGAGGACTCGCTGGCCGCGGGGGTCGACGCCCTGGCGGCGGGCGCGCCGGTGATCGCCGACTCGGCGGTGGTCGCGGCGGGGATCACCGGCTGCCCGGTGATCTGCAAGATCGGCGAGCCGCTGACGAGACGGCTGGCCCGGACGGCCGCCATCAGCCGGGAGGCGGCGGCGGTGCGGCTGGCCTTCGGCGAGGCCGGGCCCGGCGCCGTCTGGGTCGCGGGCGGCACGTCGGAGGCGCTGCAGGAGATGCTGACGCGCCGGGTGGAGCCCGCGTTCGTCGTCGGGCTGCCCGTCGGGTTCGTGGGCGCGGCCGAGGCCAAGGACGCCCTGCGGGCCAGCGGCCTGCGCTCGGTCAGCAACGTGTCCGAGAAGGGCGGCGCCGCCGTGGCCGCGGCCGCCCTGGCCGCCCTGCTGGCGCCCGCGCTCGCGCAGCAGGGCTCGCGGGCTGGCTGGGGTCCTGGCGGCCCGCCCGAATAGCCCCTTCGGACTAACCCCTTCGGACTAGCCCGGCGATCAGCCCCGCGGGATTAGCGCCGGCGGATTAGCGCCGCCCGATGAGAGCTGTCCGCTGAGCGCGCCAATGGCCGCTGGTCCGCAGACAGCCAGTCAGGCACGACTCGCGACAACTCCCGATTGTGGGGTCGCGGCAGGTAATCTTCGCTCGCGGCGCACAATAGCCCCAAGGGCCGATACTGTCACCATCTGAGTACACCTGTGCTGGCGGCGGGCCAGCGACGGTCGCGCTCGCGGTGGCCGGGCGGCGATCCGCGGCGCAGCGATGTGCGGGGCATAAAAAGAGCCCGGCGGGGCACTAGCCGAGCGCGGCGAGGGCACCTGGGCGGGGAGCTAGCGTAGCTGTGCTGGCACGATATTGACCTGGTAGGAGCGCGGACGGCGGGGGATTCGGCTGGGCAGGAGGCCCCGGAGCATGACTGAGGGACAGGGGACGAGCGCCAAGCCGGTGCCGGGTAGCGGCATCGGCGGCGCAGTGGTGCCCGGCCCCGGCCCGAGTGATGCTTCCGCTCCGCCCGGCATCCCCGACGCGGCCGGCATCCACGATCCGCCCGGCATCCCCGAGCTTCCCGGCATCCCCGGGGTCGGCGGGCCGAGGGCGACGGCGGGCGGGCCCAGGAAGGCGGCCCACGGTGCCGGCGCCCACGCTGGCGGCACGAACCTGGCCGGCGCGCTCGGTGGCGGTGCCTATGGCCCCGGAGCCCATGCGGGGGGTGCCCATGAGGTGGGCGCGCACGCTGCCGGGTCGCCCCCCGACAGGCCGCCGCCCATGGGCGCCCGGCCCGGCGCGCACGCCGGACCTGTGCTCGGCTCCGCGCACGACCCGGCGAGTACCCCCCCGCCCGGCCCCGCGTCAGCCGGCCAGGCGTCAGCCGGTCCAGCGCCAGCTGACCTGGCGCCAGCTGACCTGGCGCGCGATGACCCGGCGCGCGATGACCTGACGGCGGCCCCGACCGAGCCCTACGTCAAGGTCGACGCGCGGCGCCTCGAAACCGCGCTGCTGGGCCTGCGCAACCCCATCGTGACCGTGCCGCTGCTGCTGGAAGCGCCGGGCGTGGCCGAAGCCAGGGCCGAGCGGCGGAAGCTGCTCAGCCAGATTGACGACTACCTGCTGCCGAGGCTGCGCCAGTCCGGGGCACCGATCATGGTCGCGCTGGTCGGGTCCACCGGCGCCGGCAAGTCAACGCTCATGAACAGCCTCGTCGGCAAGCAGGTGAGCCAGACCGGCATTCGGCGGCCCACGACCAACAGCCCGGTCCTGGCCTGTCACCCGGCCGACGCGCACTGGTTCGCCGAGAATGTCTTCCTGCCGACCCTGCCCCGGGTCCGCCAGCAAGGGCTGGCCATGCCCGGCCGGGACGGCCTGCTGGTCCTGGCCGCGAGCGAGGGAATGCCGCGGGGAGTAGCCCTGCTCGATACTCCCGACATCGACTCTGTCGTCCAGGCGCACCGCGACTTCGCTCACCAGTTCCTCGATGCCTCCGACCTCTGGCTGTTCATGACCTCGGCCCGCCGCTACGCCGACGCCGCGGTCTGGGAACTGCTGCAGGACGCCCGGGATCGCGGTGCCGCGCTCGCCGTGGTGCTGTCCCGGGTGCCGCCGTCCTCAGCGCAGCAGCTGGGGAGTCACTTCGAGGCCATGCTCGAGGCCAACGGCCTGACGGATCTGCGGCGGTTCCTGATCGCCGAGACCATCGTCAATAACGCAATGCTCCCCGCCGAGGTCGCTCGGCCGGTGCGGGAGTGGCTAGAGGAAACCGCCACGGGCGACGACCGGCGGGTAGCCGTCCTGACCCAGACCATGTCGGGCATGCTCGACACCTTCCGGATCAGGATCCCGGTCCTGGCTAGCCAGGCCGCTACTCAGCTCACCCTGCGCGGCGAGCTCCGGGCGAGCGTGCGCGGCGCGTACGACGACGGGCTGGCGGACTTCGACTCGGGCGTCAGCGACGGGTCGCTGCTGCGCGGCGAGGTGCTGGCCCGCTGGCAGGACTTCGCCGGGACGGGTGACCTGATGCGCACCCTGCAGGTGCGGCGCGGCCGGGCCTCGGCCAGCCGGCCGAAGAAGAAGCGCCGCCTGCCCGCCCGGGCCGGGGCCCTCCGGGCCGCGATCCGGGCCAGTCTCGAGTCCCTCGTGGTGGCCACCGCCGACCGGGCGGCCGAGCACGCGGTCGTCGGCTGGCAGCAGCAGCCCGCCGGCGCAGCCCTGCTCAGCGAGCTCGCCGCGGCGGCGGAAGCCGGACCGTCCGCGGCGTCGGACTACCTGGCCCTGGCCCTGGTCGACCTGGGCATGGCCGATAGCGTCGCGAGCGAAGACGATGCCATGCCCGTGGACGCCGCGGCGCTCGGCCGGTCCTCGCCCGAGCTGGCGGCGGCGGCCCGCCGGGTGATCCGGTCCTGGCAGGACCGGGTGCTGCAGCTGGTTGAGGCCGAGAAGGTGACGAAACGGTCGATTGCCCGCGTGGTGTCGTTCGATCATGAGTCCCTGGCTCTCGTCCTCATGGTCGCCGTTCTCGGAACCGGCTCACCGAGTGCCAGCAGCGACGCCGCCGGGACGGCCGCAGCCGCGGACGGCGGGCAGATGGCTTCCGCGGGCGTCCCCGGCCCGGACGCGGTCAGCGGTCCCGGGACCGGGCCAGAGCGCCTGCTCAGCTCGCTGTTCGGGGCCGGACTGCTGCGGGACATCACCGCGGCGGCCCGCCAGGACCTGCACGAGCGGGTCGCCGTGCTGCTGGATGCCGAGCTCGGGCGCTTCACTGAGGTCATCGACGCCGCCGGCGAACCAGACGAGACCGTGGCCGCCCGCCTGGTCCAGGCCGGCGAGGCGCTTGAGGCCGTTCGATGACCAATGCCGGGAGACGGGCTAGCTGGAGGCAGCCCGGCCCGAAGCAAGCTGGCGGAAACCAGGCCGGCGGCACCCAGCCTGGCCAGGACGAGGCTGACGGGACCGACGCGCCGGGGGAGTACTGGGCCGCGCCGCTGCGGGCGGCCAGCGAGCTGTCCGCGCGGCTCGGCGCGCTGGCCCGGCTGGTCCAGATCGGCTCCGCGCGCAGCGGCCCGGACGGGGTCAGCAAGGAACTGCTCGATGACACCGGCGATCTGCTGGCCCGGGCCGGCGAGCGGCTCCGGCTGTCGTCGGCGCATACGGTCGTGGCGCTGGCCGGCGGCACGGGCAGCGGCAAGTCATCGCTGTTCAACCGGATAGCCGGGGCGGATTTCTCGACCGTCGGGGTCACCCGCCCGGTGACCAGAGACGTGCACGCGTGCGTCTGGGGCGTGGCCGGCTCCGGCCCGCTGCTGGAGTGGCTGAGTGTCCCGCGCCGCTACCGGTACGCGCGGGCCAGCGCGCTCGGCGGCGGCGAGCAGGCGCTGGCCGGGCTGGTCCTGCTCGACCTGCCCGACCACGACTCGGTGATGGCGCATGCCACCCACCAGGTCGACCATCTCGTGGAACTGGCCGACCTGATGATCTGGGTGCTGGACCCGCAGAAGTACGCGGACGCGGCCGTGCACCGTCGCTTCCTGGTGCCGCTCGCGGGTCACTCCGAGGTGATCGCCGTGGTGCTGAACCAGTCGGATGTGCTGTCGCCGGCGCAGATCGAGGACTGCGTCAATGACCTGCGGCGGCTCCTCGACGCGGAGGACCTGCACGACGTGCAGATCCTGGTCACCTCGGCGGCTACCGGCGACGGCGTCGGCCCGCTGCGCAAGCTGCTGGCCGAGACGGTAACGGCGCGGCGGGCCGCGACCGCGCGTATCTCGGCCGACGTGGACGCCGTCGCGGCCCGCTTCGCGCCGTACGCGGGACTGGAGCCCACGGCGCTCGGCTCGGCCGGCCAGCTGGCCAGCGGTGCCGCGGGCCGGGCCGCTGACAGCAGGTCCGCCGCCAGCATCCTGGCCGCCGCCCCCCGGAAGCTCGCCGCCGCGTTCGCCCAGGCGGCCGGCGTCGCGGCCATCGGCGACGCGCTGCAGAGCGCTCGCGAGCTGCGGGCGGTGGACTACGTAGGCTGGCCAGTCAGCTGGCTGGTCGAGCGGGTCGTCCGGCGCGATCCGGTGCGCAAGATCAGGCTGGGCCGGCTGTGGGCGGAGCTGCGCGGGGTAACCGCCGGCCCGTCCGGCGCGCAGCAGTCGGAGATCGACAACGCCCTGACCGAGCTGGCCGACGAGGTCAGCCCGAACCTGCCCAAGCCGTGGTCGGCGACGATCAGGACGGCGATCCGGTCGCGCGCGGGCGATATCCCCGGCGCGCTCGGCCGCCGGATCGGGGAGTCACTCCCGGCAGAAAACAAGATCGCGGGCTGGTGGCGTGCCATCGGGGTCTGGCAGGGGCTGCTGCTCGGCTGCGTGATCGTCGGGCTGGCCTGGATAGTGACCATCGTCATCTTCGGCGTCGTGGCCACCGGCAATAACGTCCCGCGCCTGTTCAGCGCCGTGTCGCTGCTGCCGCTCATCGCGATCCTCATCGTCGCCATGCTGATCCTGGGATGGCTGACCGCATCCGCGTGCGTCAACGCGGTCCGGAAGGCAGCCATCCGGGAAAACGAGCAGGTCGCCGAGGACATGCAGGACCGGATGTCTGGCGTCGCGCAGGAACTCGTGGTGGCGCCGGCCCTGCAGGAGCTCTCCGAGCTTGACCGGCTCCGGGCGGAGCTGCAGGTCGCCCTCGGCCACCACGGCTGACTAGCCGCACCGGCGGTGCCCGCCCGCCCGTGCGGGCGGGCACCGCCGGCGGCCGGCCCGACGTTATCGTCGGCCATCTCCAGCGCCATCGACGTGCATCCGATGCTCATACAGGATCAGCAACCGCGCGTCCATGCCGTTCGTGCACCAGGCTGCCGGCATGGAGGCCGCGACAGGGCCGCGGCATGACGGGGTGGTGCGAGGTCTGGGTTTCTCTGTAATCTTGTAATCCCGACAGAGGAGCGTACATGTCATCAGACCCTGACCTCGACGGGTACTCGCGGATCGTGGCCGGAGTGGCGGCGGAGCTGACCCCCAAGGTGGCGAGCCTGCGGGTCCCGCAGGCAGGGGGCCGGAACGGGGAGAGCCAGGGCTCGGCCGTCGTGTTCACCCCGGACGGTTTCCTGCTCACCAACGCCCACGTCGTCGGCCGCTCTGAGCAGGGCACGGCGCTGTTCTCCGACGGCACGAGCGCGCCATTCGCGGTGGTGGGCACCGACCCGCTGTCCGATCTGGCCGTGGTCCGGGCCGATGGCGCGATACCCGCTCCCGCAGAGCTCGGCGAGGCAGACAAGCTGGTGGTCGGCCAGCTGGTGGTAGCCGTCGGCAGCCCGCTCGGCCTGGCCGGCTCGGTGACGGCCGGCGTCGTCAGCGCGCTGGGCCGGTCGCTGCCGACGCACAGCGGCTCGGCGGCGCGGCTGGTGGAGGACGTGATCCAGACCGACGCGGCGCTCAATCCCGGCAACTCGGGTGGCGCGCTGGCCGACGCCAGGTCGCGGGTGGTGGGCATCAACACGGCGGTAGCCGGGATCGGCCTCGGGCTGGCCGTCCCCGTCAACGCCACGAGCCGGCGGATCATCGCGGCGCTGATGCGCGATGGGCGGGTGCGCCGGGCATATCTCGGGCTGGTCTGCGTGCCCGCCCCGGTGCCGGCGCCGCTGCGGGAGCGAGTCGGCCGCGCCGAAGGGCTCCGGGTGGCCGAGGTGGTGCCCGCCGGCCCCGCCGCCCGGGCCGGCCTGCGCCCCGGCGATCTGCTGCTGAGCGCCGGGGGCAGCCCGGTGACGCGCGCGCAGGACCTGCAGCGGCTGATGTTCAGTGAGGCGATCGGGCGGCCGCTGGCCGTGACGGTCATGCGCAACGGCGCCCTGGTGGATGTCATCGCCGAGCCGGCCGAGCTGGTAGCGGCCTGACCCGGCATGCTCTCACAGGCTTCCGGCGATGGCCCGCGCCTTGTCCACAGGACGGGCGCACTGACCGCGGCTGTCCACAGCGTGGCGAGACCTTCTGCCGGGAGGCCGCGATCCGGGGATCTTTGAGGCAGCGGCGGCGGCACGGTGCCGCCTCCGGACGGCCCAGGAGGTTCCGATGATGAACGAGGCACACATCAGCCTGAGCGGCTTCGTGGCCACTCAGCCTTACCTGAACGAGACCCGCACCGGCGTTCCGAGCCTGTCCATGCGCGTGGCCTGGACGCCCCGCAAGCTGGACCGGGCCACCGGGGAATGGGTGGATGCCGATACCTCGTTCCTGACGGTCCAGTGCTACCGCAAGCTGGCCGAGAACGCCGGGACCTGCCTGCGCAAGGGCGATCCGGTCGTGGTGCGGGGCCGGATGACGATCCGTGACTTCGAGGACAAGGCCGGCCGCCAGCGCACCAGGGTGGAGGTCGATGCCGCCTCGATCGGGCACGATCTGTCCCGCGGAGTGGCTCAGTTCCAGCGGCTCCGGCCGCAGACCGGGATGACGGCCATGGAATACCGGGCCGCGCAGGACGGCGGCTCCGGAAGTGGCGTGGCCGGGGCGGACGCCGCAGCCGACGAGGCGGCGTTCGCCAGCCTGGTCGCGGCGGCAGCCCGCCCGGCCGGCCACGCGGGCGAGGAGGCCGAGGACTCCGGCGGCGAGATGTTCGACGAGGACGCGGTCGCCGTGCTGGCTGAGCAGGCCAGCGGCACGGCGCCGTTCTGACCGGCGGTCGGCAGCCAGGGCATCGGGGGCCAGGGCGCCGGGGGACAGGGGGCCGGGGGACCCGGGCCAGCGCCTGTGGTTCGACCCCCGGCCCGCTGCCCCTACCCTTGGTTACATGCCGGAGTTCATCTATCAGATGAGCCGTGTGCGCAAGGCACACGGCGACAAGGTCATCCTCGATGACGTAACCCTCGCGTTCCTGCCCGGGGCGAAGATCGGCGTTCTCGGGCCGAACGGCACCGGTAAGTCGACGCTGCTGCGCATGATGGCCGGGATCGAGCAGCCCTCGAACGGCGAGGCGCGCCTGATGCCGGGCTTCACGGTCGGGCTGCTCGACCAGGAGCCCGCCCTGGACGAGACCAAGACCGTCCTGGGTAACGTCGAGGAGGGCGTGGCGGCGACTAAGGCGCTGCTGGAGCGGTACAACGAGATCGCCGAGCAGATGGCGACGGACTACTCCGATGCCCTGCTGGAGGAGATGGGCAGGCTGCAGGAGCAGCTTGACCATACCGGCGCCTGGGACCTCGACAGCCAGCTCGAGCAGGCCATGGACGCGCTGCGCTGCCCGCCGCCCGATGCCGACGTGAGCGTCCTGTCCGGCGGCGAGCGGCGCCGGGTCGCCCTGTGCCGTCTGCTGCTGTCCCAGCCCGATCTGCTGCTCCTGGACGAGCCCACCAACCACCTCGATGCCGAGAGCGTGCTGTGGCTGGAGCAGCACCTCGAGAAGTACCCGGGGACCGTGGTCGCGGTGACTCACGATAGGTACTTCCTCGACAACGTGGCCGGCTGGATCCTGGAGCTGGACCGCGGTCACGCTTACCCCTACGAGGGCAACTACTCCACCTACCTGGAGTCCAAGGCGGCCCGGATCAAGGTCGAGGGCCAGAAGGACGCCAAGCGCCGTAAGCGCCTGGAGGAGGAGCTGGAGTGGGTGCGGTCCAGTCCCCGGGCCCGGCAGGCGAAGAGCCGGTCCCGGCTGCAGCGGTATGAGGAGATGGCGGTCGAGGCCGACAGCAACCGGAAGCTGGACTTCGAGGAGATCCAGATTCCGCCGGGCCCGCGGCTGGGCAGCCTGGTCGTCGAGACCGATGGCCTCAGCAAGGGCTTCGATGACCGGATGCTGATCGAGAACCTGAGCTTCAGCCTGCCCCCCAACGGGATCGTCGGCGTCATCGGCCCGAACGGCGTCGGGAAGACGACCCTGTTCAAGATGATCCTCGGCGAGGAGAAGCCGGGCTCCGGCTTGATCCGGGTGGGCGAGACGGTCCAGATCTCCTACGTCGACCAGGCTCGCGGCCGGATCGACCCTGACAAGAACGTCTGGGATGTCATCTCCGACGGGGAGAGCTACATCCGGGTCGGCAAGACCGAGATCCCGAGCCGGGCATACGTCGCCGCCTTCGGGTTCAAGGGGGGCGACCAGCAAAAGCCGGCCGGCGTGCTGTCAGGCGGTGAGCGGAACCGGGTAAACCTGGCCCTGACGCTCAAGCAAGGCGGCAACCTGCTGCTGCTGGACGAGCCGACCAACGACCTGGACGTGGAGACGCTGTCCTCGCTGGAGAACGCGCTGCTGGAATTCCCCGGCTGCGCCGTGATCACCAGCCATGACCGGTGGTTCCTGGACCGCATCGCGACGCACATCCTGGCCTGGGAAGGCGGAGCCAGCTGGTTCTGGTTCGAGGGGAACTTCGAGGCCTACGAGAAGAGCAAGATCGAGCGGCTGGGTGCCGAGGCGGCGCGGCCGCACCGGGTCACCTACCGCAAGCTGACCAGGGGCTAGCGGATCAGCTGACCGGCCGCCGCCGGTCAGCTGACCCGGTGGATATCGGGCCGGACGATCTGGCCGTTCATCACGGTGTAGGTGCCCTCGTAGGTCTGCACGGAGCCGTCGGTCTGGGTCGCGGCCAGGCGGGCAGTCACGATGTCACCGCTCGTCGACACGATCTTCACCGCGTCATGGGCGGTCCCGCGGAACCCGCTGACGAACGCCGCCAACGACATGCCGGTGTGCCTGCCGCCCAGGAGCCAGGCCCGGCCGTACCGGTGATGATTAATCGCCCGGAAGTAGTCCTGGACGGTCATGGCCGGGGTGACAGTCGCCGCCGCGGCCGGCGCGGTCTGCCGGGCCGGAGGCTGAGCGACCGGGCTGGCGTGGTGGTGGAGCAGCTTATAGCCGAGACCGGCCAGGCAGAGCAGCACGACGATGGCCGCCGTGATGGCCAGGCCGCTTCCCCGGCGGCGGCTGCCGGCGCCCTGGCGGCCCGGCGCGGCGGGCGTCGTCATTCCGGATCTCCTGGCCGTGCCCGCAGCTGGCCCCAGCCATCCGGTCGCAGCCTCCTGCTGCGGGGACTGCGGCGGCCGTGACTGCGGTGCCGGTGACTGCGCGGCCGAGGGCTGCCGCCACCAGTTGTCTGGTATCTCCGACACGGGAGCGTCGCCCGGCCGGTCCTGCGGCGACCCGGCCGAGCCCGGCGGCCTGGCCGGCCAGGGCCGCGGAACGGCCGGCTGAGCGGGCGGCGGGGCGGGCGGCGGGGCGGCAGCCGCCGCGGCCGGCGGAGAATCCACGCTGGTCAGTCCCGGGCCGGACGGGGCGGACAGCTCCGTGGACGGCCGCTGGAACGGATCGGCGGCGAGCCCGGCGGCCGAGGCCACAGTGCGCGGCCGGCCGGTCTCGCCCGGCTGGGAGACACAGGCCGCATGCAGCGCGGCCGCGTAGTCCATGCAAGTCCGGTACCGGTCAGCCGGGGACTTGGCCAGGGCCCGGCCGATGACCTGGTCGACGGCCGGCGGCAGGTCCGGGCGCCGCTCGCTCGGCGCGGGCGGCGGCTCGGAGAGCTGAGCCCACATCAGCGCCAGGTTCTCCTCGCGCCGGAACGGCGGGGCGCCCGTCAGCATCTCGACCGTGGCGCAGGCCAGCGCGTACAGGTCGGCCCGCCCGTCTACTGAGCGGCCCTCGATCTGCTCGGGCGCGACGTAGTCCAGGGTGCCCAGGAACTGTCCGGTCGCCGTGAGGCCGCTCGGGGCCAGGGCCTGCTTGCTCAGCCCGAAGTCGGACAGGTAGACGTGGTCGGAGCGGCCGTCTCCCGACTCGGCCAGCAGCATGTTGGCGGGCTTGATGTCGCGATGCACCAGCCCGCGAGCGTGCGCCGCGTCCAGCGCGGAGGCCACCTGGGCGGTGATGGCGACGGTCCGCGGGACCGAGAGCCGGCCCTGCCGGTCCAGCAGGGTCCGGACGTCGCCCGTGCCGACGTAGCGCATGGCGATGAACAGGCAGCCCTCGGCCTCCCCGGCCTCGAACACCGGCACGATGTGCGGATGGTCCACGGCGGCGGCGGCCCGTGACTCGTGGATGAACCGGCGCCGGAAGGACTCGTCCTCGGCCAGCCGGGGGGCCAGGATCTTCAGGGCGACGGTCCGGCCCAGCTTCACGTCGATGGCGCGGTAGACGATCGCCATGCCGCCCCGGCCGATCTCCGCCTCGATCTGGTACCCGGCCAGCTGCCCGCCGGGGCCAGCCTGCGACGGAGCCGAGCTGATCTCCTCGGTCACCGGGCCCTCCAGCGTGGGGTGCCGCGCTCCGGCAGCTGCCACTGCCGGAAGCGGAGCTCAGTTACGTGCAGATGAAAAAGCAGCTGATTTTAGTATCCGCGAGATTAGCTGGCATCTGTCAATGCTCCGGGCGTCAGGCCTCTTCTAGGAAGGCGTGAGGCCGAGATCGGGTCGGCCTGGCTGGCCCAGAGGCTGGTTGATCAGGCTATGGGCGGCCATCACCAGGTAGTCCCACAGCTGCGTGTCCAGTTCCGGGGCGAGGGCGCGCTCGTCGAGCGCGGTGCGCATATGCCGCAGCCACGCGTCCCGCTCAGCCTCGCCGATGCTGAAGCGCGCGTGCCGCATGCGCAGTCGCGGATGGCCCCGCAGCTCGTTGTAGGTGGCCGGACCGCCCCAGTACTGGATCAGGAACAGCCGCAGGTGTTCCTCGGCCGGCCCCAGGTCGCGGCTCGGGTACACCGGCCGCAGCTCGGGATCGGCCGCGACCTCCTGATAGAACCGGTGGACCAGGCGCCGGAACGTCGGCTCACCGCCGACCGCCTCGTAGAGGGTCGGTACGCTGGTGTCAGTCATAACGCGCTCCAGGTTACGTTCCGCTGCCGGTACCCGGCTCGCCCGGGCTGGCCGAGCCACCCGAGTCGCCCGGCCCGGGCTCGGGCAGCGAGGTCCGGCCGCCCGCCGCGGCCAGGCTGGCCAGCGCCAGCTTCAGGCGCTCCCGCAGCTCTCGGCCGACCTCCCACTGGCGCAGCGGCGCGGTGCGGGCGATGACCCGGACCAGCACGGAGTCGCTGGTGACCTCCTGGACCCCCCACACCTCGGGCCGCTCCAGGATCACTTCCTGCCAGTCGGGGTCCTGCCACATGGCCACGGCGGTCTGTTCCATCATCTGCCGGACCAGGCTGATGTCCAGGTCGTAGGGAACGGGAAAGTCCACCACCGCGCGCGCCCAGCCGTGCGACTCGTTCCCGGACTTGGTGATGGTGCCGTTACGGATGTGCCAGATCACGCCGTTAACGTCGCGCACCCGGGTGATCCGCAGGCTGACCGCCTCGACCGTTCCGCTGATGGTGTCGATGTCGATCACGTCGCCGACGCCGTACTGGTCTTCGAGCAGGATGAAGGTCCCGGCCAGGAAGTCCATCACCAGGTTCTGCGCTCCGAACCCGATAGCGATGCCGAGCACGCCGGCGCTGGCCAGGATGGGCGCGAGGTTCACCCCGAGGTCACCCAGGATGATGAAGGTGGCGATCGTGAAGATGGTCACCGAGGCCGCATTGCGGAGGACCGAGCCGAGCGCGCTGGCCCGCTGCTGACGGCGCTCGCCGAGGATGGACCGGGACCGCTCGCTGCCGCTGTCCTGCCGCAGCGTGGCGCGGGCGGTGACCCGCCTGATCAGCCGGTGCGCGGCGAACCGCGCGATCAGCGCGAGCACGACCACGAACGCGATGCGCAGCCCCAGCTGAACCGGTCCCGCGAAGAAGGCCCTCGTGAGCTCGGCGTCGTGCCGGTTCTTGGTGATGTCCCAGATCAGCCGGCAGGCGATCCCGGGACTGCTGCTGCCGCAGGCACTAGTGAGGGAATCTGGCGGCACCCCCGGCGGGAGGCTGGCGATCGCCGTGAGGACGTGCATGACCACGACCAGATCCTTTCAGTGACCGGGCCGCGACCGCCGCCGGCTGGCGTAATTCGCGCCCGACCGAATCCGTTACCGCAGCTAGCAGCTAGAGGCGCAGGCCGGTGTGGGCGGCGATGAACGCGAGCTGCTCGCTGGACAGGGCCACGGTCCGGCTGACGGCGCGGGCGCCATGACCCACGTCGCCCTCGCGGCGCAGCAGCACTGGCCGGTCGGCTAGCGGCGCCGAGGTGGCGTGCTGGAGGGCCGCGCACATCTTCCGGGCGTGCAGCGGGTCGACCCGGGTGTCGCCGTCAAACACCGTGAACAGGACCGCCGGGTAGGCGACCCGGTCACGAACGTGGTGATACGGCGAGTACCCGAGCAGCCAGCTCAGTTCCCGCGGGTCGGCGGCGCTGCCGTACTCGTCGTTCCAGGTCTCGCCCAGCCCGAACTGCTCGTAGCGGACCATGTCCAGCAGCGGCGCGGAGCAGACGGCGGCCGCGCAGAGGTCCGGCCGCTGGGTGATGGACGCGCCGACCAGCAGGCCGCCGTTGGAGCCGCCCGAGATGGCGAGCTGCCCGGCGGTGGTCCAGGCTCCGGCGATGAGCCGGCCGGCCGCGGCGGCGAAGTCGTCGAACACGTTCTGCTTATGCTCGCGCATCCCGGCGCGGTGCCATTGCTCGCCTTCCTCGCTGCCGCCGCGCAGCCCGGCGATCGCGTAGACCCCGCCCGCCTCCACCCAGGCCAGCACCGCCGCGGAGTAGGCGGGGGTGAGGCTGATATTGAAGCCGCCGTAGCCATACAGGATGGCGGGCCGGGGCTGGCGCGGCCCGCCCCTGTCCCCGCCGGACGCGGAGATGACCAGCATCCGGATCGTGGTCCCGTCGGCAGACGGGAAGGCCACCTGCTCGGCCTGGATCTCCGGCACGCTGACCATGCCCGGCGACCGGGCCCAGGTCGAGACGGCGCCGGTGAGCGCGTCATAGTGCAGGACCAGCGGCGGCGTGGCGTCATCGGTGTAGCTGAGCCAGGCCTCATGCCCGCCCTCGGGGCGCCCGCGCAGGCTGCCGGCCGACCCGAGGCCCGGCAGCGGGATCCGGCCCGTCAGCTGGCCGGTGGCCAGCTCATGGACGGTGACCTCGCTGATCGCGTGCCTGGTCCAGCCGGCCAGCAGCAGGGGCTGGTCCAGCTCCTCGCCGTCGAGGATCGTGAAGCCGCCGAGCACGGCCTCGCTGTCCTCGGGCAGCAAGTCGCGCCAGCTCTGGTAGCCGGGGAAGGCCGGGTCGGCGGGGTCGGCCACCGCCAGCCTGCCCCGCGGCGCGTCCCGGTCGGTATGCACGTACAGCAGTCCGTCCCGGCCCGCGTGCACGCCCACCTGGGCGTCCACGCCCTGCTGGAGGACGCGCAGGTCCGGCGCCCCCTCCGGCGAGGCGGTCAGGTCGGCGATCCACACGTCGTTGCGCGGCGCCGTCCCGGCCGACGCCTCGATGACCAGCCACCGGCCGTCCCGGCTGACCATGACGCCGTAGTAGTTGGTCTTCTCCAGCCCGTCGCCGAAGATCAGCACGTCCTCGGCGGCCGGCGTCCCGACCCGGTGCAGGTAGACGCGGCGGTGGTACTGCTCCTCGCCGGCCCGGACCGCGCCGGGAGCCAGGCGGCGGGCGTAGTAGAACGCCTTGCCGCCCGGAAGCCACGCCACCTCGGTGTACCGGCAGCGGTCGATCGGGCCGTCGGCATCCTCGCCCGTGACCACGTCCATGACCCGCAGGACCGACTCCTCGCGGCCGCCCTCCGACATCTGGTAGGCCAGCAGCCGGCCCTCGTAGTCGGGCTGCCAGCTGTCCAGGGTGGTAGTCCCGGACGGGTCGATGGCCATCGGGTCGATCAGCGCGCGCTCGGGCTTATCGCCGGCCGCCGTGTAGAGCACCGCGTGCTCCTGGCCGCCTGCCCGCCGCACGTAGAACTGGCGGTCACCGCGCCAGGCCGGCGGGCTCACGGTGCCCGCGCCCAGCAGCTCGGCCAGCCTGGCCGCCAGCCGCTCCCGGCCCGGCAGCGTCGCCCGCTCCCGTGCGTACAGCTCGTCCTGGGCCGTGAGCCAGGCCCTGGCCTGGTCGCTGTCGGCGTCCTCGAGCCAGCGGTAGGGATCGGCGACGCGATGACCGTGCAGGACTTCGCAGATGTCCTGGCGGGGGGCGTCCGGGTAGCCGGCGCCCGGTTCGGCGTCGCTGGGTGCGGTCATGACTGGCACTTTAGGGCCAAAACCGCCGTGCGTCAGGCCAGGCCCGGCCGCTGAGCTGCCGCGCGGCCGGCGGCCGGCGGCCGGCCCGGCCGGCGGCCGGCGGCCCGCATACTGCCCGGACGCCACCATGCCGGCCCGCCACGACGGCCGGTAGGCTATCGGTGTTGGCGGACGGGCCGCCGGGCAGTCACACTGGTCACAGGGTGCCTCGGCGGCACGACAGGAGCGCACCCGGCAGGAGGTGCGAGTGCGTCGGGTATTGCTGCTCAACGTCACCTATGAGCCGCTGACCACTGTCGGACTGCACCGTGCGGTGTGCCTGGTCCTCGGGGACAAGGCCGAGGTGCTGCACGATGACGCGGACGGCAGGATGCTGCACTCGGCCTCGGCCCGGCTGGTCGTCCCGTCGGTGATCCGGCTGCACCGGTACGTCCGGATCCCGCACCGCAGCCGGGTGCCGCTGACCAGGGCCGCCCTCATGCGCCGGGACAATTACCTGTGCGGTTACTGCGGCGTCAAGGCCGACACCATCGATCACGTGATTCCCCGCAGCCGCGGCGGCCAGCATGTCTGGGAGAACTGCGTGGCATCCTGCACGCGCTGCAATCACCGCAAGGCCGACCGGCTGATCGAGGAGCTGGGCTGGGCGCTGCGGTTCGACCCGGCCGCCCCGCGCGGCGCGCACTGGCGCCTCATCGGCGCGGCGCACGACGGCGACCCGCAGTGGGTGGCCTACCTGTCGGAGCCCAGCGCCGCTTAAGCCCGTGCCGCTTAGCCCTGTGCCGCGCGCTTTATGCACCGGGTCTGTGGACAGCCCTGCTGACAACTCGCCACAGTCGGGGGACAACGCTCGTCCGGCTGTGGACGGCGGTGTGGACAGCGGAAATGCCAGGAAATAGGGGTCCCTAGGCCTTGTGCGGGCCCGGCGATTGGCAGTAGAACGGCTCTCACCACTGAGGCGGGTCCACCCTGAGGGTGACTCCGGAACGGCGGGCGGGGCGGGAGACCGACTCGCGCGACGGGGGCCCGGTGCCGGTGGGGGTCACGCGGTGTGCGGCAGCCGGGAAGCCGGCGAGCCAGGGCCGACGGGCCGGCGGGGCCCCTCCATCTCATACATGGAGGGGCCCCGCTCATTTCCCCGGCGCGACCCGCCTCTTAACGAATTGCGTCCAACGAGTAACGCCATGTGCAATGGCGGGCGATACTGAGACAGACGCCGGCGGCGTGGGTACCCCCGAGCTCACGTCGCCGCGTCTTCACCACACCGGCCGCGCCGGCAGTACCCGCAGGAAGCCCGGCCCGGTAGCGTTCACTCCATGACAGCAACCGCAACGCCCACGGGCGGAGGCAGCGCGCCCCCCGATGCCCCGTTCGGCCGGAATCTCACGGCCATGATCACGCCGATGACCGGCGACGGGGCCGTCGACTACGAAGGCGCTGCCCGGCTCGCCGAGTACCTGATCACGGACATGCGCAACGATGGCCTGGTCATCAGCGGCACGACCGGCGAGTCGCCGACGACCACCGACGCCGAGAAGGAACGGCTGCTGCGCGCGGTCGTGGAGGCGGTGGGAGACCGGATCCCGGTCGTGGCCGGGGTGGGCACCAACAGCACCGCGCACACGTGCGAGCTCGCCCGGACCGCCGAGCGGGCGGGCGCGGCGGGACTGCTCGTCGTCACGCCGTACTACAGCAAGCCACCGCAGAGCGGGCTGCTGGCGCACTTCAGCGCGGTTGCTGACACCACGCAGCTGCCGGTCCTGCTCTACGACATTCCCGGCCGGACCGCTACCCCCATCGAGACGCAGACGCTGCTGCGGCTGGCGGAGCACCCGCGGATCGTGGGCGTCAAGGACGCCAAGGCGGACCTGCTCGCCGGCTCGGACGTGATGGCCCGCACCGGCCTGGTCTTCTACTGCGGCGACGACCCGCTGAACCTGCCCTGGCTGTCGGTCGGCGCCAGCGGCTTCATCAGCGTGCACGCGCACGTGATCGGGGACCGGCTGCACGAGATGATCGAGGCCTACTTCGCCGGCCGCGTGACCGACGCGCTGGCCCTCCACCGCGCAGTACTCCCGGTCTACCAGGGCATGACCCGGGCCCAGGGCGTCATCATGGCCAAGGCGGCCCTCAGCCTGCTCGGCCTGCCCGGCGGCTCCGTGCGGCTGCCGCTGACGGACGCGACGCCGGCGCAGATCGAGCAGCTCCGTGAGGACCTCACGGCAGGCGGCGTGAAGATCCGGTGAGCCACCCGCATCCAGAACTCGGACCGCCGCCGCCGCTCCCCGTCGACGGCCTGCGGATCATCGCGCTCGGCGGACTCGGCGAGATCGGCCGCAACATGACCGTCTTCGAGCACGCCGGGCGGCTGCTCATCGTCGACTGCGGAGTCCTGTTCCCCGAGCCAGACCAGCCCGGAATCGACCTGATCCTGCCGGACTTCTCCATGCTGGAGGACCGGCTGGACCAGATCGAGGCGCTCGTGCTCACCCACGCGCACGAGGATCACATCGGGGCGGTTCCCTACCTGCTCCGCCAGCGGCGCGACATCCCGCTGGTGGGATCCAGGCTCACCCTGGCCCTGGTGACCAGCAAGCTCGCCGAGCACCGGATCCCGCCCGAGACCGTCGAGGTCACGGCGGGAGGCACGCTGTCGTTCGGCCCCTTCGACCTGGAGTTCATGGCCGTCAACCACTCCATCCCCGACGCCCTGGCCGTCGCCATCAGGACGCGGGCCGGGCTGGTGCTGCACACCGGGGACTTCAAGATGGACCAGCTGCCGCTGGACGGGCGGCTGACCGACCTCGGCGGGTTTGCCCGCCTCGGGGCGCAGGGCGTGGACCTGCTCCTGGCCGACTCCACCAACGCCGAGGTTCCCGGCATCGTCACCAGCGAGCGGGCCATCGGCCCGGTGCTCGACGAGATCTTCGCCACCGCGCAGCAGCGCATCATCGTGTCCTGCTTCGCCAGCCACGTGCACCGGGTCCAGCAGGTCATGGACGCCGCGGCGGCCCACGGCCGGAAGGTCGCGCTGGTCGGCCGGTCGATGGTGCGCAACATGGGCGTCGCGCGCGACCTTGGCTACCTGCGGGTGCCCTCGGTGCCCGGCGGCCTGCTGGTCGACCTGAAGGAGGCCGAGGAGCTGCCGCCCGACCAGATCGTGCTGATCTCGACCGGCTCGCAGGGTGAGCCCATGTCCGCGCTGTCGCGGATGGCCGGCCGGGACCATCCGATCCGGATCGCCGAGGGCGACCTGGTCATCCTGGCGTCGTCGCTGGTGCCGGGGAACGAGACCGCGGTCTCGCGGATCATCAACGACCTGACCCGGCTGGGCGCCCAGGTGGTGCACAAGGGCAACGCGCTGGTGCACGTGTCGGGGCACGCGCCCGCGGGCGAGCTGCTTTACGTGCTGAACCTGGTCCGGCCCAGCAACTTCATCCCCGTCCACGGTGAGTGGCGGCACCTGAAGGCGCATGCCGACCTGGCCGCGCTGACCGGCGTCCCCGCCGAGAGCATCGTGATCGCCGAGGACGGCGTGGTGGTGGACCTCGTCGCGAGCAAGATCGCGGTGGTCGGCAACGTCCAGTGCGGCTACGTCTACGTCGACGGCATGTCGGTGGGCGAGGTCACTGAGGCGTCGCTGAAGGACCGGCTGATCCTCGGAGACGAGGGCTTCGTCTCGGTGGTCGTCGTGGTGGACTCGACCAACGGCAAGCTGGTCGCGGGCCCGGAGATCCACGCGCGCGGCTCGGGCATCGACGACTCGGCCTTCGACGAGATCCGCCCGCTGGTGGAGGAGGCCCTGGTCAGGGCGGCCGCCGACGGCGTCAGCGAGGTGCATCAGCTGCGCCAGCTGATCCGCAGGACGGCGGGCCGCTGGGTCAGCGATAACTACCGGCGCCGCCCGATGATCATCCCGGTCGTCGTCCAGGTCTAGTCCTACCGGTCTGGGCCGGACCGTGTCCCTCTTGGCTGGAACTGCGGCAATCATGCCCGCAGCAGCTCGCCCGGCCCTACTCTGGTCCCGCCGCCAGGCGGTCGCCTGCGCTGGCCGGAACCCCGGTGAGGGAGCCAGCGATGACATCCGGGCGCGGGGACGGACCCGAATCCAGCTCTGGGCTGCCCCGGCACGCCCGCCCGCCAGCGTCCCGGAGCGGGCCGGGACAAGGGCGCCGGCCAGCGTCCCGGCGGCCGGGAGCGCGCCGGAATCGGGCGTCATCCTGGCTGGCGGCCGCCATCGTCGTGGTCCTGGCCCTGGGCGGCACGGTCCTGTTCCTGCTGCGCCCGAAGGCCGCCGCCCAGCCCGAGGCGGCGGCCGGCCACGCCGGCGCGGCGGCGGCGCCCTCCGGCGGCCCTCCGTCCAGCGCCGCGCGCGTGAGCACCCCGGCCAGCGGCAGCCCCGCGCCCGCTCTGGCCACCGTCAGCATCACCGACGTGGGCGACATGAACTTCGGCACGGCGGGGAACTACCCGCCGGGCGGCCCGGCCGCCCTGTTCGCTGACGTGGACGGCGACCTGCGCAGCGACCTGACCGTCGGGAACCTGGAGACCGCGCTCGGCAGCAGCGGCACGACCAAGTGCGCCCCGCACGCGGCCGACTGCTATGCGTTCCAGGCTCCGGCTGCCTTCGCGATCGCGGTGCACAGGGCGGGGTTCTCCGCCGTCAACGTGGCCAACAATCACACCGACGACGCCGGCCCGATCGGCGTCCAGGAGACCGACGCGGCGCTGGCCGCGGCGCACCTGCGCTGGACGGGCCGCCCGGGGCAGACCACCTACCTGGTCCGCGACGGCGTCAGGATCGGCCTGCTGGGCTTCGCCCCTTACGACTACGACCGCAACCTGCTGGACATCCCGGCTGCGGTGGCGGCCGTGCGCCAGGCCGCAGCCCGCGCCCGGCTGGTCATCGTCTTCATCCACGCCGGCGCCGAGGGAGCCGCCGCCCAGCATGTACGGCCGGGCATGGAGACCTACCTCGGCGAGGAGCGCGGCGACCCGATCGCCTTCGCCCACGCCGTCATCAGCGCCGGCGCCGATCTCGTGCTCGGCTCCGGGCCGCACGTGCTGCGCGCCATGCAGTGGTACCGCCACCGGCTGATCGCCTACAGCCTCGGCAACTTCGCCGGGTACGACACCCTCGGCCTGGGCGGGGTCACGGCCGACAGCGCCATCCTGCACGTGCGACTGCGGGCGGACGGAGCGTTCGCTGGCGGTCGGCTGACCGCGATCCAGCTGGTCGGCGCCGGGAGCCCGCGACCGGACCCGGCGGATACGGGCGTCGAGCTCGTCCGGTCGCTTTCCCGCAGCGACTTCGGAGGCAGCGGCGCGCACATCACGGCGTCCGGCCTGATCGAGCCGCCCTGACGCTGGTTCGCGCGGCTGGTGGCTGTCGCCCGGGCGCGACACGCGGTCGGGATCGGGGTGCTTGGACCGGCTGGCGTTGCTCGCTACCGTGGGCATCATGGCGACTCGTGCGCCCAAGAGCGCAGCACGCCCGCGCAACGGCGCGAGCCGTCCGCGTCAGGCGAGCGGTGCCAGCCGGACCGGGTCGGCCAGCCGATCGCGGGCCGGCCGCGGAGCCGCTTCACCCTACCGGCGCAGTTCCGGCCGTCCCGCTGCCAGCGGCCGGGGAGCCAGCCGCCGCACCGGCAGCGGCCGGACCAGGACCGGCCGGCGGCCACCTCCGCCAGCCAACCCGCTGATCATCCTGCTGGGCTGGATAGTGAGCGCCATCGGCGGCATCTGGATGACGCTCGCGCACACGGTCGGCACCGTGGCCCGGACCTTTGGCCGCAGTGCCCGCGATCTGGACCCGGTGCACCGGCGGGACGGGCTGGGCCTGCTGGCCCTGTGCGCGGCCTTCGTCTCCGCCGCCGCCATCTGGTGGCACCTCGGCCTCATCGGCAAGCCGCTGACCGCGGTCATGCTGGGCCTGTTCGGGTCCGCTGCCTGGACGGTGCCGATCCTGCTGGGCCTGCTGGCCGTCCGGTTCCTGCGGCACCCCGACAGCAACGCCGATACCGGCCGCATGGTGATCGGCTGGACGGCGCTGCTGGTCGGGGCGCTCGGCCTGCTGCACATCGCCGATGGCACTCCCGGCCCGGCCAACGGCGGAGCGGCGATGCGAGCCGCGGGCGGCCTGGTCGGCTATATCGCCGCGTCCCCGCTGGTCCACCTGGCGACCAAGTGGGCCGCCGTTCCGGTGCTGGCCGCCGTGACAGGCTTCGGCCTGCTGGTGGTGACCGGCACGCCGCTGCATCAGGTGCCGCGGCGGCTCGCCGGCCTGCACGGCTTCATGATGGGCAAGCCGCCGGCGGAAGACGAGCTCGACCAGGGCGCGGTCGCGGGCGAGGAAGGCGAGCCGGTCGCGCGCGGCCGCCGCCAGCTCACCAGGGGCAAGTCCGGGCGGCCCGCGGCCATCGAGGCCGGAGATCACGACCTGCCCTATGACACGCCCCTGCTGGGCGGGACGCTATCGCGCGGCCAGGCCGGCAAGGGCAAGGCCGCTGCCGGACCCCCGGCGGCCAGGGGCCGCCCGGTCGCTGAGCCCGAGCCGGTACCGGACGGGCTGATGTTCTCGCCGCCGCCCGGCGTGCCGGGCCCGGCGGGGACGGCGGGACGGGCAGCGGGCAATGCCGCGGTCGAGGAAAGCTGGCGGGAATCCTGGTTCGGGCCAGCCGAGGGCGCGGCCGCGGCAGCCGCGGCCGACGACAGCCTCGCGGACCTGGCTGACCTGACGGCCAAGAAGCCGGAGCAGCTGACCCTGGCCGCCTCCAGTGATTCCAGTTATACGCTGCCGCCCGCCGCGCTGCTCCGGCCGGGAAGCGCCCCCAAGGCCCGGACCCGCGCCAACGACGCGATGGTCGACGCGCTGTCCGCGGTGCTCGATCAGTTCGAGGTGGACGCTCAGGTCACGGGCTTCACCCGGGGCCCGACCGTGACCCGGTACGAGATCGAGCTGGGGCCCGCCGTGAAGGTGGAGCGGGTAACCCAGCTGAGCAAGAACATCGCCTACGCCGTCAAGAGCGCCGACGTCCGGATCCTGTCTCCGATTCCCGGCAAGTCGGCCATCGGCGTGGAGATCCCCAACACCGACCGGGAGATCGTCAGCCTGGGCGACGTGCTGCGGTCCCCGGTAGCCACGGCGGATCACCATCCGATGGTGGTGGGCCTGGGCAAGGACGTCGAGGGCCGCACCGTGGTGGCAAACCTGGCCAAGATGCCGCACATGCTGATCGCGGGCGCGACCGGCGCGGGCAAGTCGACCTGCATCAACGGCGTGATCACCTCCATCCTGCTGCGGGCCACCCCGGAGGAGGTCCGGATGGTCCTGATCGACCCCAAGCGGGTGGAACTCGCCGCCTACTCCGGGATTCCTCACCTCATCACCCAGATCATCACCAACCCCAAGAAGGCAGCGGACGCGCTGCAGTGGGTCGTCGGCGAGATGGACCGGCGCTACGACGACCTGGCCGCCTCCGGGTTCCGGCACATGGACGACTTCAACAAGGCCGTCCGGACCGGCCGGCTGACCGCCCCGCCCGGCAGCGAGCGGGTCTACGTGCCGTATCCGTACCTGCTGGTGATCGTGGACGAGCTGGCCGACCTCATGATGATCGCGCCGCGGGACGTGGAAGACGCGATCGTCCGCATCACCCAGCTCGCCCGGGCCGCGGGCATCCACCTGGTCCTGGCCACCCAGCGGCCCAGCGTCGACGTGGTGACCGGCCTGATCAAGGCCAACGTGCCGTCCCGGCTCGCCTTCGCCACCTCCAGCCTGACCGACAGCCGGGTCATCCTGGACCAGCCGGGGGCGGAGAAGCTGGTGGGCCAGGGCGACTCGCTGTTCCTGCCGATGGGGGCGAGCAAGCCGATGCGGCTGCAGAACGCCTACGTCAACGAGAAGGAAATCCGCGAGGTCGTCGAGCACTGCAAGCGCCAGATGGAGCCCACCTACCGCGAGGACATCGTGGCCCCGGAGGGCCAGCGCAAGGAGATCGACGCCGATATCGGCGATGACCTGGAGCTGCTCGTCCAGGCAGCCGAGCTGGTCGTGGGGACCCAGTTCGGGTCGACGTCCATGCTGCAGCGCAAGCTGCGGGTCGGCTTCGCCAAGGCCGGCCGGCTGATGGACCTCATGGAAAGCCGGGGCGTGGTCGGGCCGAGCGAGGGCTCCAAGGCCAGGGACGTGCTGGTCCGGCCGGAGGACCTGGCGGAGCTGCTGGCCTCGCTGCGCGGCGGCCCGAGCTGACCGTTCCGGAGATTGGCAGTTTCAGCTGCCCGGCGAGAGACTTGAGGAAGACGCGAGCCGAGCCGCTCCGGTCCTCGCCGGAACGTAATTGCGTGTCTACACTTAGTGACCGTTCCCGGTGCCGGGAACAGGGAACGTAGTCACTGCGCCCGCGCCCCCGGGCGGACGCAGTGCGACTAGCAGTGGAGGCGCCGAGTGACTATCGGTGACGCCCTGGCCGAGGCACGTCGCCAAGCCGGGCTCACGATCACGCAGGTCAGTCAGCGGACCTGCATCCGCGAGACGATTATCCGGGGGATTGAGCATGACGACTTCTCCGCTTGCGGAGGTGACTTCTACGCACGCGGGCACATCCGCAGCATCGCCCGGGCCGAGGGCCTGGAGCCGGAGCCGCTGATCCGCGAGTACGACGCGACCCAGGGCGCGCCGGAGGGTATTACGGCGGCCGACGTGTTCGAGCCGGCCACTCCGATCAAGCTCCGGGAACGGCGCCGGCCCAACTGGAGCCTGGCGATGCTCGTGGCGCTGGCGGCAATTGTCGGCATTGCCACCTATCATTTCCTTTCCGCGCCGGCCAAGACCAGTCCGGTGTCCAGCGGTCACGCTCCGGTCGTCTCGCACGCCGCGGCTGGCGGTCAGCGGCACGCGACGCACAAGCACAAGAGCGCGGCCGCCCAGGCCAGCCAGGCCCACGCGCAGGGCACCGTGATCGCGCTCAGCGCCGTGAGCAGCGCTTGCTGGGTGGAGCTGACCACGACCGCCAACCGGATTCTCTTCGAGGGCACCATCCCGATGGGCACCTCGAAGGTCTGGACCGAGCACAAGACGGTCAGCATGATCATCGGGAATCCGGGCGCGGTTACCCTGACCGTTAACGGCAAGCCCCAGTCGCCGCCGGCCGGGCAGCCGGTCACCCTGACCCTCGGGTCTCGCCGCCAGGCCACGGGGTAGCCCAGGCTGGCCGGCCGCCCGCGGGTGCGCTGGCACCAGCCCGCTTACCGTAGTCTGCCGGTGTGTCATCGAGCGTTTCAGATCAGGGGGAAGTCCGGCCTGCAGCCGGCCGCAGCGTGAGCCTGGTCACACTGGGCTGCGCGCGGAACGAGGTCGATTCCGAGGAACTCGCGGCCCGGCTGGAGCAGGCGGGCTGGACGCTGGCTGACGGCGCGGACGAGGCCGATGTCGTGCTCGTTAATACGTGTGGGTTCATCCAGGCGGCCAAGCAGGATTCGATCGACGAGCTGCTCGGCGCCGCGGCCGGCGGCGTCCCGGTGGTAGCGGCAGGCTGCCTGGCCGAGCGGTACGGGTCGGGCCTGGCCGAGGCGCTTCCCGAGGCCCAGGTGCTCGGCTTCGACGATTACGGCGACATCGCGGCCCGGCTGGACGACGTCGTGGCGGGTCGGCGCTGGCAGGCGCACGAGCCGAGGGACCGGCGCAAGCTGCTGCCGCTGACCCCGGCCGCGCGGCCGGGAGCCGCGAGCACGCCGCTGCCGGGCCACGGGATCGTCACCGGCTCGCCCGCGGCGCCCGGCGCTGGCTCGCTGGCGCCCGGCTCGGGCTCGCAGATCCCGGACCTCCCCGCGGGCGTCGCGCCGGCGTCCGGCCCGCGGGTCATGCGGCGGCGGCTGGGCGGCGGCCCGGCGGCCCCGCTCAAGATCGCCTCCGGCTGCGACCGGCGGTGCAGCTTCTGCGCGATTCCGGCATTCCGCGGCGCGTTCGTGTCGCGGCCGGTGCCCGACCTGGTGGCCGAGGCGGGCTGGCTGGCCAGCCACGGCGCCCGCGAGCTATACCTGGTCAGCGAGAACTCCACCTCCTACGGGAAGGACCTGGGGGACCTCAGGCTGCTGGAGAAGCTCCTGCCCCAGCTGGCCGCCGTGGCCGGGATCGCCCGGGTCCGGGTCAGCTACCTGCAGCCGGCCGAGGTCCGGCCGGGCCTGGTCGAGGTCATGGCCGCCACGCCCGGCGTGGCGCCGTACTTCGACCTGTCGTTCCAGCATGCCAGCGGCGCGGTCCTGCGCTCGATGCGCAGGTTCGGCGACGGGGAGCGCTTCTGCGCGCTCATCGACCAGATCAGGCAGCTCGCACCGGAGGCGGGCATCCGGTCCAACTTCATCGTGGGCTTCCCGGGCGAGAACGCCGGCGACGTCGAGGAGCTGCAGCAGTTCCTCATCGACGCCCGGCTGGATGCCATCGGCGTCTTCGGCTACTCATCCGAGGACGGCACGGAGGCGGCCTCGCTGCCCGGCCAGCTGCCCGAGGACGAGATCGCCAGCCGGGTCGGGGAGCTCGCCGACCTGGCCGATGAGCTGATGGCCCAGCGGGCCGCTGAGCGCCTGGGCGAGGTCGTGGACGTGCTGATCGAGGAGGACCTCGGCGGCGGTCGCTACCTGGGCCGGGCAGCCCACCAGGCGCCCGAGGTGGATGGCAGCACCGAAGTCACGGCGGCCGGGCCGGCGGCGGTCGGGGACCTGGTGCGGGCCCGCGTGGCTGGCTCCGACGGAGTGGATCTGCTGGCCGAGGCCGGGACGGCCGACGCGCCAGCGGCCGGGGGTGCGGGCGCGGCCGGGGGTGCGGCTGGGGCCGGGGGTGCGGCTGGGGCCGAGGGCGCGGCTGCGGGGGTCCTGGCCGCGGGAAAGCATTGAGCCAGCCGGCTTCTGACAGGCCGGGACACGGGACGCCGGGCGGCGGGGCTGTCCCAGCGCCTCGGCTGATGAACGTGGCCAACGCGCTGACCGTGCTGCGGCTGGTACTGGTCCCGGTGTTCATCGGGCTGCTGGTGGCCGGGGAGCCGGGCACCCGGGCGGCGGCGTTCGTGGCGTTCGGCGTGGCCTCGGCGACCGACCTGCTGGACGGCGAGCTGGCTCGGCGGCGCAACCTGATCACCGACTTCGGGAAGATCGCCGACCCCATCGCCGATAAGGCGCTGACCGGATCGGCGCTGGTGACGCTGTCGTTCCTGGGCGAGCTGGCCTGGTGGGTCACGGTGGTCATCCTGGTCCGCGAGCTGGCCGTCACCGCACTGCGGTTCTGGGTGATCCGCCAGGGCGTGATCGCCGCCAGCCGGGGCGGGAAACTCAAGACCCTGCTCCAGGTCGTGGCCATCAGCCTGTACATCCTGCCGTGGCACGTCTGGGTGGCGCGGCAGATCCTCATGGGCGCGGCGGTGGTGGTCACCGTGGTGACGGGCGTGGACTACACCGTCCGAGCCATCAGGCTGCACCGGGCGGTGCCCGGTCAGCCACCGGGCGCCGAGCCCGATCCGGCGGGCGGCCAGGATGGTGAGCCGGCGTCAGGTGTCCGGGACGCCGCTGGCCCGGAGGCGGTGGGCTCGGAGGCGGTGGGCTCGGAGGCGGTCAGCTCGGACGCGGCTGGCTCGGACGCGGCTGGCTCGGATGCGGCTGGCTCGGATGCGGCTGGCTCGGATGCGGCTGGCTCGGATTCTGTCGGCTCGGATTCTGTCGGCTCGGATGCGGCTGGTTCGGATTCAGCGGCAAGCGAACTGGCTGCGGGCCGGGCGACGGTGAGCCGAGATGCGGCCGGCCCGGCCCCCCCGGGTGCTGGAGGAGGTCACTCATGACGGCGCGCAGGAGCCGTGCGAACGAGCTCGCGAACGACGCTGTGAGCCTGCTCATCGGCCGCGGCGAGACGATCGCGTCGGCCGAGTCACTGACCGGCGGGATGCTGGCTGGAGCGCTCACCAGCGTTCCCGGCGCCTCGGCCGCCTTCCGCGGCGGTATCGTGGCGTACGCCACCGACGTCAAGGCCGCTATTCTTGGTGTACCCGATGACCTGCTAGAACGTCATGGGGCTGTGCATCCGGCCGTCGCGGAGGCGATGGCCGAGGGCGCTCGCGCCCGGCTGGAAACCACCGTCGGGATCTCGACCACTGGCGTGGCCGGCCCTGATCCGGCGGAGGGCAAGCCAGTCGGGATGGTGTTCATCTCGGTCGCCGGCCCGGGCGGCACGGTGACCCGGGAGCTGGCACTCACCGGTGACCGGCACACCATCCGGAAGGGCACCGTCGAGAGCGCGCTGGACCTGCTGATCGGCACTCTCAGGGAAGACATAAGCTGATTACAGCGTTACACCGGCGAACACGCAGTTATACCCTCTCCCGAACTGTCCGTAAGGGCAGGTACGGTGGAGGAGTCAGGATCGGCCTCGGGAGGGAGTGCGGCGATGGTCTTGCTTCGTCACATGCTTGGCGATGCGCTTCGGCGACTGCGTCTCCGTCAGGGCCGGACCCTGCGCGAGGTGTCGGCTGCGGCGCGTGTCTCACTGGGTTACCTGTCCGAGGTTGAGCGCGGGCAGAAGGAAGCTTCCTCCGAGCTGCTCGCCTCGATCTGCGGCGCGCTCGGGGCCCCACTGTCCCAGGTGCTCCGCGAGGTGTCCGACAGCTTCGCGCTCGCCGAGCTGCAGAACGAGCCGGTCTACGCCGGCCCCGTGGGCGGGATGACGCCTGGCCTCGACGGCCCGCCCGCGCCCCGGCCCGCCGGGCACGACGGCGCCAGCAACGGCGTACCCGCGGCGGCAGCCACGGGCCAGCGCGTCACGGTGCCCGCCGGAGCGCGGCTGCCGATTGCCGCCCCGCGCAAGCTCAGCGTCAGCCAGGGCCGGAGCATCATCGCCGAGCCCGAGGTACTTAACCAGTCCAAGCTTCCGGTTGCCGCTCCCCAGTTCGAGCGGATCCGCGACATCACCAACATGGTGCCGGTCTAAGCCGTCGCTAGCCGCCCGGCCGCCAGCCGGGCGTCAGAACCGCCTGGGGCCCAGCGCCGCCCAGCGTCCCCAAGATCAAAGCTGCCCAGGGCCACGGCGGCTCAGGGTCAGGACCGCCTAGCGCCAGGGCCGCCCCACGGCCCAGGACTGTCTACGGCCAGGGCCGCCCCACGGCCCAGGCCTCCTAGGGCCATCTGGGGCCATTCGGCCTGGTTACTCCCAGGCACCCGGGCTCTCGGAGAGCTTGCGGACCTCGTCCGGCAGCTGACCGGAGACGATGTGCTCGAGGTTCACGTCTTCCAGGATGGCCCGCTCGTTGGCCCGCAGGGCGATCCACACCGTCTGCAGCGGCTCGGCCGCGCCGATATAGCCAAGGTTCTCCGGGCGCTCGCCCCGCACGCCTACGAGCGGCCCGTCGATGGCCCTGATGATGTCGGCCATTGAAATCTCCGTAGCTGGCCGAGCCAGCCAGAACCCGCCGTCCGGGCCGCGCTGGCTCCGCACCAGGCCCGCGCGCCGCAGCTGGGTCAAGATGGCCTCCAGGAACTTGCCCGGAATCGCCTGGCTGCGCGCGAGCTGGTCGGCCGTGACATGGCCGCCGCCGGAGGCGGCGAGCTCAATCGCGGCGCGGAGGGCGTAATCGGCACGTGCGGACAAACGCATGCCAAGCATTATGCAGGTAAACGGCCCCCAGTCGCTGATGCCGCACGCTAGACCCTGCCCGAGACTGGGGATTAGCGCCCGGTGGCTGCCACAGCCGGAGTTCGCCAGCGAACGCCCCGGAGTGAGCGCCACCCTGGTCCTCCGGAGGGTGGCCCGACGTCCTGGGCGCCTGCCGTCGTAGCGTCGGTGCCCCTTGGGCGGCCGCGAACGCCATCGGCGTGCATCCGCTGCTGCTGTAACAGCAGCAGCGACTGCACGCCCACGCTGCTGGAGGCGCGCTCGGAGGCTGCTAGAAGAGCGGCCGGCTGCTGCTGGAGAGTGCCTTGTGCCGGCGAGACGGCTGGAGGGCTGGAGGGCTGGAGGGCTGCTCGGAGAGGCATCTGGGGTTGCCTGGGCCGCTGGAGCGACGGCGCTGGGGCTGGTGGGCTGCGCCTGGCCAGCTTGCCGCGCCACCGAGCCGCAGCTGCCACCTTCCGCAGCCCGCCCCGCTCCACTGAGCCGCAGCGACCACCTTCCGCAGCCCGCCCCGCTCCGCCGAGCCGCAGCCACTTGCTCAGCAGCCCGCACCCCGCCCCCACTAGTCACTCTCGCACCTAGCATCACAGCGCGCCCCGTCCCTCCGCGCTCGGGCCGGGGGGATTTCATCGGTGGTTCGGGTTGGGCTGGTCCCAGCAAGCGCAATCCGAACCACCGATGCATGTCCACAGGTGGGGCGCGGTGCGACGCGTTTATCCACAGGCGTGGCTGAGCTGAGTCGGTGCGGCGGCCGCCGGAGAGGCGGCGGTCGGGGGCCCGCTAGGCCGAGGGCTCGGCGGGGTGGTCAGGGGCCGGCCAGGCCGAGGACCTCGGCGGCGGCCCGGCTGCTGGTCCGGGCTGCCCCGAAGGTAGCCAGGTAGAGGCCGGCCGGCGGGCGCCAGACTGGCAGGCCCATTTCCACGACGACCGCGTCCGGGCGGGCGGCCAGGATGGCGCTGACCACGCCGGCGGCCGCCGGGTAGCGGTGCGCGTCGCGGACGACGATCACCAGTGAGCGTCCGGTGGCGTCGGCCAGCAGCTCGGCAATCGAGGCTTCCAGGTCGGCGGCCGGGGCCCCGGTGCTGATCCGCCGCAGGCTGTCGGTCTGCACCCAGGAGCCGAGGCCCCAGGGCACCATCCCCGCCGCCGCGTTGGCCGGCGGGACCACTTCCACGACGAACGGCCGGTGGAGCGGCTGCGGCACGCCGTCGACGCGGACGGCGCGGCGGGCGGCGGCCAGCCCGATCTCGGCGTCGCTGCCGCGTGCGCGGCCGGCGGCGGCGGTCCAGGAGCGCAGCTCGGCGACTTTGGCGGCGGCTTCCTCCAGCCGCTGCCCCGGCATCCGGCCGGTGCGCACGGCCGTCATCAGGGCATAACGAACATCGGCGTACATCTGCTGATCCTGGTCCCGGCCCAGGCACAGCAAGTCGGTGCCGGCCAGCACGGCCAGCACGGCGGCCTCCGGGATTCCGTACACGTCGCTGACGGCTCGCATCTCCAGCCCGTCCGACACGATCACCCCGGCGAAGCCCAGCTCGCCGCGCAACAGGCCAGTCAGGGCCGCCGGCGACAGCGAGGCCGGCAGGTCACCCGTCAGCTCGGGTACCCGCAGGTGGCCGGGCATGATGGCGCGCACGCCGGCGGCGATGGCCGCGGCGAACGGCGGCAGGTCGCGGTCGGCCAGCAGCGCAGCCGACGCGTCGACCGTGGCCAGCTCGTGGTGGCTGTCCAGCCGCGTGCTGCCGTGCCCGGGAAAGTGCTTCGCGCACGCCGCGACGCCGGCCGACTGGAGCCCGGCCACGGCCGCGGCAGCGTGCCGGGCCACCAGGGCCGTGTCGGAGCCGAATGACCGGGTGCCGATGACGGGGTTGTCGGCGGCGGTGTTGACGTCTACCGCCGGAGCCAGGTTCAGGTTCACGCCGAGGGCCGACAGGTCGGCGCCGAGCGCCGCGTACACGGCCTCGGTCAGCCCGACGTCGTCGATGGCGCCGAGGGCAGCGTTGCCGGGATAAGGGCTGCCGCGGCGGTGGGCGATGCGCGTGACATCGCCGCCCTCCTCGTCAATGGCGATCACCGCCCCCGGCGCGGCGGCCCGCAGCTCCCCGGTCAGGTCGGCCAGCTGGGCCGGCGAGTCGATGTTGGGGCCGAACAGCGTGACGCCTGCCAGCCCGTCGGCGAGCGCGGCCAGTATCCACGCTGGCGCCTGCTGGCTGGGGAAGGGCGGGATCAGGACGGCCTCGGCCAGCCGGGCCAGCTCTGGATCAGCGGCGCTGTGCGCCCTCATCCCTTCACCGCGCCGGCGACCAGCCCGCCGACCAGCCAGCGGCGGACGAGCATGAAGAAGGCCAGCACCGGCACCGTGTAGAGGGTGGACGCGGCCATGATCGGGCCCCACTCGGCGCCGCCCCGGCTGAAGAAGTACGTGAGGTAGATCGGCAGCGTATAGCTCGAGTGCGCCTGGCCGAGGAAGGTCAGCGCGACGATGAACTCGTTGTAGGCGGTGATGAAGGAGAAGATGCTGGTGGCGACCAGCCCTGGCATCACCAGCGGGAACAGGATCCGCCAGAAGATCCGGGGCGCCGAAGCCCCGTCGATGGCCGCGGCCTCCTCCAGCTCCCTGGGCACGGTGGCCACGAAATTGCGCAGCATCCAGATCGACACCGGCAGCGCCTGGGCCGCGTAGACGAGGACCAGGCCGCCCAGGTTCTCCAGCAGGCCGAGCCGGTTGAAGTCCACGAACAGGGCGATGATCAGCGCCTGACCGGGAATCATCTGCACGATAAGCAGCATGATGAGGAACGAGGCCCGCAGCCGGAAGCGGAACCGGGCGACGGCGACCGAGGCCAGCAGCGACACGACCGAGGCCACGATGACGGTGGCCAGGGTCACCGACAGGCTGTTGCGGAAGAACAGCCAGACCGAGCCGATGCCGGATGCCTGGCCGCTGATCACCCGGCTGAAGTTGCCGAGGGTGGGATGGGCCGGCAGCAGGCTGGGGGTCAGCGAGTAGATCTCCTGCGAGGGCTTCAGCGCGGTCGAGATCATCCAGAAGATCGGGAAGAGCGTCACCAGGGCGATGATCAGCCCGATTCCGTTGCGGGTAACGGCGCGGGCCTGGCGGGCCGTCCGGGCCCGGGACCGCCCGCCGCCCGCCGCCCGTGCTCCCGCGCCCGGCGCTCCGGCGGCTGGCCGCATCCGCGGCTGCGCGGCGGTCATGTCAGTACCCCCTGCCGGACCGAGGTACGGACGTAGCCGACCGTGACGACCAGCACGATGAGCGTGAAGATCAGGGCGAGCGCGCCGCCGAGCCCGTAGCTGGGCGGGAAGCCGAACGCCTTGTCGTAGATGTAAAGCGACAGGTTGTACTCGTTCTGGTTTCCGGGGAAGCCGGTGATCAGGTAGGTCTGGGTAAAGATGTTGAAGTCCCAGATCACCGACAGCAGCAGCAGGACCAGGAAGATCGGCTTCAGCAGCGGGAAGGTGATCTTCCAGAACACCTGCCGCCGGTTGGCTCCGTCGACCCGGGCCGCCTCGTGCAGCTCGGCCGGCACGGTCTTCAGGCCGGCCAGCACCGCCACCGCGATGAACGGGAAGGACGTCCAGAGCACGAGCAGGGTCAGCACCGTGTAGGCCTGGACAGCTCCGGTGGTGGTCCAGTTGTACTGCGCCCAGTTGGTGCTGCCCATCAGCCAGTGCGGCAGCCGGGCCAGGCCCCAGTCCACCAGGCCGCCGTCCGGATTGAACAGCCAGTAGAACAAGATCGCGCCGGCCGTCGGGGGAGTGGCCCAGGCCAGCAGCGCGGCTCCGGCCACGAATGCCGACATCTTGCGGCCGAGCCGGTTCAGCAGCAGCCCGATGGCGGTGCCGGTGACCAGGGTCAGCGGGACGACCACGACGGCGAACACCACGGTGGTCCGCAGCGCCAGCCAGAACTCCGGGTCCCTGAAGGTGGCAGTGAAGTTGGCCAGGCCCACCCACTGGGTCGGCGCGGCGCCAGTGAGCTGGGGCAAGCCGTAGTTCTGGAAGGAAAACAAGGTCACCTGGGCGAGCGGCCACAGCAGGACCAGGGTGATCCCGGCCAGGGCCGGCGCCAGCAGCAGGTAGGGGGCGAGCTTATGGCGCCGGACGAAGGCGGCCGCCCGGGTCCGGGCAGGCAGGCGGGGCAGGGGCTGGCCGGGCCGGGGGGCCGGCCGCACTCCGGGTTCGCGCTGGACGGTGTCCGCCATCATTCAGCTCCTCTCTGGCGGGCGTGGGCGGGCGATAGGCGGCAGCGGATGGCAGATGACCGGCCGGTCCGGGCCGCCCGCGCACAAGGGGGGTCGTGCGCGGGCGGCCCGGCCGCCCGGAGGCTGATCGGCCCCGGCGGGAACCCGGTCAGCCAGTCAGCCGGTCAGGATTGCTGGCCGGTGTTCAGCACATTCTGCAGGGCGGTGTTGGCCTTGTTCACCGTCGCAGTGAGGCTGGCGCCCTGCATCAGCGACTTCATCATGTTCGGGACGATCTGATCGGTGGCGTCGGCCGTGGCCCAGTTCTTGGAGTTCAGTGGCGAGATCTGGGTGACGCCGGCGGCCTTGGCGAATCCGGCCATGACCGGGCTGCTGGAGTACACGCCGCTGGACAGCTGCGAGGTGAACTCCGGGAAGAAGCCCTGCGAGTTGGCGAAGGTGGTCGCGTTGGACGGGCTGTCCATCACCGTGACCAGGTCCCAGGCGGCCGCCTTGTTCGGGCTCTTGGCCCAGACGCCGAGGTCGGAGCCACCGGAGAAGGCCGGAGCCGGGTTCGGTCCGCTTTGGCTGGGGATCGGGAATGAGGCCCACTGGGAGGCGTACTTCCTGCTGACCGCCTCGAGCGAGGCCAAGGCCCAGGGCCCGTCGATGTACATGTCCAGCGTGCCCTTGGCGAAGTCCTCGTTGGAGCCGCCTGAAGTAGCGCCGGGTGCGCCGAGCTCGGTCTGGCCGATGTACTTGGCCGGGGAGACATGCTGGCTCAGGAGCAGGTCGGAATAGAACTTGATGCCGGCCTCCGACTGGGGGGTGTTCAGCTCGGCCACCCACTTGCCGCCCTGCTGCACCGCTACCTGGCCGCCAGCGCCCCAGATAAAGCTGACGATCGCGTTGGTGAAGTTGCTGGGCGCGCCGATGCCATAGGTGCCGGGGTGCTTCTTCATCAGCAGCTTGGCGTCCGCGACCAGCTGGGCCCACGTAGTGGGGGGCGCCGTGATGCCAGCCGCGGCGAACTGGTCCTTGCGGTACCAGACTCCGCGGACGCCGCCGAACCACGGCACGGCGAAGTTCTGGCCGCTGACGGTGTCGTTGGCCAGGTTGCCCGCGATGAGGTCCGAACTGTGCGACCAGCTCTTGACGTTGCTGGTGACGTCAGCGAGCGCGCCCTGGGAGGCGATCCCGGGAGTGTCGGTGTTGCCCAGCTCGGTGATGTCCGGGGCGCCCTTGCCGCTGGTCAGCGCATTGGTCCAGTCGGTCGTGCGGTTGCCCCACGGGATCCAGCTGGTAACGACCCTGGTCTTGGCGTAGGCCGGGAACTGCTTGTGGAATTGCTGGATGACGCCGTTCATCCAGGTGACCTGGGACGGGACCGATGCGCCCATCCGCCATACGACGAGCTTGGCGGGTGCCGCTGACCCTGACGCTGCGGAGCTACCGCTGGAGCCGCACCCTGCGGCGGCTCCAGCGAGCATGACAGCCGCGCCGACCGCGGCTGCTGATCTGGTGAAGTTCACTGCCCGATCTCCCTTCCCGGCTCTGCCTGTCGCGGAGTCACGTCCTCCGGGCGGACGCCTCCGGCCCGGGCGCGCTCGCTGGCGGCCGGCACCCTACGCTGGTGACTGGCCGGACGCGGTGTTTGGGGCACTGCGCCGGTCGGTCCTGCCGGGGCCCGCCATGTAGCGGCCTGGACACGATCTGCGCCGAAACTAACAGGAAAGTTTCCTGTAAGATAGCTCCCGTTGCCATATTGAGACACAGTGCGCGTTCCTGGCACGCTGGCCAGCGGGGCCACGGGGCTATCGACGGCGGAGCCGACAGGACCAGCGCGGGTGAAGGGGTAGGCATGGAGCGACGGCCGGGGACGCCGAGCCTGCTGCGGGAGCTGAACGACCGGGCTGCTCTCGAGTTGCTGCTGACGGGCGGCCCGCTCACGCGGGCGCAGCTCGGGGAGTACACCGGCTTGTCCAAGGTGACAGCATCGCAGCTGCTGTCCCGGCTCGAGGAGCGCGGCCTGGTCACGGTGGCCGGCGAGCTGGCCGGGGGCCGGGGCCCGAACGCCGCCCTCTACGCGGTGGTGCCCTCCAGCGCGTACGTGGCCGGACTGCACGTCGAGCGGGACGAGGTCAGTGCCGGCGTGGCCGACGTCACCGGCAACGTGGTGGCCGAGGTCTCGGTCAACCCGATTGGCGCCCAGGACCCGGTCGAGCTGGTCCGCGGAGCCGTCGTGACCGCCTGCGCCTCGGCCGGGGTCTCGCCCGAGGCGCTGCGCGCGCTGGTGATCGGCACGCCGGGGGTGATGGATCCCCGGACAGGCGACCCGCGGCTGGCGGTCAACCTACCCGCCTGGCACGAGGGTGTCCTGGACGCGCTCCGCAGTGAGCTGGGCAAGCCGGTCACCATTGAGAACGACGTCAACCTGGCGGCCATGGCCGAGCGGGCGGTCGGCGCCGCGGTCGGCGAGACCGACTTCGTGCTGGTCTGGATCGGCGTCGGCCTCGGCCTGGCCACCGTCCTGGGCGGGAGGCTGCATCGCGGTGTCGGCGGGGCGGCGGGCGAGATCGGCTACCTGCCGGTGCCCGGAGTGCCGCTGCCCCAGGATGTCACGCACCCGGCGACCGGGGCGTTCCAGTCGCTGGTCGGTGCGCAGGCGGTGCTGCCGCTGGCCGCGCGGTACGGGTTCACCGCGCCCACGGCGGCCGCCTCGGTCCAGGCCGCTGTCGCGGCGGCCGGCTCGGGTGACATGCGGGGCCGTGACTTCGTCGCGGAACTGGCGGGTCGCGTGGCCACGGGCGTGGCCGCCATCTCGGTGGTGCTCGACCCTGGCCTGGTGGTGCTCGGCGGGGACGTCGGCCGGGCGGGCGGAACCGAGCTGGCCGAGCGGGTGGCCGCCGAGGTCGGCCGCATCTGCCCGGCCCACCCCCGCGTGGTGCCCACCGGAGTCTCCGGCGGCCCGGTCCTGCGCGGGGCGATCCTCGCGGCGGTCGAGCAGGCTCGTGGCGACCTGCTCGACTCGGTCTCCGGCCCGTGGGAGCCGCCAGCCCAGCTGCCGGAGAGCCCGGCGGTTCGTTGACCCGACGGCCGGTGGATCGAGCTAACTCAGGGCCCGAGGTCCCAGAGCAGGCGGTAGTACTCGGTGCGGCGCGGGTCGGGACCGACTCCGTAGGCCTCCAGCAGCGTCCCGGCCCAGCCTGGTCCGTAGTTCCACTCCGTGCTCCAGGTAGCCACGGCCAGGTCGGCCCACCTGTCCGCTACGCCGAGATCGCCGAGATCGACGTGCGCCGACCACTGGCCGTCCTCGTCGAGCATCGTGTTCGGCGCGCAGGCGTCGCCGTGACAGACGACTAGCTGATCGACCGGCGGCGGCTCGCTGAGCAGCTCCAGGGCGCCGCCGACCCCCAGCCGCCGGTGAGACTCATCCCAGCGGGCAGGGTCAATGCCGCCGCTGGCCGCCCGGCGGCGGGCATCCGTCACCCGGTCCGGCGCGGTCCAGGAGAAGGGGCAGCCGTCCACCGGGAGGCTGTCGTGCAGGGCGCGCAGCCCCCGGCCAATCGCGGTGACGGCGGTTCGGGGATCGGCCAGCCAGCGCGGCGCCACCGCGCTCTGGCCCGGCAGGGCCGTGGCGATCAGCCACGATCCGCTCTCGTCGGCGCCCTGGCCAAGCGGTCGCGCCACCGGCGTGAACGCGACGGCCCAGGCCAGCCGGACGGCCTCGGCCGGAAGATCAAGCCCCGAGCCAGCGGGCGCCCACTTCACGAAGCAGCTGCCGGGACCCGTTCCGATCAGGAAGGCCAGGCCGCCGGCCTCGTTCTGCCAGAGCGGCCGGATCGGGCGGCCCTCAGCGATCGCCTCGACGCGGCCCGGCATGTGCTCTACGGTCGGCGCCCACTCCGACGGCGCCCACTCCGACGGCGCCCACTCCGCCGTCTCGCGTCCCGCCGCCTCACCCCCCACCGACGGCTGTCCTGAGCTGACCACAGCCCCACGATGCCACCGGGCGGCTGCCCGTGCATCTTTCACCGAACCGTCCGGGCCGCCTGAATTATGCTGCGCAGGTGGCGAAGAACTACCTGCTGTCCCGTAAATGGGCCCTGACCGACCAGTTCGCGATTACCGATGAGACCGGAGCGCCGCAGTTCGAGGTGCAGGGCAGGCTCAGGTTCTCGCGCACACTGACCATTCGCGATATCGCGGGCCGGGAGGCAGCGGTCCTCAGCAAAGGGCCCTGGTCGCGGGGCTTTGAGATCAGCGCGGGGGGCCACCGCGCCACCGTCCGGCCCCGGGGCTTCCTCGGCCAGCATTTCGAGATCGAGTCAGGCGGCGATCACCTGGAGGCGCGCGGTAACTTCTCCGGCCGCCAGTACGTGGTCGCTCGCGCTGGCGTGCCAGTGGCCGCGATCTCGCAGCAGCGGTCCCTGCGGGAGCGGTTCGCCGTCCAGGTCGAGGACGGCGAGGATCCCGTGCTCCAGCTGGCCGTGGTGCTCGCGATCGAGACCATCAGGGCCGACCGCCGTCGCGCGGGGATGGCAGGGGGCTGACGCCGGGCCGCGTCGGCACCGCAGCGCCCGGCCAGCTCGGCTGGCTACCGGCGGCGGGCTAGCGGGAACGCGAACCAGAGCCCGGCGAACATGCAGAAGACGATGATGCTGATGAGTACCGTCGGCATTCCCGGGGTCACATAGCTGACGATCAGCGCGACGGCCGACGTCACGGCCAGCCCGACCGCGGCCAGGCCGAGGATCGCCAGCACGTTGGCCGCTCGGACCAGCCGCTCCTTCTCCCGGCGCCGGAATACCAGGCGGTGATACGCGACCGGGGCGAGCAGCAGGGCGGTGGCCAGGGCGGCGAGCAGCAGGGTGGTGATGTACAGGTCGCGCTGAGCCAGGCTCAGCCGGGAGAACTTGGTCGAGAACGGGATGGACAGCAAGAAGCCGAAGAGGACCTGCACACCGAGACCGGCCACCCGCAGTTCCTGGAGCAGCTCGGCCAGGTTACGGTCATCCCGCTGCTCCGGAGTCTCCTGGCGAGGATCCGGCTCCTGACCCGACATCGCTCTTAAGTCCCCAGACGGCTCATCGGCAAACTAGCTAGATTCTCGGTAATGAGCACCTCCCCCATCCTGCTCGACGGTGAGTCGCTGACCGGCGCCCAGGTCGCCGCCGTGGCCAGCCGCCGAGCTGAGGTGGCGATCAGCCCCGGCGGGCGCGACCGGGCCCGGGCGGCCGCGCGGGTCGCCGCCGCCGTGGCCCGCCAGCGGCCGGTGTACGGGCGGACCACCGGCGTCGGGGCCAACCGGGACCAGCTGGTGCTCGGCGACGATGCCGCCGGGAACGGCCTGCGGCTGCTGCGCAGCCACGCGGGCGGCGGCGGCCCGCTGATCGCGGCCCGGCTCAGCCGGGCCATGCTGGTGGTCCGGGCCAACCAGCTCGCCGCCGGCGGGTCGGGCGTCGACCCGGCCGTGCTGGACGTGCTGGCTGAGGCCGTCAATCGCGGCCTGGCCGTGCCCGTGCCCACCTACGGCGCTATCGGTACGGGCGACCTGACCGCCCTGGCCGTTACCGCGCTATGCCTGCTCGGCGAGCGAGACTGGCGGCCGGCGGGAGCGTCCCAGCTCCGGTTCGCCCTGGACCCGGCGGACGCGCTGGCCTTCCTGTCTAGTAACGCGGCCACGCTGGGCGAGGCCGCGGTCGCCTGCCACGACCTGAGCGGCCTGCTGTCGGTAAGCACCGTCATCGCCGCGCTGTCGCACGTAGCCGTGGACGCCTCGACGGAGCCGTACGCCGAGCCCGTCCACCGGGACCGGCATCACCGCGGCCAGCAGGCCGTGGCCGCGCAGCTGCGCGCGCTGCTGGATGGCGAGCGGCGCCCGGCCGCGAGAATTCAGGATCCCTACGGCTACCGGGCGCTGCCGCAGGTGCACGGCGCGGCAATGGACGCGGTCTGGCGGGCGGAGCAGACGGTGACCAGCGACATTAACGCCGCGGCCGAGAATCCGCTCATTGACGTGGCCGGGCAGGCGGTCTGGCACAACGGGAACTTCCACACCGCGTACGCCGGCCTGGCGCTCGATGCCGTGCGGGCGGCGCTGTTCCAGACGGCGGCGCTGTCGGCCGCGCGGCTGGGCACGCTGGTCGAGCCCGGCTTTACCGGGCTGGCCCCGTTCCTGGCCGCCGGTCCGCGGCCCAGCTCGGGCATCATGATCCTGGAGTACGTGGCGCACGCGGCGATCGCCGATATCCGCCGGCTGGCCGCCCCGGCGGCGCTGGGCAGCGCGGTGCTCTCGCGGGGCGTCGAGGAGCACGCCGGATTCTCCACCCAGTCGGCCCGGGCCACGACCGACGTGGCCGGCGCCTACCAGCTCGTGCTGGCCAGCGAGCTGGTGGCGTCGGTCCGCGCGCTGCGGATGCGCGGCGTTCGCCCGCCGCCCGGCCCGCTGGCGGACGCGTTCGGGCTGGCGGACGCGGCGCTCCCGGGCGACCTCGGGGACCGGCCGCTCGATACCGACCTGGCCGTGGCCCAGGACCTGCTGCCCCGCCTCGCGGGCTTGCTGACCCCGGCCGGCATCTAACCTTGAGGGATGCAGCGCGGCGTCCCGGACGACCCGGCGGCCGGCCAGCCTCGGCGCGGCGTCACCCGGATGTTCGCCAGCGCGGTGCCGGGAGCGACGCCGATCATTACCCGGGAGCTCAAGCGCCTGCCGGGGGTGCAGGTCACTGAGGTCGGCTTCGACGGCCGCGCCGACCTGATCCTGTTCGAGGCGGAGCGGGCCGGCCGGGAGAGCCTGTCGCGGCTGCGGAGCGTCGAGGACCTGTTCGTCGAGGTGGGCCGGACCGTGCGGTCGGCCGGCGATAACCCGAGCCTGATCGCGCGGCGGGTGTGGCGGCCGGAGCAGGTCGAGAAGGCCCTGTCTGCCTGGTCGCAGGCGGTGCGGCCGCTGGCCGGGGCGATGACCTACCGGGTGATCGCGCGGGTCCGCCAGGAGCGCTCGTTCCGGCGTACCGCCCTGCGCGACGAGCTGAGCCGGTCGATCGCCGGCGGCAGGCCGCGATGGAAGGCCGCCGACCCGGCCCAGATCGAGGTCTGGATCGGCGAGTACCGGCCCGGTCACCTGGTCGCCGGGCTCCGGCTGTCCGACGGGACCGCGCAGCCCCGCGCCGCGACTGAGGCCGAGCGGCCGGGCGCCCTGCGGCCGTCGGTCGCGGCGATGATGGTCGGCCTGGCCGGCCAGCCGCGGCGCAACCTGCTGGACCCGTGCTGCGGCTCGGGCGCCATCCTGGGCCAGGCGCTCGCCGCCGGCTGGTCCACCGTGCGGGGCATCGACATGGACCCGGCCGCGGTGGCCGCCGCTGGCCGCCACGCGCCGGGCGCGACCGTCTGGCGGGGCGACGCCCGCGAGCTGACGCTGCCGGCCGGCTCTGTCGCCGCCGTGGTGTCTGCCCTGCCGTCGGCCCGGCCCGGGTCGCCGGCCGGCCAGCCGACGTGGCTCGCCGAGGTCCTCGCCGAGATGGACAGGATCACCCGTCCCGGTGGCCGGGTCGTGCTGCTCGCGCCCGAGATCCCGGCGGGCGCGATCGGGGACCGCCTGAAGGTCACGGCCAGCAGGCAGCTGCGGCTGAGCGGGACGACCACCACGCTCTGGGCATTCGATCGGCTTTAACGCCCTCGCCCGCCGCCGCGGCTGCCCCGCGGCGGCGCGGCCCGCAGCACGCCGCCCGGCCCGCCGGCGCCCGGCCACGCCCGCGCGTCCGGGGCCGCGATCGGTCACCCTCCGGGACAGCGCCACAGTTCCGTGCCGGGCCGAGCCATACTTCGGGCCGTCCGGGGCAGTGGGGTGGGCCGGGGCTGACGCCAGTCGTCTGAGAGAGGGGCCGATGAGACAGCACAGCCGGATGAGCGCGGAGCTCGCGCTCCGGTTCGACCGCGAGATGGCTCAGTACCGGAGCTCGCTGTACGCGCGGGCGCTGCGGATGACCCATAACCGGGAAGACGCCGAGGATCTCGTCCAGGAGACGCTGGTCCGCGCGTGCCGTGCGTTTCACCGGTTCAGCGGCGACCACGCCAAGGCCTGGCTGCACCGGATCATGACCAATGCCTTCATCAACGACTACCGCAAGCGCCAGCGCGACCCGGTGGTCATGCCGATGGGCGGTCCCGATCAGCTGCCAGCCGGGCAGGCGGCCGGCACGGCACCGGGCCAGGCCCGGTCCGCCGAGACGCAGGTCCTGGAGCAGATTCCCACCCCGGAGGTAAAGGCGGCGCTGGACAGCCTGCCCGCGGAGTTCCGCCGGGCTCTGCTGTTGGCAGACGTGCACGGCCTGAGCTACAGCGAGACCGCGCAGACCATGGGAACGCCGATCGGAACGGTGATGTCGCGCCTGCACCGGGCCCGGGCCGCCGTCCGCGCCAGCCTGGAGGTGCCCCCGCTGGCATCCGGCCCTGCCGAGACTGACTCAGCCGAGACCGACTCAGCCGCCGAGCTCGTGGCGGTCTGAGACCGCAGGGCGCCATCTTCGCCGTGGTCAAGGCCGCGGTCGACCGGGGGGCCGCTGAGGGCACCCGCCGGCTGACCGGGACGTGGCCCGGCGAGGACGGCAGCTAGCAGAGGGTTAGCGGCCGGACATCCACGACGGGGAACCCGGTTTGCTGGCTGGGCCGGCGGGTAGCAGCGAACTCGCCCGAGTGAGAGGAGCATGCCATGGCGCGAGCCCAGATCAAGGATGAGACGACTTACCAGAAGCTGCGCGAGCACGGCGAGAGCAAGGAGAAGTCGGCGCGGATCGCCAACGCGTCCGCCGCCACCTCGCGCAAGAGCGTCGCGGCCAAGGGGGGCAAGAGCCCGTCGTACACCGACATGAGCAAGGACGACCTGCTCCGGCGGGCCCGCGAGATCGGCATCAAGGGCCGGTCGTCCATGAGCAAGCAGCAGCTGGTCGAGGCGCTGCGCAACCACTAGGCCGGGCTGCGTCCCGGCCCGGCGAGCCTCAGGGAGGGGTCGGGATGTCAGGGCCTGCACGCGGGCAGCCGGAGAGCGGGTCCGGGTCCGGCCAGGCGGGCGCTGAGGCGATCACGCGGATCGTGCTGCGGCCGGTGGCCAGCAGCCTGCCGCTCGGATTCCTGGCCTTCGGCGTCGGCACGGTGCTGCCCCGGCTGCGCGAGGAGAGCGCATGATGCTGTCGGCTCCGGCTGGGCATGGCGAGCCCGGGCTGAAGGCCGGGCGCCGATGATCGACGAGCAGGCAGGCGGGCTGGCGCGCAGCAATCTCGACGAGCCCGGGCTGATCCGCCGCCGGTCCGGCCGCGGCTTCCGTTACCTCTCGGCGTCGGGCCAGCCGGTCACCGACCCGGCCACGCTGGCCAGGATCAAGGGCCTGGTCATCCCGCCGGCCTGGCGGGAGGTCTGGATCAGCCCGGACCCTGACGGCCACATTCAGGCCATCGGCACCGACGCGGCCGGCCGCCGCCAGTACCGGTATCACGACCAGTGGCGGGAGCACAGGGACCAGCTGAAGTTCGACCGCGTGCTGGAGTTCGGCGCCGCGCTGCCCCGCATCCGCGAGACGGTCGTAGCCCATCTGGGCGGCTCCGGATTGCGCCGGGACCGGGTCCTGGCCGCCGCGATCCGGCTTATTGACCTGGGCTTCTTCCGGGCCGGGGGCGAGGAGTACGCGGCGGAGAACGGAACCTACGGGCTGGCCACCATCCGCCGGGAGCACGTCGTCTGCCTGAAGCGGCGCCGGTGGGGCGGGACGGAGCTGCTGGCCTACCGGACCGGCGCCGGCGGTCACGACGTCACCGCCGCCGACATTAACGACTACCTGCGCGAGATCTCCGGTGGTGAGTTCACCGCCAAGGACTTCCGCACCTGGAACGCGACCGTGCTGGCCGCCGTGGGCCTGGCCGTATCCGAGCGCGCGGACAGTGACACCGCCCGCGAGCGCGCCATCGCCCGCGTGATCCAGGAGGTCGCCGGCTACCTGGGGAACACCCCGGCCGTCGCGCGGGCCGCCTACATCGACCCGCGTGTCATCGACAGCTACGAGCGCGGCGTGACGATTTCCCGGGCGCTGGGTGAGCTGGGTGCCAGCAGCCAGTTCGGCGAGCTGGCCACCGAGGGCGGCCCGGAAGCCGCCGTGCTGCGCCTGCTGCGGGAGGCCCGGCGGGCCGGGTCCTGAGTCGTGGCGGGCCGCTCCTGCGGAGCCCGCTCAGCCCGCCTCGTCCGCGAGCAGCCGCCGCCGCAGATGCCGGAGCGCGCGGGCCTGCAGCCGGGAGACATGCATCTGGGAGCAGCCGAGCTCCGCCGCTATGTCGGCCTGGGTCATGTTCCCGTAGAACCGCAGGGTGAGGATCCGCTGCTCTCGCCGGGGCAGCTCCGCCCAGTGCGCCGACACCGCCTCCATGTCGATGGTCCGCTCCAGGTCCGGGTCATCGGAGCCGAGGAGATCGCCGAGCGTCAGCCCGTCGGGCGTGCTCAGCTCGGCGTCCAGGGACGCGGGGGCGAAGGCGTCGGCGGCCAGGTCGGCGGCCTCCAGCGCCTCCAGGCTGACGTCCAGGCGGCGGGCCACCTCGGCGTCCGTGGGGACGGACCCGAGCTGCTGGATGAGCTTGGCCCGGACCTTGCGCGCCCGGAGCAGCAGCTCCTTATCCGCCCGGCGGACCCGCAGCTGCCAGCGCTTGTCCCGGAAGAACCGCTTGATCTCGCCGCTCACGCAGGCCTGCGCGTAGGCGGCCAGCCGGTCGGTCAGCGCCGGGTCGAAGTTGTTGATCGCCTTCAGCAGCCCGACATAACCGACCTGGATTAGCTCCTCGGTGTACTGAGCAGGCAGGTGGTAGTGATAAGCGCACGAGCGCACCAGCGAGTCATACCGGCTGACCAGTGCCTCGCAGGCCGGCTCCCGGTAATCGGGGTGGTGCAGCAGGTCCGCTAGCTGAGCGTCGGTAAGCCTGTCCAGGTCAGCCCCAGAGAGACTGGCCGGGGAGGCGGTACCGGCCGGCAGCGCGCTAGCTCCCAGCGTGTCCGGGGGGGTCAACATCGCAACTCCGAGCGTCAGCGCGGCAGGCGAGTGTCTTCACCGTTAACCAAATTGTATGCGGCCCCTCACGGGCCGCCCTTTTGGGGGTCATGCGGTCGCAGCGCCCAGCTAGCCTGCGCCGGGCAGCCGCACCTGGATCGCGCCGGCCACCTCGCGGGTCTCGAATACCGGCTGCGGGGCCGTCGCAGGCCCGCGGGCGACCGATCCGTCCCGGAGGCGGAAGATGCTGCCGTGCCACGGGCAGCTCAGGCAGTCGTCGGCCAGGTCGCCCTCCGAGAGGGGGCCGGACATGTGGCTGCACCGGTCCGCCAGGACGTGCAGCCCGCCGCCGTGCAGCCCGCCGCTCGTCCGGATGACCACGACCGGGACCTCGCCGAGCATCCGGCGCACCGGGGTGTCCTCCGGTAGCTCAGCCGCCACCATGAGGTGCTGCCAGCCGGGCGGCACCAGGTGCGGGACAGCCTCGGCATGATTAACGCCGCCGGCCAGGCGGAAGGACAGGTGCCCGCCCAGGATTCCGCCAGCGCCGAGGGCCGCCAGCCCGCTCAGGCGCAGGGCCCGGCTGACCCGCGGGCTGCGCGCCAGCAGCGAGGCACCGTAGCAGCCCACGGCGACGGAATTGGCCAGCGCGTGCACCACGCCCACCCGCATCTGCTGCTCATGCTGATCGGACCAGTCCACCGCCCCCGCCAGCGCGGTGGGCGCCGACGCCGCCAGCCCGGTGGCCACCAGCCGCCGGGCGGCGGTCTCGTCCGGGGAGATGACATCCAGGATGCTCGCCGATAGCCAGGCCCCGGCCGCCGCCTGCACCAGGACCGGATGCAGCGGGTGCCCGAGCCAGACTCCGTGCAGGCCGTCACGGAAACGGCCCGGCCGGATCAGCCGGGCGGCCCGCTGGCCGGCCGAGACGATCGTGTCGAGCCGTTCGGCCCGCTCCAGGCGGGAGATGAGATCCATATCGCGGTCGCCTGCCCGCCGGCGCGATGAGTAAACCGCCGCAACCGAGGTAGAGGACCGTGGTAAGCGAAACGGCCCAGCTCGGCGAGCTAGGGCTGCCCGGGGCAGTCGCCTGGCCGGGGGACTGGTCAGCGCGTGCCGCAGCGGGCCGGGCCATGTCAGTGCCGACATCCCAGGAAGGTGATTGACCTTGGTGACCTACACCGTGCCGGGCATGAAGCCCGACACCGCCCAGACCGTGATCACGCTGCTTCAGGACCGGCTGAACGCGCTGAACGACCTGGCGCTGACCCTCAAGCACGTGCACTGGAACGTCGTGGGGCCGAACTTCATCGCGGTGCACACCATGCTCGACCCGCAGGTGGAGGCCGTGCGCGCCATGGTGGACGACACCGCCGAGCGGATCGCGACGCTGGGCGGATCACCGTCCGGCACGCCGGGGGCACTGGTAGCCCAGCGCAGCTGGGATGACTACTCCATCGGCCGGGCCAGCACCCTGGAGCACCTGGCCGCGCTCGACGTCGTGTATGCGGGCATCATCGACGCGCAGCGGGCCGCGATCGAGGACACCGAGGAACTGGACCAGGTCACCCAGGACATGCTGATCGGCCACTCCGGCCAGCTGGAGCAGTTCCACTGGTTTATCCGGGCCCACCTGGAGCGTTCGGACGGCTCGCTCACCACCGGGGATGCCAAGACCGAGCGGTCAGCGGCCAAGAATGCCAAGACGCGCTCGGCGGGCAAGCGTGCCAGCAGAAGTTAAGGGGGATCGGCGCCCGGCCGCGGCCGGCGCCGTACGTCCGGGCGCTCCGGATCCGGGCCTGCCCGAGTCCGGTGCCCTGGGCCGTTTGCCGGGCTGGGCCCGGCCCTTGCTGGACGCCTGCGAGGAGGCAGGGGAAGACATCGAGGCGGCGCTGCGGCTGGCCCGCGCCTACGGTCGGCTGCTTCCGCAGCCGGGCGGCGGCCAGACGGCGATCCGCTGGGCCGTGCTGGCCGTGGTCGCGCAGCGCAACCTGACGGTGGCGCGAGTGCTGGAGGCGCACAGCGACGCGCTGGCCATCCTCGCCGAGTCGGGATCGGCCGTCCCAGACGGGACCTGGGGGGTGTTCGCCGCCGAGGCGCCCCCCCAGCGGCTGGAGGCGTCCGGCCCGGTCGGCCAGGTGGTCCTGACCGGCGTCAAGCCCTGGTGCTCGCTCGCCGGGCAGCTGGACGCGGGTCTCGTTACCGCCCTGGTGGGTGAGGATCGTCGGCTTTTCCGGGTCAGCCTGCGTCATCCGTCGGTGACGGTCGACCCGCCGGGCGGCTGGGTGGCTCGCGGCCTGCGGACGGTCACCAGCGTGGCGGTCCGGTTTGACGCGACCCCGGCCGAGCCCGTCGGCGCGCCCGGCTGGTACCTGACCCGGCCCGGGTTCGCGTGGGGCGGCATGGGCGTGGCGGCCTGCTGGCAGGGCGGCGCGTGCGGCCTGCAGGCCACGCTGCTGCGCGCGTCGCAGCGGCGGACGGGCGAGCTGGCCGGACTGCACGTGGGCATCGTGGACGCCGCGCTGCACGCGTCGGCGGCCGTGCTTCGGGAGGCCGCCGCGCTCATCGACGCCGGCCGGGCCCAGGGCCCGGCCGGCGACGTGCTGGGGCTGCGGGTGCGGGCGGTCGTCGCCGATGCGGCGGAACGGACGCTGCGTCAGGTCGGCCATGCCCTCGGGCCCGCGCCGCTCGCGTTCGACGAGGATCACGCGCGGCGAGTGGCCGACCTTGAGCTGTACGTGCGGCAGCACCATGCCGAGCGGGATCTGGCCCGGCTGGGCAGCGCCGTGGTGAGCGAGCAGCAGCGCCGGACCCCTGCTTGATCCGCCGGGTCGCGGTGATCGTGCCGGCCGCCAATGAGGAGCAGCACATCGGCCCGTGCCTGACGGCCATCATCGCGGCCCGAAGCCACCTGTACCGGGCCGTGGCCAACGTCAGCGTGCAGATCTTCGTCGTGCTTGACAGCTGCCACGATGGAACGCCGCAGATCGCCGCGGCATTCGGCGGCCTGCGGTCGATCACCATCACCGCCCGCAGCGTGGGCGCGGCCCGGCGGGCCGGGGCCAGCGCCGCGCTCGATGGCGGTGACCACGCCAGCGAGGTCTGGCTGGCCACGACCGACGCGGACTCGCAGGTGCCGCCCGACTGGCTGACGCGCATGGTGGCGGAGGCGCAGCGCGGCGCGCACCTGGTCCTGGGCACCGTGCTGCCCGGAGCGGACCTGGGCCCGGCGACCCGGGCTGAGTGGCTCAGCCGTCATCACCTGCGCGACGGCCACCCGCACGTCCATGGCGCCAACTTCGGCATCCGGGGCGACGCTTACCTGGCCCTGGGCGGCTGGCGGCCGCTCGTGACCGGCGAGGACGTGGACCTGGCCCGGCGTGCGGCGCTGGCCGGCCAGCTGCGGATCACCCGCACGGCCGGCATCCCCGTGGTGACCAGCGTCCGGCGGGTCGGCAAGGCGCCGCGCGGGTTTTCCAGCTACCTGCGGGCCCTCGGCGCGCCCGCGGTCCTCTGACCGGCACTCCGCCGGGGCATCGCTGGTGGGCATGCTTAACCGCACCGGCGTGCCGCCTCGTCGCCGCGACGGGCATCGACCTGCCGGGCTGGCAGCCGGCTCAGCCGCCGTAACTGGAGGTCTTCGCGGTCCCGGCCGGCCGGCAGGCGGGAACGGCCCGGTGTCCGGTCACCGCCAGGCCATGAACGGGATCGGTCGCGGTGACGCACCTGCCGCCGGCGGCCAGGCTCATCGTGAGGGTCAGGATGAGCAGCAGGAGCAGCGCCACCGGGGCCAGGATGATCCAGCGTGACTGCCCGAGCTGCGCCCAGCGGGGGCGCCCGCGCGGCCGTGCCGACCAGGGTCGCGCCGGCCAGGGTCGCGCCGATCCGACGCGCCGGGCCGATCTCGGCGGCTGGACCGGCCGTACCGACCGGACCAGGTCTTCGTCTGGTGGCCTGCCCTCACCCTCGGTCAGCCGGGTGAAGATGCCGAATTTGGCCGCCAGGCGGGGCTCGTGCTCGCACAGGGCGGCACCGAGGACGTCAAGCGCGTTCTGGTCGTCGGAAGACAGGATCATCTGATTACCGCCACAGGTCGTTCGGGGGCCCAACCCCGGCTGCCCGGCTCATCCCTGGTCAAACCTGCCGGCGCCCGGATGGGGCCCGGCATCCGCGCGACCTCGGCCGCAGGGCGCCTGACCGATCCTCCAGGACGGCTGGCGGGCGGCGGTGTCGACGACCTCGCGGGCGAGCGCTTCCAGCAGCTTGCCCCGCCCGCGGGCCTCAGCGCGCAGCTAGTCGAAAGCGGCTGGTATGTCGAGCCCGGTCACTGCGGTGCCTCCTGGCCGGCCGACTGCCCCGCATCGGCCGCATTCAGCTCCAGGGCCGGGGCCGGCCGGGCGGTCACCCGATCCGTCAGCCGCCTGGATGCTGCGGGTGCCGCGGGTGCCGCGGGCCGGCGGCCGGGCCGCTCTTGGTGGTCCAGCGCCAGGTGCAGTGCTGGGTGTCCTGGCAGTACCAGCGAACATCCTGGCAGGCTGGACCGCCGTCGGCCACCATCAGCGCGGTCGACAGCCGTACCCCGCACAGCCAGCACGACGCGACCGCGGGCTGCGGCGCCTGCTGGGCTGCCGGCCACCGGGCGGCCGGCTGCCGGGCACCCCCGCCCTCGGTCAGCGGCCCGGATTTCGCAAGGCTGGATTTCGCAAGGGCCGACTCTCCGGTCACGGTCATGCCAGGCGGGTTCCCTGGCGGGACGGGCTCAAACGTCGCCGCCGCAGCGGAGTCCGCAAATCGACTGGCATCAACCGCGCATCGCTGGGCAGCACGGTATATCGCGGGGCTGCCGGACACGTATCTGCCGTGCGGTCCCGCGACCACGACACCAGAGGAGGAGTGAGTTTCCATGGCGAATGAGCTGAACGGCCGCAGGGTCGCGTTCCTGGTCGCCAACGAGGGCGTGGAGCAGGTCGAGCTGACCCAGCCCTGGCAGGCGGTGAAGGACGCCGGGGGCGCCCCCGAGCTGCTCGCGCCCGAGCCGGGCAGCGTCCAGGCGTTCAACCACCTGGACAAGGCGGACACCTTCGCGGTGGACCGGGCCATCGGCGACGCTGACCCCGCTACCTACGACGCGCTCGTCCTGCCCGGCGGCGTAGCCAACCCCGACCAGCTGCGAACCGTGCCGGCGGCGGTGGAATTCGTCCGCTCGATATTCCAGGCGGGCAAGCCGGCCGCGGTGATCTGTCACGGCCCCTGGACCGTCGTGGAGGCGGACCTGGTGCGCGGCCGGACCCTGACCTCCTGGCCGAGCCTGAAGACCGACATCCGCAACGCGGCCGGGACCTGGGTGGACACCGAGGTCCAGGTCTGCACGTCCGGGCCCAACGTGCTGGTGACCAGCCGCAAGCCCGATGACCTGCCTGCCTTCTGCCAGCGGCTCGTCTCCGAGTTCCAGCGCCAGACCCAGTCGGCCTGATCGGGGCCGGACGGGCGCAGATTCCCGATTCCCGGAGGTTAGACCCCGGCTTGCCGGGCAGGCCGGGGGCCTGCAAAGGGGGCCAGGGATGAAGCAATCGGGAGTAGGCAGGACGAGTAGATCAGGAGGTGGCAGCATGCCAGGGCGCGAGGAACTGCCGTCCACCCTGCGGCGCTCGCCGGAGAAGGCCCAGGAGACCTGGATCAAGACCCATGACTCCGCGGTCGAGGAGTACGGCGAGGGCGAGCGCGCGCACCGGACCGCTTACGGCTCGCTCAAGCACGGGTTCGAGAAGGTGGGCGACCACTGGGAGCCCAAGGAAGGCGGCCGGAAGGGACCCTCTGACGAGCAGTCGGCCCGGCCGCGGGGCAGTTCCGGGGAGAGATTCGGCGGCGTCGACGCCAACGCCAGCAAGCAGGGCGGTTCGGGAACTGGAAGACCGTGTATAACCGGCATCGCCGCTGGTCAGGGGACGGGACGTGGGAGAAGATCAGGATCGAGCCACCCCTCAAACCCGTGAAGAGGCTGGTCCGGCGCTGCTGGCGACCAGCGCGACACCGCACGCCGCGCTGGCGAGCTGGCGCAACCTCTTCGTCGACTTTCTGATCACCAAGCGCGGCCTGGCCGAGGCCCTGCAGTCCAACGATGACACCTTCCAGACGCTGTACGACTACTTCATCGAGCGCCTCGTCCCCGGCCTGCGCCCAGCTACTCGACGCCGCCACCACGGCGGGCGAGATCACCACCGACATGGACGCCCTCGTCCTGATGCTCGGCCTCGGCAGCCTCTGCATCGGCGCCGACAGTCCTTACGACAATGTTCGCCTCATGCTGGGACTCGTCATTGCGGGGCCTACGAGCGCGCTAGGCGCGGTGTTGGTCAGAACTCCGACACCGCGCGGCAGCAATCGGCGCCCTGGCTTCCTCACCTCGGGCTGCAGTCGAATGACCTCCTGATCAGACGCGGGGTCGGGCTGGTGCCAATCGCCGTTCGAACCAGAGGTGGGCGAGTCCGACCAGGGCCAGGTAGACCACCAGGGTCCGGCCAGCGACGTCGGTGGCGAGCAGGCCAAGCAGGAGCGGGAGCACGATGCCTGTGGTGACCCGTGAGATCGTCCTCTGCAGATCGGAGCTGTGGCTGGCGACGCCGGTGACCACGCCGAGAGTGAAGTAGGCCGCAACCGCGCCGCACAGCAGCCAGCGTCCCTGGTCGGGCAGCGGATCGGAGCCGTGCTCTACCACCGATGAGAGCGACACGGCCACTGTGGCGACGACTCCGGTGACCAGGCAGTGCAGGCCAAGGGCGGCGCGGGTGGGGATACGGCAGGCGCGCAGGTGCGGCAGGCCGGCGTATCCGAAGACGACGGACAAGCCGAACATGCCGGCCAGCAACACGAACGACGCGATTGCGGTGGCCAGTAGGCCGATGCCGTACTGCGCAATAGCCGCGGCGTTGACGACCTGCACTACCGATTCGCCGAGCACGATGATCACGAAGAGTCCGAGGCGCTCAGATAGGAGGGCCGGGGCAGCAGCCCTACCGTGTACTGCGCCACCGGGAAGTCCAGCAGTACTTCGCCCCGGCGCCACGAGTGAGACCCGTAGATGCGCGTGGCGATGTACGCGATCGCAAAGAGGTCAGCGGACGGACGCTGTCGCCGTCCCCGAGCACTGAGTGCGCCACGCCCGGCACGGACGCAGCCATCACCCCGAGGCCAAACATCCCGATCAGCAGCCGTACCACACGGGTCTGCCCGGCCGCGACGTTGCTGTACAGCATGAACGTCGTCCACGACAGCCAGAAAGCGAGGAACAGCAGCGCGTAGAGACCAAGCGCCGCGGCGTCCAGTTCGGACCCGAGCACATGCGCCAGGGCTGCCACGCCCGCCACCGCCACAAGGTCGAAGAAGAGCTCGGCCCAACTCGCGTGCCGCTCGATCCTTGTAGCTTCGGGTTCGTCGGCAGTGTTCAGGGCGCTCACGGACCTCAGCCTAAGGGGGCGCATCGAGGCAGAATCGGTGTCCGAGCCCGTCACCGGGTGAGCACTGCGCCGGCCGGCCCTTCGGAGGTGGATGGCCGTCATGGAGACCTTGGGCAAAAAAGAAGCCACGGCCTCATCGCGCGTGAGCGACTGCTCGCGTTCCTTCTTGGTGTCCTCGAGATGTTCCTTCACCTGATCGAGGAAGGAGCCGATCGTCTCGTCCAATGAGCCCCGACGGAGATAACGAAGAACCTCACACGCACGACGTCGGCGCAGGTCGCGCCCTGAGGACGAACTGCCCCTACCGGGTCGTGGTGATGCCCGCGCTGGAGGCGGAGGCGGAGCCCCGGGGCCCGCGTGGTTCTCTGCCGTTGAGTTCCCGGAGGGCGTTCTCGGTGGCCCTGACGTGCTGGCTCCCGATGCTGGCTTGCCACCGTTTACGCAGTTTGTCGAAGGTAGCCCCGCCGATGGCGTGCATCTCGTAGCCGCGGGCAGTCACGCGCAGCTCCTTGCGCCGGGCGTCGTTGGGATCGGCCACACGTTCGACGTAGCCGAGGTGCTCGAGGGCGGTAATGGTCTTCGCCGCAGCCTGCTTGGAGACCTCGAGTCGTCGCCCCAGAGCCGAGGCGTCGTTCGCGCCTTCATCGATGGCCCGGAGAGCGAACTCGTGGGTGACGGTGACGCCAGGGTGGCCCTGGCGGGCGAGCTCAGCGACGACCTCCTCGACCATCGCGGTGAAACTCTCCAGCAAGAGCAGGGCCAGGCGGGCTCCTTTCGACGTCTCCACGGCATCACTGTACCCGGGGGAAAGACAATTGACAACATCGTTGTCGGTGTTGACAACCTCATTGTCCGTCGGGCAGGCTGTCAACCACGTTGTCGATAACCGGCAGAGACGAGAGCCCCGGAGGCCCATCATGACCACGCAGCCCACCGCAGCGACCATCGCCGAGGTCGAGCACCACACCGCCGAAGTGAACGGCACGACGCTGCACTACGTGTCCGCCGGCGACAGCGGGTCGCCGATCCTGCTCGTGCACGGGTTCCCGGAGTCGTGGTGGGCCT
>DATCEO010000002.1:0-14107 GCA_036510065.1 Streptosporangiaceae bacterium | reverse complement strand
TTTTCATTATCTGAAGACTGCTTCACATATTGACCTTAGGTGATCGTGTCCGAGTGAGTCAATTTCACTATCTTAAATCTACTGCATTTATTGACACTTGCTCCGGCTCCTGATGAAACTGGGGCCGTGAGCGACATGATTCTCGACAGTCACTGCCACGCCTGGCGGGTGTGGCCGTATCCGCCGCTTGTGCCCGACGAGGCCAGCCGGGGGACGATCGAGCAGCTGGTCTACGAGATGGACGTTCACGGCATTGACCAGGCGGCGGTAGTGTGCGCTGCCATCGAGAACAATCCGGACAATGTCGAGTACGTGTCCTTCGCCAGGGCGCGGTATCCCGGCCGCATCAAGGTGATCGCCGACCTGGACTGCACCTGGCACGAGACCTATCACCGGGCGGGCAGCGCGGACCGGCTGCGGGCTCTCGACGATCGCTATGAGCTGCTCGGATTTACCCATTACGTGGCTCCGGAGAATGACGGCTGGCTCGCCAGCGATGCGGCCGAGGAGTTGTTCACGGCCGCCGAGGAGCGGGGACTGCTGGTCAGCCTGGCCGCGGGCCCGGCCTGGCAGGCCGACCTCCGCTGCCTGGCACGGCGCCACCCGAGCGTTCCGATCCTCTGCCATCACCTCGGCGGGGTGTCGGCTTCGGGGGATCCGGCAGGCCTGGAGAAGCTGATCGCATCCGTGTCGTGCCCGAATATCTACGTCAAGGTCTCCGGCTTTCACTACGCCTCGTCCCAGGGCTGGAATCACCCCTGGCCCGACGCTATCGGGCTGTTCCGGCAGATCTTCGAGGCGTTCGGCCCGGACCGGCTGTGCTGGGCGTCGGACTTTCCCGCGTCGACCCGGCACTGCACCTACCGTCAGTCGCTCGAGGTGGTCCGGACGCACTGCGGCTTTCTGCGCGCCGATGACCTCAGCCGGATTCTGGGCGGCACCCTGCTGCGCATCCTGGATCGCTGACCAGCCGCTATTCAACGCCGGATCCCGACAGTCCACGCACGAACGCGCGCTGGGCAATGAGGAAGGCGACGACCATCGGAAGCGTGGTCAGGGCAGTCGCCGCGAACGCCACGTTCTCGGGAATGCCACCGCCGTACTGGGACGAGGCGAGCGGGGCGAGCGTTTCCGTCATGACCTCGACGCTGGGCTTAGTCGCGACCACCAGCGGCCACAGGTACAAGTTCCATGCCGTCAGGACCGAGATGGCCACGTAGGCGCCGGTCGCCGGAGCGGCCAGCGGGATGATCACCCGCCGGAGGATGCCGAGCCAGGTGCTGCCGTCGACGCGCGCCGCGTCGATCAGCTCGCCCGGCAGGTTGACGATGTACTGCCGGAATAGCAGGGTGCCGAAGCCGGTCTGGGCCGCGATCGGCAGGATCAGCCCCGGGTAGGTGTTCACCAGCTGCAGCTTGTCCGTCACGATGAAGGTCGGGACGAGCGTAGTGACCGCGGGGATGAACAAGGACAGTGCGAACAGCGCGGTCACCTTGTTGGAGGCGCGGAAGCGCAGCTTGGCCAGGGCGAATCCGGCGGAAATACAGAGAGCCCACTGCAGGGTGACAGTCACGGCCGTGAATATCACGGAGTTTATGACTGATCGCCCGCGCACGTAGTCCCAGGCCAGGGAGTAATTGCCCAGGTGCAGGCTGGTGGGAATGAACTGCGGCGGGAATGACGTCAGCTGTGCGCTCGTCATCACGGAGCCAAAGATCAGGTAGATGAGCGGAAAGGCCAGGATCAGGCCGACGATCGTGACCACCGTAATGCGAGTCGTCCGGCGCACCCTTCTGGGGATGGCAATCATCGTGCGACCCTCCTTGCCCCGGCCAGCAGAGCGAGAATCGCCGCGAACAGCATGAGCTGAAGGACGGACAGCGCTGCTGCGTACCCAAGTTGGAGATTGTTGAACGCCGCGTAGTAGATGTAGTAAATCAGCGTGGTTGTGGCGTTGATAGGACCGCCCTGAGTCAGAATGTTGACCAGGTCGAATGAGCTGTTGGTGAAAGCGAGAATGGTCACGATCACGACGAGGATAGTCATGCTGCGGACCCCTGGCCAGATGATGTTCCGGAGTCGGCTGAACGCGCCAGCCCCGTCGAGCGTCGCCGCCTCGATGATCTGCGGGGGGATCCGCTGCAGAGCGGCCAGGTACAGCAAGATGGCTATGGGGAGAGATAGCCAGATGGAGATGATGTCAAGGGCGGGCAGGGCCGTATGCGTGTTGCTGAGCCACGCCGGGCCGGTGATGCCGACCTTGTAGAGCAGGAAGTCCAGGATGCCCTGGCCGGGCCGGTAGATCCACTGCCACAGAACGGCCGACGCGGCGAAGGAGACGACTGCGGGCACGAAGTAGAGGGTGCGCACGACGGCGACGAACCGGAACTGGATATTGGCCAGCAGGGCCAGGAGGAGTCCGAGCACGACCGTGGGCACCACGCCGAGCACGAGGAAGATCATCGTTGTCTCGATGGCCTGCGGTACGGCCGGGTCGGCCAGCATCTGCCGGTAGTTGCCCAGACCGATCCACTGGGGCGCGCCCACCAGATCCCAGCTGGTAAAGCTCAGAGCCAGGGCCAGGATCACGGGGATGATGATGAACACCGTGAACAGGACGAGGTTGGGCGCCAGGAGCCCGGCAGCGGCGGTCCGGTCGCGGTTGGCCCAGCGGTCTCGACGGCTCTTCGCCCCCGGGTCCGTCCCGCCGGCCCCGGCTGCGCCCCGCGCTCTCGTTTTTCTGGCTTTCCCGCGGATCGCTACCGCCATTGTCTTTCCTTCCCTGGCTCGCTCCCGGCGCTGGCGGGTGCCGGGACCCGGCACCCGCCAGCGTCCGCCCTAGCTCTTGGGATATGCGGCGTTGATCGCCGTGTTGATGGTCCCGAACGCCTGTGCGTAGGACTCATGGTTGTCCACGACGCCCTCGATTGCCTTCGGGATGTCGGTCTGGGTGAGGTTGTAGACGGTGTTGGGTGTCTGCGGCGCGATCGTGCCGGTCTGCGCGGCGGTCGTGAAGGCTCCCACGTTGTCCGGCGGGCCGGGAAGCTTCTGCCAGACAGAATCCGCCGTGAGCAGCGAGGGGATGGCGGGGACGACGCCGTAGCCCTTCTCCGCGATGTCCTGGCCCTCGGCCGAGAACAGGAACTTGAAGAAGGCGATGGTGTTGGTGGTGTCTTTGGCCTGGCTGGACATGGCCCAGGAAATGCTCCCCGCGCCGGTCGGCCTGGTGGCGCCGTGGACCCCCTGGACGAACGGCATCGGCACGACATCCCAGTCGAACTTGCCGGCGGTCGCCGGCCTGACGGTCGGCAGGTTACCTCGCACGCCGAAGAACATCGCGGCCTGTCCAGAGTCGAACAGTGTGCCGCATTGGGCTGAGGCCGAGAGGTACGTCGCGTAGGGCACCGCGTCGCCGTTCTGGGTGGGAGCGACCAGCATCTGCCACGCCTTGAGGGATCCTGGTGAGGCGAGGTCCGCCTGGGTCTCGGACAGGGAGGTTACCCCGAAAGCCTTCATGAGCGGGTTATAGAGGGCCTGCCAGTCTGGGGTGTCGCACAGGCCCCACTGCGTTTGCGTGCCGCCTTTGACGACCTTGAGCTTGGCCGCGTCGGCAATCATCTGAGACCAGGTCCACTTGTCGGTCGGATAGGGGACACCGGCCTTCTTGAACTCGTTCTTGTTGTAGAAGACGACCACGGCGTCGGCCTCGTTGGGAAGCGCGTACACCTGCCCCTTGCCCGGGCCGATCGTCGGGATGTAGGAGGCGAGGATGTTCTGGAGCCAGTAGCTCTGCGGGTAAGGCTCGCCCTTGGCGAGGTACTTGCTGAGGCTCTGGGTGATCCCGTCCGTGCTCAGTGTCGGCGACAGCACATCCTGCGGGTTGACGATATCGGGCAGGTTGTTGGCCAGCTTCTGGGTCAGCAGGCTCGTCTGGTAGGCGGTCCCGGCGGCTGAACTCGCGACGGACTCCTCTACATGAACGCCGGGATTCGCGGCCTCGAAGGCCTTGAGTACGGGGGCGAGGATGGGCGCCCCGAAGACCTGGGCCGAGATCGACAGGTTGCCGGAGAGTTTGCCCGAGCCGCTGGATGACCCGGCGGCGGGCGTGCTCGAGCCTGAGCCTGAGCTGCTGCCGCAGGCGGCCGCGGCCAGGCTGAGGACTGCGATGATCGCTCCGGCCGCTACGGCCTTGCGCCGCCCATGACCGGGTCTGCTGTTTTGTGGTGGTGCTGGTTCGCGGGACTTGTTTTTCGACGTCATTATCGTTTCCCTTGTCTGCCTGCCGTGCCCCAGCCGGGCGCGGCGCGTGGAGCTGTACGCAGTAGCTTTCTGTCCGGCTCTTGGCGCCATTACATTTGTTGCCGGCCTGACGCCGACCGTAGGAGTTATATCTAAATAAGCGACCTCGCTATCTATAATAGAACCATTTTGAAACGACGTTTATGTCGACGCTTTGATATTTCCCGTATGGCGCAGCGAGACGATGTTCGGTGTCAGCTCGCCGAGTGGCTCGAGGCCATCGAGGTGCCGGATGATTTCAGTCACCATCAGGTAGAAGAACCGCCGCCGGCTCTCTTCCGTGACGCCGGCCACGTGCGGTGACAGGAAGACGTTGGGGAGGTCGATGATGGGCGAATCGGTGGGCACCGGTTCTGGGTCGAATACGTCCAGGCAGGCGATGACGTCACCGCCACGCAGCCGGTCCAGGAGTGCAACGCTGTCGACCACGCCGCCCCGCGTTACGTTGACGAAGACGCTGCCGGGCCGGAGCCGGGCGAGTTCCGCCGCTCCGATCATCCCGGCCGTGCCAGGCGTCAGCGGCACGAGGGAGAACACCACATCGCGGCCCATGACGACAGGCAGCGGGCCGAAAGTCACGCCGTAGGCGCCGGCTAGCTCCCTGGGCACGAAGGGATCGAAGGCCAGGATATCGACGTGGAAGGGGCGGAGCAGCTCGACCAGCCGCCGGGCGATGTGGCCGAAGCCGATCATGCCGACCCGCTTGCCGCTGAGCTCGGCCCCGTCGTAGCCCGGACCCGATCTCGGCCGGACGCCGTCCGGGAAGGCCGGCTGGTGAGCGATCATCCGCCGGAACAGCGCCCCGGCGTTGCGCAGGCCAACCAGGGCGAGCGCCAGCGCCCACTCGGCGGTCGGCCATGACGACCCGTGCGTGGTGTCAATGACGCGCACTCCCCTGGCGGCCGCCGCGTCCAGGCTGAAGTGGTGGGCGAACCGGTCGCCCTCGAGCTCGCCGAGCAGGCTGAGCCGACAAGCGCCATCGAGGACCTCGTCGCTCACGAACGGCGATCCGTGGCAGACCACCATGATGTCCAGCTTCGAGGCGAAGCGGGCCAGCTCGGCCTCGGCCGCTGGATCCCGGGAGGCCGGGCCGAGGCCGTTGCCGCCCGTGGAGAAGGGCTGGTACACGAAATCGGCTCGCGCTTCCAGCCGCCTGACGTCGGCCGGGTCGATATAGGACCGGAAGACTGGCTCGCTGCACGCCAGCCCGACCAGCGGCCGGTTCCCGCTCATCTGATGGCCACCGAGTCGTCCTCGCGCAGCGCGGCGTGCGAGACGTCGGCGGAGCGCGGCGGATGCTTCGCCAGCCCGGCCTCGTCGAGGCTGATGCCCAGCCCGGGCCGGTCAGGCGGGATGAGGTAGCCGTCCCGCACCGGGATGACCTGGTCAACCAGGTCGGTCCAGCTGGCGGACTGCGGACGGTGCTCCTGGAGTTCCCAGTTCGGAGTGCACATCCCGAGCTGGACGTGGGCGGCGACCGCTACTGGGCCGGAGGGGACAGCGTGCGGCAGGACGTCGGCGTGAAACGCCTCGGCCAAGGCGCAGATCTTCCGGACGTGGGTGATGCCGCCTGCGATGCCGACGTCGGGACGGACGAAGTCCACGCCGGGCCGCTCAAGGTACTCGGCGAACTCCCAGACTGTGGTGTTGCGCTCGCCTGCCGCTACCGGTACCCCCACCTTGGCGGCGAAGGCCCTCAAGGCGGCCACGCTGTCGGGCGGGATCGGGTCTTCCACGAAGAGCGGGCGGAAACGGACCAGCTCGCCGCACAGGAGCACGGCATTGCCGGCCGACATGTTGCGGTGCAGCTCGACTCCGAGATCGACCTGCCAGCCCACGACCTCGCGGATGGCAGCAAAGCGCTGGACGAGGTCACCGATCCGCGCGGCCTGGCGCATGCGATGGTGCTCCTCCTGGAACAGGAGGATCTTGAGGGCCGTGTACCCGTCGTCCTCCACCGCGCTCCGGGCGGCCTCGACGACTTCTTCCGCCGTCCCGGTATCGACGACCCGCATGGCCCGGACCGCCCGCCGGGCTCGCCCGCCGAGCAGCTGCCATACGGGAACCTCGAACCGCTTGCCGCGCAGGTCCCAAAGCGCCTGGTCAACGGCGCTGATGGCCCCGGAGATGGCCATGCCCCGGAAGCTGAGTGCCCGGTATAGCGAGAGCCAGTGGTGCTCGACGTCGATCGGATCCTTGCCTTTGAGGAATGGCTCGAACGACCGGACGATCTCGGCGACGGCGGTCGGCCAGCCGAAGAACGTCGACTCGCCGACGCCGGACGTGCCGTCCTCGGTGGTGACTCGCACGTAGCAGGCCATGCCCGCGGGAATGGCCTCCACGGATGCAATGCGCATGGGACTCACCTCCTAGCTCGCCGGGGGGTAGATGAACTCGGGCTCGATCCGGACCCGCGGGGCTTGGATGAGTTCGACGATGAGCCCGGCGGCTCCCGGCGGCTCGAAGTAGGCGAAGGCGCCGTCGCCCTCGGCGCCGAAGCCATGGGCGCTCTGGATCGGCGTGAATCCGTCAGCCAGCACGGCCTCGATAGCAGCCGGGTGGTCGGCCATGTACTTGCCGACGTGATGCAGGCCCGGCCCGTGCTCGCGGAGGTGATCAGCGAAGATGCTGGGCCCGCTGACGGGCTGCACCAGCTCGAACTGGACGTCGCCCTGCCAGGCCAGCGCGTGGCGGAACTCAAACGTGACCGGCTTACCGTGGTACGTCATGTCCTGGAGGACGTGCGGCCCGAGGTGCCAGGCCGTCCATGGCCCGATGCCCAGGTGCTCGTGCCAGGTCCTGACTGACTCGTCCAGGTCCTCGACGACGAGCGCGACCTGCTTGAAGGGGGATGCGAACAAGGGCGTGAGATCGGTCATGGCTGGAACCCCAGGTGAGTGTCTACTTGTGCCTGCGCGGCCCGGAGAGCGCCGGAGGCCACGTCTGCGATTGCGACGGGGCGGCCCAGGTGCTGAGACTCAGCCACGGCCCACACTCCGGCGACCGCGGCGAGGCCGCCGCGCCCGTCGATCTCGGCGGCCTTTCCCGCCCGGACGGCCTGGGCGAAGTCGTCCAGCTCGATCCCGATCGTGGCCGCGTCCACGTACTCGAAGGGGCGCTCGTATTCCGTCCCGTCCGGGCCGAAGAAGGCCGCCGAGATGCCGTCGAGCTCGAAGTTCCCAACGGCCTCGCGGAGCGCTGCACCGGATAGCCGGGCGCTGCCCAGCTCCACGGTGACGGGACCGCCGGTGCGGTCCGGCGGCACCGACATGGAGCCGTTCCGGCCGTGGATCGTGCGCTGCCGGAAGTGCCTGCCCGGTCCGGACGGGATGTAGGTGAGCTGGACGAGCACGTCCGCTTCGCTCTGGTAGAGGCCGACCAGCGAGTCATTCCCGGTCGCGCGGAAGACGCCGGGCTCCAGGTACTCGATCCCGGGCGCCGCGGGAGCGCCCGGCGCGCTCCGCCGGAGCGGCTCGGCGATGAACGATGAGCCGTAGGCGGTCTTCAGGTCGCCGAGGAAGTAGTTGAAGATGTCCAGGAAGTGCACGCCCATGTCGAGGGCCATCGGTCCCGACTCGCGGATGTGGCGCCAGGGGCTGATGAGGACCTGGTCGCTGCCGCCGATGCTCGTCTCCAGCATGGCGTGGACGTGGCCCAGCAGCCCGGCCTCGAGAACCCGGCGCGCGAGCCGGTTGGGCCCGTCCCGGCGGTAGTTCTCCGCTGTGGACAGCACGACGCCCGGCCGGACCGAGCTGATGATCTCCTGGCAGGCGCGGACCGTGATCCCGAGCGGCTTCTCGCAGGTCACGTGCAGCCCCGACGCCAGCGCGGGGCCGGCCACGACGTGATGGGCCGACGGGTCGGTGACCACGTCGACGGCCTCGGCGATCCCGCTCCCGATCAGCTCCTCGTGCGAGGTGAACACGCGCGGCCTGGTGCCGAGAAGCTGCTCCGCCAGGTCGGCGGCCTCGTCGGCCGCGCCGGCCCGCGAGTCACAGACGGCGACGACGTCGAATTCGCCCGGGCTGACGTCGGCGACCGCGGCATAGGCACGCAGGTGGCGGCGACCCATGCCGCCGCATCCGATCAGTCCGATCGCTATCGGGTCCATCGAGCTGCCTCCTGATCTCGCGTGCCGGATCCGCCTGTGCGGGTCCGTTAGTACATGACGGCGCCGGCGGTCACGTTGAGGTCCTGGCCGGTCAGGTCGTCCGCGGCGGAAGAGCAGAGCATCAGCGTCAGGCGCGCCACGTCGTCCTCGGTCACCGGGCGGCCGAACGCGGTCCCGGCCGTCAGCTCGTCGCGCAGTTCCGCCGGGGTGCGGCCGCGGGCGGCGGCCATGGTGGAGATCACCGTCGCCAGCCGGGCGTTGTCGACCAGGAACGGCGAGATGGTGTTGACGCTGATGTTGTCCGGGCCCAGCTCGTGAGCGAGGGTGCGGGTCAGGCCCACGACGCCGAGCTTGGCCGCCGCGTACGGCGTGCGGTTCGGCAGCGGCCGCTTGCCCGTCGCCGAGCCGATGTTGACGATCTTCCCGTGGGGCGCGGCCCGCAGATACGGGATGGCCGCGCGGCAGGCCAGGAATACCCCGGTCAGGTTGACCGCGATCGTCTCATTCCAGTCCTCGAGGCTCAGCTCGGCCAGCGGAGTGGTCGGCCCGGGAATGCCTGCGTTGTTGACGAGCGCGTGGATCACGCCGTCGGGGCCCGCGGCGGTGGCCATGAGCGCGGCGAGATGGTCCGGGTCGGTGACGCTGCCGGCGACCCAGTCGCAGGTGGCGCCGCTGGCCGCGATCTCGCCGGCGACCGCCTCCAAGCTGGCGGCCCGGCGGCCGCTGATCACCACCCGGGCACCGCAGCGGGCCAGCGCCCTGGCCAGGGCCGCGCCGATGCCCTGGCCCCCGCCCGTGACGACCGCTGTCGCGCCGGTGAAATCCGGTGGCCGGTAGCTCCCGGCGGCCTGGGGTCCGGTCATGGCGCAGTCCCGGCCGGCTGGGCCGCGGGCTGGAGCAGCTCGAGCATGACGCCGTCGGGGTCGTGCAGGTAGACGGCCTTGCCGCCCCGGTTGATCCCCTCGGTGATCTCGCTGGGCGCGCTGAGGGGCGTGGCCCCCAGCGCGGCCAGCGCGGCCGTCATGGCCTCGATGTCGTCGACCAGGAAGGCCAGGTGCCCGGCGCCGGTCGTGTTGCGCTCCAGGTCCGCCGGGCCGCCTTCCGGCGACTGATACTCGATGAGCTCGAGCACGTGGCCGGACTCGGGCGGCTCGCCCTCGGGCAGCTGGAACTGAGCGATGCGCAGGCTGGCGTCCGGATAGCCGACCAGGGATCGCGTGTAGCCATTGTCTTGCGTCTGCCGGTGGCGCAGCCGAAGCCCGAGCCCGGAGGTATAGAACGCGATGCTGGCGTCGAGGTCGCGCACGACGAAGCCGACATGGAAGACCGAGCGGACGGCCATCACAACCGCCAGACCGGGTCGGCCAGCTCCAGGCGGTGCCGCGCCACTCCGGCCAGCGCCTCCGCCCAGCGCGCGCTCACCGGGTGCTGAGCCATCCGATCCAGAACGGTGGCCGCATCAGGAACGCACTCGGCATAGCCGACCACGGTTGTCTTGAGCCGGAAAATGGTGTAGTTCGTGTACCCGGCGTCGACCAGGGCGTCGTGCATCTCGGGAAACATCTCCCGGTGGACCTGGTCGTACTTGGCTTCCTGCCCTGGGTTGAGGTCCATGACGAAGCACAATCGTTCCATCCCCGGAGTACCTCCTAAGTTCTCTGGCCAGCGGCGGAAGACGAAATGCCGAGCGTGGTCAGGACCGCCTCGACCAGCCACCCGGCGGACGGCAGGACAGCCCTCTGCAGGGCGGGCGCCGCGGGGATCCGCACGTCGGGCGCGCCCACCCGGCGGACGGGCGCTGCCAGCGTCCCAAAGTGCCGCTCGCTGATCCGCGCCGCCACCTCGGCGCCGAAGCCGCCCGTCAGGTTGGCCTCGTGGGCCACGATGACGCGGCCCTGGCACTGGCGGACGGCGGCATCGATGGTGTCGTCGTCGAGCGGGCGCAGCCACCGCAAGTCGACCACCGACGCCTCGTGGCCCAGGCCGGACAGGATGCCGGCGGCACTGAGCGCCCGGTGCAGCATTGGCCCCCACGTGAGGATGGCGACGTCCGAGCCCTGGCGGTGAATCCTCGCGCCCGCCGCGACCTCCGGCGGCCCGCCGACGTGGACCGGGCCGGTGACCTGGTACAGCTCCCTGGCCTCGGCCAGCACCACGGGATCCGGGTCGGCCACCGCCGCTCTCGTCATGGCGTATCCGTCAGCCGGGGTCGCGGGCACGCCGACCTTGAGGCCGGGGACGTGGGCCAGGAAGGCCTCCAGGCTCTGCGAGTGCTGGGCGCAGGAGCCGGGGGTCGCGCCCTGCTGGAAGCGGACGACCATCGGGGCGTGCAGCCGCGAGCGGTTGACGAACCGGACATTGGCCGCCTGGTTGACCAGCTGGTCGAGCGCGACCAGCAGGAAGTCGCCCCACATCACCTCGACGACCGGCTTCATGCCCTCCATCGCCGCGCCCACGGCCGACCCGAGGATGGCGCTCTCCGAGATCGGGGCATCGAACACCCGGGCCGGCCCGAAGTCCCGTTGCAGGCCGCGCGACACCCCGAAGATCCCGCCCGCCGTGCCGACATCCTCGCCGTACACCACCACTTCCGGGCGGCTGGCCAGCTCGTCTCGCAGGGCCCGGTTAATGGCCCGCTGGTAGGTCAGCTCGACCGGCCCGGCCTCGGAGTTCGCAGTCGGCGCGGCCGGCTCCAGCCCGTCCCGCGGATCTGCCGTAACGTGCGCGGCGGCGGTCTCGGCCGCCGGCTCATCCATCGCGCGCACGGCCGCGGTGACCGCATCGATCTCCCGGCGCACCTCGGCGTCGATGGCCTCGAGCACCGCCGCCGACCCGTCCCGCTGGCTGGCAATCTGGCGGCTCAGGCGGGCTAGCGGCTCCTGATGCCTGGCCTCTTCCGCATCCGCAGGCGGCCGGTAGTGCTCGATGTCGCCGTTGTAATGTCCGCCCAGGCGGACGGTCTTGCATTCGAGAAAGACCGGCCCGCGGCCCGCCCGGGCCTCGGCCATGGCCCAGGTCGCCGCGTCGAAAACCGCCTCGGCGTCGCAGCCGTCGACAATCTCCGCCGGGATGTGATACCCGGCCGCGCGGTCGACCAGGTTGCCCGCCCGCAGAAAGGCGCTGGCTGGAGTCATCTCGGACCAGCCATTGTTCTCGCACACGATGACGAGCGGCAGGTTCCCGGCCGCGGCCAGCACCAGGCCCTCGTGCACCGAGCCCTGATTCATCGCCCCGTCCCCGATAGACACGGTGACGACCCGGCCGGTCTCCAGGTACCGGGCGGCCATGGCGGCACCGGCGGCTATGGGCACCCCGGCCCCGACGATCGAGTTCTCCCCGAGGAAGCCGTAGTCAGGCGCGGACAGCAGGGGCGAGCCGCACCGGCCTCCGTTGATGCCGCCCGCTCGCTGGCAGATCTCGCCCAGGAGAGGCTCCAGCGGCACGCCCCGGGAGATCGCCCAGCCATGGCCCCGGTACGTCGCGATGACACGATCACCGGATTCCTGGGCGGCCGATACCCCGACCGGAATTGCTTCCTGGCCCAGGCACAGATGTATCGAGCCCTTAATGAACCCCTCACGGCTGAGCTCAAGACACCGTTCCTCGAATCGCCGGATGACACTCATCCGGCGGTAGAGGTCGAGCGCATCAGGACTCTGGATATTCACAACCTCTCTCCCGGGTGTCCCTCGGCTGCTGGCCCGAGGTTAAACCGAGATGCGACAGTTGTCGATAGTTTGAAGTATATTTCATATAATGAAATTACCGATGAGACCGCAGCACGACCATCGGCGATGTCGTGGCCCGGCTGCCCGCGATCAAGGCAGCGCCCGGCGGGCGTTGCGTGGGCTAGAGACCGAGTCGCACGCTCACGCCGTCTCCTGGCCTGGGCTATCCGTCGCTCGCTTACCGAGCCGATAGACGCGCTCCTGTGCGTGCCGAGAATCCCGTCCATGGCTCTGACCAGCAGAGTTGCCCTCCCTGCCGTCCGGCCGTGATGATCACCGATCATGTTGTGCTGCCCGAAAACTCGATCGCGTCGTTCACCTGCCATTTCGCCTGCACCGGTGATGCGGTCATGGTTGGCTGACCGGATGCTGATCAAGATCATCTGGCTGATCATGCGCTGGTTGTTCGGCCTGACTGTGCTGGTGTGCCGCGGGGACCCGGCGAAGAACGCCGAGTTGCTGGTGCTCCGGCACGAGAACGCGGTGCTGCGCCGGAACGCCGGCCGGGTGCGGTATGAGCCCGCCGACCGGGCCTGGTTCGCCGCGCTCACGCGGTTCATCCCGCGCCACTGCTGGTCGGAGGTCTTTCCGGTGACGCCCGCGACGCTACTAGCCTGGCACCGCAGGCTCGCCGCGAGGAAGTACGACACGAGCAGGGGGCGGCGGCCCGGCCGGCCACCGACGATCCGCAGTATCGCCCGGTTGACAGTCCGGCTGGCGCAAGAGAACCCGCTTTGGGGCTACCGACGTATTCACGGCGAGCTGACCAAGATGGGCCTGACCATCGCGCCGTCCACCATCTACGAGATCCTCCGCGCCGCAGGCATCGATCCTGCGCCGCGGCGGCAGGGTCCGACCTGGCGGCAGTTCCTGCACGCCCAAGCCGCCGGCATCCTCGCCGTCGACTTCCTCCATGTCGACACCGTCCTGCTGAGCAGGCTGTACGTCCTGGTCTTCATCGAGCACGAGACTCGCCGGGCGCACATCGGCGGCGTCACCGCCCACCCGACGGGCGACTGGACGGTGCAGCAGGCCCGTAATCTGGCCCTGGATCTCGGCGGACGTTTCGGGGATTTCCGGTTCCTCATCCGTGATCGCGGCTCGAACTTTATTGCCTCATTCGACGCCGTCTTCCAGGCCGCCGGCACCACGATCTTGCGCACTGCCGTGCAGGCCCCGCGGATGAACGCGATCTGCGAGCGCCTCATCGGCACTCTGCGCCGCGAACTCCTCGACCGCACCCTGATCCTGAACCAGGCGCACCTGCGCGCTGTCCTGGCCGAATATCAGAAGCATTACAACACCGCCCGGCCCCACCAGGGCATCGACCAGCGAATCCCGGACACTGACCCCGCCCCCCGCATCACCGCAGCAGACCTCGACACAGGTCCGATCCGCCGAAAACCAGTCCTCAGCGGCCTGATCAACGAGTACGTGCGAGCCGCCTGACATCTGAGATCGCGCAGGTCACGCGCCAGAATCCTATTTCTGGGCGGCACAGGACAAGATCAGCCCCCGGCCGCATACGCGCAGGCCAGGGGCTGTTTACTGAGGTAGTGGCAGGTGCAAGGTTCGAACTTGCGTAGGCTGAGCCGACGGTTTTACAGACCGATTGCCCTGGTTCGTACATATGTGGCCTGAGCTGCGGTTATACGGCCGATTGCGCGCTACGTGATCTTGCCTGTCCGTCATATGTCCGTACCACCATGGGTCCGGGTGGGTGAAACCCCGGACAGCCACGGACAGCGTCCGCATAAGCCTGTCATCATTACTTTCAGCTGGTCAGACCCTCCAGTCCAGCAGACCGAGCACTTGACGCGATCTCTTGCGAGAGGCCGCGGAATCGCCGGGGAGTTCAGGCTCAGCTGGCGAGCGCGCGGTGGGCAGCAGCTCGAATCCGTGCTCAGCCAGCCTGCCTGCGGTGGGCAGGTAAATTGTGCGGAACGTGGCGAACCGGCGGCGGAGCAGA
>DATCEO010000001.1:0-22325 GCA_036510065.1 Streptosporangiaceae bacterium | reverse complement strand
GCTGCCTGACCAGCGGGAGAGTCCGCCAGGGCGAATCCGACAGTCTCCGGCTTCGTGCCCTGAAGGTGGTTCGCCCCACCGAGATCGCCGGTGTAGAGGGCGAGGGTCTCCACGGCGTAGCGCTGTTCGGGCGACAAGGTGCCGGGTATCTGTGCGGGAAAGGCGTACTGGGTGTTCAGATGAATTCCGAGAAGCCCCTCAGGCTGCATGGCCCCGAGGGCGGTGGTGACGACGGCACCCCAATCGCCGCCTTGCGCGGCCCATCTGGTGTAGCCGAGACGCTTCATCAGCTCTGCCCACGCGCTTGCGATGCGCGATACAGTCCACCCGGTCTCCGTGGGCTTCTGGGAGAACCCGAACCCGGGGAGCGACGGGACGACGACGTCGAATGAATCGGCGGCGTCTCCTCCGAACGAAACCGGATCGGTCAGCGGGCCGATCAGCTTCAGGAACTCGACGATCGAGCCCGGCCATCCGTGCGTGAGTATCAGCGGCATCGCGTTGGGATTCTTGGACCTGACGTGGATGAAGTGGATGTCCAGCCCATCAATCTCGGTCAGGAATTGGGGGAAGCGATTGAGCTCGGACTCGAAGCGCCGCCAGTCATAGCCGCGCTCCCAGTAGTCGACCAGAGATCTGGCGTTCTCTACGCGAACCCCTTGCGACCAGTCGCCCACCGTTTCCGGATCCGGCCATCGAGTTCTGGCCAGTCGCTGCTTCACGTCGTCGATCTCCGAATCCGAGATCGAGACGGTGAACGGGCGGACGAGGGTCGAGGTCGGCGGCGTCGGTGCGGTCATTGCCTTCTCTTCTCCTGAGCTTCGAAGCACAGCGCAACTCTCCGCTGCACACTGGTGTGCAGTCTATTTCATTGCACACTGGTGTGCAACAATGGTGTCGTGCCCACCGAGTCCTCCCGTGTGCGCTCGATGAACGAGACACGCGATCGCATCCTCGACGTCGCCCTCGATGTGCTGGGAGAGAACCCCGACGCCGGAATGGGCGACATCGCCTCCGCTGCCGGCGTCGTCCGTCGCACGGTCTATGGCCATTTCCCCTCGCGCCTCGACCTGGTTCGGACACTCACGGAACGGGCCGTCACCGAGGTGACAGCCGTGCTCACCGAAGTCAACGCCTCCGACGCAGAAGCGGACGCGACGTGGGTCGAATTCATCGCCCGCGTCTGGCCGGTGGCGCACCGGTACCGAGTGCTGTTGGCGCTGCGCCGTGGCGAGTACGGCGAGGCGATCCACGGCCTGCTCGGGCCAGTCGATGAGCTCCTCGCCGACCTCGTGAAACGGGGCCAGGACAGCGACGTGTTCGCACAGCACCTGCCGGCGGGCATTCTGAGCCAGGTTGCCTACGGCGTCGTGTTCGCCATCGCGGACAGCGACCTGTCGAACGGGACCCTCGGCGCCCGAGCAGCGACGATCACGAGCCTGCTGATGCTGGGAGTTCCCGAGACGCGCGCAATCGCTCTCGTGGGCGACCAGCCCTGACCCGCAGCACTCGAGCCCGGGAGTCCCGGCGAGGTCGCCGAGGGTCCGCCGCAGTGCCGCCACGCAGCCCCGCTCACGCGCGGCGTGCGCCGCCTCGGGTGTGGTCGTGTCCCAGACCTTGGGGACGTGGCGGGCCACCTCACCGTCGGCGAAGTTGTAGAAGGCCGCGTGGACCACCTCGGCCGGGACCCGGCCGAGCGGGGCAGAGCGTCCCGCGAAGTAGCCGTCCCAGTAGTTGCGGAAGCCGAGCGCCGCCATCGAGTCGTTGGGCTCCGGGGAGAAGAAGTTGACTAGCGAGATCGGCTCGGTGAGCTCATAGAGACGGCGGGCAACTGGTTCGGGCTGCTGCATCTGTCATCTCCTGAGGTCGTGACGGCGCCCTCGCGGCCGGCCGGTCACTAGTGCTACGAACAACGCCGGCCGCCATCCGACAATGTCGCAGCGACGAGCTGATACCGGTTCAGCCCACGCTCGTGCTGCCCGGTGAGGCAGTCGAGGACCCGGGCACCTGTACGCCCGCGGGCAGAGATTGGGCTTCTCGGCCCCCGGTCCCATCCCTGCCGGAACGCCTGTCGGCATTGCCCGGAATACGACAACCAGCAGTACCCGGCGACGTACAAGTTCAAGGTCGGGAACGAAGGCTGAAACGCACCCTCATGCCGCGATGAGGGAACTGCATCCGCTGACCATGGCGCGCAGATCCAGATGCTCTGAGCGCTGGGACGCCGCCTGCTGGCACCGCAATGCAGGCGCCCGAATCGGCGTTCGGCGCGCATTAGCGCGGTTAACGACCATGTGTGATCGATCTCTGAGCGTGATCACTAGTCCATGGGGGTTCGAGTCGGTTCCGCTGGCCGTCCAGTCTGGCTTTGGCCACTGAATCACTCCGGACCAGCAGTTTGCCCTAGGCGGCAGGCAGCGTTTCTGCACGTCAGAGCGCATACGGCCCGTCCGTCTGCTATAGATCGACTTCGGCGCTGTAGCACATAGAGCAATGTGGGGATACGGGGTCGATCCCCCCACCGATCTGAACCCCCACGACGGGCCGCGACCGTTACGGAACTGCACGCGGCTGCCGCGCGTCCCGGTCTGCCTGCCACCGTGCCCGCCTGCGATTTCCTGATCCGGGTCAACGGCAGGTACATGGCAGGTCACTCGGAGGACAACCAGGAACAGCCGTGCGGCGAGCGGCACCCCCGCAGCCTGGGATGCGGATCGGGGGCTAGCCAGGCCGCTGCACCGTCGGCCGCGCCAGAAAGCTCACCCAGCCGACTTCCCTGCCCTGAAGACCCCAGGGGCACCAGCCGGGAACGGCACGCCCATTCGCTGGTCCCCCGCTCCGCCGGCAGCAGCCGCGCCGGGCACCCCGGGACACCACGGACAGGCGTCCGCTGACCCCGGAGCCAGCCAAGCCAGCGGTGCCGTGAACCGCTGGCTCCGCCCCATTCCCTCCGCTATATGTCCGTAACCACTGCGACACGGCGCCCCGCGACGGCACATGATGCAACAAGGTGAGACAACGAGCAAACGGCCCGCGGGCCGCGGTAACCGCAGGCCAGGGGCCGTTTTCGCTGGTAGTGGCAGGTGCAAGGTTCGAACTTGCGTAGGCTGAGCCGACGGTTTTACAGACCGCTCCCTTTGGCCACTCGGGCAACCTGCCTAGCGCCGTCCAGTACAGGACAGGCACTGAGAAGGATAGCGGAAGCCGCCCCGTGGGTCAGCACGCGGATCCCCTCGCAACAAACCGGACGCCAGCACACCCTCCGCCCAGCGCACCCGGCCCCACCCCCAGGACACCCGCCGCACCCACCCCTCCGCCCATCGGCGGTCATCCGCGTCATCGTGGCGCTAACCTGGAACCGTGGCAGCGGAATCTTCCTTCGACATCGTCTCGAAGATCAACCACCAGGAAGTCGACAACGCCCTGAACCAGACGGCCAAGGAGATCGGCACGCGCTTCGACTTCCGTGGCGTGGGCGCCTCGATCGCCTGGTCCGGGGATCAGGCAATCGAGATCAAGGCCAACAGCTGAGGAACGCGCGAAAGCCGTGCTGGACGTCTTCAAGGACAAGCTGGTCAGGCGCTCGGTCTCGCTCAAGGTGCTCGACGAGGGCGAGCCGAGGCCCTCGGGCAAGGAGTACCGGCTGAGCGCCAGCCTCAAGGAGGGCATCTCCCAGGACGACGCGAAGAAGCTTTCCAAGATCATCCGGGATGAGGGACCCAAGGGCATCCGGGCCCAGGTCCAGGGTGAAGAGCTGCGCGTCTCTTCCAAGAAGAAGGACGATCTGCAGGAGGTCATCAGCCTTCTCAAGGGCCGGGAGTTCGACTTCGCCCTGCAGTTCGTCAACTACCGCTAGCGGTTCTCCCTCTGTCCGCTCCTCGCTTATAGGAGCGTTCATTGCAGGCCCGCAAGTTCCGGTAACTGATACACCTGCAGGTGGCCTAACCATCCAGGAATCTGTGGGGGGGGACCACCATGAGGATCATTTCTGCGCTCATAGCGGCATCGGCGGGCATGACGTTACTTACTCTGGCCCCGGTAGCTAGCGCGGCGCCCATCCCGGCCAGGCCAGTCGCCGCAGCGCCCAGTGCCGCCAGGCACGCGATCGTCATCAGCGAGATCTGGTACAACTCCCCCGGCAGGGACACCGGTTCCAACGTCAGCCTGAACCACGAATGGGTCCAGCTGCACAACACCACCGGGCACGCGCTCAGCCTGACGGGATGGACGCTTCGCGACGCCGCGCGCCACGTCTACACGTTCGGCAGCTACCGGCTCCCGGCGCACGGCTATGTCAGGGTCCATACCGGGCACGGCCGCGACTCCGGCGCCAATCGGTACTGGCGGCATTCCTGGTACATCTGGAACAACACCGGTGACAAGGCCACCCTTAGGACCTCCGCCGGCACGACCCGTGCCACCTGCAAGTACTCCGACCCAGGCGAAAGCCGCGCCTACACGCACTGCTGACGCGCCGCCGGCCGCCAACCGCGCCTACGTCGCGATATCCGGATACGGCAGCGTCCAGTGGCTCAGCCGCGCCGCGAACTCCCGCTGGAACGCCAGCGGCTCCTCGTAGTCGCGCTCGAACAGCGCGATGAACAGGGTGAGGACCAGGAAGTTGTGCGCTCCGGACTCCAGCAGTCCGGCATAGTCATGCGTGACCAGCGCCTGGCGCTCGGCGTCGGTGAAGCTCAGCCAGGTGCTGCGCTCGGGCTCCGGGCAGTTCAGGATCAGCCCGGCTCGCTCGGTTTCCCACCAGCTGACCGTCCCGGCCGGGTCAGCCCGATACTGCTCCACCAGCTCGGGATCCCGGTCGACGGTATAGATGAACTTGTTAATCAGGTACTTGCTCATGAAGCGTCCCTCCCGCCCGGCCCGACCGGCCCCGCCGGGTACCACGTGAAGTAGGCCTCCATGGTGTGGAACAGGTCCAGGGAGTCGGTGTAGTCAGCCCGCACGTTCTCCCCGGCCACCCCCATCATCAGCAGGAAGTCCATGAAGCCGTGGGTGGCGTTGCCGGGCTGCCAGAGGCTGTCCAGGCTCACCTCCGCCAGGGCCGACTTGAGGTCACCCGTGGCGATCCACTCCACGGCCTTACGGTCGAATTCCGGGTCGGGGCCGTGCGGGCCGAACTGGCGCGGGCCGCCGAGCTCCAGCGACAGGTGGCCCGTGCCGATGACCGCCACCCGCTTGTCGCTGGGCCAGGCCTCGATCATCGCCCGGATGGCCTGGCCGAGCTGGACGAACCTGGCCGGCTGGGGCATCGGCGGGGCGAAGATGTTGGTGTAGACCGGCACGATCGGCAGGTCGGCCTCGGGTCTCAGGGTGATGATGGGGCACGTGATGCTGTGGTCGACCCGCAGCTCGTTGCTGAACGCCAGGTCGAAGCCCGCATCCAGGCCGGTCCGCAGCAGGTAGGCCGACAGGTCCTCGTCCCCGCGCAGCAGCAGCCGGGGCAGCCCGAACTCGCGCTCCTCGTTGTAGAAGTTCGCGTCGTAGAACGGGGCCTTGCCGATCAGGAACTGCGGCATGTTGTCCAGCCACAGCTGATGAAAGTGGTCGCTGCCGACCATGACCAGCACATCGGGCCGGGCCCGGGTCAGCGTCTGCCGGAACGACTCGATCTTCGCCACCCACTCGTCGGCGAAGGGCGGCCGGTCGCTGCCGGTGGCGGCGGCGGCCCGGTAGTAGAAGGGATGGTGGGTCGAGGCGATGACCGCGGCCACCGTGGCCATGGCGGCTCCCTTGGGCTCAGCCGGCCGCAGGACCAGAATTAGACCGGATCGGGAAAAACATACCCGCTGCCTGGCGCGGGAGGCCCGGGATCGGGTGCGGCGAGCCAGGCCCGGATCTGGTCGCCGTGCTCGTCAAGAGCGGGCGGCGGCGGCGGGTAGCTCGGCGGGGTAACGGAGAACGTGACCGGGTGCCGCATGCCAGCGACGGCCGCCTCCCCCGGCCGGCCGGCGGCCTGGACCGGTGCGGGCCGGGGTCACGGGCCCGCGCCGGCGCGGGCCGGGGTCAGGGGCCCGCGTCACCGCCTGGGCTCAGGAGGCCACCGGGGTCCGGAGGCGGTAGCCCGCGATGTCCCGGGGCTGGGCCAGCTCGGCCTGCGTGGCGGTACCGGACAGGTCGGCGGCCAGCTCGGCGTAGGCGTCCGCCCGGTCGTTGTCCCTGGCGTGGTAAGCGCAGCGGCCGCCGGGGACGATCTCGCAGTCCCAGCAGCCCATCCCGGCCGCGCCGGACGACCGGTACAGCGCGGCGTCGCCGAGAGCGGCCATGACGACCTCCAGCTGCCGCGGGGTCAGCCCAGCCTCCTCCCGCCCGGCCTCCCGGGCGCGCACGATCAGGGCCGCGACCGAGGCGGCGTTCCGCTTGTCCCAGTGCACCAGCCGGGTCAGGAACTGCCGGTCCCGGCAGCCCAGCCGGATCCCCGCCAGGGCGCCCTCCAGCACCTCGCGCACCGACGCGCGGCGCGCGGCGGTGCCGGCCTGGTCCGGCTGGGCGGGCAGGCTCGGCGTGACCGTCACGGGCGCCTGCTCGATGAGCGCTCGCCTGGGCCGGACACACGATGGCGTGGGAACGACGGCGACCTGCCCAGTCGCCTGAGCCTGCGCGGGAACAGTCATGAAAGTGCGGCCTCCTCATCCGGCGCGAGACCCGCTCGCGAGCCGGCTTCGATGTCCTGCGCTCCAGGCCGGGAGCCTCAGTGGAGCACATTCAGTCACTGCAGGACTACGCGAGTATGACGCGCCGCAACGCGGTCAGGTTGACACTCTGAGTAACAACGTGTCAACGACCGCCGTGCCGGGACCTTGCCGCCCGGGCCGCTGGGTGACCGGTAGAATGTGCGGAGTCCGAAGCTAGGCGCCCCAGCTCGGGGTAGTGCTCACAGGACGCACGCCGTCACCGCATCAGTCACCGGCCTCGGCGCGTGGAGGAGGCCTCAAAAGCTGTGACCAAACAGGTCCAGAAGCTCGATCGCGTCATTATCAGGTTCGCCGGCGACTCTGGCGACGGCATGCAACTCGCGGGTGACCGGTTCACCCAGGAGACAGCGACGTTCGGGAACGACCTCTCGACGCTGCCCAACTTCCCGGCGGAGATCCGTGCGCCGGCCGGCACCCTGCCCGGCGTGTCGAGCTTTCAGGTGCACTTCGCGGATCACGACATCCTCACGCCGGGCGACGCGCCCGACGTCCTGGTGGCGATGAACCCGGCGGCCCTCAAGGCCAACCTGACCGACGTGCCGCGCGGCGCGGACATCATCGCCAACACCGACGAGTTCACCAAGCGCAACCTCAGCAAGGTCGGCTACGAGGCGAACCCGCTGGAGGACGGCTCCCTGTCCGCCTACCAGCTGCACGCCATCCCGATCACCTCGGTGACGGTCAAGGCGCTGGAGAGCTACGACATCTCCCGCAAGGATGCCGAGCGGGCGAAGAACATGTTCGCCCTCGGCCTGCTGTCCTGGCTCTACAACCGGCCGGTCGAGGGCACGATGCGGTTCCTGGAATCCAAGTTCGTGACCAAGCCGCAGATCATGGCCGGGAACAAGGCCGCCTTTCAGGCGGGCTGGAACTACGGCGAGACCACCGAGGCGTTCTCGGTGCAGTACGAGATCGGGCCTGCCACCCTTGCCCCGGGCACCTACCGGAACATCACCGGCAACAGCGCGCTCTCCTACGGCCTGGTCGCCGCGTCCCGCCGGTCGGGACTGCCGCTGTTCCTGGGCTCGTACCCGATCACGCCGGCCTCGGACATCCTGCACGAGCTGTCGAAGCTCAAGCGGTTCGGCGTCCGCACCTTCCAGGCCGAGGACGAGATCAGCGGCGTCGGCGCGGCGCTCGGCGCGGCGTTCGGCGGCGGCCTGGGCGTGACCACGACCTCCGGCCCCGGCATGTGCCTGAAGGCCGAGACGGTGGGCCTGGCCGCCTCCGTCGAGCTGCCCCTGATCATCTGCGACGTCCAGCGCGCCGGGCCGTCCACCGGCATGCCGACCAAGACCGAGCAGGCTGACCTGCTGATGGCTCTCTACGGTCGTAACGGAGAGTCTCCGGTAGCGGTCGTCGCGCCCGCGACGCCCGCCGACTGCTTCGACATCGCCATCGAGGCCGTCCGGATCGCGGTCAAGTACCGGACGCCGGTGATCATCCTCTCGGACGGCTACCTGGCCAATGGCTCGGAGCCGTGGCGGATTCCCGACGTGGACAGCCTGGCCCGGCTGCGCGATGAGTTCTCCTTCGCCACCCCGGCCACCGTGCTGGCCAGCACCGCGCCGGAGGACGGCGCGGCGGTTCCGGAGTTCAAGCCATTCGAGCGGGACCCGCACACCCTGGCCCGCCCGTGGGCCATCCCGGGCACCCCGGGCCTGGAGCACCGCATCGGCGGGATCGAGAAGGCCGACGGCGCGGGCACGATCTCCTACGACCCCGACAACCACGACCGCATGGTCCGGCTCCGCCAGGCGAAGATCGACGGGATCGCCGCCGATATCGGCCCGCTCGAGGTCGACGACCCCGACGGCCAGGCCAGGGTGCTGGTGCTGGGCTGGGGCTCGACGTTCGGCTCGATCGGCGCCGCGGTCCGCCGGGTCCGGCTGGCCGGGGGCTCGATAGCCCGGGCCCACCTGCGGCACCTGTCGCCGTTCCCGGCCAACCTGGGCGACGTGCTCCGCGCCTACGACAAGGTCCTCGTCCCCGAGATCAACCTCGGCCAGCTCGCGCTGCTGCTGCGCGGCCAGTTCCTGGTCGACGTGATCTCCTACAACCGGGTGCGCGGCCTGCCGTTCCGCGCCGCCGAACTGGCCGAGGTTATCCAGGATGTGATCACTAATGTCTGATGCCCGTAACCAGGGGCCGGACGCGGAGTTCGCGCCCGGGCCGCACCGGCTCGCCTCGCTCACGCTGGTGCCCAAGGCCGACGCCAAGCAGACCACCAAGGAATTCAAGTCCGACCAGGAGGTGCGGTGGTGCCCGGGCTGCGGTGACTACGCGATCCTGGCCGCCTTCCAGTCTTTCCTGCCCGAGCTGGAGATCCCGCGGGAGAACCTGGTCATCATCTCCGGGATAGGCTGCTCGTCCCGGCTGCCGTACTACGTGAACAGCTACGGCATGCACTCGATCCACGGGCGCGCCCCGGCCATTGCCACCGGGCTGGCCTCCTCCCGGCCCGACCTGTCGGTGTGGGTGATCACCGGCGACGGCGACGCGCTGTCCATCGGCGGTAACCACCTGATCCATGCGCTGCGCCGCAACGTGAACGTCAAGATCCTGCTGTTCAATAACCGGATCTACGGGCTGACCAAGGGCCAGTACTCGCCGACCTCCGAGCAGGGCAAGGTGACCAAGTCGACGCCGTTCGGCTCGCTGGACACCCCGTTCAACCCGGTCTCGCTGGCGCTCGGCGCTGAGGCCAGCTTCGTGGCCCGGACCATCGACTCCGACCGCAAGCACCTGACCGGGGTGCTGCGGGCGGCGGCCGACCACAAGGGCGCCGCGTTCGTCGAGATCTACCAGAACTGCCCGATCTTCAACGACGACGCGTTCGCGCCGGTCACCCAGCCCGGCGCCAAGGACCAGAACCTGATCCGGCTGCAGCACGGCGAGCCGATCCGCTTCGGCGCCGAGGGCACCCGGGGCCTGCGCTTCAGCCGCTACGGGTCGCTGGAGCCCGCGCTGGCCACCGGCCCCGACGACGACACGCTGCTCACCCACGACGCGCACGCGGCGAACCCGTCCTACGCGTTCGCGCTGTCCCGGCTGGACGTGACCGACTTCGCGCACACCCCGATCGGGGTGTTCCGGCAGGCCCAGCGACCCAGCTACGACGAGCTGATGTCGGCGCAGATCGAGAGCGCGCGCGAGCAGCAGGGCGACGGCGACCTCGGCGCACTGCTGGCCGGCACCGACACCTGGCAAGTCGGCTAGAACTGCGATGGCGGTGCGGGTGGACCGGGCGGGGCCGGTCACGACGGTCATCCTGGACCGTCCCGAGGTGCGCAACGCGGTTGACGGGCCCACCGCGGCGTTACTCGCCGAAGCGTTCGCCGATTTCGAGGCCGACCCCGACGCGGCCGTCGCCGTGCTGGTCGGCGCGGGCGGCACCTTCTGCGCGGGTGCCGATCTCAAGGCGCTCGGCGGCCCGCGGGCCAACCGCGCCGAGCCGGACGGAAGCGGCCCGATGGGGCCGACCCGGATGCGCCTGTCCAAGCCGGTCATCGCGGCCATCGCCGGGCACGCGGTCGCCGGCGGGCTCGAGCTCGCGCTGTGGTGCGACCTGCGGGTGGCCGAGGAGGATGCCGTGCTGGGCGTGTTCTGCCGCCGCTGGGGGGTGCCGCTGATCGACGGCGGCACGGTCCGGCTGCCGCAGATCGTCGGGCTCGGCCGGGCCCTCGACCTGATCCTCACCGGCCGCGCCGTGCCGGCTGGTGAGGCTTACCAGATGGGCCTGGTCAGCCGGCTGACCCCGCCGGGCACCGTGCGCAAGGTGGCCGAGCAGCTGGCCCGCGAGATCGCCGGGCTGCCGCAGGCCTGCCTGCGCAGCGACCGGGCATCCGTGCTCGACGGGCTGTCCCTGCCGCCGGGCGAGGCGATGGCCAGCGAGTTCCGCTACGGCCAGGGCACGCTGGCGGACCCGGGAGTGGTCGAGGGCGTATCCCGGTTCCGCGGGGGCGCCGGGCGCGGCGGCGCGCCGGCCTGAGCGACGCGAGTCACCAAGGTGCCGGTCCTGCTTGATCATCGTGGCCGCGACCCCCATGATGAACGGGTCATATGCGTCGGTATCGGGCCGGCGGCACGATCCCGGAGGAGCAGATGAGCAGGCAGTACCGCAGGGCCGTCGCGCTGACCGCGGCGCTGGTCGCGTCCCTGACGCTGGGCGAGACGCTGACCGCGGCGACGGCCCCGCCCGCCAGAGCGCAGGAGATCACGCAGCCGTCCAGGGCACAGGCCACCGCGCCGGCCCTCAGCCCCGGCCAGCTGCCGCCACCGTGGCGGCACGAGCCGGCCGCGCCGCTCCCGCGCGCGGAGCCGCCGTTCGACGGCCACGCCGCCTGTGCCTCGGCCGCGCACCCCCGGCTCGCCGCGCGGACGGCCCGGGGGATCACCAACGCCCTGCGCGGGCGGCGCCTGGCGGTGGGCCTGGCGGTCGAGGACGCCGCCCTGGGCCTGAGCTGCCAGCTGAACCAGGGCATCCACTTCGACGCCGCCAGCGCGATCAAGGTCACGATCATCAGCGCCCTGCTGCTGAAGGTGGGGCGCTTCAGCCGCCTGACGAGCCACCAGCGGTCCCTGGCCTGGGCGATGATCACCCGGTCGGACAACGACGCCGCCACCGCGCTCTGGGACGAGGTGGGCATGGCCGGGATGCAGCGGTTCCTGAACCTGGCCCATATGTCGCACACCCGGCTCAATGACGCCTGGGGCCTGACCGAGCTCACGGCCCAGGACGAGCTGACGCTGCTGCGGCTGCTGACCAGCCCGGGCAAGGTGCTGACCCTCCCCTTGCGCCGCTATGTCCTGTGGCTGATGTCCAAGGTCATCCCCGATCAGCGGTGGGGCGTGCCGGCGGGCGCCCCGGCCAATGTGACCGTGCACGTCAAGAACGGCTGGCTGCCCTATCCCACCAGCGCCGACTGGCACGTCAACAGCCTCGGGACGTTCACCGGCTCGCACATCGACTACCAGATCGTGGTGCTGACCGCGAACAACCCGAGCTTCGCGGCCGGGATCGACGCCATCGAGGCCGCGGCGCGGGTGATCAACCGGGACCTGGCCGAAGAATGACCGCGGCGCAGGCGCGGGCGGCCTTCCCGGACTGGCGGTTCGCTCCCAACATCGGCGGTCATCCGGAGGTCTACCAGATCGAGAACCAGGCCCTCGACCGGGCCGGTCACGTGCTGGACGCGCTGCGCCGGCTGGCGCCGTGGGCCGGGAAGACCATCGTTGACCTGGGCTGCGGCACCGGCTTCTGGCTGGCCAGGTACGCGGCGCAGGCCGGCCGGGTCATCGGCCTCGAGCCCGATCCGGCCGTCCGGGGCCGGGCGCGGCGAGCCGTCGCCGGGCTGCGCAACACCGAGGTGCTGGCCGGCTCGGCGGAGCACACCGGGCTCCCCGGCCACAGCGTCGACGTCGTGCATGCCCGTTTTGCCTACTTCTTCCCGCCCGGAACCGAGGCCGGGCTGGCCGAGGTGCTGCGCATCCTGCGGCCCGGCGGTCACCTGGTCGCCGTGGACAACGACTACCGCTGGGGGCAGTTCGCCGGGCTGCTGGCCGCCGCGTCATCGAAGCCACCCGCTCAGGTCGCCGCCACCGTCGACGGCTGGTGGCGCGCCCGCGGTGCCCGGCGGCACGAGATCCGGTCGGAATTGCGCTTCGCCAGCCGGGCCCACCTGGGCGCCGTCCTGCACATCGAGTTTCCCCCCGAGGTCGCCGCCGCCTGGCTGGCCCGGCACCCGGCCGCCACCGGGCTGACCTACGGGTACGTGCTATTCGAGATCACCGCCTGACGCTTCGGCGAGGTGGTTCCCGGGGTACTGCGCGGCTGAGGCAGGCCATCACGGGTCAGCTGTCCGGGTGGCCGACCGGTGTACAGTGCCGACCATCGGGTTCCTGCGACGGCGCGGAGGATGCCATGGCCGCTGGAAAGCGCTGGAGCGATCTCAGCGAGCGCACCCGCCGGCTGATCATCGCCGCGGCGGTGACCGACGGCACGCTCAAGGTCGCGGCGCTCACGGACATCAGGCGCCGCCCGGCCAGTGAGATCCGGGGCTCCAAGTGGATCTGGTTCCCGGTCGTGCTGATCGTCAATTCGGCCGGCGTGCTGCCGCTGTCCTACTTCATCTTCGGGCGGCGACGGCCGTCACGGTAGCGGAGCTGACCGTCTCCGCGCATCATGAGGGAACGGCCCCGGACCGCGGGGATGCGCAGCCCATGGAGGCCTCATGCCCACCGACGTCCGCCCGCCCTATGACGCCGAGCTCGAGGCCGCGCTCGCGGTCATCCAGGAGCAGATGCCCGCGACGATTACGCCCGAGATGATTTCGGCCATGCGGGCCGCGCCCGTGACCGCGCCCATCGAGGAAGTGCTCGAAGGCCGGAACATCAGTCACCGTGAGGTGCGCATTCCCGGCTACGAGGGCGCCGACATCACCTTGTCGATCTTCGCCCGGAACGACCATGACGCGGCCGGGCCCGGGATCTACCACACCCACGGCGGCGGCATGATCATCGGTGACCGCTTCACCGGCATCGAGGTGCCGCTGGAGTGGGTGGAGCGGTTCGACGCCGTGTGCGTCTCGGTCGAGTACCGGCTCGCCCCCGAGTTCCCCGACCCGTACCTCGTGGAGGACTGCTACGCCGGGCTGGTCTGGACGGCCGGCCACGCCGGCGAGCTCGGCATCGATCCCAGCCACCTGATCATTGGCGGCGGAAGCGCCGGGGGCGGCCTGGCCGCGGGCACCACCCTGCTGGCCCGCGACCGGCAGGGACCGCGGCTGTCGGGGCAGGTCCTGATCTATCCGATGCTCGATGACCGCAACCAGACCGTCTCGGCCAACCAGTTCGCCGGCATCGGGGTGTGGGACCGCGGCAGCAACCAGACCGGCTGGGCCGCCTGCCTGGGCGAGCGGTGCGGCACCGACGACGTCTCCATCTACGCGGCCCCGGCCCGGGCGACTGACCTGTCCGGCCTGCCTCCCACCTTCATCGACGTCGCCTCGGCCGAGGTGTTCCGTGACGAGGCCGTCGCGTACGCCTCGCAGATCTGGGCCGACGGAGGCGTCGCCGAGCTGCATGTCTGGCCGGGGGGCTTTCACGGCTTCGACCTCTTCGCGCCGCACGCTCAGATCGCTCAGGCCGCGATCCGGACGCGCACCGACTGGGTAGCGCGCCACCTCAGCGCCTGATTCAGTGCTGAGCGATGTGCTCGGCCAGGAAGTCTTCCCAGGTTCGGTGACCTGCCGCCCGCTCGGGAGCCAGGTTCGCGCCTGCCCGGACCGCGCGGGCGGCCTCCCCCGGCAGCCGGACCGGCACCATCAGCCGGTGCCGGCGCCGGGCGCGCAGGTACCCGCGGAGCAGATCGGCCATGCGGTACACCCGCGGGCCGGCCAGGTCGGGCACCAGCCCGGCCGGGGCACCGAGCGCCAGTTCCACCAGCCGGTCCGCGACCTCGCCGGAATCGACGGGCTGGAACCGGACGCCGGCCGGGACCGGTATCACCGGCAGCTTCGCCAGCTGCCGCGCCACCATCAGGACCAGGTCATGGAACTGGGTGGCACGCAGCGTCGTCCATGGCAGGCCCGAATCGGTCACGACGCGCTCGGCGGCCAGCTTGGACGCGAAGTAGCCGAACATGGCGCGGTCCGCGCCGCTGATGACCGGGATCCGGTCGGCACCGACGACCGAGATATACACCAGGTGCGGCGTCCCGGCCCGGGACGCCGCCTGCACCAGGGTCCGTGTCTTGTCTTCGTCGCCCTTGCTGCTGCCCGCGCAGTGCACGATGATCTCGGCCTCGGCCACCGCGACGTCGATCCCCTCGCCCGTGGCCAGGTCACCGGTCACGTACTCAAGGCCGGCCGCCGTCTCGTGAGCGCGCCGGCTGAGCACCGCCACCTCGCCGTCGGCCTCCCGCAGGCGGGCAGCGACCTGGCGCCCCAGCGTCCCCGTGCCGCCAGTGACCAGGATCCGTGACGTCATAGCTCCTCCAGCCGAGAGATCTGCCGGCGCTCCGTGCCTGCCACGGGGACCCACCTGTCACGTCCGCGGGGGGCCGGGTGTCAGTGTGGTGACACCCGGCCATGAGGAAACGTGACAGATGGGCGACAGCGACTGGCTCACAGCCACCTTCGAGGAGCACCGCGACCATCTTCGGGCGGTGGCCTACCGGCTGCTCAGCTCGATGACCGACGCTGACGACGCGGTCCAGGACACCTGGCTGCGGCTGTCTGGCGCGGATATCAGCGAGGTGGAGAATCTCGGCGGCTGGCTGACGACCGTCGTCGCGCGGGTGTCGCTCAACATGCTCCGGTCACGCCGGCTCCGGCACGAGGAACCGGTCGGCGCATCCTGGCCGGGTGCCGCGGAAACGGCGGCCGGCACCGGAACGTCAGTCGGCCCCGGCGGGGCAGGCGCCGTCCTGGCCGGTGATCCCGAGGACGAGGCGCTCCTCGCGGACTCGGTCGGCCGTGCCCTGCTGGTCGTGCTCGACACGCTCACCCCGGCCGAGCGGCTCGCGTTCGTGCTGCACGACATGTTCGCTCTGCCGTTCACCGAGGTGGCAGCCGTCCTCGGCCGATCGCCCGACGCGACCCGGCAGCTCGCCAGCCGCGCGCGGCGCCGGGTGCGCGTCACGCCTAGTCCGGCTGGTGCTGCCGACCTCGCCCGTCAGCGGGAGGTGGCCGCCGCGTTCCTGGCCGCATCCCGGGGCGGCAACCTCTCGGCCCTGGTGGCACTGCTGGACTCCGACGTCCGGCTGACAGCCGATGCCGCCGTCCCGTCCGGTAAGCCGGTGCTGCTCCAGGGCGCGGACACGGTCGCCAGGGGTGCGCTCGCGTCCTCCGGCCGGGCCGCTCACTCCCGGCTGGCCCTGGTCGACGGGGCCGTCGGCATCGTCTTGGCGCGGGCCGGCCGACTGCAGATCGTGCTGGCCCTGACGGTCAGCACGACGAGCCGCATCACCGCCATCGACGTGATAGCCGATCCGGACCGGTTGCGACGGCTGCGGCTGGCAGTGCTGCCGGACTAGAAGATCTTCAATCGTGGGGGTTACGGAAGGACGTGAGGTCGAGCCCGGTGCCGGCGAGGAAGCCGTCGAGGAGGCCCGGCCGGTACTGCAACCGCCTGAGCCGGGTCTTCGCCAGCGCGGTTGTCCCCGACGACTACCAGCGGGCCGCCGAGCTGCTGGTGCGCGGCGCCCGGGGGCCGGGCGTAATCGGTCTCGGTGAAGCCCTTGCGCCGGTCGCCGCGGCTACCGCGGCTGGCGTGCACGCGGCAGGTCAGCCGGAGCCGGTGCCCGGGCCGGACGGCCCGGAACCGCCGGGCCCGCTCCTCCGCAGTCAGCCCACCACCATCGGAGTACCTCATGACCCCGGCATGGCGCACGGCACGCCAGCCGTCAGCAGGGCCCGTAACCAACCATGAAAGATTTTTTATGCCGCCACGGCGGCGGGCCGTATGCCGGTTCACCCGACCTTTACTCGTGCCATAGTTGCGAACGCCCGAGCCACTGCTGAGCCGATGGGAGCACGGTGCCTGCCCGATTCCAGCTCGTCATTGACTGCAAGGACCCCGAGCTGCTTGCCCGCTTCTGGGCGGATGCCCTGGGATACGTGCTTGAGCCGCCCCCCGAAGGGTTCGCTACCTGGGACGACTGGCGGCGCGACATCGGGCTTCCCGACAGCGAGCTGGGAATCGGCGCGGACAGCATCATCGATCCCCGCGGTGACGGCCACGGCCCCCGTATCTGGTTCCGCGTGGAGCCGGACGCCAAGGTGGTCAAGAACCGCCTCCACCTCGACATCCACGTCAGCGGCAGCCGTTCGGACCCGATGGCCACCCGCATGCAGCGAGTCGACGCCGAGGCCGGGCGGCTGGCGGGTCTCGGGGCCACAGTCACCGGAGCCCTGAGCGCCGACGGTCTCGACCTCGATCACTACGCGGTGGGGATGAAGGACCCCGAGGGCAACGAGTTCGACATCAACTGACGCGTTCGCCCGCCGACCGGCGAGCACGTCGGGCCAGCGCGTGCGGGGGGCGGGAGGGGACAGGGATGGCTGGCCGCGGTCGGCGGCAGCTTCGGCGGACTTGGCTGGGGGCCCAGGGCTTAACCGGTGGCTCGGCGGACGGCGGCGGGTTACCGTCCGTCCATGGCCCAGACTCATGGCACGTACTCCGACCGGTTCAGCGGAGTGCGGGAGACGCTGGAGGAGTCGCTGGAGACGCATGACGTCGGCGCCTCGGTGGCGGTGTACCTGGACGGCGAGCCGGTGGTCGACCTGTGGGGCGGGTACGCCGACGCGACGCGCACCACGCCCTGGCAGCGCGACTCCATCCTCAACACCTGGTCCACCACTAAGACGATGACGGCGCTGTGCGCGCTGATCCTGGCCGACCGCGGCGACCTCGACCTGACCGCTCCGGTGGCCAGGTACTGGCCCGAGTTCGCCGCCGCAGGCAAGCAGGACGTCGAGGTCCGGCATCTGCTGTCGCACACGGCTGGGCTGCCGACCTGGGACGAGCCGATGACGGTCGCCGACCTGTACGACTGGCCGAAGGCGACCGCGCGGCTGGCCGCGCAGGCACCTCGCTGGGAGCCTGGGACGCAGGCCGGCTATCACGCGGTGACGCAGGGCTACCTGGTCGGCGAGGTGGTCCGCCGGGTCACCGGCGTCAGCCTGGGCACGTTCTTCGCGCGCGAGGTGGCCGGGCCGCTGGGTGCCGATTTCCACATCGGGCTGCCCGCCGAGCACGACGGCCGCGTGATCCCCGTCATCCCGCCGCCGGCCGCAGACCAAGAGCCCGGCGGCGGGCAGGGCGAGGCCGAGGCCGCCCCGCGTGGACGTGGCAACCCGCCGATTGACCCCGCGGACGCCAACACCGTGGCCTGGCGGCGGGCCGAGATCCCGGCCGCCGGCGGGCACGGCAACGCCCGCTCGGTCGGCGCCGTGCAGTCGGTACTGGCATGCGGCGGGACGGCGCGCGGCGTCCGGCTGCTGTCCCCGGAGGGCTGCGAGCGCGCCCTGGCGGAGCAGTATCGCGGGCCGGACGGCATCCTCGGCGTGCCAATGCGCTACGGCAACGGTTACGGCCTGCACAGCGGCTGGCTGCCCAACCCGCGGACCTGCTTCTGGGGCGGCTGGGGCGGCTCGATGGTTGTCGTCGACCTGGACGCCAGGATGACCGTGTCGTACGTGATGAACCAGATGCTCGACCAGGGCGGGACGGGCGACGGGCGGGCACTCGGCATCGTGATGGCCGCCTACGACGGCTTGTCCGGATAGCCGCCGGTGCTGGTTTCCGTGTCGTTGGTCAGAAGCTGACCACGTTCCTGCGATAGGGCCCTATAGGGCAAGTAACGCGAGCGACGGGCATCGAGCGACGCAAGGTGGCGTCACTGTCCTAGGTCCGCGAGACCGCCGAAACGTCAAACAGCCGATGACAACGCCAGCGTTCTCACGACCCGGCACGCCAGGTCCCAGCGACGGCGATGGTCTAGGGGCCGTCGACCGACCTAGCTTGAGCCTCTCAGCCCGGAGTCCAGCACAGAGTGCCGGACCTCTCACAGCCGTCTCACCGACTGACGAGACAGCACCGGACTCAGGTGCCCGTCAAGCTTCCCCAATCCCCCCGAACGGCCACGGGGTGGCCGGTCAGCCCGGGGGCGCGGGCTCGGCAGGTGAGGGCTGGCAGACTGTTGGGCGCGCGCCGGGCGCGGCACCCTGGGGGCCGGGATCGGAGCGAGTGATGAAGGCAGTGCGTTTCAGCCGGTTCGGGGGCCCGGAGGTGCTGGAGATCGTGGATCTGCCCGCTCCGCATCCGGGTCCGGGCCAGGTCCGGATTGCGGTGCGGGCGGCCGGGGTCAACCCGAGCGACTGGAAGAAGCGCCAGGGCCTGATGGACGGGGAGCTCCCGCAGACCATGGGCTATGAGGCGGCGGGTGTCGTCGACGAGGTCGGCGGGGGCGTTGCGGACGTGGCGGTCGGCGGTCGCGTGTTCGGCTTCTCCGAGGCGGGCGCGGCCCAGGCTGAGCTGGCCGTGCTGTCTTACTATGCGCCGGTCCCGCCGTCGCTCGGCTTCCCCGGCGCTGCCGCGCTGCCGGCCGCCATCGAGACGGCCACCCGCGCACTTGACCAGCTCGGCGTCGGGACCGGCAGCACGCTGCTCATCAACGGCGCCTCCGGAAGCATCGGCAGCGCCGCGGTCCAGCTGGCCGTGGTGCGCGGCGCGCGGGTGATCGGCACGGCCAGTCCGGCCAACCATGACTACCTGCGCTCGCTGGGCGCCGAGCCTGTCGCCTACGGCGAGGGCCTCGCCGGGCGGGTTCGCGCGCTCGCGCCCGGCGGCGTGGACGCGGCGCTCGACGTCGCCGGGAGCGGCATCCTGCCCGAGCTGATCGGGCTCGCGGGCGGCCGGCTCGATTACTTGGTGTGACAGCGGTCCCTGATGGAGGCGCACGTAGCCGCCGTTCTGCGCGGCAACCCTGGTCGTCGAGGGGGTCGCCGCTAACGTGCTGAACGGGGAATCTGAGCGGGTGCCCGAGCCTCTGGAGGTTTGGCCGGCCGCGATGAGTCTGGCGCCGTACGACGGTCTACATGGCCACCGTTTCCAAGGGGAGGATGCAATGCCGAAGGTGATCGCCGACATCACTATGTCGCTCGACGGGTTTGTGACGGGGGAGGGCGCCGATGAACAACACGGGCTCGGCGATGCACCTGAGCTACACACTTGGGTCAGGCAACAGGACGCGGTCGACACCGAGGTCCTCGCGCAGGCGACGGCGCAGAGCGGTGCCGTGGTAATGGGGCGGCGGTTGTTCGACCTCGTCAACGGGCCTGATGGCTGGAGCAAGGACATGGGGTACGGTGCCGATCAGGCGGGGACGCCGCCGTTCTTCGTGGTCACTCACTCGCCGCGGCAAGACGTCCGGCTGGAGCGCGACCTGGGGATGCGCTTCACCTTCGTCAGCGATCTGGTCACCGCGATCGGCCAGGCGCGGTCCGCCGCGACCGATGGCGACGTCGTGATCATGGGCGGCGGCGACATTATCGGCCAGGCGCTCGAACAGGGCCTCGTCGAGGAGCTGCGGCTGCACCTCGCCCCGATGGCACTTGGTGGCGGCACGCCGCTGTTCAAATCAGGGACGCGCCAGATGTACCGGCAACGCGAGGTTCGCGCGTCGCGGAACGCCGTGCACCTCACCTACGAACTCGTGTAGATCGAGACGTCGAGGTGCGACGTCGCTCCAGTCGAGCACCGGAGACAAGAAGACCTGCTCCTCAACAACGCATAGCTGATAGTTCGGTACCGCTCGGACACGGCGAATTCCTCCTCAGCCAGCAGCGCGTACTCGGCGTTCGGGGCAATGTGGCGGTGCGTCGACTAGCGAATACAGTCACGTTCTGTGATGGGCCTGGGGTCTTCTTCGTGGCCGCCAGCGGGCAGTTCCGGACGGCCGCCAACAGCCGGGCTAGCCAGCCGTTCGCCGGTGCTCAGGTGCCAAGGGTGCTCAGATGTCGAGGAAGCGATCCTGGTTACGACCACCCCATGAGGACCGATGAAGTCAGCTTCGACCAGAGGGGTCTGCCCGTCATGTCACTTGTTCGTGTTCACAACCTGTCCGTCTCGCTCGATGGCTTCGGCGCCGGTGCTGACCAGAGCCTGGAGGCACCCTTCGGGCATGCCGGCCACCGGCTGGTGGGCTGGTTCACCGGCACCCGTTCATTTCACGTCATGCAGGGCCAGCAAGGCGGGAGCACCGGCATCGACGACGCCTTCGCGAGCAGCTGGGGGCCGGGCATCGGCGTGGAGATCATGGGGCGCAACAAGTTCGGCCCGCAACGCGGACCGTGGACTGATGAGGAGTGGAAGGGCTGGTGGGGCGAGGAGCCGCCGTTCCATACCCCTGTTTTCGTGCTCACCCATCACGTCAGGCCCTCGATCGAGATGAAGGGCGGCACCACCTTCCACTTCATCGACGCCAGCCCGGCGCAGGCGCTCGCGGCGGCCAAGGAGGCCGCGGGTGGCCTTGACGTCCGCATCGGCGGCGGCCCGGCCACCGTCCGCCAGTTCCTCGCCGCCGGCCTGATCGACCACATGCATGTCGCGCTCGTGCCGATCCTCCTGGGCCGCGGCGAGTCCCTGTGGGACGGCCTGGAGGGCCTGGAGGAGGGCTTCGCCGTCGAGTCTGTGAGCTCCCCGGGCGGCGTCACCCACGTCACGTTCACCCGTCGTTAGCCCGCGCTTAGGCCTGCCTCCTCGGACAGGGGCGGGGTCTGGGGCGCTCCATCTGGCGCGCGGCGTTTCGTGACGGTCGTAGCGGTGGCGAGCATCGTGAGCTCGGTGATCAGGCGGTGCAGGATCCGGGCGGCCTCGGCGGGCCGGGTGCGGCGGGTGGTGCCTGGTGATGCGAATAGCGCCTGCTGGCCGCTGGCGGTGTCAGCCAAACTCCGGCGAGCTCGCTGACCTGCTGCCGGATCTCGACGGCGCAGGCGTGCCGGGCCGCGGGCGCGAGCGGCGGCCTGTCCGTGTCCGGGGGCCCGCCGGTCTGCCGGCGGACGCGGTAGGCCTTCGCCATTCCGTGCCGCTTGTTCAATTCCTGCCGCAAAACACCGGCGTGTCTTGATGGCAACTGATGCAACGATCTTGAGGCCGGCTCCCGATCACGGGAACCGGCCTCTGCCGGCGCAAACTGGTGGGCGATACTGGGATTGAACCAGTGACCTCTTCGGTGTCAACCCGTAACTATGTTCGAATTACTCCCTGGCCAGAGGTACGCTCGGCGATATAAGGCCAGGTAGAGGTGTCAATCGAGGTTGCTCGCCACCGGCGTGTGCCGGAGGATATCGGGCGGGCTTGTTGACAAACGGCTGACAAAGGATCTTGGCAGGAGGTTGCCGTGGGATCGACGCGGGAGCGTACCGGGTCTAATGGGAGCGTCCGTTATACGGCGCTCTACCGTGACCTGAAGGGCCGCCAGCGGTCGGCTGGGACCTTCACCACGGAGCGGCAGGCCGACCGCGCGTGGCAGCGGGCGGAGGCGAGGGTCGCGCAGGGGCAGCTGGGGGAGCCTGGCCGGGGCCGGCAGACGTTCCGGGACTATGTCGAGCAGACCTGGCTGCCCAACCACGAGATCGAGGCGACCACCCGCCAGTCGTACACCTACATCCTGCGCCGGCGCATCCTGACGGAGTTCGGGCCGATGCGGATGATCGACATCCTGCCCGAGCATGTGCGGGAGTGGGTCGCCGGCCTGAAGGCCGGGGGAGTTAAGCCGCCGACGATCCGGTCCTGCTTCATCGTGCTGAGCGCGGTCTTCACCACGGCGCTCAACGACCAGGTGACGTTCCTGCACCCGAGCAAGGGCGTCAGGACCCCTCCGGTCCCGGCTCAGACGCGCACGATCATCACGCCGGAGCAGTTCGCTGCCGTGTGCGAGTGCCTGCCGGGTGCGCAGTCCAAGCTGCTGGCAGAGACGGCGGTGGAGAGCGGCCTGCGCTGGGGTGAGCTGACCGAGCTGCGGGTGCGTGATCTGGACTTCGCGACCCGGATGCTGACGGTCAGCCGGGCGGTCGTGCAGGTCAATCCCCGATTCCATCCAGATAACGG